>NZ_BAAAFO010000001.1:0-1001075 GCF_039523575.1 Rhodanobacter caeni | reverse complement strand
CGCATGCCTTGCGGTTCAACAGGCAGGCGTGACGCAACTCACGAAAGCCATCGGGGGAGACATGCCATGTGCGAGCACGCCGACGCCGAACCGACTTCGGTACATCCGTGACTTCGCATAATGTATATTATGTCAAATTACGAATATGACCTCCAAGGGCGCCTCGGCCGCGTGGTGGCCGGAAACTGGTTCTCGACGGATCGATGCCCTGCTTGCGAGCGACTTTCTATTTCGTTGTGGAGTTTTGCGTCTGCGGTTCCAACTTCTGCTGGACGTGATCGGCAAGCCGTGCCGCCGGTCGATTCCCGACCACGGTTTGGACGAATCAGAAATCGAAATCGATGCCGACGAAACCGGTCGTGCCGACTGCCGGGAAACCGATGTCGTCCATGTAGTGCTCGTCGGTGACGTTCTCGACGCTGAGGTTGATGGCCAGTTGCGGGTTGATGCGGTATGTCACGCGGGCATCCAGGCGGTCGTACTCGGGCATGGTTTCGTTGACGACGTCGCCGCTGTAGCGGCTGGCTTCGACGCGGTGGCCGGTCCAGAGGTAGTTGAGGTCGACTTGCCAGCGGTCGTTGGGCGCATAGGTTGTGGTGGCGCCCGCCTTGATTCTCGGTCGGCCAAGCAAGGGGCTTTCCGCGTCGATATCGGTGTAGCTGCCGTGTGCGCCCAGGGCCCATTTCCGGTCGTTGGAATGCCAGCGGGCGTCGATGTCGACACCTTTCATTCGGGTGTGCGCGCGATTGACGTTGCGGAACAGCACGCTGTCGAAGTCGATCAGGTCCCTGTAGTCGTTGACGAAGTAGCTGAGGTTGAGGACGGTGTCGCTGGCCGTCCATTCGATGCCGGTGTCGCGGGTGGTCGACCGCTCGGGCTTCAAGTCCTTGTTGCCGGTGAGCGGATGGCCGAGGGCGAAGAAGCTCGGCAGTTTGTAGCCGGTGCCTGCGTTGGCGAACCAGCTGATATTTTCGCTCAGCTGATAGCGGAACCCGCCCTGCACGCTTTGTCGTGTGCCGAAGTGGGCGTTGCTGTCGGAGCGGAGGCTTGCGCCCACGAACAGGTGCCCGGTGAGGTAACTGTTGAGATTGAGGAAAGCGCTGCGGGTGGAGCGGCTGAGGCGGAAGTCGGTGGGTATCCGCTCGCCGTAGACAAGGTATCCCCTGCTCTCCCCGGCCTCGCGTCTGCCTTCGAACCCGATGTTGGCCCAGCTGCCCTGCTTGTCGCCCAGGGTGTTGATCCACTTGATGTCGGCGCGGGTGAAATCCGTCCTGGCACCGTTGGGGGGCACGGCGTCGAAGGGGATGATGCCGGGGGAGTCGATGTTCTGATCGCGGTTGAACCATGTCGCGGCGAGTGTGCTGGTCCAGCCGTCGCTTATCGCCCACGCCCATGAAGCGGCGGCGTTCTGGTCGGTGTAGCGGCTTCGATCCAGGTCACGGCGGCGCGCAAACAGCGGGCCGCCGCTTTGTTCGGGGAAGGTGGTTTTTTCTCCCTCCATGTGGCGCCAGGTGAAGTCCAGTTGATGGGCGCCGAGAGTCGAGTCGAGTTTTATCAGGGCTTCCCGGTTGTTGGCGCTGCTGCCCGCAATGGGCGTGCCGGCGCGCTTGTCCTGCAGTCGCAGCGCATAGCCCGTGTTGTCCATCGTGCCGGTGCTGCTGAAGCTGCCGCTTCGGTAACCATGCCCGCCTGCGGACAGGGAGAGCTGCTGTTGAACGGTCGCGGTGGGTAACGCGGTGATGATGTGGATGACACCGGCCAGCGCATCCGACCCGTAGATGGCCGACTGGGCGCCGCGGATGATCTCCACGCGCTGGATCGAGGCGATGTTGATGTCGTTGACGTCGAACGCGCCGCCACGCGTGTTGGTCGGATCGTTCATCTCGATGCCATCGACCAGCACCAGGGTGTGGTTGGCCTCGGCGCCGCGCAGGCTGATCGTGGTGAGGCCGCCGGGGCCACCTTGTGCCGCGACCCACACGCCGGGCACCTGCCGCAAGGCATCGGCAAGACTGTGGTTGCTCAAGGCGAGCAGTTGCTGGTGATCGATGACGGTGACCGATGAGGCGATCTGTTCGGCCGTCGCGGGGCTGTAGGTACCGGTCACGATGACTTCGTCGGTCGCGGCGATGGCCTGGCTGGCGATCAGGCTCGCCAGCACCGGCAACAGGCTGAACTTCATGCGTCTACTCTGATGAGGATGGCGGCCACCGGTCTGGCCCACGGTGAACGTGGTGGCTCGGTGGCTTGATGTGGCATTTCCGAGGCGTTGCCGCCTATGCGCAGCGGGCATGATGCGGCGTCAAGGATGCTGGCTCATTGACCGGGATCAGTGGCTTCGATGCCGCTCGCTTCAGGTCAATGCGGCGGCTTGGCGCGTTCGCCCCGCAACAGGATCAGCCGCGGCTTCAAGGCGGCGTTGGCGGGTTTGGCGGTATCCGGGGCAGCTTCATCGGCGCCGTCCTTCTTCACGAATTCACCCAGCAGATCCAGCTCGAAGATGCCGGCCACGATGTCCGGGCGGTGGTCGTGGTCGACGTCAGACAGCGCCAGCGCGACGACACCGGCGGGCCGGCTGATGATGGCGTGTGGCGTGAAGTTCTGGGCGCCGTCGTTTTCGAACCACACCAGGCTCTGGCGTTGCGGGTCGTCCCAATAGTTGAGCCAGCTGCCGGCCACGACGTCCGTGTCGCCATCGCCGTCGAGATCGCCGGCGTCGGCGATGGCGGTGCCGTAGTAGCGGCCGATGTCATGGAATTCGAACGTGAAGTCACCCTTGTTCTCCAGCCATTCCACGCCGTGATACGGCTTGGGATCGGGCTGGTAGTCGAGCGCGTCGCCATTGGTGAACAGGATGTCGGGGTCCTTGTCGCCGTCCATGTCGATCACCTTCATGCTGGTCGATCCGAACATCGGGTGCGGCCCGCGGTACAGCGCGGTGTAGGCGAAACTGCCCTGCCCCTTGTTCATGAAGGCCACGACCGCCTCGTGCTGTTGAGCGATCAGGCTCACGAAGTCGATCTTTCCGTCGTTGTCCAGGTCGACCGGGGAAATGTTCAGCGCGCCGGTGACCTTCAGTATCCGGTGCGGCACGAACTTGCCGCCGCCCAGGTTTTCCAGCCAGGCCAGTTCGCCCACGTCGCCGCCGCCGAAGATGGCTACGCCGATGTCGAGGTCGCCGTCATTGTCGATGTCCATGGCACGCGCATCGGTCACCCGGCCGACCTTGTCCAGCAACACCTGCTTCTCGAATTTTCCCGACGGCAGCTGCCGCAGCAGGACGACTTTCCCGGTCAGTGCCGGAGACGGCGGAAACGTGCCAAGGTCCGCCACGATGATGTCCTTGTATCCGTCGCCATCGAGGTCGGCGACGTCGGTGTGCAGTGGTATGTCGATATCCGCGAGCGCGGTTTCGCGCCAGGCGCGCCCCTTCTTCTGCAAGAGAACCACCTTCCTGCCGGCGCCGTCGCAGATGATGAACCCGGGGTTCGCTTCGTCGTGCAGCGGTGTCGCGTTGATGTTGAGGATCAGCGGCACCGCGGATTTCTCCCCCAGTTCCGTCATGCCGAATGTCAGCGGGCTGCTTTCGCGGGTGAAATGGGGCAGCCGCGGCAGGCTCGCCGGGCTGCTGCCCACATACAAGGCGGTGATGTCCCTGACCACGTCCGCTGGTATCGCTTCATGGCCGGCTTTTGAAGCGGCCATGTCGGCCATGCCTTGGATGACGCGGGGCCAGCCGCTTTTGGGCATGACATCGAATGGCGGGACCTTGTGGCAGCCACTGCAGTAGTGATTCACCGACTCCAGCACCGACTGCACGGTTTTCGGTTGCGCGTCGGTCAGCAGTTGGGCATGCGCCAGTGGCGCCAAGGCAAGCGCTGCCAGCGGCAACCACCTGGATATCGGCGGACGGCTCATCGTTGCTCGGACTCCTGTTTGCCGGACTCTTGTTGGCTGGACTCTTGTTGGCATGTTGTTGTTTCGTGACCGCGATTGCCTTGCCCTTGCCTCAAGGCGTACCCCATGCTCCTGCCACCGCACGTTGCTGCAACGGGTGGCCTCGCTCGTCGATCGCGCCATCATGCTATCGGGTTCTCGCCGGGCAGAGCGTCGCCATGAAAGCGCATGCGGCAATCTGCAGCGATGCCCGTGGTCATGGCGGCTGCCCGCCGATCACGGCCTGCGACAATTTCGCACAGCGGCTGGCCCGCGCTACCTGACCTGAATCAAGAAGGCCTCCAGGGGTTGCCGCCAGCATGCGCGCATCACAGGGAGATGCGCGATGAGTACCACTCGAAAACTCTGGCTTGGCCTTGCCGCCTTGCTGATATCGTCATTTGCCGCATTGCTGTGGGTGGGCGATGTGGTTCACCAGGAGGCGCCGCCGCTGCCGGCGGCCGTCGTCACCAGTGACGGCCAGACGCTCTATACCCGCGCCGACCTGGACGAAGGTCGGCAAGTGTGGCAGAGCATCGGCGGCCAGCAACTTGGTTCGATCTGGGGCCACGGCGCCCTGCTTGCGCCGGACTGGAGCGCCGACTGGCTGCATCGCGAAGCGATGGCCATGCTGGAATTGCTGGCGCGCGACGAAGGTGCCGCCTCGTTCGCGTCGCTCGATGCGGAACACCAGGCCGCATTGAAAGCGCGCATCCAGCCCGAGCTGCGACGCAACACCTACGACGCGGCCACCGACACCATCACCGTGTCGCCGCTGCGGGCGCAGGCGATGGCGATCGTCGGCGCGCACTACATGAGCCTGTTCAGCAACGACCCGGCGACGGCCAAGCTGCGCGAAACATACGCGATGCGCGACAACACCATCGCGGAGATGGAACACCGCCGCATGGTCACCGCGTTCTTCTGGTGGACCAGTTGGGCGGCGGCCGCCGAGCGTCCGGGCAGCACCATCAGCTATACGCAGAACTGGCCGTTCGATCCGGTGGTGGGCAACGTGGCCACGCCGACCAGCTTCATGTGGTCGATCTTCAGCGTGCTGTTCATGATCATGGGCATTGCCCTGCTGGCCTGGCATCACGCACGCCACGTCAGCGACGAACCGCTGCCGGCGATTCCCGCGCGCGACCCGCTCGCCGATCTCAAGCCGACGCCGTCGATGAAGGCCACGGCGAAATATTTCTGGACCGTGCTGGCGTTGTTCCTGGCGCAGATCCTCTTGGGCGCCACCACCGCGCACTACCAGGTGGAAGGCCAGGAAGCCTACGGTCTTGCGCTGGCCAACTACCTGCCCTACTCACTCACGCGCACCTGGCATACGGAGCTTGCGGTGCTGTGGATCGCCACCGCGTGGCTGGCCACCGGCCTGTACATCGCGCCGATGATTTCCGGCTACGAGCCGAAGTTCCAGCGCTTCGGGGTGAACTTCCTGTGGGTGTGCCTGCTGGTGATCGTGGTCGGTTCGTTCGCCGGCCAATGGCTGGCGGTGATGGACAAGCTGGGCCTGCAGCACAACTTCTGGTTCGGCCACCAGGGCTGGGAGTACACCGACATCGGTCGCTTCTGGCAGATCTTCCTGTTCATCGGCCTGATGCTGTGGGTGTTCCTGGTGGGGCGTGCATTGTGGCCGGTGATGCGCAGCAAGACGGCGACGTCCTCGATCGTGGGTTTGCTGTTCCTGTCCACCGTGGCGATCGGCCTGCTCTACGGCGCCGGCCTGATGTGGGGCGAGCACACCCATATCGCGATGGTCGAGTACTGGCGCTGGTGGGTGGTGCACCTGTGGGTGGAAGGCTTCTTCGAAGTGTTCGCCACGGCGGTGATCAGCTACCTGTTCCTGAAGCTCGGCCTGATCCGTGCGCACACCGCCACCGTCGGCGTGCTGTTCGCCACCATCGTGTTCATGGCCGGCGGCGTGCTGGGTACGCTGCACCATCTGTACTTCTCCGGCACCACCACCGCGGTGATTGCGCTTGGCGCCAGCTTCTCGGTGCTGGAAGTGGTGCCGCTGGCGCTGATCGGGCTGGAGGCCTACGACACCTGGAAGAAGCAGCACGTGGCGCCGTGGATGGCGCGCTACCGCTGGCCGATCATGTTCTTCGTGGCGGTGAGTTTCTGGAACCTGGTCGGTGCGGGCATGTTCGGTTTCCTGGTCAACACGCCGATCGCGCTGTACTACATGCAGGGCCTCAACCTCACCGCCACGCACGGTCATACCGCCTTGTTCGGCGTGTACGGCATGCTCGGCCTGGGCCTGATGCTGTTCTGCCTGCGCGGCATCAAGCCGGCGGCGCCGTGGCGCGAAGGCTGGCTGCGCGGTTCGTTCTGGTGCCTCAACATCGGCCTCTCGCTGATGGCAGTGCTGACCCTGCTGCCGCTGGGCATCCTGCAGTTGAAGGCGGTGCTGGAGCACGGCTACTGGTTCGCCCGCTCGGCCGAGTTCATGGACCGCCCGCTGATCCACATGCTGGTGTGGATGCGCGTGCCGGGCGACACCTTGTTCGCGGTGGGCGCGGTGCTGATATCGGTGTTCGTGGCGTCGCTGTGGCTGCTGAAGGACAGGCGCCAGCCGGTCGAGCCGCTGGTGCAGGTGGCGTCGGCGCCGACACCAAGCGCGCGCAAGGTGCTGGAGGAGGCTTGAGCTTCGCCAGGTGCCGTTGGAAACGATGCCGTCATTCCGGCGAACGCCGGAATCCAGTGACTTCCAAGCCGTTGAAAAGCAGAGGCACTGGATTCCAGCCTTCGCTGGAATGACGGGCATGACGTGGCGATCATCCCAAGTCCCGAGCGACGATTCCCATGCTTGAGTTCTACCCCCAGATCAAGGCGGTGCACATCCTCTGCGTGCTGATCAGCGGCGCCTTGTTCGCCTTGCGCGGCACGCTGGTGCTTGCTGGCCGAAACCGCATCGCGCAATGGGCGCCGGTACGCTTTCTCAGCTACAGCATCGACACCACGCTGCTTACCGCCGCATTGATGCTGCTGACCATCCTGCCCGGCGCGATGTTCGCCAACGGCTGGCTCACCACCAAGCTGGTGTTGCTGGTCGTCTACGTCGTGCTGGGAACGCTGGCGCTGAAGCGTGCGAAGAGCCGACGTGCGCGAGCCGTCTGTTTCGCCCTGGCGCTTGGGACCTACATCTTCATGCTCGGCGTGGCCCGCATGCATCACCCGCTGGGCTGGTTGCATGGTTGACGCGACCGTACGCGAAAGCCGGCGGAACCGGGCATGCGGCGTCACCTCCGTGGTCGGCCATTCGCATCGCCCCGTGTGCGCCGTCCCCGCGTTGCCGGTGGCGACGCCGAGCCTGCCCGGGTGAGCTTCCACGACCTGCGCGCGTTCCTGGGCCGGCTCGAACGCGAGCACCTGCTGCAGCGCGTTAACCAGCCGGTGAACCCACACCTGGAATCCACCGCGTTGTCGCTGCGCGCCTTGCGCGAGCGCGGCCCTGCGCTGCTGATGACGCAGCCGGCGGGATCGAACCACGCCCTGCTCGGCAACCTGTTCGGGCACCGGCGACGGATCGAGCTGGCATTGGCCGGGCGTCCGCTGGCCTCGCTGCGCGAGCTGGGCCAGCTGCTCGCCGCGATCAAGGAACCGCGCTGGCCATCCAGCCTGCGCCAGGCCTTGTCCACCTGGCCGGAGCTGGCGCAACTCGCCCATGTGGCACCGCGACGGGTTCGCGACGCTGCGTTCGAGGAAGAGACTCTGCGTGGCGCCGACATCGATCTTTCGCGCCTGCCCATCCAGCATTGCTGGCCCGGCGACGCCGGCAAGCTGATCACCTTTGGCCTGGTGGTGACACGTGGCACCCAGAAGCTGCGGCAGAACGTGGCGATCTACCGCCAGCAGGTGATCGGGCCGAACCGGGTGATCATGCGCTGGCTGCCGCACCGCGGTGGCGCGCTGGATTACGCCGACTGGTGCGCCGCGCATCCGCAGCAGCCCTTCCCCGTGCTGGTGGCGATCGGTGCCGATCCGGCCACCCTGCTCGCGGCGGTGGCGCCGGTGCCCGATACCTTGTCCGAGTACGAATTCGCGGGACTGCTGCGCGGCCAGCGCACGCAGGTATGGCATAGCGAGTTGACCGGCCTGGATGCGCCGGCCGGCGCGGAAATCCTGCTGGAAGGCTTCATCCATCCGCACGACACCGCGCTGGAAGGCCCGTTCGGCGACCACACCGGCTACTACAACGCGCAGGATCATTTCCCGGTATTCACCATCGAACGCATGCGCCTGCGCCGCGATGCGATCTACCACGGCAGCTACATGGGCCGTGCGCCGCACGACGAGCCGTCGGTGCTGGCGATGGCCTTGAACGACGTGTTCGTTCCGATCCTGCAGAAGGTGTTCCCCGAGGTCGTCGACTTCTTTCTTCCACCGGAAGCGTGCTCGTACCGCATCGCGGTGGTCGGTATCCGCAAGCAGTACGCTGGCCACGCGCGGCGCATCATGATGGGCGTGTGGTCGTACCTGCGCCAGTTCACCTACACCAAGTTCGTGATCGTGGTGGACGACGACATCGACGTGCGCGACTGGTCGCAGGTGATCTGGGCGGTATCGACGCGGGTGGACCCGGCGCGCGATACGATGCTGGTGGAGAACACCCCCATCGATTACCTCGATTTTGCCAGCCCGGTGGCGGGGCTCGGCTCCAAGCTCGGTATCGACGCCACCAACAAATGGCCGTCCGAAACCACCCGCGCGTGGAGCCGGCCAATCGTGCCGGATGCTGCGGTGGAGGCACGCGCGGATGCGTTGTGGCACGCCCTGCAATCGACTGAGCCGCCCGGCTGAGTGTGGCCACGACCCGTCTGTCCGACCCCGCCATCAACGCGGCGGCGATCACCGGCCAAGCTGACCCACGTCAACGCAGTCATCGGCGACGGCCACCACGATGCCTGCCTCTTCCCTGTCTTCGAGGTGCGTATGCAACTGGTCTGTCCTGCCGGCAACCTGCCCGCGCTGCAAGCGGCGATCGACGCCGGCGCCGACGCCGTCTACGCGGGTTTCCGCGACCAGACCAATGCGCGCGCCTTCCCCGGGCTCAACTTCAGCGACGACGAGTTGCACGCCGGCATTGTCTACGCACACCAGCGTGGTCGGCAGGTGTACCTGGCGTTGAACACCTACCCGGACAGCGCGCGGCTGCACCAGTGGTACACCGCGGTGGACAAGGCGGCCGAGTTCGGTTGCGACGCGATCATCGCGGCCGAGATGGCGGTGCTCGATTACGCCACGCGCAGGCACCCGTCGCTGAAACGGCATCTGTCGGTGCAGGGATCGGCCACCACCGCGCCGGCACTGCGCTACGCGCACGAGCGCTTCGGCATCAGCCGCGCGGTGCTGCCACGGGTGCTGTCGATCCAGCAGGTGGAGCGCCTGTGCGAAGGCTCGCCGGTGCCGATCGAGGTGTTCGCGTTCGGCAGCCTGTGCATCATGGTGGAGGGCCGTTGTCAGCTCTCCAGCTATGTCACCGGCGCCTCGCCGAACCGGCACGGCGTGTGTTCGCCCGCCAGTTTCGTGCGCTGGGAGGAGCACGACGACGGCCGCCGCAGCGTGCGCCTGAACCAGGTGTTGATGGACAGGTTCGAGCCGGCCGAGCCGGCCGGTTATCCCACCGTGTGCAAGGGGCGCTTCGACGTCGGCGGCGAGATCTTCCACGCACTGGAAGAACCCACCAGCCTCAACACGCTGGAGCTGCTGCCACGACTGGCAAGGGCGGGCGTGGCCGCGTTGAAGATCGAAGGCCGCCAGCGTGGCGTCGCCTATGTGGCCTCCGTCACCCGCACCTGGCGCGAGGCGCTGGACCGGCATGCCGCCGCGCCCGCCGCGTGGAAACTGCAGCCGCAGTGGCAATCGTCACTGTCCCGGCACGCCGAGGGTCACCAGACCACGCTCGGTCCCTATCACCGTTCGTGGCACTGACTTTTGGCATTGAACCGATGACGATGATGAAACTGAGCCTGGGCCCGCTGCAGTATTTCTGGCCGCGCGAACGCACGCTGGCGTTCTATCGCGAAGCCGCCGGCTGGCCGCTGGACATCATCTATCTGGGCGAGACGGTGTGCAGCAAACGGCGTGAGCTGGGCACGCGCGACTGGATTGCGCTGGCGGCGGAGCTGGCCGAAAGCGGCAAGCAGATCGTGCTGTCGTCGCTGGCATTGATCGAGGCCGAGTCCGAACTGGGCGTGCTGCAGCGGCTGATCGACGAGGGCGGTTGCTGGATTGAGGCGAACGATCTTTCCGCCGTGCAGTTGTGCCGCGAGCGCGGCATGCCGTTCGTCGCCGGCCCCACGCTCAACATCTACAACCACCACGCGCTGGCCATGCTGATGGATGACGGCCTGCGCCGCTGGGTGCCCGGCGTGGAACAGGGCTACACCCTGCTGCGCGAATTGCGCGCCGCCATGCTGGCGGAGGAACAGCCGATGCCCGAGCTGGAGGTGGTCGCCTTCGGCCGCCTGCCCCTGGCCTACTCCGCGCGCTGCTTCACCGCCCGCGCCCTGGACGTGGCCAAGGACCAATGCGACTTCCGCTGCATCGAATACCCCGACGGCATGCCGCTGGCCACGCGCGAGGGACGCCCGTTCCTGCGCATCAACGGCATCCAGGTCCAGGGCGAGGAAGTGACCGACCTCGGGCCCGAAATCCTGCAACTGCGCGAACTCGGCGTGGACGTGCTGCGGCTGTATCCGCAGGCCGACGGCATGGCCGGCATCGTCGACCACTATCACCTCGTGCGCCGCTCGCCCGTGCCGCCACCGCGCATCGGCGCCCGCAACGGCTACTGGCATGGCGAGCCGGGGATGCGGCCGGTGACGAGCTGAGTAGGCCGCCCCTTGTCCGGCCTTCGGTGGCGTGCGCAGCTTCGTCGGGTTTCCCGGCGGCGTGCTTTGCTCCGTTGTGGCTTTCCCGCGGCACGTTGCGCTTCGTTGCGGCTTCCCCGCGGCGTGTCCCCCTCTCCCTACCCTCTCCCCAAGGGGAGAGGGGATTACGGTGACTTCCGGCTTTGCGGTTTGGCGTGCGGCATTCTCCGGCTCTACGGCTTGGCGCAAGGTCGACTCTCGCCTCGTCGATAAACGCAAAAGCCCGAAGGCACCGCAACCTCCTCTCCCCTTGGGGGAGAGGAAAGAGGAGAGAGGCCGGTGCTTGCGGGGAAGACGGTGAGAAGCATTCAGCACACCGTAGCGTTCAGGCCTTCGGCCCGTGGCTGGCGAACACCCGCGTGGTTCCATCCTTTCCGATCAGCACCACGTCATAGTGTTGCGGCGCAGCCATTTCCATGCCGGGTGAACCCATCGGCATGCCCGGTGCGGCCAGGCCGCGTGCGTCGGGATGCTCGGTGAGCAGACGTTGGATGTCTTCCGCGGGGACGTGGCCCTCGATCACGTAGCCACCGATTTTTGCGGTGTGGCAGGAGGCGGCGTCGGCCGGCACGCCCAGGCGTGTCTTGACGGCGGCCATGGCCGGCTCTTCGTGCGAGTTGACGGTGTAGCCCTGCGATTCCATGTAGCGAATCCAGTTGACGCAGCAACCGCACGAGGGATCGTGGTAGACCTCGATGGCACTGGTCATGGCCATGGCGGCGACGGGCGACAGGGCCGCGGTCAGGACGAGGCTACGCAGCAAACGGGGCAAGCGATGTTTCATGAGGTCTTCTCGGTCAATGGTGTGTGGCTTGACGCTGGATGATGCCAGTTTTGCAGGCGTCCACCCGCTTGGGCCGCGCACGGCTCAAAACGCATAACCCAGCACCGTGAAATAGTGGCAACCGGTGCCCGCCAGCACGAACAGGTGCCAGATGAAGTGGCTGTAGCGCAGTCGTTCGTGCAGCAGGAAGAACACCACGCCCAGCGTGTACGCCGCACCGCCGCCGAACAGCAGCATCAGCCCGGCTGTGGGCATGTTTTGCCACAGCGGGCGGATGGCGATCAGGGCCATCCAGCCCATGCCCACGTACAGTGCAGTGGACAACCGCTCGAAGCGCGCGCCCACCAGCAGTTTGAACACCAGCCCCAGCAGGGCCAGGCTCCAGACCACCGCCAGCAGCGCCAGTCCCGAACTGTTGCGCAACACGCCCAGCGCGATGGGCGTGTAGGTGCCGGCAATCAGCAGGTAGATGGCGCCGTAGTCGAGGCGTTGCAGCCAGGCCTTGGCGCGCACATGGGAAACCGCGTGATACAGGGTCGAGGCCATGTACAGCAGGATCGCGCTGCCGCCGAACACCGCGGCCCCCACCATCGCCGCCGTGCTGCCGATGCGCACCGCGTTGACGACCAGTACCGGCAAACCCACGATCGCCAGCAGTACGCCGAGCCCGTGGCTGATGCTGTTGGCGATTTCCTCGCCCATGGTCGAGGGGCGCGATTCGGGTATGGCAGGTGTCGACAAGGGCAAGCCTGTGGGTGTGGGAGGTCAACGACTGGGCGTTCAGACGTCCATTTCGGGTGCCGCGACGTAGTGGGCGCCGAGACTTTCGTGGCGTCGCAGGGCCGCATCCAGCAGCGATTGCGCGAGTCGTGCCTGCCAGCCCTGGTCCCGCCACGCCATCAATTGCAGCAGGCAGTGGCGCAGCGATTCGGTTCGGCGTATCGGCCCGGCGGCTTGCCACAACAGGTTGCGCAGGCGGGACAGGTCTGTTGCCGCCAGCGCGCTGCCGCGTTCGATCCAGCGATGCTCCCCGCGTCCGACGACGGCGGGCGTTGCCGCCAGCACGGCACCGAGACGGCGGCCGCACAGGATGCCTTCCAGCAGCGAGTTGCTGGCCAGGCGGTTGGCGCCATGCACGCCGTTGCAGGCCACCTCGCCAGCCGCGTACAAGCCCGGCACGCTGGTGCGGCCTTCGCCATCCACGGCCAGGCCGCCCATGTGGAAGTGGGCGGCCGGCGTCACCGGGATCAGCTGCCGGCGCGGATCGATGCCGTGCTTCAGGCAGGCCGCCAGCACGGTGGGGAAGCAGGTTTCCCACTCCCCCGTTATCGCGCGGGCGTCGAGCCACACGCGGCCGTCGTCGCGGCGGGCCTGCCACACGCGTCGCGCCACCACGTCGCGCGGCGCCAGGTCGCCCAGCGGGTGCAGGCCTTCCATCAACAGGCGCCCACCGGCATCGCGCAGGCGCGCGCCGGCACCGCGCAAGGCTTCGGTGATCAGCGGCAGGCAGTGCGCGCCGGCAACGTCCAGTGCGGTGGGGTGGAACTGCACGAACTCCAGGTCGCGCGTTCGCGCGCCAGCCGCCATGCCCAGCGCCAGTCCGCTGCCGTCGGCGCCGGGGGGATTGCTGGTGCATGCGAACAGCGCGCCGATGCCTCCGGTGGCCAGCACCACCGCCGACGCCTCGATCACGTGATGCCTGCCCTGCCCGTCGATGGCGCGCACGCCGCACACCGCGCCGCCGCGCAGCAACAAGGCATCGACGTCAAGCCCACCGCGCCACTGGATGTGCGCCGCGCACTGGGCTTTGGCCAGCAAGGCGCGCAGCAGCACCGCACCGCTGGCATCGCCGCCGGCATGGACGATGCGCGCCATGCGATGCCCGCCCTCGCGCCCGAGTTTCAGCGCACCGCCGACGGCATCGCGGTCGAACGCCACACCCTGCGCCTGCAGCCAGGCGATCGCCTCGGGCGCCTGCGCGCACAGCCAGCGAACCATGGCGACGTTGTTGTGATGGGCGCCGGCTGCCAGGGTGTCCTCGGTATGCGCCAGCGGGCTGTCGGCCGGGTCGAGCGCGGCGGCGATGCCGCCCTGCGCCAGCGCGCTGGCACTGCCGGTTCCGTCAAGGTTGCGGCACAACAGGCGCACCGGTGACGGTGCCGCCGCCAGTGCCGTGGCCAGTCCGGCCACGCCACCACCGATCACCACGATGGGCGCGCGCGGGTGTTTCACACGTGCTCGCGCCGGCCCACCGCCAGCATGCGTTGCAGCGCGGCACGCGCGCGTGCGCCGACCTCGGCGGGAATCTCGATGGCATGCCTCAGGTCGCGCAGGCAGGCGTAGATGTTCTGCAGGGTGATCCGCTGCATGTGCGGGCACAGGTTGCACGGCTTGATGAATTGCGTGGCCGGAAATTGCGCGCGCAGGTTGTCGGCCATGGAGCACTCGGTGATCATCGCCACCCGCGCGGGCCGCTCGCGTTCCAGCCACTTGCCCATCGCGGTGGTGGAGCCGACGAAATCCGCCTCGGCCAGCACCTCCGGCGAACACTCCGGATGCGCCACCAGCTTCGCATCGAACTGCTCGCGCGCATGCCGCGCCTGCTGCGCGGTGAATTTCTCATGCACCTCGCAGCGGCCATGCCACAGCACCAGCTCGACCCTGGTCTGGCGCGCGACGTGGCGGCCCAGGAATTCATCGGGCAGGAAGATCACTTTGGGCACGCCCAGCGATTCCACCACCTGCACCGCATTGGCCGAGGTGCAGATGACGTCGGACTGCGCCTTCACCGCGGCGGAGGTATTGGCATAGCTGACCACCGGCACGCCCGGGTACTGCGCGCGCAATGCCAGCACATCGGCGGCAGTGATCGACGAGGCCAGCGAGCAGCCGGCTTCCAGATCGGGAATCAGTACGGTCTTGTTGGGTGCCAGGATCTTCGCGCTCTCGGCCATGAAGTGCACGCCGCACACCACGATCAGGTCCGCATCGCAGTCGGCCGCCGCCTGGGCCAGGCCCAGCGAATCGCCGGTGATGTCGGCCACGCCATGGAAGATCTCCGGCGACTGGTAGCTGTGCGCCATGATCACCGCCCCGCGCTGCTTCTTCAGCGCGTTGATGGCGTCGATCCACGGCAGGTGCATCGGCACCTCCAGGCACGGCAGCAGCGGTTCGAGGCGTTCGACCAGCGTGGCGTATTCGAGTGGCAGGTCATCGCGCCAGGCGGGCACGGGCAAGGTGTCAGTCACGGTCATGCGTTTCGCCAACAGGGGGAACGGTGGATGTCAGGCCGCCTCGCCGCGATGGGCGGCGCGGGCGCGGCGGGCGAATCGCGCGCCCCGGTTCAGCGCGATACGCAGGCCCAGCGGTACCGATTCCCACGGCAATCGTTCGAGCAGATTGCGCGCGGTGAGGCCCAGCTCGGTATCACCGGTAAGCACAAGCGCGCGTTGGAAGAACAGCGTGTCGGCGTCTTCCAGTCGGCTGGCCAGCAGCAACAGGTCGGTGGCGCTGCCGCGCACGCTGGCCTCGGGCTCCTCATCGACGACGCCCAGGCGATCACCGCGCAGGGTCAGTACCCAGCGCAGTCCCAGGTCGGTCACGTCGATGCCCAGCTTGCGCCTGTGCATGAAGTCGAGTGAGCCGTCGTGTATCGGCGTGACAAGCACGCGCGCCATGGCCGCCTCCAGCCATGCGCGTTGCCAGCGTTGCGGCACGACGATGCGCAGCACCGGCTGCAAACGCCGTGGCGGCGGCAGCAGCCGCAGCAGTCGCGGCGCGAAACGTTTGGATGGCTGTAGCAAAAAGTTGGCAGTGAGCATGATGGCGCGCATCATCGCGGCGATCCGCAGGGTGCTGCCTTGACTCACATCAACAACGCGGCAGGCATGTGTGCCCTGCGTCAATCGGTGGCGACGACGACATACCCCGCCGCCACGGCCAATTCGTGCGCCGCCGGCAATACGTTGTTGATGTAGACCTGCTGCGCTTCCACCGGATCGAAGTCGGCGTGCTTGCGCTTCTTGACGCCGTAGTCGGACAGCACCAGATGCGTATCGGCCACCACGCCGGCATTGGCCAGGCACGCCGAAACGCATTTCATCACGCAGCCGTCCAGCGCCAGGATGCGCCGTCCGCTTTGCGCGGTGCGCACCAGCCCGGTGACGCCGCCGCCGACGCCAGCGATGCATGACATTTCGGCGACGCCGGCACGATCCAGTTTCAGCGCCAGATCGTTGGCCATCTGCGCGGCGCTGGAACAGCCCGAGCAGGAATAGACCAGCGGCATTGACGTACTCATGCGTTGTTCTCCATGGTTGACAGCTCTCGACTCGACACGAAACGGCGGGCGCGACGACCAACGCCATGCATCGCCAGCCACACACCCCACCACGCCAGCACGACCGCCGCGCCGGCAAGCCGCGCCAGCGATGGCGACGGCCACAGCACCGCCATGGGCAACAGCAGCAACGGCACATGCGCCAGCAGCGCCCGGTACTTGTCGCGATCGGGCAGCAGCCGCTGCACGCCAGGCACTTGCACACCGCGACCGCAGTGGCGATGCAGCTCGATCCAGCCGATGAAGGCCACGATCTCCATCGCCATGCACGCCACCAACAGCGGCAGCGCGATGCCCAGGCCAAGCGCCGCGGCGAGGCGGCCATCGCCATGCAGCAGCGCCAGCGATGCCGCCAGCAGCGCGCACAGACCCGCGCGCCAGCCGTGCAGCAAGGGTCCGCGGCGCGGTCTTGGCGCATGCCCTTGCAACCACAGCAGTGCTGCCGCCAACAGTGCGCCGAGCACGCCGAGCACTAACTTCAGGCCGACGTCGTCGCCTTGCTGCAGGCGCCATGCCGCAGCCAGCGGCAAGCCGATCACCACGCTGACCAGCCAGGCCGTCTGGACGCCCGAAGGCAGCGTGCCGGTGCCCTGGAACATCGGCATCACCACGCGCGATACCGTGGCGATCAGCACCACCACCCAGCCCAGCACACCCCAGCTGGCGTGCACGTCGGTCAGCGCCAACGTCGGCCCTGCCAGCCAGCCGCCCAGGGCGAACGTGAGGCCGGCGCCCAGCACGGCGGTGACCACCGCCCCCAGCAAGGCGACCACGAATCCCGCCCGCAACAGGCGTTGGGCGGTCGCGGCCAGCAGGCCGGGCACGGTCATGCCCGCCAACAGCAGGAAACTCGTCGGCAGCAGCACGCCGGCCGCGCCCAGTGCGAAGCGCCAGCGCTGATGCAGGCCGGCCACCAGCAGTGCGCTGCCGAGATTGAACAGGCCATGCAGCCACCTGCCCCAGCGTAGCCCGCGTACCTGCACGCCGGCAGCCGCCGGCAGGAACTGCAGCACACTGCCGAACATCGCATTGCCGAGCACGCCGAGAGTGAACACGTGCACCAGCGCCAGCGTCGCCGGGTTCCAGCGCGAGCGCAGCAGTGCGTCGCCGTCGAGGATCAGCAACCACCCCGCCAACATGCCCCACCACGGCATGCAAAGCAGGAAACGTCGCGGCAAGGCGGGCGCCGGCGCCCGCTCAATCGTCAGCCGGGCCATGCGGATCGGGACGGCGGATCCACACGCGGGCACCTTGATCCGGCAACGCCTCGGCGCTGGCCTGCAGGCCGCGTTCGGCCAGCACCTCCAGCAACGGCAGCGGCATCCACGGGGTGAGCACGCTCAGCGTGCCGCCGGGTGCCAATGCCTCGGCACCGGCCAGCGCGCGCTCCATCGGCTCGGGCATGGGCAGCGCGCGCAGGTCGAGTTCGATGACGCCTGATGTCTCGGCTGGCAGAGGGGCCGGCGTTGCCGCAACGGATCGGTTCGGGAGAAAAGCCATGCCGTCATTGCAGTGGCAGGAGCGCGGCGGCGCGCTGATCTGGGTCAACGCGAACCGCGTTGGGTTCAACGCCGCAACGGTTGCTGGCCATGCCATTCCAGCTGCAACCACAGCCGCCTGTCATCGCGGCCGAAGCCGTCGGCACGGTAATCGGAGACCTTCACCAGCGCGCTGAGCGACTCCGCCAGCGGCGCGGAGAGCGACGCATTCCATTCGCGGCCGTAGTGGTTGCCGTCGGCCGTGCGATGGCTGGCGCGATAGTCGTGCCAGCCAACCACCCAACCGAGCACGGCCGTGGCGCCTTGCTGGCCGAGGTTGCCGTTGACCGCGACGTAGCGATCATCCAGCCCGCCGACCGATGTGACATTGAACTGGTCGGCCCAGCCATTGAATGCATGCAGCGTCCCCAGCGGGGTTTGCAAGGCGTGGTGGCCGTTGCCGCCGAGGTGTTCCCAGCCGAGCTTGGCGGTGACGCCGTACTGCGTCCACGACGGTTCCGCCAGCCAGTACGTGTGCGCAAACGATTGCGGGTTGCTGGCGTAGTCGCGCTGCTGCGCCGCCTCCAGTGCCCAGCCGAAACCACCGTTCGTTGCGGCGGGTTTGCCGGTCCAGCGCAGGCCCCAGGTCACCGTGGAGGCGGTGGACACGTCGCGGTCGTCGTGCAGGTAGGTGTAGCCGGTCCACTGCTGGTTGCCCCGTGCGTAACCGGCATTGAGCAGATGCGTATCGAGCCGGCGCTCGCGGGCCAGCGGGTTCAGCGCGTCGCGACCGGCCACGCGGTGCACGCGGTCGAGCCAGTCGTAGCGCAGGGTCCAGCCGCTGGCCGGTTGCCATTGCAGGCCGAGCCCGTCGAAGGTCTGTTCGTGCTGGCGCCAGCCGCTGTTGCCGACCCAGCGCTGGTTGTCCAGCAGCAGGCGTCGGCGCCCGGCGGTCACGCCGAAGGTGTCGCCTTGCCACGCCAGCCAGGCCTGGTTGAGCTCGCCGCCGCGCGGGTCGGTGATGGCCGGATACTGTGTGCGTCCGTTCGCGCCGCTGTTGTATCGATCGCCGGCACTGGCTACGCCGGCACCTTCCAGCAGCGCGCTCCAGCCATCGCCGAAACTGGCGCGCAGGCCCAGGCGAAGACGCAGCGTGTCGGCGCGGGCGTCGCGGCTGAAGGCGTCGTTGTCGACCTG
The DNA here is from genome assembly GCF_039523575.1 of Rhodanobacter caeni. Taxonomy (NCBI): domain Bacteria; kingdom Pseudomonadati; phylum Pseudomonadota; class Gammaproteobacteria; order Lysobacterales; family Rhodanobacteraceae; genus Rhodanobacter; species Rhodanobacter caeni. The sequence goes on along the minus strand of NZ_BAAAFO010000001.1, from coordinate 982,454 downwards.
CTCGTGGCGGGCGCGCACATCCCATTCCAGTTGCCATGGCGCCGCTGGCGTGTCCGTCACGGTCGCGTGGGCGGGCAGCGCCAGCATGCCCATGGCCAACAGACAACTTGCAGATAGAACCTTGTGCGTCGCATTCATCACCGTGCTCCCTTTGTGGACGGGGGCAGTCTCGGCGCCACCCGGGCGGTGCCGATTGACCGCCGTCAAATCCGGCCGGGAAAGACGGTCGGCGCGACAACGCGCCACACGCGGATGGCTGCACTATTCGCGGACATATATATTCGACGTCATTCAAACGGAATGACCGCATGAAACAGTCCACGCGTCGATGCCTCGCGCTGCTTTTCGTGCTGCCGATGGCCTTGACCGGCACGACCGCCTTCGCGGCGGAGCTGGTGGTTTCCGCGGCATCCAGCCTCACCAATGCGTTCCGCGACGTGGCGCGGGCCTACGAGGCTGCGCATCCCGAAACGCACGTGGTGTTGAACTTTGCCTCGTCCGACACGCTGATGCGCCAGATCGTTCAGGGCGCGCCGGTGGACGTGTTCGCGTCGGCGGACCAGGCGGCGATGGATCAGGCGCAGGCACAAGGGATGCTCGCCGCCGGCACGCGCGCCGACTTCGCCGCCAACCAGCTCGTCCTGGTGCTGCCAGCCTCCAGCGCCGCGCACGTGGACAGCCTGAAGGATCTGCTTGGCGCCCGGTTCAAGCGCGTGGCCTGGGGCAACCCGGCATCGGTACCGGCGGGTCGCTATGCGCAGCGCGTGCTTGAGCGTGCCGGGCTGGCCAATGCGCTTCAGCCACGGGCGGTACTGGCGCAGAACGTGCGCCAGTGCCTCGACTATGTCAGCCGTGACGAGATGGACGCGGGTTTCGTGTACGCCACCGACGCGGCGCTGGCGCGCGACCGGGTGCGGGTGGCCTTGCGGCTGGATTCGCCCACGCCGATCACGTATCCCATCGCGATCGTGGCCGATACCGCGCATGCGTCCGACGCGGAATCGTTCCGGCAGTTCGTGCTTTCCGCCGATGGGCAAACCGTGCTGGCGAAGTACGGTTTCCTGAAGCCGCCGTGATGTCGCCGGATATCTGGCAGCCATTGCTGCTGTCGTTGAAGGTGGCGCTGTGGGCGACCGGCCTGAACCTCTTACTGGGCGTGGCGAGCGCCTTCGCGCTGTCGCGCTGGCGATCGCGGCTGGGCAACCTGCTGGATGCGGTGTTCACCCTGCCCCTGGTGCTGCCGCCGACCGTGCTGGGCTACTACCTGCTGGTGCTGCTGGGCCGGCGCGGTGCGTTTGGCGCGTGGCTGGAGCACTGGGGGATCAATCCCGTGTTCACCTGGCAGGGCGCGGTGATCGCTTCCACCCTGGCCGCCTTTCCGCTGGTGCACAAGGCGGCCAGGGCCGCGTTCGAGAATGTGGACGCGCAGCTGCAAAGCGCGGCGCGCGTGCTGGGGTTGTCGCATCCGGCGGTGTTCTTTCGCGTGTCGCTGCCGCTGGCGTCGCGCGGCATCGTGGCCGGCGCCCTGCTGGCCTTCGCCCGGGCGCTGGGCGAATTCGGCGCCACGCTGATGATCGCCGGCAACCTGCCCGGACGCACGCAGACGTTGTCGGTGGCGATCTACTCGGCGATCGAGGCCGGCGACGAAGCCGGTGCCGCCACGCTGGTGGTCGTCGCGTCGCTCACCTGCATCGCGGTGTTGCTGCTGGCCGGTCGCCTCACGCGGGGGCATGCCCCGCAGCGGGTGGCTTGAGCCATGGCGATCGACGTCGACATCCGCCGCACGCTGGCCGGTCCGCACCGGCCATTTTCGCTGGACGTGCGGTTTCGCTCGGAGCGTGCGCGCATTGTCTTGTACGGGCCGTCCGGCTCGGGCAAGAGCCTCACGCTGCGCGCCATCGCCGGCCTGGTTACGCCCGACCAGGGCCGCATCGTGGTGCACGGGCAGACCTGGTTCGACACCGAACAGCGCCTTTGTCGGCCCGCGCCGGCACGCCGGGTGGGTTACCTGTTCCAGGATTACGCGCTGTTCCCGCACCTCACCGTGGGCCAGAACGTGGCGTTCGGGCTTGGCACCGGCTGGCGCAATCCGTCGCGCCGTCGCTTGCCCGAAGCGGCGCGATACTGGCTGGCGGCGTTCGAGCTGGACGGTCTGACTGATTGCTATCCCTGGCAGATCTCCGGCGGCCAGCAGCAACGCGTGGCACTGGCGCGCGCGCTGGCGCCGGACCCGCAATTGCTGCTGCTGGACGAGCCTTTCGCCGCCCTCGATCCGCCCTTGCGCGCGCGCATGCGCGAACACCTTCTCGCGCTGCACTCGCGGCTGGGCCTGCAGATGCTGATGATCACCCACGACCCGTCCGACGTGGAGGCGCTGGGCGAGGAAGTGCTGGAGATCCGCGACGGGCGCATCCACACCGCGGCGCAGGTACCGGCCATCAGGGATTGAGGTCGCGCGCCAGCCCGGTGCCTTCCTCGCGGGACGGGCGCTCGGCACGTTGTTCCATCCAGTCGTACAACAGGGGCAATAGCACCAGCGTCAGCAACGTCGAGGTGATCAGGCCACCGACCACCACGGTGGCCAGCGGGCGCTGGGTTTCCGCTGAAAAAACTCACCACCGCCGATGCCGTTCTTGACCACGGCAAGCACATCCTCGGCATTCAGGCCGTAGCGGGCCAAGGCGTCACGGTCCACCTTGATGCGTATCTCCCCGGCCAGCACAGGCGAGCGAGCAATGAAGGGGAACGGTGCATCCGGGGATGCTATCGCCACCTTGCGGCCAGACAATGCCATCGCGTTCTCAACGTGGTTCATCCCGCGAAAATGCGCATCGTGATGGCCGGTCGGTGCGGCCACCCGTGGCGGCGCCGATGCTTAGCGATGTCGCCGCCAAACCCAGGCTGGCAATCTCCACCTGCATTCCGCTGGCGAAATCGCCCGCGTGTCCGTCCAGCACGACCCAGGCGTCGGCGTGGGCGAACGGCTGGATGCGGAACGGCTCCTGGCGATCCAGCGGACGCGCCTGCAAGCGTCCCTGCTCGTCCAGCCACAGCGCGGCGCGCAGAAAATGGCGAAGCCCGGGTTTGGAGTGCTGCGCTGAGGCCAGCGTGGCGTGGAGGACCGGCTCGCCGCCCTGCCCGGCCATCGCGCGCAGCACCGGGGCCACGAAAAAGCGCGCGCCAACGGCCACGGCCATGGGCGTGCCGGGCAAGGCAAGCACCAGCGGGCCGGCGTGCAAGCGGGCCGCGAGCAGGGGTTTGCCCGGGCGTATCGCGACCTTGTGGAACAGCAGCCGCGCGCCGACCTGGCGCAAGGTATCGGGCACGAAGTCATGGCGGCCCATCGACACTGCGCCGGTGCTGACCACCATGTCGACGCCCGCCTCGACCGCTCGCTCCAGCGCCGCCACATAGGGGTGAACCGTGTCGTCGACGGTGACGCAGGACACCACCTCGGCGTCCGCGCGGCGAAGCTCCGCCACCAGGTACGGGCCGTTGGAGTTGTGGATCTGGCCATCGCGCAACGGACTGGGCGCGCCGGTCTGCAGCTCCTTGCCGGTGCAGATGATCGCCACGCGCGGGCGCCGCACCACGGCGAGCCGGGTGATACCCAGGGCCGCCAGCAACATGATCTGCGCCGGTTCGATCACCGTGCCCGCGGCCAGCACGCTTGCGCCACGCGACACGTCGCTGCCCGTGCGGCGCACGTTCTGGCCCGGCGTGACGTCATCGAGCAGCCGGATGCGGCGCGGCGTGCCATCGGGCTGCGCCTGCAGCACGTCGGTGCGTTCCACCGCAACCACCGCATCGAGCCCGTCCGGCAGGCGTGCGCCAGTCATGATTTCGCAGGCGCTCGAGCGGGCGCCGGGGACAGCGTCACCCGCGGCCAGCGAACCGCGGACCGGATGCTCCGACCCGCCGCCCGTTGACGCGCCTGCCTTCAACGCATAGCCGTCCATGGCCGCGTGATCGAACGACGGCAACGCCAGCGGGCTGGTCAGCGTGTCGGCAAGCACGCGTCCGCCGGCATCGGCCAGCGCGCAGCTTTCGGACGGCAGCACGGACAGCGGCGCGAGCAGGCGTTCGATGGCTTCGCGATAGGAAATCATGGCCGTCCGGACGCGCCGATCATGCGTATGCGCCACTGTGGCGCAGCGCTTTCAGGCCGCCGGCCAGCGAGTACGCCCCGACACCACGCTGACGCAGCCGCCGCGCCGCATGCTGGCTGCGCCGACCACTGGCGCACACCAGCAACACGTTGCCGACGAAGCGATCAAGGGGGCAGGCGTCGACCTCGGCGGTGGGGAGGCGCAAGGACGCGATCGCTAGCGGCGACGCGTCGATTTCTTGCGGATCGCGCACGTCGACGAGCGTGAAGCCACGGGCCACCGCCTCCGCCAGATCGTCGAAGCGACAATCGACATCGTCCCTGGCGGCATCGAGTGCCCGTTGCGCAACGATCATGCAGCCACCGTGCAGACTGCAGCCACGGGCCACATCGATCGGCAGGCGCTGACGGGTGCCGTCGAGCAGGTTGATCAGTTGCAGCGATGGGTCGCCGGCCCCAGGCAAAGCCAGCAGCAGCTTCAGCGCTTCCATCGCCTGCATGGTGCCGAGCACGCCGGGCACCGGACCCAGCACGCCGGTTTCGGCGCAACTCCCGGCCAGGGCCGGCGGAGGTGGTACGGGCCACAGGCAGCGCAGGCAGGTGTGGCCGGGGAGCGCGCTGACCACCTGGAGCTGGCCCTCGTACTGGTAGACGCTGGCGAGGATCAAGGGCGTGCCGGTGAGCACGGCAGCGTCGTTGGCGAGGTAGCGACTGCCCAGGTCATCGGTGCATTCGACCACCAGGTCGTACTGCGCAAACACGTCCGCGATGGTGTCCGCACGCAGGGGCTCGGCGAAAGTCCGCACCGTGACCGCGGGATTGAGTGCCGCCACCCGGCGCGCCGCGAGATCGACCTTGCGCTGCCCGATGTCGCGCGCGTCGTACATCACCTGCCGGTGCAGGTTGCTGGCCTCCAGCACGTCGCCATCGACGATCCCCAGCGTGCCCACGCCGGCGCCGGCGAGATAGCTGATCACCGGGCAGCCCAGCCCGCCCGCGCCGATCACCAGCACGCGGGCCGCGGCGAGCTTCGCCTGGCCGGCATCGCCGACGTCGGTCAATCGGACCTGACGCGAATAATCCGGCGCAAACACGGATGGCGCATGCGAATGCCCTTCATGTGAATGGCCGTCTGAACGTCCATTCATATGGTCCTGCTCGGCGTCGATGGGCGCCGCATGCGTGCAGGCAACCCAGGCGATGCCGCCCTCGATGTAGTGCTCCTTCTTCCAGATCGGCAGCCGGTGCTTGATCTCGTCGATGATGTAACGGCAGGCCCGGAAGGCCTCGTCGCGATGCGCGGCGGATACGCCGATCCACACCGCAAGCTCACCGATCTTCAGCTCGCCGACGCGATGCACGCAGTGCGCGGCCAGCACGCCGTAGCGGGCCATCGCCTCGTCCACCACCTTTTCGCCTTCGCTGATCGCCAGCTCGGCATAGGCCTCGTAGGCCAGGCCGCTGACTTCACGCCCTTCGTTGTTGTTGCGCACCCAGCCCTCGAAAGCGCAGAAACCGCCGCTGCCCGGATGCGCGAGGCCGTCGCGGCATGCGCCGACGTCGACCGCTTCGGTGGCCAGCGTGAAGCGCATCATCCGCCGGCCACCGGCGGGATGAAGACGATGGTGTCGCCCTCGTCGAGCGCCCTGCCCCAATCGCTGAAGCGCACGTTCACCGCCACCTTGAGCGCGTCGATCGGCAGCGTGAAGCCATGCCGGCGGCACAATTCGTCGTAGAGGTCGCGCAGCGTGACGGCCGCGGTATCGAGCTGTTCGCTGCTGGCGCCCGCCTGCTCGCGCAGTTGGGCGTAGTACTGCACGGTGACGCGGCTCATGAAAGCACCTCCATCTGGCCTTGCATCTGTTTTTGGTATTCCTGCGCGGTGTTGATGTTGTCCAGCGCGTGGCCGGGCGGTGGCAGCAGGCGGATGTCGGCCTGGATCAGCACCTTGCGCGGGCAATGGCTGCCGGCCTCATGGCGCTGCTTGAGTCGCTGGTGGATCGACGGCTCCCACAGCGCGCACAGTGGCTCGGGCAGGCCGTCGAAGCGGCTGGCGAAGGCGGTGGCTTCTTTCGCCGGATCGCGCGCGGCGACCAGCGCGCGTAGCGTGGCCCCATCGAGCCACGGCAGGTCGCAGGCGATCACCAGCCAGGCCGCTTCGGGGAACGCATCGTGCGCGGAAAGGATGCCGGCCGCGGGACCGACCGCGTCGTACGTATCGATCAGTTGCGGCATGCTGGCACGCAACGGTTCGTCGCGCTGGTGGTCGCGTATCGATACGAAGGCGCGTCCGGTCACCGCCGTCAGCAAGCGCCACGCGCGCAGCAGTTGCGGCTCGCCGCCGTAGTTCAGCTGCGCCTTGTCGCGCCCCATGCGACGGCTGGCGCCGCCGCACAGCAACAGGCCGTGGAGAGGCGCGGCGCTCATGCGGCCGGCCCCGCGCCGTGGTCGATGCCGCGCTTGCCACCGGTCTTGCCGAGCAGGCGTATCTCGGCGATCACGATGTCATGCGACAGCGCCTTGCACATGTCGTAGATGGTGAGCGCCGCCACGCTGGCGCCGGTGAGCGCCTCCATCTCCACGCCGGTGCGCCCCTGGCAGGATACGGAGCACGCGACCAGGGCGTCATCGCCCTGCATGGTGATGTCGATGTGGCAATGGTCCAGCGCCAGCGGGTGGCAGAGCGGGATCAGCTGCGCGGTGGCCTTGGCGCCCATCACGCCGGCGATGTTGGCTACGGTCAACACCGCGCCCTTGGTCGTGACATGACCGGCGCGATGCAGTTGCGCGGCGACCTCGGGCGGAAACCGCACCCGCGCCTGCGCCTGCGCGGTGCGCCGGGTCACCGCCTTGGCGCCGACATCGACCATCGCCGGCCGGTTGGCTTCATCGACGTGGGAAAGCGTTTGCGCTGCTGCGGTCATGGGTGTTCTCGGGTTGGAGTTCGTGGAAGGAAATCAGCCACCGATGTAGTGCATTTCGATCTTTCGCACGGCGCGCAGGCGGCGCTCCCTGCGTTCCTCGCTGTAACGGTCGTTGCGGCGAAGCCAGGTGCGGCGCAGGCGTTCGTGCAAGGCCTCGTCATGGCTGCCGTCGCGCAGCAGGCTGCGCAGGTCGGTGCCTTGTGTCGCGAACAGGCAGGTGTAGAGCGTGCCCTCGGACGACAACCGCGCCCGCGAGCAGTCGCCGCAGAACGGTGCGCTGATCGATGAGATCACGCCGATCTCGCCCTGCCCGTCGCGGAAGCGGAAGCGCGTGGCCACCTCGCCGTCGCGGCTGGGCGGCAGAGGGTCCAGCGGCCAGCGCGCATGGATGGCCGCGACCAGTTCGGCCGACGGCACCACTGCATCGTGGCGCCAGCCGTTGCGGTTGCCGGTGTCCATGTATTCGATCAGGCGCGGCACGATGCCGCTGCCGCGGAAACGCTGCACCAGGTCGAGCACGGTGTGATCGTTGACGCCGCGCTGCACCACCGTGTTCAACTTGATTCCGCGGGGGAAGCGCGCCGCCTGCGCCGCTTCGATGCCGGCCAGCACCTCGTCCAGTGCGCCGCGGCCACCGCTCATGCGGTGGAACAGTGCCGGGTCCAGCGTATCCAGGCTCACCGTCACCCGATCCAGCCCGGCCTCGCGCAGCGCCGTGGCATGGCGTCCCAGCAGCACGCCGTTGGTCGTCATCGCCAGGTCGGTGATGCCGTCGATCCGGCGCAGCCGCGCCACCAGTTCGTGCAGCTTGGGGCGCAGCAGCGGTTCGCCGCCGGTCAGCCGCAGCTTGGTCACGCCGAGCGACGCGGCGATGCGGCACAGCCGCTCGATCTCGTCAAAGCTCAAGCGTTGCTGGCTGCCCAGAAAGGTGTAGTGATCGCCATAGATCGACTCGGGCATGCAATAGGTGCAGCGGAAGTTGCAGCGGTCCATCACCGAGATACGCAGGTCGTGCAACGGCCGGCCACGTTGATCCCTCAGTGCAGGCGATGCGGGGAAGCTGTCGGTGCGGGCGAGTGGAACGCTCATGTCACCACCTGTGCAGCACGGCAACGGTGCCGCCGGGTGCGGCGCCGGCGGCGGGCGCCAGCTCGACCACGCCATCGGTTTGCGGCAACGAGGAGAAGTCGCCCGAGGTGGGGCTGGGTTGCGGCTGCGCCATCGCCCGGCCGTGGCCGTCGTGTTGCACGGCCACCGGCACGAAACAGGTCAACGCCGGATGCGTGGCGACCGCGTCGGTCAGCACCACCTTGACTGGCGCCGTCGCGGTGAGGCCGATGGCGCGCTCCAGCGCCGGCAGCAGGTAGCGCACGGCGCAGACCAGCGCCGACACCGGGTTGCCCGGCAGGGCGAAAACTGCCTGCCCCTGTGGCCCGACGCCGAACCACATCGGCTTGCCGGGCCGCTGCGCGATGCCGTGCAGCACTTCGTGCACGCCAAGCGCATGCAGTGCGGCGGGCACAAAATCGCGCTGGCCCATCGAGACGCCGCCGGACAAGACCAGCACCTGGCGGGTCGCCAGCAGGCCGGCAAGCGTGTGCGTGGCGAGGTCCAGATCGTCCGGTATCCAGGTCCGCTCCACGTCATCGAAACCGCGCGCCGCCAGCGCCGCGGCCAGGGCGCGGTCGTTGGAGCGGCGAATCTGCCCCGGCGCCAGCGCCTGGTCGACCTCGCGCAATTCGTCGCCGGTGGCGACGATCGTCACCGAGGGCCGCTTCGCCACCTCGACCTGCGCCACGCCATGGGCCGCCAGCACGGCGACCTCGGGTGCGCGGAGGCGCATGCCTGATCGCATCAGGATCTCGCCTTCGCGACAGTCCGCGCCGCGGGGATGGATGAACTGGCCGGGCGCGGGTTCGCAGCCATCGATCAGCACGTACGATTCACCGTCGCGTCGGGTCTGCTCGATGGGAATCACGCTGTCGCAGCCGCGCGGGAGCATCGCGCCCGTGGTCACTTCGATACACGCGGCGGGGTCGTCCAGCACCTGCTCGGGCATGCCCGCCAGTGCAAGTCCGGCCGGACGGAAACGGCGCAACCCCTCCCCAGCCCTCCCCTGCAACGCAGGCGAGGGTTGGGGAGGGGTTGCTTTTGATCGGAAAGGCAAAAGCTTTACCCCCTCCCAACCTCCCCCTGCGAAGCAGGGGGAGGAGAAAGTCGAAGCGATCGCGATGCCGTCCATCATCACCCGGTCGAACGGCGGCTGGTCGCGCTCGGCCTGCACGGTCTGGCGCAGCACCCTGCCCGCCGCCGCGTCCAGCGCCACGCGTTCGGTGCCGAACGAGGGCATGTGCGCATGGATGCGCCGTTCCGCTTCGGTGACGCCCAGCAGGCTCTTCATTGGACATCACCCTCGCCAGGCGGCCGTGGCGCCTGCCATGCCGCGGCAATCACGTTGACCAGCGGTTTCAGGTGGAAATTGTGCTCGGGGCGCAGGATGGTGCGCACACCCAGCTCGCGCAGCGCCGTTTCGATCACCGGGCCGATGGCGGCGATCGGCATGCGGACGAGCGCATGCAGCAGCGTGTCGTGCAGTGCGGCGTCGCTGGCCACGCGCAGCAGCCGGGTCAGCTGGGCCGAGCTGGTGAACGCCACCATGTCCAGCTGGCCGCTGACCAGTTCGTGGATGACCTGCAATACCTCGGCCGTCTCGCTGTCGGAGGCGTAGCGGTAAGGCGTCACCGGAAACACGATGGCACCGCGCGCACGCAGGCCATCGAGCAGCGGCAAACCGCCATCGCCCGGATACAGTTGCAGGCCGAGCCGGCGACCGGCGAGGTCGTCGGCGGCAAACGCCTGCAGCACGCCTTGCGAGGTGGGCTCCGGTGCCGGCAGCCACGGTGCGGGCAATCCCAGTTCGCGCAGCGCGCGCGTGGGCTTGGGGCCGCGGGTGATGGCGCGGCTGCGCTTGAGCGCGGCGAGCACCGCATCGCGCCGACCGATTTTCCCGGCGATGCCGACCAGGCGGTGAATACCGTCGCCGGTCATCCAGATCACGTCGCGGAATTCGCCGGCCAGCAGTTGCCCGATCCACGCCTCGGCCTCGGTGCTGTCCTCCAGATCGAGGATCTGCACCAGCGGACAGCGGCGCGTGGTGGCGCCCTTTTTCTCCAGCATGCCGGCGAACAGATCCAGCTCGCGGCTTTCCGGCACCAGGATGCGCAACGGCTCGAGCGGTCCGCGGGTCATGCCTGCACTCCGGTCTCGATGACGTTCAGCGCCAGCATTTTCTTCAGCTCGGGCAGGCACGAGCCGCATTGGGTGCCGGCGCCCAGCAGCGCGCCGATCTCGGCCGTGCTGGTCAAACCATGTGCGCGGATGGCCTGGCGGATACGGGCCTCGCCCACCGACATGCATGCGCAGACGATGTTGCCCGACGCTTGCGGCCCTGCCTCCAGGCCGGCCAGCAGGCCCAACCGCTTCACCGCGTCGAGCGGCTGGCCGAGCAAGGCGCAGGCAGCGTCGGCTTCGGGAAACGTCGCCTGTGGCGCGGCGAAGAACACGCAGGCATCGAGCCTTCCATCGACCAGGCCGGCGTAGCGGAAGACGGCTTTCTTCGGGTCGGCGTAGGAAACCAGTTCCGCCGCCGCGTCGATGTGCAGCAGGCGGCGCAGTGTCTGTTCGGAATCGATCAGCGATTGCAGCGCCGCAACGCCGGTCAGCTCGTAGCGGAAGCCCGCGGCGATCGGTGCCTTGCTCCACAGCCTATCGTCGCCCAGCGAAAGCTGCCCGTCGCGACGCCGCAGCAGCACGCCGCGCCAGGTCTCGGACAAGGCGCTGACCTGCACCGGCGTGCCCTTGAGATCCGGCTGGCCCGATACCGGGTCGGTCAGCGCATGCACCAGCCGGTCGGTGGGGCCGCTGGAGGCGAACTGGTCGGTCCAGTGCATCGGCGCGAATACCTGGCCCTGGCGCAGCCCCGCGTCGATTTCCACCCGCAGGCTGATGTGTCCTTGCGCGCTGCTGACCCGCGCCAGGCCACCATCGACGATGCCGCGCAGCATCGCGTCGCGCGGATGCAGGGCAAGCCGTGGCCCTGGGCTGTGCGTCATCAGGTGGGCGATGCGGCCGGTGCGCGTCATGGTGTGCCACTGGTCGCGCACGCGGCCGGTGTTGAGGATGAGCGGGTAGCCGGCCAGCTTCGTGTCGGCGCGAATCGCCAGCGGCAGCATGCGCGCGCGTCCGTCGTCGGTGGGAAACCGGCCGCGGGAGAACAGCCGCGGGCCGCTGCCGCCCTGCCCCGTTTTCGGGCAGGGCCATTGCACCGGATCGAGCGCGTCGTAGGCCGCGTCGTCCAGCGTGGCCAGCGCGCCCAAGTCGAGCCGGCGCCGGCCATCGTTCTCGAACGCGGTAAGCGCGGCATGCTCGCGGAAGATCGCCGCCGGCGTCTCGAACGCAAACGCCTCGCGCCAGCCCATGCGCCTGCCGACTTCGGCGAACATCCACCAGTCCGGCCGCGCCTCACCCGGCGGCGCGCGAAAGCGACGCTGGCGCGAGATGCGCCGCTCGGAGTTGGTGACGGTGCCGTCCTTCTCTGCCCAGCCGGCGGCGGGCAGCACGATGTCGGCCAGCGCCGTGGTGTCGGTGGGCCAGGCGTCGGAGACGATCACCAGCGGGCAGGCGCGCAAGGCATCGCGCACGAGATCCGCGCGCGGCATGCTGACGGCGGGGTTGGTGGCGGCGATCCAGATCGCCTTCAGCCGTCCATCGGCGGCGGCCTCGAACAGGTCCACCGCCTTGTGGCCGGGCGTGCGCGCCACCTGCGGCGCGTTCCAGAAGCGGCCCACGCGATCCACGCTTTCCGGCTCGAAACCCATGTGCGCGGCCAGTTGGTTGGCCAGCCCGCCGACCTCGCGTCCGCCCATGGCGTTGGGCTGGCCGGTGAGCGAGAACGGGCCCATGCCGGCGCGGCCAATGCGTGCCGTGGCCAGGTGGCAGTTGAGGATGGCGTTGACCTTGTCGGCGCCATTGGCGGCTTGGTTCACGCCTTGCGAATAAAGCGTCATCACGCGCTCGGTACGCGCAAAGCTGTCGTAGAAACGCAGCACGTCGGTGGGGTCGAGATCGGTGGCGGCGCCCACCAGTTCCACCGAGCCGGCCGTTTGACGGGCGGCGGCGACGGCTTCGTCGAAACCGGCCACATGCTCGCCCACCCAGTCGCGATCGACCTTCCCCGCATCCACCAGGTGCACCAGCAAGCCGTTGAACAGCATCACGTCGCCGCCGGGCGCCAGCGGCAGGTGCAGGTCGGCCATGTCGGCGGTGGCGGTGCGGCGTGGGTCGATGGTGATCACCTGCGTGCCGCGCTTTTCGCGCGCCGCCATCAGGCGCTGGTACAGCACGGGGTGGCACCACGCCATGTTGCTGCCCACCAGCACCACCAGGTCGGCTTCCTCCAGGTCTTCGTAGCAGCCGGGCACCACGTCCTCGCCAAACGCGCGCACGTGGCCGGCCACGGTGGAGGACATGCACAGCCGCGAGTTGGTGTCGATGTTGCCCGCGCCGACAAAGCCCTTCATCAGCTTGTTGGCGACGTAGTAATCCTCGGTGAGGAACTGGCCGGAGACGTAGAAACCGATGGCATCGGGACCGTGCGCGGTGCGGATGCGGGTGAACTCGGCGGCGATGCGATCCAGCGCCTCGTCCCAGCTGGCGGCGCGTCCGTCGATGGTCGGATGTTGCAGCCGATCCGGCAGATCCAGCGCATCCTTCAACGCCGCGCCCTTGGAGCATAGCCGCCCGAAATTGGACGGGTGCCCGCGATCGCCGCGCGGCACGCCGTCTTCCACCGTCACGCCGCAGCCCACGCCGCAATAAGGGCAAGTGGTGCGGATGGTGCTCACGCGATGGCCTCGACCGCTGGCTCGGGCAGGTAGACGTGGATATTGCCGTCCACCACGCGCAGCGGTATCGAGCCCGCCCTGCCCTCGTCCGGCGCCACGGCCTCGCCCGAATCCAGCGCGATGCCCCAGTTGTGCAAGGGACAGGTGACGGTCTTGCCCGAGACGATGCCCTCGGACAGCGGCCCCTTCTTGTGCGGGCATTCGTCGATGAGCGCAAACACCTCGTCGTCGCGGGTGCGGAACACGGCGATCGGCCGGCCGGCCTGGCGCAGGCACAGGCGGCGGCTGCCGCTGCGCGGGATGCTCTCCAGCGGGCCGATGTTTTTCCAGTCGTGCGCGTTCATGCCAGGGCTCCCGCAACTTCGGGCAGCGGTTGAAAGGCGGCGGCCGCCGCGCCGCTGGCGCGCTCGTGCCACGGGTCGATGCGGGCGAAGGTCTGCGAATACAGGAAGCGCTGGCACAGCTGCTCGCGACCTTCGGCATCCTCCACCAGGCGGCGCTTGACGTAGTCGATGCCGACGCGGGCGACCCACGGCGCGCTGCGTTCCATGTAGTGCGCCTCCTCGCGGTACAGCTGCATGAAGGCGCCGGCGTATTGCAGCACCTCGTCCTCGCTGGATACGCGCACCAGCAGGTCGGTCGCGCGCAGGTCGACGCCGCCGTTGCCGCCCACAAGGATGTCGTAGCCGGCGTCGATGCAGATCACGCCCAGGTCCTTGATGCTGGCTTCGGCGCAGTTGCGCGGGCAGCCGGACACGGCGAACTTCACCTTGTGCGGCGTCCACGAGCCCCAGCACATCTTTTCCAGCTTCACGCCCAGGCCGGTCGAATCCTGCGTGCCGAAGCGGCACCATTCCTTGCCGACGCAGGTCTTCACCGTGCGCAAGCCCTTGGCATAGGCATGCCCGGAGACCAGCCCGGCCTGGCCCAGGTCGCTCCACACGGCGGGCAGGTCTTCCTTCTTCACGCCCAGCAGATCGATGCGCTGGCCGCCGGTGACCTTGACCGTGGGGATGTGGAATTTCTCCGCCACGTCGGCGATCGCGTGCAGCTCGGCCGGCGTGGTCAGGCCGCCCCACATGCGCGGCACCACGCTGTAGGTGCCGTCCTTCTGGATGTTGGCGTGCAGGCGCTCGTTGACGAAACGCGAGCTGGCGTCGTCGCGGTATTCGCCCGGCCATGCGCACAGCAGGTAGTAGTTCAGCGCGGGCCGGCACTTGTGGCAGCCCTCGGGTTTTTTCCAGCCCAGCGCCGTGCGCACCGCATCCATGCTTTTCAGCTGCTGCGTGCGGATGGCGGCGCGCACTTCGTCGTGGTCTGCCTCGGTGCAGTCGCACACGGTCTTCTTCGTCGCTCTGGCATCCACGCCGGCGGCGTACGCCAGGATCTGCTCGACCTGGCCGGTGCACTGCCCGCAGGAGGCGGAGGCCTTGGTGTGCGCGCGCACTTCGGACAGCGTGGTCAGCTTGAGCGTGCGGATCGCCTTGACGATGTCACCCTTGCACACGCCGTTGCAGCCGCAGATCTGGGTGTCGTCGGGCATGGCCTCGTAGTCGACCGCTTGCGCGCCGCCGCTTTCGGCCTCGGCGAAGGCCTTGCCGAACACCAGCCGCTCGCGCAGGGCGGAAACATCCTCCTTGTCGCGCATCAGCTTCAGGTACCACTGGCCATCGACGACGTGCCCGTACAGCACCACGCCGACCAGGCGGCCATCGCGCAGCACGATCTTCTTGTAGACGCCGTTGGACTCGTCGCGCAGGGTGATCTCCTCGTCGGACGCGTCCGCCGCCATCAGGGCGCCGGCGGAGAACACGTCCACGCCGGTGATCTTGAGACTGGTGGACAAGGCTTTGCTGGCGAAGATGGCCGCCTGGTCGCCCGCCAGCCGCGCGCCGCATACCTTGGCCTGATCCCAGATCGGCGCGACCAGGCCGAACACCTGGCCGCGATGCTCGACGCACTCGCCCACCGCGAAGATATCCGGGTCGCTGGTGCGCATGTCGTCGCCCACCACGATGCCGCGGTTGATCTCCAGCCCGGCCGCCACCGCCAGCTCGATGCGCGGGCGAATGCCGATCGCCAGCACCACCAGGTCGGCGGGAATCTCGCGCCCGTCTTCCAGCAGCACGCGTTCGGCGTGATCGACGCCACCGATCTCCTTGGTCTGCCCTTCGGTAAAGAAGGCAATGCCGCGGCGGTCCAGCTCGCGCTGCAGCAGCTGGCCGGCGGCGGCATCGAGCTGGCGCTCCATCAAGGTCGGCATCAGGTGCACCAGGGCCACCGACATGCCGCGCTGGCGCAAACCCCACGCGGCCTCCAGCCCCAGCAACCCGCCACCGATGACCACCGCATGCTTGTGCGTGCGCGCGGCCGCCAACATCTTGTCGACGTCGGCGATGTCGCGAAACGCGCACACGCCGGGCAACTCCAGTCCAGGAATCCGCGGCGCCAGGGGCTTGGAGCCGGTCGCGATCAGCAGGCGGTCGTACGGCACGCAGATGCCGCTGGCCGAGGTGACGGTGCGCGCATCGCGATCGATCGCGGTGACCTCGTCGCCGGTGATCAGGCGGATGCCGTTTTCCTCGTACCACTGGCGCGGATTGATGACGATCTCATCGAGCTGCTTGTCGCCGGCCAGCACGCTGGACAGCATGATGCGGTTGTAATTGACGTGCGGTTCGGCGCCGAACACGGTGATGCGGTAGCGCTTGCCGCCTTCATGCTTGAGCAGCTCCTCCACCGTGCGCATGGCGGCCATGCCGTTGCCGATCACCACCAGTTGCGCGACGGGTGGAAGGCGGGCGAGATCGTCGTTGATGTACATGGAATCGCTCCGGTGGGGTGAGGGAGATGAGGTGTTCGGCCATGGGCTCAGACGCGCACGCCGCCGAGTGCCGCGGCGCCGCGCCAGCGCAGCCGCACGCTGGCAATGCCGCCCCAGGCCAGCAGCGCCAGCAGTGCGAAGCAGCCAAAGCCGTAGCCGTAGTCGCCGGTGAATTGCCGCGCATAGCCCAGGCCCGCGGCGAGGCAGAAGCCGCCCACGCCGCCGGTCATGCCGACCAGCCCGGTGAGCAGGCCGACGTCGTTGCGGAAGCGCTGCGGCACCAGCTGGAACACGGCGCCGTTGCCCATGCCCAGCGCCGTCATCGCCAGCGCCAGCGCGGCCAGTGCGCCGAACGCCGGCTGCTTGCCGAAGGTGATGATCGAGAGCATCAAGGCGACCAGCGCGTAGACCATGGACAGCGCGCGCGTGCCGCCGATGCGGTCGGCCAGCGCGCCGCCCAGCGGCCGCACGAACGAGCCCACGAAGACGCAGCCGGCCGTGAAGTAGCCCGCGGTCACCGCGGACAGGCCGTACTGGTCGTTGAAGTAGATCGGCAGGAACGAGGACAGCCCCACGAAGCCGCCAAAGCTGATGCCGTAGAAAAACATCAGCCACCACGCATCGGGCGTGCGCAGCACGCGCCGGTAATCGGCCTGCGTTTTCGGCGGCGGCGAGTTGGGGCTGTCCCTGGCGAACAGGACGAACGCCAGCAGCACCGCCAGCAGCGGCAAGGCCGCCAGGCCGAGCACGTTGCGCCAGCCGAGCGCCAGCGCCAGCGCGGGTGCGAACAATGCCGCGAACACGGTGCCGGAATTGCCCGCGCCGGCCAGCCCCAGCACCACGCCCTGGCGCTGCGGCGGATACCAGTACGACACCATCGGCAAGGCGATCGCGAACGAGGCACCGGCCACGCCCAGCACCACGCCCAGCGTCAGCATCTGGCCGAACGAGCGCAGGCCCAGCCACCACGCCAGCAGCAGCCCCGTGATCACCACCAGCTGCATCGCGATGCCGACCCGGCGCGCCTTCCACTGGCCGATCAATACGCCGTTGAGCACCCGCAACAACGCGCCGGCCAGCACCGGCGTGGCCACCATCAGGCCCTTCTGGTCCGGCCGCAGATGCAGATCGTCGGCGATCAGCACCGCCAGCGGCGCCAGCAGCACCCAGACGGCGAAGCTGAGATCGAAATACAGGAAGCAAACGGCCAGCGTGGGGAAATGACCGGCCTTGAGGAAGGCTTTGCTCATGCCAATGGCTCGCGGTTTCAGCGCTTGTCGCGCTGCCGGATCTACCGGTTGCGAACCGCCATTAGCTCGCGAGGAATTGCGTTGTCAGTTGCCAGAGCAGCCCGCCATCAGGCTGTCTTCCTCGATGGTGCCGGCGGTGTGGAAACCGCGGGCAACGACTCATGTTGTAGTGCAACAAATCAGCGAAGGCAAGCGTTTTTTCGTCGGTGCGTTCGGCCTCGCGCTCAACGCGCGGCGTCGTGCCCGTCATCGCGCGCGCGGATGCGCATGGCACTCTCGCCCAGTGGCGGCACGGCGGCGGGGTCGAATATCGCGCCGTCGCAGAAGCGGTCGGCCGGCATCGCCATCGGTGCCGGCAAGGCATCGAGCGACCAGCCGGTGGCGTGTGCGCCCTCCACTTTCCAGTCGGCCAGCGGCACGGATGCGCCCACGGGCGACAGCGCGGCGCGATACAGGTCGGGTCGATAGACGCGCTCGGCCAGGGTGGCCAGGTCGATGCTGTCGTCGATCAGGTGCCAGCGGCGCATCTGGCCGAGAAACCACAACCCCTGCGAGCGCCAGGGGAAGGTGGCCGCGCCGCGGTGGAACACGCAGCCGTGGGCCGCCTCGGCACCGCCGGGCAAGGTTGCCAGGATGGTATGCGCGCCGAGGTTGAGGTAGCGCCGCCGCGACAGCAGCGAGGCGATATAGGCACCGTTCTCGGGGTTGTCGCAAAAGCGTGACGACCGATGCAGCGCACGCAGCACGCCGGCCATAGCCGCGGGGTTCCGGTCCGCCCAGCCGGCGCACATGGCAAACGCCTTCTCCGGCGCATGGCCCCAGATCTGCTGCGTGCCGGCCACTGCAAGGCCCACGCCGTTCCTGCGTGCCACTTCGCCCCATGGCGCGCCGGCGCAGAAGCCGGCGATCTCTTTCTCGCGCAAGGCTTCCACCGCGCGGGACGGCGGCACCACCACCAGCTTCACGTCGCGCCCCGGCTCGATGCCGACGCTGCCCAGCCAGTAGCGAAACAGCAGGTTGTGCGCGGAGAACGTGGGCGCCACGCCCAGGGTGAGCGGCTGCCCGCGCAGGCAGGCGGCCAGCGCCGGCAACGCATCCAGGTCGTCACGTTCGCCCCGCGCGCGTACTTGCCGCGCCAGGTCGATGGCCAGCGTGATGGCCACGCCGCCGACACCGAGCGAGTAGGGAATGACCATCGGCCGCGCCACGCCGCGCAGGCCCAGCTGCACCGCAAACGCCAGCGGCGGCGCGATGGCGGCGGCGTCCAGGGCACCGAAGGCGAGCTTGTCGGCGATGTTGGCCGACGAGGGCTCGATCACCAGCTCGACATCCACGCCCTCCTCGGCAAAGAAACCGAACTCGTACGCGGTCACCACCGGTGCGCTGTCGGTGAGGCGCAGCAGGCCGATGCGCAACCTTGGTGCTGCTTCGCGCGGGGTGGGTGTCGGTGCATTCATGGCGGCGTCCCCTTTCCTGTGCCCGGACGGATGTCGTGCTGGGCCACGAACGACGCGACCACCTGGGCAAGTTTGCGGTTCTGGTTCATCGCCGTCTTCTGCAGCCAGCGATACGCTTCCGGTTCGGTCATCCGGCGCCCTTGCATCAGCAGGGCCTTGGCCCGTTCCATCAGCCGCCGTTCCTCCAGCATGGCCTGCGCTTCGGCCAGTTCGCCCTCGACCTTGCGCAGGCGACGGAACAGCGCGATGGCCGAGGCCATGATCGGCTTGATGTCCTTTAGCGGCACGCCCGAGAGGTTGTACGAGCACACGCCCGCGTCGATCGCCTGCTCGGCAAACACCGGATCGTCGCTGCCGGCAAACATCACGATCGGGTGGCCGGACGACACCAGCCGCAGGTCTTCCAGCGCGTCGCGATCGGGCAGCGCCATGTCCACGATGATCAGGTCCGGCTTGATCGCCTCGACGGCCGCGATGCGCCCTGCTCCCTCGGGCATCCGCACCACCCGGGCGAAGCCGGACTCGCACAGGATCGCCTCGAGCGCACGCGCCCGCTCGGCGTCGGTGTCGATGAGAAGAATTTTCAGGGACATCGGTGGGCGCGATTCCATCCAGCGGTGATGACGCGTTGGCGCATCGGATGCCGCCGTTGCGATGCAGCATGCGTGCCAACCGCTGGAACGTTCTTCGCATGATCCTGCGCAGGTGCAGCCGAATGCCGGGACACGCCGGCCTGGTGCGCCGCCACGATTCCGGGACGATCTGCTACCGGAAAACGCATGACCTGCCGCATTCCGCACACTCTGACCATGCGCATGTACGGACGTATGGATGGCCAAATGAAACCACCGAAACGCACCTTGATGCGTCAATGCAATCCCCGAATTGGGGAAACCCCGCCCCGGAGACACGACATGCGCCTGTACCCCCTTTTTGCGGACCTGAACGGCTTGCCGGTGCTGGTGGTGGGTGGCGGAAGCGTGGCCGAACGCAAGGTCGCCGCCCTGCTCGAGGCCGGTGCCGTGGTCCGGGTTGGTGCGCCGCGCCTGCTCCCCGCGCTGGCCGACCAGGCGGCCGATGGACGCATCGCGCACCTCGACGGCGCGTTCGAGCCGTCGTGGCTGGACGATGTGTGGCTGGTGATCGCCGCCACCGACAACCGTGACCTCAACGCCGAGGTGGCCGCGTGCGCCACCGGCAGGCGCATCCTGTGCAACGTGGTGGACGATCCGGCGCTGTCGCGCTTCCAGGTGCCCGCCGTGGTGGATCGCGCACCGCTGACCATCGGCATCTCCACCGGGGGCGCTGCCCCGATGTTCGCCCGCCGCGTGCGCGAGACGCTGGAGTCGCATCTGGACCCGGCGATCGGACCGCTGGTGGCCTTGGCCCAGCGGCATCGCAAGGCGATCGTCGATGCGTTCCCCGATCTTGCCGCGCGGCGCCGGTTCTACGACGGCTTGTACGACGGCCCGGTGCTGGACCTGCTGCGCCACGCCCGGCACTTTGAGGCCGAGGCGGCGCTGCTCGAGGCGCTTGATCGCGATGCCCCGCCCGTACCCGGCTCGGTCGTGCTGGTCGGTGCCGGCCCCGGCGATCCGGGCTTGCTGACGCTTGCCGGGTTGCGTGAGCTCAATCGGGCCGACGTGATCCTGCACGACCAGTTGGTCGGCCCCGAGGTGCTGGCGATGACGCGGCGCGACGCCGAGCGTATCGATGTCGGCAAGCGCGGCGGTGGCCGACACACACCGCAATCGGAGATCAACGAGCTGTTGTTGCAGCATGCCCGCGCCGGACGTTACGTGGTGCGACTGAAAGGCGGCGACCCGCTTGTGTTCGGTCGCGGCGGCGAGGAAATGCTCTACCTGCGGCGCCACGGCGTGGCCTGCACGGTCGTGCCCGGCGTGACCGCGGCCGTGGCCTGCGCCGCCTACGCCGGCATCCCGCTCACCCACCGCGAACATGCGCAGTCGGTGCGACTGCTCACCGCCCACTGCAAGGATTCGCTGGACACGCTGGACTGGGCCGCGCTGGCGGGCGAGCGGCAGACCTTGGCGGTCTACATGGGCCTGGCCCAGCTTGCCCACCTGACCGGGCAGCTGTTGGCTCACGGTCGCGCTGCGGACACGCCCTTTGCACTGATCGAGAACGGCACCTTGCCGCAGCAACGCGTGCTGCGGGGCGAACTGCATGCCCTTCCCGCGCTGGCCTCGGCGCACCGCATCGCGGCACCGGCCCTGCTGGTCATCGGCCCGGTAGCAACGATGGCTGATGAGTTGCGCTGGTTTGGCGAGATGGTCGATGCGGCCAGCCGTTGCGCCGACGCAGATTTGGCTTTTTGCCCGTCATTCCAGCGAAAGCTGGAACCCAGTGCCTCCCTAGCCACATAAGGCGCTGGATCCCAGCTTTCGCTGGGATGAGGGCTTTCCCGAAGCCGACGGATCTTGTTGGGCAACGATGGCTGATGAGTTGCGCTGGTTTGGCGCGATGGTCGATGCGGCCAGCCGTTGCGCCGACGCAGATTTGGCTTTTTGCCCGTCATTCCAGCGAAAGCTGGAATCCAGTGCCTCCCTAGCCACATAAGGCGCTGGATCCCAGCTTTCGCTGGGATGAGGGCTTTCCCGAAGCCGACGGATCTTGTTGCGGGTTCGGGCGCCGCGTCGCGCTCAATCCTCCCAACGCGACACCTCCGCAAAGCCGCAGCGGTAATACCACTCCAGCACGGGTTCGGGCACCAGGGCCGGCAAGTCGTTCCCCAGCGCGACGTAGGCGTCGAGCACGTCGCGCAACACTTTCCCGGCGCGGCCGTCGCGCTGGTCCAGCGGGACGTTGAAGTGCTGGTACTCGACCATCTCCAGCATGCGCGCCGACCAGCCGAACAGCAGATCCCTCCACTCGTCGAACCGGCCGCGGACCCAGTCGCGCAGCGGTGCATGCAGGGTCAGGCCTTCCTGCATGCACAGCTTGTGCGCCAGCACGCTGAGGGGCAGATACGCGCCGCGGTACCACTCGGTATGACCGGCGGCCGATCGCGGCACCACCAGCGGCGCCGGTGCGCGCAGATTGGCGAACGTGGTGATGAACAGCCGCTCGATACGCCGCGCGTCGCGCAGATGGTCGGTGCCGATCAGCAGGCCGCGGTCGAGATCGAAGAACTCGAAGAAGCGCGGATGCAAGGTGCGGAAGCGATCCAGCGGATCGCGCGAGAAACCCACCTTCAGCATGTCCTCGTCGCGGCAAGGCAGCACGTAGACATAGGTGCGCCCGCGACTGCTGAAACGGGGATAGGCAACGTCGTCATTCACTGAAGTTCAGGGAGGCACCTGGGTTGCCAGCGCTGCTGCGCCGCTCTCGAGGCCCGGCCGGCGCGGTGCCATCCGCAGCCACACCGGGCTGCGGATGGCTGAAGCGTTCAATCGTCGCTGGGCGCCTTGGCCGGGATGAAGGGGGAAACGGGATCGCTGGCGGGAAAGGTCTCTTCCAGCGCATGGTCCTGGTTGTCGCTTTCCTCCTTCTTGCGCGCGGCGCGCTCGGCCGGGGTCTCGTTGTGCCTGGGCAGGCCTTCGTCAGGGCATCCGACGTCTTTGCGGTCATGGGTCGACATGGTGACTCCTCTGGCGGGAGGTTTCAGCGTGCAGTGCCCGGTGTTAAGCGCGCATGCGTTTTCTGTCTAGGCACGCGCAGCCGGTCGGGATCATGAACGCCGCGCTTTCACCGCCGACTCACCAGGGCTCGGGTTGCATGGCCGCAGCATCGAAGGGCGCAAGGTGATGGGCAGATCGCGTATCGGCATTTCCGGCTGGCGCTACGCGCCATGGCGCGGAAAGTTCTACCCGGCAACACTGGTGCAGCGCGAGGAGTTGCACTACGCCTCGCGGCAGGTGCCTACGATCGAGCTCAACGGCTCGTTCTACTCGCTGCAGCGGCCAGAAAGCTACGCGCAATGGCGCGACCAGACACCGCGCGGCTTCCTGTTTGCGGTCAAGGGGCCGCGCTTCATCACCCACGTGCTGCGGCTGCGCGACATCGAAAGGCCGCTGGCCAATTTTTTCGCCTCTGGCGTGTTGAGCCTTGACGCAAAACTGGGCCCGATGCTTTGGCAGTTTCCGCCCAACTTCCGCTACGACAGGAAGCAGTTCGGCGATTTCCTGGCCCTGCTACCACGCACCACCCGGCAGGCGGTGCAGCTGGCCGGGAAGCACGACAGCCACCTCAAGCATCCTGCCGGGAATTTTCCCCAGGCATCGCATCGGTTGCGCCATGCCGTGGAAATCCGCCACGAGAGTTTCGTCGATCCCGACTTCATCGCCCTGCTGCGCCAGCACGGCGTGGCGCTGGTGGTGGCCGATACCGCCGGCAAGTGGCCGCTGCTGGAAGACGTGACCGCCGGCTTCATGTACCTGCGCCTGCACGGCGACAAGAAGCTCTACGCCAGCGGCTACGGCGATGCCGCGCTGGACGACTGGGCCCGGCGCATCCGCGCCTGGATGCGCGGCGCCCAGCCACGCGGCGCGCGCTGCGTCAGCGACAAGCCACCGCCGGCGCGCCAGTCGCGCGACGTGTACTGCTATTTCGACAACGACATGAAGGTGAAGGCGCCGTTCGACGCCATCAGGTTGCGCGAGCGTCTGGACGGCCGCTCATGAGGATCGGCCGTCAGAAGAAGGCGTTGGGGTTGATCCCGAAACGGACGGAAAGGTTGCGGATGTGATCCACCGTGAGGCTGCGTTTGCCGGCAAGGATCTCGGAGACCACGCTCTGCCGGCCGATCTCCGGGAGTTGGTTTTGCCTCAGTCCGTGCTGGTCCATCAGAAAGCGCAGCACTTGAACACCGTGCACTTCGGGCATGGGGTGATGCTGCTGGTCGTACGCGTAGATGAGATCGCTGAGCATCATGAACAGCGAATGGCGGGGGTGATCCTCTTCCATGGCGCCATCGTCCACCAACTCGTCCGCCAACCGGGTGGCGGCGGCGTAGTCGGCGTCAGTGGCAATGTGGCCAATGTGCGAGGCAGCATGGAAGTCGTCCCAGGCGTCGGCAATGGAGGCGATGGCCATTTGGGCGTTCATTTCCATTTTCCCTTGTCGTATTCACCGTGAGTGAGAACGTGCTTGATGTAGCAAACCTGCGTGGCAAAGCTGATGCCGGTGATGATGCGATAGCGGTTTCCGCGGATATCGAATACGTACTTGTTCCCGCAGATATCGACGCCGCCAAAAGTGGTCTTGAGGTCATTGAAACCCTGAAAGGCCGTACCTTCGACGAGCTTTCTCCATGTCTGCAGGGCGTCGTCCGCGTCAGGGTGGATTTCGGCGAACTCGCGCAGGCGCTTGTTCGAGATGACTCGCATGAAAGAACTTCCCTGTACTTTTGCCAGCGAGTATATCGCAAATTGCGATTACGAAAATCCGTATCTTGCCAACGCTGAACAGTCATTCATGAGCCTCGCCGCAGCGGCGGCCCAAGCAGGGCCGCGCCATTGTCGCGGCACAACCGCCCGTCAGAAGAAAGCGTTGGGATTGATCCCGAAACGGGCCGACAGGCTGCGGATGTGGTTGGCGGTGAGGCTGCGCTTGCCCGCCAGGATCTCGGACACATCGCTTTGGCGGCCGATCTCCGGCAGCTGGGCCAGCTTCAGGCCGTGCTGTTCCATCAGGAAACGCAGCACCTGGGCGCTCTGCGGCGCCGACATGGCGTCGTGCCGCTGGTCGTAGGCGTAGATGAGGTCGTTGAGCATCATGAACAGCGAATACTGCGGATGGGTCTCCTCCATCGCGCCTTCGTTGATCAATGCATCGGCCAGCTGGATGGACGTCTCGTACTCCTGATCGTCCGTGATATGGCCGACGTGCGAGATCGCGTGGAAGTGGTTCCAGGCGTCGGCAATGGGGGCGATGGCAAGCGGCTGGTTCATTCCATTTCCTTTGGTCAGACGGGGCGGGAGTCGGGGCAGCGGCGTTTCACCACGGCGAAGGTAGCACCACTCGGGTCAGTACATCCGCCACGGTCATGCCGATCAAGACGGCCAGCCAGGCGAAGCCCACCGCCGCGGCGATCCGCAGCAGGGGCGGGCCGCGCCGCAGGCGCATGAAGAAGGCCATCACCAGC
This sequence comes from Rhodanobacter caeni, assembly GCF_039523575.1. NCBI lineage: Bacteria > Pseudomonadati > Pseudomonadota > Gammaproteobacteria > Lysobacterales > Rhodanobacteraceae > Rhodanobacter > Rhodanobacter caeni. The sequence goes on along the minus strand of NZ_BAAAFO010000001.1, from coordinate 957,882 downwards.
AGCGTCTTCGCCACCGAAATTCCGAGTGCGCTCAACGTGTTGAACACGCCCAGCGGCAGCAGTGCCAAGCCGGCGCTGGTCAGCAGCAGGGCCAGCAAGGCCGCCAGCACGATCAGGTGCAGGCGCAACGAGGGCGGCGTGGCCGGCTGGGGCGAGGGGTTCATCCCGCGCGCCCCACCAGGTAGACCAGCGGATAGACAAAGATCCATACGATGTCGACCAGATGCCAATACAGTGCCGACAGCTCCAGCGGCGTGCAGTACTGCGCATTGAACTGCGCGCGATGCGTGCGGCGGGCCATGACCAGCAGCAGGATCACACCGATGCCTACATGCAGACTGTGAAAGCCGGTGATGAAGTAGTAAAGGCAGAAGAACAGCTGCATCGGTGCGGCCAGCGGGCCCTGCTGGGTGTAGTGGATGCCGGGCATCAGTCCTTCGCGGTACTCGCTGTAGTACTCGAAGCCGTGCATCACCAGAAAGCCCAGGCCCAATGCCGCGGTCAGCAGCAGCAACCACACGGCGATGCGCCGTCCGCCCAGCTGCACGTCGCGCAGGGCCAGCGCCACGGCGCAACTGCTGGTCAGCAGCACGGCGGTCTCGATCGTCCCGAGCAGCATGTCGGTATGCCGGCTGCCTGCCGCGAAGGCCTCGGGGAAGCGCACGCGGCATACGGTGTAGCCGGCAAACAGCACGCCGAGAAACAGCGCCTCGGTGGCCAGGAACACCCACATGCCCAGCGCCGACGCATCGCGCTGTTGCGCGGCATCGTCGAACTGCTGGGCCAGCATGGTGGTGTCGGTGCTCATGCGTCCTCGTAGGCGTAGGGGCCGTCGGTGACCACCGGCGTGACCTCGAAGTTGTGCGTGGGCGGCGGCGAATCGGCAAGCCATTCCAGCCCCTTCGCCCGCCACGGGTTGGGGCCGGATCGGGCCCCGTAACGCAGCGACCAGCCCAGGTACACCAGCGGCAGCAGGTAGGAAACGGCGAGGATCGACGCGCCCGCCGACGACAGGATGTTCAGCACCTGAAACTGCGGCAGGTACTCGTGATAGCGCCGCGGCATGCCCTCGTAGCCGAGCAGGTATTGCGGAAAGAACGTGAGGTTGAAGCCGAAGAACATCAGGATCGCGGCAAAGCGCGCCCACGCCTGCGAATACAGCCGGCCGGTGACCTTGGGCCACCAGAAATGGATGCCGCCCAGGTAGGCCATCACCGAACCGCCCACCATGATGTAGTGGAAGTGCGCCACCACGAAATAGGTGTCGTGCAGGCTCACGTCCAGCGCGGTGGCGGCCAGGAAGATGCCGGTCATGCCGCCCAGCATGAACAGGCCCACGAAACCCAGCGCGTACAGCATCGGCGCGCTGAAATCGATGCGCCCCTTGTACAGCGTGGCCGTCCAGTTGAAGACCTTGATCGCCGAGGGCACCGCGATGATGAAGCTCAGGATCGAGAACACCATGCTGGCGTACATCGACTGCCCCGCCACGAACATGTGATGGCCCCATACCAGGAAGCCCACCACCGAGATGCCCACGATCGCCCACACCATGAACCTGTAGCCGAAGATGCGCTTGCGCGCGCCGGCGGTGATCAGCTCGCTGACCACGCCCATCGCCGGCAGGATCATGATGTAGACGGCCGGGTGCGAGTAGAACCAGAAGAAATGCTGGAACAGCAGCGGATCGCCGCCCAGCGCAGGGTCGAAAATGCCCACGCCGAAGATCCGCTCCAGCGCGATCAGCGACAGCGTCATCGCCAGCACCGGCGTGGCCAGCACCATTACCAGCGCCACCGCATACATCGCCCACACGAACAGCGGCAGCCGCAGCCAGGTCATGCCCGGCGCGCGCATGCTGTGGGTGGTGGCGATGAAGTTGATGCCGGTGAGGATGGAGGAGAAACCCACCACGAACACGCCCACCACGGTCAGCATCACGTGGCCGTTGGAGAACATGGTGGAAAACGGGGTGTAGAACGTCCAGCCCGTGTCCACCCCGCCCAGCACCAGCATCGCCAGGGTGAACAGCCCGCCGATCATGTACAGGTACCAGCTGAAAAGGTTCAGCCGCGGAAACGCCATGTCGCGCGCGCCGATCATCATCGGCAGCAGGAAATTGCCAAGCGTGGCGGGGATCGACGGGATCAGGAAGAACCACACCATCACCACGCCGTGGAAGGTGAACGCCTTGTTGTATTCGTCCGCGGTCAGCATGTCGCCGGCTGGCGTGATCAGCTCCAGCCGGATCAGCAGCGCCGCGAAACCGCCCAAAAAGAAGAAGAACGTGATCGCCAGCGCGTACAGGATCGCGATGCGCTTGTGGTCGTGGGTGAGCAGCCACGAGCGCAGGCTGTGGCCGTCGTCGAGGTAGCTGCGCGGCAGTGGCGCGTGCTCAATGCTGTTCACGTGCGGCCTCCATCGCGGTGCGGCGCGATTTGATGTAGGCGATCAGGGCCAACACGTCGTCCTCGCCGATGCGGCCGCTGTAGCTGGGCATGATCGGCGCGTAGCCCGCCGCCACCTGCTTGCGCGGCAGCATGATCGAGTCGTGGATGTAGCGATCGTCGGCACGCACCTGGCTGCCGTCGGCCAGCGGCACGGTGCTGCCGTAGAGGCCATCCAGGTCGGGCGCATGCACGCCGGACTGGCTGTCATGGCAGCCGCTGCAGCCGAAACGGCGGAAGCGTTCGGCGCCCTGCTCCGCCAGGCCCTGGCCCGCGTGCGCCTGCAGCCAGCGCGCGTAATCGGCCGGTTTCATCACGGTGACGGTGCCGGTCATGCGGGCGTGGTCGGTGCCGCAATATTGCGAGCACAGCAGCGGGTAGTCGCCCTCGCGCGTGGCGGTGAACCACAACTGCGTGTAGCGTCCCGGCAGCACGTCCTGCTTCTGCCGGAACGCGGGCACGTAGAAACTGTGGATCACGTCCTGCGAGGTCATCACCAGCCGGATCGGCTGACCCAGCGGCACGTGCAGGCTGTCGATCTCGCGCTGGCCGCCCGGATGCTGCACCTTCCACATCCACTGCTTGGCCACCACGTAGATCGGTGCGGCATCGGCCGGCGGCGTGCGCATGCGGCTCCACAAGCTGATGCTCCAGCCAAACAGCGCCATGAACATCAGGAACGGCAGCACCGTCCAGGCGATCTCCACGCCGAGGCGCGTCTGGTTTGCGTTGCTGCGGTCGGCGTGGCTGCGGCGGCGGTACTTCACGCAGAACACGATCATCACCACGAACACCGCCACCGACACGGTACCGGTCAGCGCCAGCATCACGTCGAACAGCGTGTCCACGCTGCCGGCCACGCTCGATGCCTGCGGGGGCGAAAGCGCGATCATGCCGCCCTCCGCCGCCGGTGCAGCCGCCACACGAGGGCGCCAAGCACGATCGCAAAGCCGACGCCGATGAACTGCATCACGCGCCCGATCAGCAGGCTGTAGCGGCCGGTGCTGGGGTCGTAGCCGCAGCACAGCAGTACCAGTTGATCCACCAGGCCGCCCAGCTTGCCGCGCGAGGCATCCACCAGCGCCAGGCGCAGCGAGCGCGGCGGGTAATCGACGCCGAACAGGTATTGGGTCACGCGGCCTTGGGCGGACAGCACCACGAGGCCGGCGGCGTGGGCGTACTGGTCGTTGCGCGGGTCGAGGAAATAGCGAAAGCCGATCGCACGAGCCAGCGCCTGGACGTCCGTCTCGTCGCCAGTCATCAAGTGCCAGCGATCGACCTTCGCCGCCGGCTGCTCGCGCGCCAGCATGCGCTGGCTGGTGGCCGCGTCGGCGGGCAGCTCGCGCGGGTCGATGCTGACGAACACCACGGCGAAATCCTGCCCCGGCCGCAGCGTCAGCGTCGCCATCGCGTGCGAGAGCCCATGCAGCACCGCATCGCAGAGGTTCGGGCAACGGTAGTAGCCCATCGCCAGCACGATCGGCTTGCCGTCGGCCACCTGGCGCAGCGAGCGCGACTGGCCATCGCTTTCCCGGAACGCCAGCTCCATCGGCACCTGCGCGCCCAGGCGCTGGTCGAAGCCGGCGCGCTGGTCGAGATCGGCTGGCGCCATCGGTGCGTGCGCCAACGCGGCCACGCCAAAAGACAGGCAGACGCAGGCGATGAGGACGCGGATCATCGCGAATCCTCCGCGTCCGACGTCGCCCGCGTGGCGTGGTTTGCCACCAGCAAGGCCATCGCCCGCCCGATCGGGATCTGCGCGATGCCGGCATCGCGATCCACCCAGCGATAGCTCTGCAACCGCTGCCGCTGCTGCGCGCGCTCGGCCGCCAGATCCGTCGCGGGATCGGCCTGCAGCCGCGGCGCGGGCGGCGGCGCCTGCAGGCCGGCGGTGAGCTGCGGCGCCAGCCAGAAGCGCAGCAGCGGATACATCAGCGCCGCGATCACCACCAGTGCAACACCAAGGCCCAGCGCCACCCGATGCAGCAGCCGCGCGTCGACCCAAGCATGTTCATGGCGATGCCTGGCGTTCATGGCAATGTCCTCGCCGCGGACGCGTTCACGGGTTGCACGACGGCGCGCCAGCGCGCATCGAACAGCAGCCACCACCAGCCGCCGATACCCAGCCATGCCAGCGGGTCGGTCCACGCCAGCGCAAAACCTGCGGCCCGGAAGCTGGGCACCACCAGCCACAACAGGTAGGCGTAATGCATCACCAGCAGCAAGGCCGCCACGGCCAGCAACCAGTCCGCATGATGTTTGGCCTGCCGCGACAACAGCACCGCAAACGGCACGGCCAGATGAAACACCACCAGCACCGCGGCCAGCGCGCTCCACGAGGTTTTCAGCCGCGGCAGGTACCACACCGTTTCCGCCGGCAGGTCGCCGATCCATGCGGTGAGGTAATCCATGAACGCCAGGTACGACCAGGCCAGCACCAGGGTCAGCAGCAGCTTGCCCACATCGCCCAGCAGGCGCGCGGGCTCGGCCGGCGGGTGCGCTGGGGTGTCGTCGCGTCGATGCTGGAACGCCGCGTACCCCACCCCCAACGCGGCGGCGCCCAGCAACTGGCTGGTGGCCACGATCAGGCCGAACACGGACGATCGCCACGCCGGCACCAGCGACATCACCCAGTCCACCGCGGCCGTGGTCACGGTGAGCAGGTAGACGATCAGTCCCAGCGCCGCGAAGCGCGACAAATCGGTATCGTCGGTGCGATCCAGCCGCCGCCGCAAGGCCGAGGCCAGCCACAGCCACACCCCGAAGCACACCAGCATGCGCACGATGAAAAAGCCCTCGTCCAGATACCACGCCTGGCGGCGCAACGCGGCATCGGCCATCGCGCCCGGCACCGCCCACGGATAAAGCAGGCGCATGCCCAGCAGCAGCGGCAGCCACAGCACGGCCAGCCACGGCAAGGGGCGCATCGCCGCCAGCAGTTGCGGGCGCAGGTACCAGCCCCAGCCGCCGCCGGTGAGCACGTGCACCATCAGCAGCGCCATCGACCCCAGCGACAGCGACAGGCAGAACATGCCGGCCACCAGGTACGACAGCAGCGCCTGCCGCGGCGCGTGCCAGCCCAGCAGCAGGCACAGCAGCAGCGCGATGGAAGCCACGCCGGCCACTGCCAGGTGGACGCGCCGCGCGCCCCGTTTGTCCATCGCCGGCATCATCGGTTGGCTCCCGCGCTGGCCTGCAGTTGCGCCCGGTCGCTGGCATCCAGCTGATACACCGGTGCATGGCGGCTCAGCTGCAGCGCGCGGATGTACGCCACGATGGCCCAGCGGTCGTGCACCGGCACGCGGTCGGCGTAGGGATACATCACGCCGTAACCGTGGGTGATCACCTGGAAGAAGTGGCTGTCCGGCGCGTTGCGCAGTCGTTCGCTGTGATACGACGGCGGTGCCGGAAAACCGCGCCGCACGATCATGCCGTCGCCGTCACCCGCCGCGCCGTGGCAGACCGCGCAGTAGATGTCGTAGCGCTGCTGCCCGCGTCGCAGCAGGGCCATGGTCAGCGGCAGCGGGTTGGATGCGGCGCGTCCGCCCATGTCGCCCTGGGCCAGGCTGCGGCCCTGCTCGTCCAGCGGCGTGGGCGAAGCGATCGACCGGGCCGCGGGCAGTGCGCCCCGTCGCCCGCCGCTGCTGTCGGCCGCCTCACCGGCCGTGGTGGCCACGCTGCCCGGCGGCGGCGTGCGCGCGGAGTTGCCGTTGGCGAACAGCGGGCTGGGCGCCAGCGATTTGTATTTGGGCTGGTCGTACATGTCGTGCATGCCGCGCTCGCAGCCGCCGAGCAGCAGCGCCATCAGCAGCACGCCGAGCACGCGGCGGATCACGCCGGCACCTCGTCGAGCGACAGCGGCGCCAGATCGGCCAGAGCCTGCCGTGCATCGTCGTAGCGCGGATCATCGGCACGGATCACCAGGAAAAAACCATCACGGCTGGCCCGCGCAAAACGCGCCACGTTGAACACCGGGTGATAAAGCCGCGGCAGGCCGTTGCCCATCAGCATACCGACCACGCCGGCCAGCACCGCGCACAGGATCGTCATCTCCAGCGCCGCGGGAATGAAGGCCGGCCAGCTGGCCGCGGGGCGACCGCCCACGTCGATCGGGTAGTCGACCACCGCCGAGTAGTACTGCAGCGCCAGCGTGCCGACGCCGCCGAACAACCCGCCCAGCAGTACCAGCAGCGGCAGGCGGCTGCGCGTGGGGCCCAGCGCCTCGGCCAGCCCTTCCACGGCAAACGGCGAGTACGCCTCCAGCCGCGTATAACCGGCGTGGCGCAACTCCAGGGCGGCGCCGCGCAAGGTCTCGGCGCTGTCGAAGCGGGCCATGCAGCCATAGACGCTCGCGCTAGTCATGGCCGCGGCCCCTGCAAGCGATGCACCAGCTTGCGCATGTCCGACATCGACACGATCGGCAGCACCCGCACGAACAGCAGGAACAGCAGGAAGAACAAACCGATCGAACCGGCCAGGAACGCGATGTCCCAGAACGTGGGATAGAACATGCCCCAGCTCGACGGCAGGAAATCGTGGTACAGGCTGCTGACGATCAGCATCAGTCGCTCGAACCACATCCCGATCAGCACCAGCACGCTGATGCCAAACAACGCGGCACGGTTGGCGCGCACCCGCCGCCACCACAGCGCCTGGATCGCCACCACGTTGCACGCGATCGTGGTCCAGAACACCCACGCGTAGGCGCCCGCGAACCGCTGCATCGTCATCACCACGTCGTAGCGATCCATGCCGTAGAACGCGGTGAAGATTTCCATCAGGTAGCTGTAGTCGACGAACAGGCCGGCGGCCAGCATCATCTTGGCCAGGTTGTCGATGTGGCGCGGCGTGATGAAATCGCCCAGCTTGAACCAGTGCCGCAACGGCAGGCCCAGCACCATCGCCATGGCGAAGCCGGAGAACAGCGCGCCGGCCACGAAGAACGGCGGAAAGATGCTGGAATGCCAGCCCGGCAGCAGCCCCTCGGAGAAATCCAGCGCCACCATCGAGTGCACCGAGAACACCAGCGGCACCGCCAGCGCGGCCAGCAGCAGGCTCAGCGTCTCGAAACGTTTCCAGTGCCGCGCCTCGCCGCGCCAGCCCAGCGCCAGCAACCCGTAGAACACCTGCCTGCCCCGCGTGACGGCGCGGTCGCGCAGCGTGGCCAGGTCGGGAATCATCGACACGTACCAGTACAGCAGCGACACGATCAGGTACGCCACGATGGCAAAGAAATCCCACAGCAGCGAGCTGCGCCACTGCGGCCACACGTTCATGCGGTCCGGGTAAGGTGCCAGCCAGTAGAAGAACCAGGGTCGACCCAGGTGCAGGATGGGAAACAGGCCCGACACCGACACCGCGAACACGGTCATCGTCTCGGCATAGCGGGTCAGCGGGCTGCGCCAGTCCTGCCGCGTGAGGTACAGCGCGGCGCTGATGAAGGTGCCGGCCATGCCGATCGCGATCCACCACACGTAGTTGGCGATGGCGAACGCCCACGCCACCGGCATGTCCAGCCCCCAGATACCCACGCCGCGCATCAGCAGCCACACGATGCCGGTGGCCAGCAGACCGGTGAGCGCCAGCGACAGCGCAAACGCCGCCAGCCACAGAGGGCCGGTGGGCCGCTTCAGCACGATGTCGCTGACGTGGTCGGTGACGCCGGCCAGGCTCTGGCTCGGTGCCAGCAACGGTGCGTTGTCGAGGGCACCGGTCATGCGTCGTCCCCCAGTGCCGGGTTCGGGTTGCGCAGGTGCGCGCCGTAGCTGGTGCGCGGGCGTGTGTTGAGTTCGGTCAGCAAGGTGTAATCCAGCGGGGAGGCCTTGGCCTTGCTTACCGCGCTGTCCGGGTCGGCGATGTTGCCGAACGTGATCGCCTGGGTGGGGCATGCGGCCTGGCAGGCGGTGACGATCTCGCCATCGGCGATCGGGCGGCCCTCGCGATCGGCGGCGATGTGCGCGGTCTGGATGCGCTGGATGCAATAGGTGCATTTCTCCATCACGCCGCGGTTGCGCACGGAGACGTCCGGGTTGCGCCGGGCCTTCAGGCTTTCCGTCTTTACGTCGGCGTACTGCAGGAAGTTGAAGCGACGCACCTTGTACGGGCAGTTGTTGGAACAGAAACGCGTGCCCACGCAGCGGTTGTACACCTGCAGGTTCAGCCCCTCGGCATCGTGCACGGTGGCGCCGACCGGACAGACCACCTCGCACGGCGCGTGCTCGCAATGCATGCACGGCACCGGCTGATGATGCGTGTGCGGTGCCTGCGCGCTGCCTTCGTAGTAGCGGTCCACCCTGATCCAGTGCATCTCGCGGCCGCGCCTCACCTGATCGGCGCCCACCACCGGGATGTTGTTTTCCGCCTGGCAGGCGATGGTGCAGCCCTTGCAGCCGATGCAGGCGTTGAGATCGATCGCCATGCCCCACGCGTATTCGCCTGGCGGCTTGGCGGGATACAGGCTGGGCGGCGTGGCCGGTTCGTCGGCGTGCAGGAAGTTTGCATCGTGCAGGTATTCGTCCAGCGTGCCGGCGCGTACCGGGGCGCGGCCTTCCATCGCGTGGTGATGCTGGGTGGCGGCCAGCTCGACGTGCTCGCCGGTGGCGTGCAACTGCAGGCCGCCTTCGCGCCAGGGCGATCGATCGCTGCGCAGCGCGTAGGCATCGAAGCCCACGCCGTTGCCCACGTGCCCCGCATGGCGACGGCCGTGGCCCAGGTGCACGGTGACGCTGCGCGCGGCCTGCCCCGGCATGATCCACACCGGCGCGCGGAGCTGGCGCCCGCCTAGGCGCAGTTCCACCACGTCGCCGTTGGCCAGCTTGCGCTGGGCCGCCAGCGCGGGGCTGATGAATGCCGCATTGCCCCAGGTGAGCTGGCTCAGCGGCTTGGGCAGTTCCTGCAGCCAGCCGTTGTTGGCGTAGCGGCCATCCCACAGCGTGGGATCGGGGCGGAACAGCAGTTCGAGATCGTCCGCAGTCGGCATGGATGCGGGGATGTCGGCGCTGACCGCGGAGGGATGCGTGGGCGCGGTGGCGCTGTCGGCAACCAGGCCTTCGCGCAGGCTGCGGTTCCAACCTTCGTCATCGCCGGCGTGCCAGCGCGACTGCAGCAGGGCACGGATGTCGGTCGGCTGGCCGAGCAGCGCTGCCAGCAATTGGTGCGCGGAACGGCCGGCATACAGCGGCTCGATCACGGGTTGCACGATGCTGGCGGTGCCGTCCCACGCGCGCAGGTCGGACCAGCTTTCCAGCGCGTGCGCCATCGGCAGGTGCCAGTCGCAAAGCTGCGCTGTCTCGTCGCGATACAAGCCCAGGTGGATGCGTTGCCTCACCTTGGCCAGCGCCTGCGCAAACCCCAGGTCGGCGGGAGCGTCGTAGGCCGGGTTGGCATCGAGCACCAGCAAGGTGTCGACCTCGCCCGCGTCCATCGCCTTGCACAACGCTGCCAGCGAATCGGCGGGCTCGACCACGTCCATCGGCGCGACGTAATCCACCGTGTGGCCGATATTGCCCAGCGCCTGGTTCAGCCGATGCGCCAGCGCGTGCACCGCCGGCGGCTGGGATTCACCGGCCAGCACCAGCGACTGGCCCTTGTGCGCGAGCAGGTCGTCGGCCACCGCGCGTATGCGCTTTTCATCGGCGGCTCTATCCGCCGTACCGGCAATGCCCAGCGCGACGGCGAGATGGTGCGCGAAGACGCCCACCTCGCCATGCGCCATCGGCCAGGCGTGATCGGCCATGGCACCGGTCAGCGACGGCGTGGGCTCCACGGCGTACAGCCGGTTCATCCGCGGCGGTTTGCGCTGTTGCGCGAAGGCGCGCGCATGGGCGAGCCGGCCCGGCATGCTGCTCAGGAAATCGGCATCCAGCGCCACGATGCGTTGCGCCTTGTCGAAGTGGTAGATCGGCTGCAACGGTGTACCGAACGCCAGCGTGGCGCCGGCCAATGCCTGGCCCTGCCCTGTTGCCTCGTGGCGATGCCAACGGGCACCGGGAAACTTTTGCAGCAAGGCATCGCGTTGCGCCGCCAGCGTGGGCGAGACGATGGCACCGCTGAGTATGCGCAGGCCGCGGCCATCACCGCGCGACAGCTTGGCCAGCTCGGCGAAGAAATCGTCCCACGTCGCCGGAACGCCACGATGCAGCGGCGTCTGCGAACGATCCGGGTCCCACAGTTCCAGTACCGCGGCCTGCAGGGCCGGCGCACTGCCGCCGAGGCTGGCGGGGTGTGCGGGATTGCCCTCGATCTTGGTCGGGCGGCCCATGTGCGTTTCCACCAGCACGCCGCAGACGTCGCCCGCGCAGGCCAGCGCGTTGGCGTAGAAGCGCGCCTCGTCCGCCGCCATGCCTTCGGGTTGGCGCAGCCACGGCACCAGCTGTTCCTGCGGCGGCGAACTGCACGCGGCGAGCCCGGCCAGCGCCAATGACGCGCCCAGCAGTTTCAGGAAGCGGCGCCGGTCCATCGGTGCCAGCGCGGCCAGTTGCGGCATGGCGGCGTGCAGGGTCTCGCGCCAGTGCGCGTCGTCGGCCAGCTCCTCCAGCGCGCGCCAGAAGCGCGGCCCCTGCGCGTCGCCCATGCGCTGGCGCAGCGCCTGCATCGCGACCTCGGTGGCGGGCGTGGCGCTCATCGGTGGCATACCGAGCAGTCGGACAGGCGGCGCGTATCGATGTGGTAGTGCCGCACCAATGCCATCCCCAGCGCGTCCTGGTTCTTCGCCTTCCAGGTCATGTCGAACACCTTGTCGCGCGGGCGCAGGAATTTCTGCGGTGCGCGATGGCAATCCAGGCACCACTGCATCGACAGCGGCTTGGCGCGCCAGGTCAGCGGCATGCGGTCGACCCGGCCGTGGCAGGTGACGCAGCCCACGCCCTTGGCCACGTGGATGCTGTGGTTGAAGTACACGAAATCCGGCAACTGGTGCACCCGCTGCCAGTGCAGCGCCACGCCGCGGCGCCAGCTGTCGACCACCGGCTTCAGCGCGGCGGCGTCCGTATACAGTTGCGAGTGGCAGGTCATGCAGGTGGACAGCGGCGGAATGCCGGCGAAGGCGTGGGATTCCACCGCGCTGTGGCAGTAGCGGCAATCGATGCCGTCGTCGCCCACGTGATGCTTGTGGCTGAAGGGCACGGGTTGCTCCAGGGGTTCACCGATGCCATGCGGTTCGGCCGTGCTGGCGCGCCAGACCAGGACGCCGCATGCCAGCGAGGCGATGACGGCGAACAGGACGAGCTGCACGTACAACCCGAAACGCGGATGAAAGACCTGACCCATGGACGATCCATTGCGACACCGCACGACCGGCGCGGAAAACTCCCGCGTGGCGGCACGCGGACCTCGCGCTCACGTCATCGACGTGGGCTTGTCGAACGGCAGGGGCGTGGCGGCGGTGGCCAGCAAGGCGGCATCGGCGCGCGCCAGCATGTCTTCCTCGCCATCCACCACCACCAGCACGTGGCCGGCGGCGATCTCGTCCTCGAAGGTGCGACGCACGGTGTCGGGCTCCTCGGTGCCGGTGAGCATGCCCGCCCAGCCGCCGACCGCCGCGCCCACCAGGGTCATCGCCGCCACGCCGGCGAGAGTCAGCCCGATCGGCGCAATGGTGACCGCCACGATGCCGGCCAGCAGGCCGCTGGCGCCGCCGGCCGCCAGGCCCTTCATGCCGCCGCCGGCGAAGTCGCCGCTGGTTTCCTGGTGGTCGTCGGGGATGGCCTCCTTTTCGATGCTGTCGCTGGCGATCAGCGAGATGTCGTCCTTGGGGATGCCCGCGCGACGCAGCGCATTGACCGCTTCTTCGGCGGCGCGGACGTCGGGCGTGGTGAATACGTGGCGTGTCTTCATGTCACCTCCTGCGCAGTCGACGGATGCCGTCGATCTTCGTGGTGGCGCGGTGACCAGTGCGTGATGGCTTGGCCGTCCATACCGGCGTCGGCCCTCTCATCGTTCCCGTCCCATCCTGATCAAGGCAAGACCCGCGTCGGCATCGAAGTGCCGATGCAGATGCGCCGGCGTTTCCGTGACCACCACCTCCAGCGTGGGGCGCACATGGCCCTCCAGCAGATGGCCGCCCAAAGCCCGGCCGTCCGGCTGACCCAGAACCGCATGCATGTGCAGTTTCGGCTCGCCATCCTTCAGTGCCACGTCGCCCAACAGCGCCACCACTTCGCACTGGTTGTCCACCCGGTTGCGCCGGTAGGTTTTCCGGTCCCACTCGAAGTAACCCAGCACGGCGCGCTCGAACGCACCGATCGCGGTGAGGTGCGCGGCACTGAGGTTCTGTGCGTTGGCGAACGACTGCAGGCAGGCGGTGACCTCGTCGCCCGTTTCCAGAATCACCGCCCAGGTCTTGCTGCCGTCGTCATGGATCAGCTTGTGCTGCATGCTTGCCTCCGCGTTGATGGCCGCTCAACGGTGGTCGGTATCAAGCGACTGGAATGTCGCGCCCTGGTGCTGGCGCAGCGCCATCGCCAGCACCTGCGCCATGCCCAGGGCCTCGCGGCCGGTGCATTGCGCGACCTGCTGGCGGCAGCTGAAGCCGTTGGTGATGATCAGGGTGTCCGCGCTGGCAGCGCGCACAGCCGGCAGCAGCTGCAGCTCGCCAATGGCGCGCGACACGTCGACATGGCGCGCATCGAAACCGAACGAGCCGGCCATGCCGCAGCAGCCGGCGTCGAGGAATTCCACGTCCATGCCCAGCTTGTCGAGGAGATGTTTTTCCGCATCGATGCCGATCACCGCGTGATGGTGGCAATGCGCGTGCACCAGCGTCTTGCGTTTCAACGGCGGTGGCGCGTAGCCAATCCGGTCCAGGAACTCGCTGAGCAGGAAGGTGTTGCGCGACAGCCAGTGCGCACGCTCGTCGCCGGGGAAAAGATTGGGCAATTCGTCGCGAAAGCTCGCCACGCACGACGGCTCCAGCCCCACCACCGGCAACCCGCGATCGATGTCCGTGGCCAGGGCGCGCATGCTGTCGCGCAACTGATGGCGCGCCAGATCCAGCATGCCTTCGGCGTAGAGCGGCCGCGCGCAGCACACCGCGGGGCGCGGCACGCGCACGCTGTAGCCGATCGATTCGAGCACGGCGACGGCGTCTTTCAGCGGCTCGGGATGCAGGTAGTTGTTGAAGGTGTCCGGCCACAGCACCACGGCGGGCTTGTCCGCGTCGCCGGGCGGGCGCGCGAAGAACCAGTCGCGGAACGTCTCGCTGGCAAACCTCGGCAGCGTGCGTTCGGCCGCGATGCCGCCGATGGCCTTGGACACGCGCGACACGCCCGGCGCGCGCAGCAGGAAGTTCGCCAGCCACGGCACTTTCGATGCCGCGCGCGCCCACCAGAAGATCAGGCCCATCGCATACGCCGCGCGCGGGCGCAGCCGGTGGCGGTAGTGGTGCGACATGAACTCGGCCTTGCAGGTGGCCATGTCCACGTTCACCGGGCAATCGCTCTTGCAACCCTTGCAGGCCAGGCACAGGTCGAGCGCGTCGCGCACCGGCTCGCTGCGCCAGCCGCCGTGCATCGGGTCGCCCTGCAGCATCTCGAACAGCAGGTGGGCGCGGCCGCGGGTGGAATATTTCTCCTCGTGCGTGGCGCGGTAGCTGGGGCACATCACGCCGCCGCGCTTGTTGCGGCAGTTGCCCACGCCCACGCAACGGCGCGTGGCCTGGGCAAAGCTGGTGCCGTCGTCGCGCCAGGCGAATTTGGTCTGCAGCTTGGGCGGCTGGTAGGCGGGGCCGGTGCGCAGGTCGGCATCCATCGGGTTGGGGTCGACGATCTTGCCGGGGTTCATGCGGCCGTGCGGGTCCCACAGCGCCTTGAACTCGCCGAACGCGCGCACCAGCTCGTCGCCAAACATCTTGGGCAGGAACGATGCGCGCACCTGGCCATCGCCGTGCTCGCCGGAGAGCGAGCCACCGTAGCGCAGCACCAGGTCCGAGGCCTCGTCCATGAACGCGCGCCACTGCGACACGGCCTCGGGCGTGGACAGGTCGAAGTCGATGCGGCAGTGGATGCAGCCATCGCCGAAATGGCCGTACAGCGCGCAGGTGTAGTCGTACTTGGTCAGCAGCTGGCGGAAATCGCGCAGGTACGCGCCCACCTTGTCCGGCGGGACGGCCGCATCCTCCCAGCCCGGATGGCCGTCCGGCTGGCCGGGCACGCGGGCGGTGGCGCCCAGGCCGGATTCGCGGATCAGCCAAAGCATCTTCTCCTCGTCCGGATTGTCGAACAGCTTCATGCTGGGCGCGTCATCCCTGCCCTTGAGTGCCTCCATCAAGCGGCGTGCCTTGCCGTCGGATTCGTCCTTGCTGTCTCCGCCGAATTCCACCAGCAGCCAGCCGCCGCCCGGCGGCAGCAGCGCGCGATCCTTCGGGTGCATGTTCTTGCGCTTCATGTCGGCGATCAGCGCGTCGTCAATGCCTTCCAGGCCAATCGGGCCGAAGCCGAGGATCTGCGGCACGTGGTCGCCGGCCAGGAACACGTCGCGGTAGCCCAGCACCAGCAGCGAGCGCACCGGCGGGCTGGGCACCAGCCGCAACTCCGCCTCCAGGATGGTGACGCAGGTGCCTTCGGTACCCACCAGCGCACGCGCCACGTTGAAGCCGTTTTCCGGCAGCAACTCGTCGAGGTTGTAGCCGGACACGCGGCGCGGAATCTTCGGATAGCGCTGGCGGATCAGGTCCGCGTAGCGGTCGCGGATGGCTTTCAGTCCCGCGTAGATCTCGCCGCGGCGGCCGCCGGCGCGGATGATCGCCTCCAGCTCGTCGTCGCTGGTGGGCCCCACGTGCATGCGCACGCCGTCGCAGGTAACGATGTCCAGCGAGTGCACGTTGTCGGCGGTGCGCCCGGCCATGACCGAATGCACGCCGCAGGAATTGTTGCCCACCATGCCGCCCAGCGTGTTGTGCGCGTGGGTGGACGGATCGGGGCCAAAGGTGAGGTGGTGCTTTTCCGCCGCATCACGCAGGTCGTCCAGCACGCAGCCGGGCTCCACCCTGGCGCGTCGTGCGTCCACGTCGATCGCCACGATGCGGTCCAGGTGGCGCGAGAAATCCATCACCACCGCCGTATTGCAGCACTGCCCGGCCAGGCTGGTGCCACCGCCGCGCGACAGCACCGGCGCGTCGTGCGCGGCGCAGACGCGCAACACCGCCAGCACGTCGTCCGCGTCGCGCGGCATCACCACGCCGATCGGCACCTGCCGATAGATCGAGCCGTCGGTGGCATACAGTGCACGGCTGCCGTCGTCGAAACAGACCTCGCCCTTGACCTGCTGGCGCAGGTCGCTCGCCAGCGCTGCCGCCGCCTGCGCGGAGAACGCGCCGTCACTGCTGTGGCTGTGATGCACGCGCGGCGCGGGCAGCGGCAGGTCGATGGCGGAGGCGCTTTCGGGGGAACGCTCCGGATGCCCTGGATCAGTGAACATGGTCGGGCTCCCGATCAGTGGCCACGCGGTAACGCTGCACGTCGACCTGCTTCAGCACCAGGCCCAGGCCGGGACGATCGGCATCCACCTTCAGCGCGCCGTCGTGCAGCGTGGGCAGACCATCGAAGAACATCGCCTCGATGCGGCTGTGGTCGTGGAAATATTCCAGGTGCAGCAGGTTGTCGAGCGCGCTGCAGACGTGGGCGTGCAGGGTCGGCGCGCAATGCGCGGACACCGGCACGCCGAAACCGCGCGCCAGCGACGCGGCGTGCAGAAAGCCGCTGAAGCCGCCGCAGCGGGTGCTGTCGATCTGCAGCACGTCGACCGCGCCGGCGGCGAGCATGCGGCGGAAGTACCACGCATCCCAGCCGTATTCGCCGGCGGCGATC
The DNA here is from genome assembly GCF_039523575.1 of Rhodanobacter caeni. Taxonomy (NCBI): domain Bacteria; kingdom Pseudomonadati; phylum Pseudomonadota; class Gammaproteobacteria; order Lysobacterales; family Rhodanobacteraceae; genus Rhodanobacter; species Rhodanobacter caeni. Next base: position 941,633 of record NZ_BAAAFO010000001.1, on the reverse strand, counting down.
GCCATGCCGTGCGGCGCGCGATCGCGCAGCAGCCGCAGCCCGTCCAGATCGTCGGATGACACCGGCTCCTCGAACCAGCCCACCCGCTCGCACGCATACGCATCGGCCAGCGCCAGCGCCTGCTGGCGGGTGTAGGCGCCATTGGCATCGACCATCAATTCCACATCCGGCCCGATCGCCTCGCGCGCGGCATGCACGCGCGCCGGGTCATCCTGCGGCCGCGTGCCGACCTTCATCTTGACGCGGGCAATGCCCTCCTCCGCCCACCCGGCCAGTTGTTGCTGCAGGCGCTCGGTGGAGTACGACGTGAAGCCGCCGCTGCCGTAGACAGGCACCGCCTCGCGCGCCGCGCCAAGCAGCCGCAGCACCGAGGTTTCGTGCAGCCGCGCCTTCAGATCCCACAGCGCGTGATCGACCGCGGCAATGGCCATCAAACCGAGGCCCGGACGGCCGATGTTGCGCAGGGCGCGGTTCATCGCCGCCCACACGGCGGGAATGTCGTCCGCATCGGCACCCAGCAGGCAGGCACGCAGCGGGTCGGCGATCAACGACGCCGCCGCGGTATGGGCGTAGGTGTAGCCCAGCCCGCACTCGCCATCCGCGCTCACCTGCGCCAGCACCAGGGTGGTGGCGTCCCAGGCGATGGTGCCGTCCGCTTCGGGCGCGTCGGTGGGGATGCGATAGGCACTGGCCTCGACGCTGGCGATCCGGCGCCCCGCCGCGATGGGCGGGGCCGCGGTCACGATCCGGCCTTGTCGCTGTCGTCCCTGCCACTGTCGTCCGTGCTGCCACGCGGCAGGATGCCGGCCAATACCTGGCGCAGGCTCTGCTTGATGATGCCCAGCTCGTCCGGGTCGTTCTTCGTCAACGCGGTCATGTACGCACGCGCCTGCTGGAAGCTGATGTGCGGCGGCAGCGGCGGCACGTCGGGGTCGCTGATGAACTCCAGCACCACCGGCCGATCGGCGCTGAACGCCTGCTCCCACGCGTCGGCTATGTCCTCGGGCTTGTCCACGCGGATGCCCTTGAACCCCAGCATCTCGCCGTAGCGCGCATACGGGAATTCCTCCACATCCTGCGCGGCGGAAAACTTGGGGTCGCCGGCCAGCGCCCGTTGCTCCCACGTCACCTGGTTCAGGTCGTTGTTGTGCAGCACCATCACCACGAAGCAGGGGTTGCCCCAGCGCTTCCAATATTCCTTGACGGTGATCAGCTCGGCGTTGCCGTTCATCTGCATCGCGCCGTCGCCCACGATCGCCAGCACCGGATGATCGGGGTAGGCGAACTTGGCCGCGATCGCGTACGGCACGCCGCTGCCCATGGTGGCCAGCTTGCCGGACAGCGAGGCCATCATGCCGCGGCGCAGCCTCACGTCGCGCGCGTACCAATTGGTGTGCGAGCCGCAGTCGCCGCAGATGATGGCGTTGTCGGGCAGGCGCGGCGACAGCTCCCAGAAAATGCGCTGCGGGTTGATCGGGTTGGCCGGCTCCATCGCCTTCGCTTCCAGCGCGCGCCAGGATTTGCGCACGTTGAGCTCGATCCGCTCGCGCCAGTCGGGATCGGTTTTCGCCTCCAGCAGCGGCAGCAGGCGGCGCAGCACTTCGCCGCTGTCGCCGATCAGGTTGACCTCGGTGGCGTAGCGCATGGACACGTTGCGCGGCGCGATGTCGATCTGTACCGCGCGCGCCTGGCCGTCCTCGGGCAGGAATTCGGAATACGGAAACGTGGTGCCGATCATCAGCAGCGTGTCGCAGTCGTTCATCATCTGCCAGCTGGCCTTGGTGCCCAGCAGGCCGATGGAGCCGGTGACATACGGCAGGTCGTCGGGCAGCACCGCCTTGCCCAGCAGCGCCTTGGCCACGCCCGCGCCCAGGCGTTCGGCCACCGCCGCCACTTCGTCGCCCGCGCCCAGCGCGCCCGCACCGGCCAGGATCGCCACCTTGCGCCCCGCATTGAGCACGTCGGCCGCGCGTTGCAGATCGTCGTGGTCGGGCACCGGATGCGCGTTGGCGTAGCCCACGCCGGAGTACACGTCGCCGTGCTTGCGCGGCGGGCTTTCCACTGCGGGCAACTCCTGCAGATCGTTCGGCAGGATCACGCAGGTGACGGTGCGCTCGGCCGCGGCAATGCGGATGGCGCGGTCGATGACGTGACGCACCTGTACCGGGGACACCACCGTTTCCACGTAGCCGCAGACGTCCTTGAACAGTGTCTGCAGATCCACCTCCTGCTGGAAGTCGGCGCCCAGCGACGAGCGCGTGGCCTGCCCCACGATCGCCACCACCGGCATGTGATCCATCTGCGCGTCGTACAAGCCGTTCAGCAGATGGATGGCGCCGGGGCCTGAGGTGGCGAAGCACACGCCCACCTCACCGGTGAACTTGGCATGCCCGCCGGCCATGAACGCGGCCATTTCCTCGTGCCGCACGCGCACGTAGTCGAAGCGGTCGGCGGCGCGACCCATCGCGCCCATCAGCCCGTTGATGCCGTCGCCCGGAAAGCCGAACACGCGCTTGATGCCCCAGTCGGTAAGGCGTTGCAGGATGAAATCGCCGACGGTTTCGCTCATGGCAGGGTCCTCGCGGATGTGCAATGGAGAGGACGGGATCGGCTGGCGCAGGCGCGCAGACCCCGTGAATCCGATGGCCGGGCCGGCGTCGCGAGCGGACGCGAGGGGCGCGGCGGAAAAGCAGGCCGCTACCTTCGCGCCGCGGAAGTCACGCGGGGGTGAAGTTTTTGGGAGGCAGGGAATGGGGAATGGGGAATGGGGAATCGAGATTTGGATTCCCTCGAACCGTTCACCCTGAGCGTAGCCGCGCAGAGGCGAAGTCGAAGGGCGTGCGCGGGAAGGCTTCGACCTCGCCGCCGCGCGGCTACGCTCAGCCTGAACGGCTGGAGGGTGTGCGCCGCCTCAAACGTTTTCCGTCACCCCTGCCCTCGCGCCGCCACCGATCATTTCGCCGACGCGGCGCGCCAGCAGTTCGACGGTGAACGGTTTGGTGATCAGCTGCATGCCCGGCTCCAGGAAGCCATCGGCCGCCGCGGCTTCAGAGGCGTAGCCGGTCATCAGCAGCACCTTGAGTCCGGGCCGCCGCTGGCGCGCCGTGCCCGCCATCGCGCGGCCGTTCGTGCCCGGCAGCCCGATGTCCGATACCAGCAGGTCGATCGGCTGGCTGGAGTCGATGATGCGCAGGGCCTCCTCCGCATCGACAGCCTCGATCGTCTGGTAACCGAGCTGGTGCAGTACCTCGATCACCAGCAGGCGCACGATCGCCTCGTCCTCCACCACCAGTACCACCTCGCCGCTGCCTTCCGGGTGCGTGGCGGCGGGCAGCGGTGGCGGAACGGCAACCGCCTCGCTGGTCGTGCGCGGCAGGTACAGCGTGATGCTCGTGCCCCGCCCGATATGGCTGTCCAGCTCGCAATGGCCGTTGGACTGGCGCGCGAAACCGTAGACCATCGACAGCCCCAGCCCGGTGCCCTTGCCGTTCGGCTTGGTGGTGAAGAACGGATCGAAGGCGCGTCCAGCCACGTCCGCCGGCATGCCGGAGCCGGTATCGGAAACCTCGATGCCCACGTACTGGCCGCTGTCGCCCACCTGCCAGGTGCGCGCGCGCAGCTGGTCGACCTCGACATTGCGCGTGCGCACCGTCAGCAGGCCGCCCTCGGGCATGGCGTCGCGGGCATTGATGGCCAGGTTGAGCAGCGCGTTCTCCAACTGGTTGGGATCGCACAGCGTGACCCACAGGTCGACGGCCAGATCCAGCTCGATGCGGATGCGCTCGCCCATCGTGCGGCGCAGGAACTCCTCCATCGAGGCGATCAGCGGATTGACGTGCACATGCCGCGGGTCCAGCGGTTGCCGCCGCGAGAAGGCCAGCAGGCGGTGGGTCAGCGCGGCGGCGCGGTTGGCCGAGGTCAGCGCGCCATTGATGAAACGACCGAGGCGTCCGTCATCCTTGTCGCGCACGCGCATCTCGACCAGCTCCAGCGCGCCGATGATGCCTTGCAAAAGATTGTTGAAGTCGTGCGCGATGCCGCTGGTGAGCTGGCCGATGGCGTCCATCTTCTGCGCCTGGCGCAGCTGCGACTCGACCAGGATCTTCTCGCTCAGGTCGCGGATGAATACGTTGAACCAGTCACCGCTGCTGAGCCGCAGCGCGCTGATGCGGAACTCCACCACGAAGGTTTCGCCATCGCGGCGCACCGCCTCGAACTGGTCGTCCGAACCGTGCTGCAGCGTGGCGTCGGTGACGGTGGGCAGCGCATGCAGGAAGCGCCCGCGATCCTTTTCGGCGATGGCCAGCTGCACGAAATCGCGCCCCAGCACCTCGTCCCGCTCCCAGCCGAACAGGCTTTCGGCGCGCGGATTCCACTCGGTGATGCAGCCGGCCTCGTCCAGTTGCGCAAAGCCGTCCAGCGCGGTGTCGATCACGCCGCGCGCCTGCTGCTCGCTTTCGATCAGGGCCAGTTCGTGCTCGCGCCGCTCGGTGATGTCGCGGGTGATCTTCACGAAACCGACCAGCCGGCCCTCGTCGATCGTGGTGTGGATCACCACGCTGGCCCAGAAGCGGCTGCCGTCCTTGCGCACGCGCCAGCCTTCGGCGCCGAAACTGCCGTTGCGCCGCGCGGCGGCGAGCGCGACCTCGGGCATGCCTTCCTCGCGATCCTCCGGCGTGTAGAAGGTGGAGAAATGCCGGCCCATGATCTCCGCGGCGGTGTAGCCCTTGACGCGCTCGGCGCCCTCATTCCAGCTGATGATGTGGCCGTCGGGGTCGAGCATGTAGACGGCGTAGTCCGTGACATTCTTCACCAGCAGCTCGAGATGGCTTTCGCTGCGGTGCAGTTTCATGAACATCTTTTCCACCGTATTGGTGCGGTGGACCACGCGTTTCTCCAGCGTGCTGTTCAGGTCCTGCAGGGCCTGTTCGATCTTGCGGTGCTCGGTAATGTCGATCATCAGGTTGACCGCGCCCACCAGTTCGCCGGCCTCGTCGAACAACGGCGTGGGGTAGGCCTTGAACGCCAGGCGCAGCCCGCCGGGTTGCTCGGTGATCGCCTCCTCGCCGCGCAACGGTCGCTGCTCGCGCAGGGCCGTGGCCATCGGGCCCTCGCTGTGCGGCATCGGGCGGCCGTCGAGGTGGAACAGCTTCCAGCAGATCGACCACGGCTCGCCCAGCGCTGGCGTGCGTCCCGCGAAGTGGACGGCCGCCTCGTTGAAGAACGTCACCCGGCCCTCGGCGTCGGTCATGTAGATGGCCACCGGCAGCGCCTGCAGCACGTTGCGCCACAGCCGGTCGCGCAGGCGCGCGGCGTCGTCACCGCGCTTCTGGACGGTGACGTTCTCGAACACGTCCGGGCTGTCGCCGATCGGCGCGGACACGTCGAAGCTGTTGACCACGCCGCACAGCATGCCGGAAGCGTTGCTCAGCGGGACCACGCTGGCGATGGCACGGCGCGGCGTGCCCTGCGCGGGCTGGACCCGCGTCTCGAAATCGCGCCACGGCTGGCCCTGGCGTCTTACGCGCGCCATCGGGCTCTCGGCCTGCGGCGCATCGGTGGGCGGCAGAAAGAAATCCTCGCCCGCGGCGCCCTCGCGCATGGCTTCGCCCCACAAGGCGCGCGCGCGGGCATTGCAATCGAGAACCCTGCCGTCGAGGTCGCAGACGAAGGCCGCGGTCGGCATGGCTTCCAGCAGCGATCGGCCCAGTTCACAGCGTGACGGCCGTTGCGGGCCAATGCAACACGGCGCTGATGCCTGCTTCCCCGTCACGAATGGTCTCCCGAAATGCTGATGGCCCGATGATAGCCGGCCCGGCGCGGGCTTCGCCCCGGATCACGGAGGCGGCGAGCCCGCCACGGCCGCGTTGAGCGCTGCCGCCAGCGCGGCATCGCCATTCAGCAGATCGATCCAGTCCAGCTCAATCCCCTTGCGGTGTCCCTTCTCCACCAGCTTCAGCCCCTGCGGGGCGATGGTGAGCGTATAGGCCTTGTCGCCCACGGCGAGCAGCCGCCGCAACGGTTTGTCCAGCGGCGTCACGGGCGATCTCCGTGATCGGTGCACAGTTGCTGACGACAGACATTCATGCCGTTTCCTCCGCTCGCGCGCGGGCGCACGTTGACAGCCGCCGGATCAACGATGCGTCAAGACGCGGCTGTCCCGACATGGCCGCGGCGCAGGGCGTGCAGAACAGGCTGCCGGCCTCTTGCATGACCGCTGGGGGCGGGACACATGGCGCTGTCCGGGCGACACCGCTGCGCGCCGCAGGCACACGGTGCGGGAATGCGACCCTACGCGGCAGCCTTCGCCTCGGCCTTGAACTGCTTCACCAGCTCGGCCTTGCGCTTTTCCAGTTGTTCGCCCAGCGTCTTCAGTTCCGCCGCACCCATCAGTTTCTTCGCGCGCTTGAACATCTCCTTCTCCTCCTCGTCGGCATGGTGCTCGACCAGCTCCTTGAGCACCTTGGCGCGACCGGAGAACTTCTCGCTGTCCGTCGGCGTGTTCTGCAGGTCCGGCAGCACCAGGTCGCCGGCGGCGCGGTGTTCTTCCATCGCCTCGAAATACATCATCGCGTCGTCGGACTTGTCGCCCGCCGCCTTGAACGCGGGATAGAAGATTTCTTCCTCGATCGTGGTGTGGGCTTTCAGCTGGACCGCGATCTCGGCCAGCAGGTCGGCCCGCTTCTTCACCGCGCGCGTCGTCGTCTCCTCCAGCTGGGTCAGCAATTGGCGAACGGTCTGGTGGTCTTGCGTGAGCAGCTTGATGGCGTCCATGGGGCGTCCTGTTGGCACGGTTGGGGGAGTGGCGAGGTTCGCCCACCACGCATCAACACCGCGTCAACCGTTTGTCGCGTGGGCGAGAGGCGTGCCCTTCTTGGCCCTCCAGGCAGTGTTCTACCCTGACAGTGTTCAACCTGATGGTGATCGAGTCGCTGCCCCAGCGCATTCACGTCGCGGCGATTCCGTCGCCGTCATGCTGGCGCGCGTTTCTTGCGTCACGAAGGGAATACCGTGTCCCACCGATCATCCCTGCCGGCGCCGGCGGCGTACACTGGCCGCGCGTGAATCCCTCCATCCCACCCGTTCTGGCGGCTTTCCTCGGCGGCTGCGTGGCCGCGGGCGCCACCGCGGCAGGCACCTTGCCGGCGCTGTTCGCGCGCAGCATCGCGCAGCGTACGCAGGACACCATGTTCGGTTTCGGCGCCGGCGTGATGCTGGCGGCCAGTGCCTTTTCGCTGGCCCTGCCCGGCATCCACGCGGCGCAGAGCCATGGCGCCGGACCCTGGCATGCGGGCGGGATCGTGGCGGCGTCGATCCTGGTCGGCGCGGCGCTGCTGCTGGTGCTGGACCGCGTGGTGCCGCACGAGCATTTCATCAAGGGGCCCGAGGGCTTGTCGTCGCAGCGGATCAAGCGCGCGTGGCTGTTCGTGTTCGCCATCTGCCTGCACAACCTGCCCGAGGGGCTGGCCATCGGCGTGGGTTTTGCCGGCACCGACACCGCGCACGGCCTGGCGCTGGCCACCGGCATCGCGATCCAGGACATACCCGAGGGGCTGGTGGTGGCAGTGGCGCTGATGGCCGCCGGCTATGCGCGCGGCTACTCGGTGATGGTGGGCATGGCATCGGGGCTGATCGAACCGGTGGGCGCCTTCGTCGGCGCCGCGGTGGTGGTGGATTTTCCGCTGCTGCTGCCGGTGGGCCTGGGCTTCGCCGCGGGCGCAATGCTGTTCGTGGTGAGCCACGAGATCATCCCCGAATCGCACCGCCAGGGGCACGAGAACTTCGCCACCGGGGGCCTGATGGTGGGCTTCGTGATGATGATGATGCTGGATACGGCCCTGGGCTGACGTCGCTTTCGCCCGGGCGGGGCGACTTGCGCCCCGTCCGTTGATCGCCCTACTTCGGCCTGGTCTTCCTGCCCGCGCCCAGGTCGGCGCCGGTGCGCGGATCGGCGTTGGGATCGGACTGGGTGCGCCGGGCCATCTGGTCGAGCGCCTTGCGCTCCTCCGCCGACAGGGTGACCTCCGGCAGGCCGCTGCCGCCATCCATCGCCAGGAATTTCTCGCGGTCGCTGAGGTAGTCGAAGTTGGCGTCGCTGTTCCAGGAGCCGCGCATGTCGCCCTCGCCCTGCGAGGTGTTGACGTAGGTGTTGGCGAACTGCGGCATGCCCGGCAGCTTGCCCGGCGGAAAGTTCGGCTCGATCGAGTACAGCGCCTTCTCGAACGACTGCTGGTGCGACATTTCCCGCGTCATCAGAAAGCCCAGCGCGTCCTTCACGCCGGGGTCCGCAGTGACGTTGATCAGCCGCTCGTAGACGATCTTGGCGCGCGCCTCGGCGGCGATGTTGGAGCGCAGGTCGCAGGTCGGCTCACCGATGCTGTCGATGTAGCCTGCCGTCCACAGCTGGCCGCCCGAATTGGTCAGCGCCGGCCCGCCGCCGTAGAGCACCTGGGTGACGTGCGAGTCATTCCCGGCGCCCTGCAGCGAGCGGAACAGTTCCGCCTCCTCGTCGATCGCCTCGGCCAGCCTGCCCTTGGCGCCCTTGTTGAGCATGGCCACGATCGTGCCGATGATTTCCAGGTGGCTCAGCTCCTCGGTGGCGATATCCAGCAGCATGTCCTTGCGACCGGCGTCATCCTCGCCAAGGGCCTGGGTGAAGTAGCGCATCGCGGCGGCCAGTTCGCCTTGCGGGCCGCCGAACTGTTCCAGCATCAGATTGGCGAGACCGGGGTTGCACTCGGAAACGCGAACGGAATATTGCAGTCGCTTGTTGTGGGCAAACATGGATCTCTCCTGTGGCGGGTGGGCCTCGAAGCGCATCGCTGCCCCATCGTCCGCGGATGACGTTCGTTCATCAGAGCTCGCGGCGGGACACGAACGATGCCGACGAGGGTCCAGCCGATGGCCGGCCATGGTGGAAAACCCCGGGGAAACGGTCGGCGAAGCTCGCCGACGTCCTTGTCGAAGGGATGCATTGGGAGGACGGCCAGACTTGCCGATCGGGCATCAATGGCACGTCAAACATTCGCCTTGCGCAGCCTCATGTCGCGCCTTCGCGGCGTGTTCATGGCAGGCGGTCCAGCGTGGCGTTTCCCGATGGTGGAGCTACGCGTGGATACGCGCCCGTCGACGGCGCCGCTGCCGCCGGGCTGAGCGTCCAGGGCGTCAGCACGATCTCGCGGCAATCGCTCTCCTTCTCCTCGAACATCTCGTAGCCGCGGGCGGCGTCGGCCCGTTTCATGCGGTGGCTGATGTGACACGCAGCGTGCCGGATGTTTCGTCTGCGCCAGGTCAGTGGATGGCGCCATCCGCATCGCTGCATGACACGGGTTGAACGTTGCCTAGCCGTCCTCGTCACGCCCGCGCCGGTCTACTGACGGCGGTCCGGCGACTCCCCCTCGCCACAATCCGCCGGTGCGCGACGCCGGCATCCAAGGAGAGCACTGAAACATGAACAACGATCACGACATCAAGGTACTGAACAGTCTCGTCGAAACCACCCTGGACAGCGCCGAAGGCTATGCCGAGGCGGCCAAGGACGCCAAGAGCGCGCAGCTCGTGTCGCTGTTCGAGGGACGTGCCGGCGAACGCCGCCGCGCGGCCTCGACGCTGCAGCAGTGCGTGCGTTCGCTCGGCGGCACGCCGGAGGACGACGGCACCGTGCTGGCCTCGGCCCATCGCATGTTCGTGAACCTGCGCAGCAGCATCACCTCGGCCGACAACACCGCCGTGGTGGACGAGGTGGAACGCGGCGAGGATCACATCAAGCACAAGTTCGAGGAGGCGATGAACGACAACGAGCTGTCGCCGCCGGCGATGTCCGCCATTGCCGACGTCTACACCTCCGTGCGCAGCGGCCACGACCAGATGCGCGACCTGAAGAAGATGCTGCACGCCGCCTGATCGGCCGATGAAACGGACGGCTTCGGCCGTCCATCTCCAACGGAGCCGGGGCCATGCCCCGGCTCCCATCAGCACCCGTCACCCGTCGAGCGCTTGCTCCGGGCAGCCAGTTCCACTACCCGCTCCCCACCACCTCGCCCCGCGGACGCCAACATCGCGTTCACCGCCACTATGCGATTTCTTTCCCGTCATTTTGGAGAGGGATGCCCATGCGTGTATCGCAGTTCGCCGTCGCCCTGCGCAAGGCCGTCAGCGGTGTCGGCGAGGATGCGCTGCTGACCCGCGCGGCGGCGATCGCGTTCTACTCCGCGCTGTCGTTCGCGCCGTTGATGGTGCTGTTGCTGTGGGTGCTGGCTGCGCTTCGTCCCGAGTGGCAGGCGCAACTGACCGATGGCCTCGCCTCGATGCTGGGCGAGAAGGCCGCCGGCGCCACCGCCATGGTGCTGGAGAACGCCGAGTCGAAACCCACGCTGGGCAATATCGCCGGCATCGTCGGCCTGTGCATCACGTTGTTCAGCGCTTCGGTGGTGTTTGCGCAGCTGCAGGAGTCGTTGAACGCGATCTGGGATGTCGAGGCGAAGCCGGGCAAGGCCATCACGGCGTGGCTGTGGGCGCGTGCGCGCGCCATCAGCCTGCTGGTGGGCATGGCGTTCCTGCTCATCGTGTCGTTCGTGGTCAGCGCCTTCATCCACCTCTTCGTGCCCGCCGACTCGCTGGCCTGGAGCATCGCCGAACGTTGCGTCTCGCTGCTGGTTTTCATCGCCGCGTTCGGCGCGATGTACCGCGTGCTGCCCGATGCGCACATCGCCTGGGTCGACGCCTGGCGCGGCGCGCTGCTGACGACGGTGCTGTTTGTCGCGGGCAAGTACGTGATCGACCTCTACATCCAGCACGCCAGTGTCGGTGGCGCCTACGGCCCGGCCGGCGCGCTGGTGGTGCTGCTGACCTGGGTCTACTACGCGGCCACCATCGTGCTGGTCGGCGCCGAGCTCACCCATGGCCTGTCGCTCGCCCGCGGCGAGTCGGTGCAGCCCCAGCCCCAGGCCGAAAAGACGGACGACACCCGCGCACCGTGCTGAGCCCGCGCTCGACAGCGCGTTCACCGGCGGCGTGAGACATGTGTCATCCCCCTTCCCCGAGGATGACACCATGAGCGATGACAAGTCCCTGCGCACCCCCGCCGATGCCCAGCGCGTGAACATGGGCGAGGATTACGAAGTGCGCTATTGGACGGCCAAATGGCAGGTGACGCCGGAGCAATTGCGCGCGGCGGTCGACAAGGTCGGCGTGATGGCCGAGGACGTGGAGCGCGAATTGCGCCGGTAGCGTGGGGCCATGTCTCAGAACCGGAAGCGTGCGAACAGCGACGGTCCCGAGAACTTCATGTCCAGGCCGTCGTCATAGTTCTCGCGGTGCTGGTGCAGCGAGATCCGGCTGTAGCCGTACTCGGCGCCCAGGCCCACGTGCTGCCACGGGAACCACTCGAAGCCCACCGACGCGTTGTAGATATGGCCGCCCAGACGGCTGCTGTTGCGCTTGACGCCGGACAGGTCGACGTACATGCGCATGGTGTCGTCGAACGCGTGCCGCCAGCCCAGCTGCAGCATCGGCGCCCAGGCGTTTTCGCTGTAACGGCTCGATGCCTGCACCACCTCGTCGTTGAGGCGCGCCTCGCCGCTGATGCTGGCGTGTACGCCGTAGTAGGCCGCGCCCAGGCCGATGCCGAAGACGTCGTTGCCGCTGCCCAGCCACCAGCGGTAGGCGGCGCTGCCGAAATTGAAATCGAGCTTGCCGCGGACGGATGCCGAGGCGATGTAGTCGGTGCCGCCGTAGGAGAAATCGCGGCTCATCGACTTTGACCGATTGCGCCGCACATCGTAGTAGTCGAACGAGAAGCCCTGGTGGTCGCCGACCAGGAAATCCAGCCTGACTCTTGGCGTGGTCTTGTGGGAGTCGAAGCCGAGGTCGTCCTCCAGATCCACCGAACCGTACAACTCGCCGCTCTTGTCGCTGGCGCCGATCACGGTATCCATCTGCGTGTAATAACCGCCCACCCACAGACTGGCGCGATCGAGTGCCGGCGACCGTTGGGCAAATGCCGCCGAACTCATCAAGGCCAGCGGAAGCCACAACAGCGAGCGGGCGCGCCGATGCGCGCGGGAGGGGAAATTCATCTTGGGGAAACTCCGTGGGTGGGGGAACGGGCAATCTAGACGTCGCGTCGTGTACGCGTTGTTGATGGCGAGACGCGAGCGAATCGCCGCGCCACCGTCGTCACGCAACACGAACTTGCATGACGCCATCCTGTGCACTTTTCGCACGCCGCCCGTGCTTCAACTATCAACGCGGCGATCCGCTTCCACCGCTATGACTTGCGAGGTGACCGATGAACATCGCCGATAGCTCCCCGACGACCCGCCTGGCGGGCAGCGACATGGAGTACGTGCCGCCCGGCCCGCCGCCGCCCACGCCCGCCGATCCCACGCGCCCGGGCGAGCCGGTGCAGACGCCGCCAAACCCGGAACTGCCGCCGGTGGAACCGCACAACCCCGACCTGCCCGACCAGCCGCTGCGCGCCACGGGCAACAGCGGCACGCCGGCATGAACGCGCCGATCGACGAACGCTGCGCGCATCCGGCCTGCAACTGCCAGACGCGGGTGGATGATCCGTATTGCAGCGATTACTGCCGCCGGATGACGGAGCGGCCGGGCGCGCATGCCGGCGCGCCTTGCGAGTGCGGGCACGAGGCCTGCCACCAGCAACACGCCCACGAGCGCCGTCACCCGCCGCAGGCGTGATGCCGCCCGCCGCCGTCAAGCGGTTCTGCGATGCGCGGTTTTCTTCGCCGTCTTGGCGGCGGGCTTCTTCTTGCCGGCCGCATCCTTGCCGGTCGACTTTCGGGATGCCGCCTTGCGCGGCGCCTTCTTCTCGCTCGTCTTTTTCGTCGCCGTCTTTTTCGCCGGCGTGCGCTGCTTGGTGTCCAGACTCTTCTGCAGCAAGGCCATGAAATCGACCACGTTGGTACTGGCGTTCTCGGGCATCTCGCTTTCGTCCTCGGACGGCGGCGTCACCACGCCCTTGGACTTGAGCCGCTTCTCGATCACCGCGCGCAGGCGTTCGCGGAACTCGTCACGGTAGTCGCCGGGCTTCCATTCGTCGCTCATCGAGTCGATCAGCTGCTCGGCCATCTCCAGCTCCTTGGGCGAGATGCGGTAGTCGGACACCGCGCCCTCGGGAATCTTGTAGTCGCCCGCGTCCACCAGCTCCTGCGGATAGCGCAGCAGCATCAGCAGCAGGCTGTTGTCGCGCGGCATCACCGCGGAAAGGTACTCGCGGGTGCGGATCACCACCCGCGCTATGCCGATCTTGCCGGTGCGCTTGAGCGTCTCGCGCAGCAGCACGTAGCCCTTCTCCGCCTTCTTGCCGGGCACCAGGATATAGGGCTTTTCGAAATACTCCGGCCCGATCGAGCCGGCGTCCACGAAGGTCTTCACCTCCACCGCCTCGCGTCCCTCGGACGAGGCCGACTTGATGTCGTCCGGCTCCAGCACGACGTAGCTGCCCTTCTCGTATTCGAACGCCTTGACGATTTCCTTCCACGGCACTTCCTCGCCGGTTTCCGCGTTGACGCGCTCGTAGCGCACCGGCGTGTTGCTGCGGTTGTCCAGCATGCGGAAATGCAGGTCGACGCTGCGCTCGCCGGACATCAGCGAGACGGGCACGTTGAGCAAGCCGAAGGAGAGGGTTCCGGTCCAGATGGGGCGCGCCATGGTGTGTGCTCCGGCGAGGGATTCGCGCATCGACTATGGCGATGGGCTCGTGGACGGGCTGTCAAGTTTCACCCCGGATCAACGTGGCGATGGTTAGCGTCCGGGTTCCCGCTCCCCAACGGATTCCACCATGGCCACCAGCAAGAACGCCTCGCGAAAAGCCAGCACCAGCAAGACCGCGCAGAAGGCGCGGAAGACCCAGCGCGGCGTGGAACGCAAGGAGCAGGACAAGCCCGCCAGCAGCGCGAAAGCCGCCAAGAAAAATGCGCCGCAAACCGGCGAACGCAAGCAGCCGAAGAACCCGTTGCCGAAACAGCACCAGGCCAAGCCCGGCAGCGAGCACGAACTGGACCCGCGGCCACAGTTCACCGCGCCGACCTACGCCGGCAGCGGCAAGCTCAACGGCATGACCGCCATCGTCACCGGCGGCGACTCGGGTATCGGCCGCGCCGTGGCCGTGCTGTTTGCCCGCGAAGGCGCCGACGTGGCCGTGGTCTACCTGTGCGAGGACGAGGATGCCGCCGAGACCCGCGACTACGTGGAGGCCGAAGGCCGGCGCTGCCTGCTGATCCGCGGCGACGTGCGCGATCCGAAGTTCTGCACGAGCGCGGTGGAGAAAACGGTGAAGGTGTTTGGCAAGCTGTCGATCCTGGTCAACAACGCCGCCTTCCAGCAGCACGCCGAGTCCATCGAGGACGTCACCGACGCGCACCTGGACCAGACCCTGCGCACCAACCTGTACGGCTACTTCTACATGGCGCGCGCGGCCTCGCCGCACCTTGGCAGCGGTGATTCGATCATCAACACCGGCTCGGAAACCGGCCTGTTCGGCAGCAGCAAGCTGCTGGACTATTCGATGACCAAGGGTGGCATCCACGCCTTCACCAAGGCGCTGGCATCGAACCTGGTGTCGCGCGGCATCCGCGTGAACGCGGTGGCGCCCGGCCCGGTGTGGACGCCGCTGAACCCCGCCGACAAGCCTGCCGACAAGGTGGAGGACTTCGGCAAGTCCAACCCGATGGGCCGCCCGGCCCAGCCGGAGGAGCTGGCCCCCGCCTACGTGTTCCTGGCCGCACCCTCGTGCGCCAGCTACATCTCCGGTGCGGTGATCCCCGTGATGGGCGGGCCTACCGGTTGATCCCCACCGTCGCTGTCATGCGACTCGCTGGATGGGCACGATGACCGAACTGCAGGAATACCGCCGCAAGCGCGACTTCACGAAAACCCGTGAACCCGCCCCCGACGCGGCCGTGGCGCCGGAGCGACGCTCGCTGTTCGTGGTGCAGCTGCATCACGCCAGCCGCCGCCATTTCGATTTTCGCCTGCAGGTGGGCGACGTGCTGAAGAGCTGGGCGGTGCCCAAAGGCCCCAGCTACGACCCGCAGGTGAAGCGGCTGGCGGTGGAGGTGGAAGACCACCCGGTGGCGTACGCCACGTTCGAGGGCGATATCGAACACGGCTACGGCAAGGGCCACGTCGACCAGTTCGACCTGGGCGTGTGGACCACCGAGGGCGACCCCGAGGCGCAGCTGCAGAAAGGCCACCTGCGCTTCGAGCTGTTCGGCAAGCGACTCAAGGGCGGCTGGCACCTGGTGCGCAGCAGCCGCAAGGAGCGGCAACCGGCGTGGTTCCTGATCAAGGACAAGGATGCCTTCGCCGGCGACGTGGAGGCGGACGATCTGCTCGACAGGAAGATGATCGCCAGCACCCGGGCCGCGGCGAAGACGCCCGCCACGCGGGCCGCGGCGAAAAAATCGACGGCGCGCAAGAAGGCCATTCCCAAGGGCACGAAGAAGATCCCGCGCGAGCGCCTGGCGAAAATCGCCGCCGGGCTGCAAGGCGCGCGCAAGGCCAAGGCCAGCAACGATTTCTTCAAGCCCGAACTGGCGCGCCTGCGCGACACGGCGCCGGCCGGCGACGACTGGCTGCACGAAGTGAAATGGGACGGCTACCGCATCCTCACGGCGATTGCTGATGGCGAAGTGAAGCTGTGGTCGCGCAATGCCCTGCCCTGGAACGACAAGCTGCCCGACATCGTGCAGGCGCTGGAGTTGCTGGGGCTGCAATCGGCCCGGCTCGATGGCGAGCTGGTGGCGCTGGACGCGCAGGGGCGCAGCGATTTCAACGCGCTGCAGAAAACCCTTTCCGGCGAGCTGCAATCGCCCTTGGTCTACATGCTGTTCGACCTGCCCTACTTCGAAGGCCACGACCTGTCACGCGTGGCCCTGCTCGAGCGCAAGGATCTGCTGCAGCAGCTGACGGCGCATGCGCCGCGCCACCTCGCCTTCAGCACGCATGCCATCGGCAACGGCGAGGAGGCGTTCCGGATGGCGAGCGAGCAGCAACTGGAAGGCATCGTCTGCAAACGCGTGCAATCCACGTATCACCCGGGCCGTGGTGACGACTGGATCAAGGTGAAGCGACTGGAAAGCGACGAATTCGCCGTGGTGGGCTACACGCCACCCAAGGGCAGCCGCAGCGGTTTCGGCTCGCTGCTGCTGGCCCGCCCCGACCCGGACACGCCATCGGGCTGGATCTATGCCGGCCGCGTGGGCAGCGGCTTTTCCGACGAGCAGCTGCGCGCGCTGAGCAAGACGATGGAGGGCAAGGGCGGCAAGAAGCCCAGCGTGGCACTTGCCGACGTTGACCCGCTGCTGCGCGACGCGCGCTGGATCGAGCCGGTGGCCGTGGCCGAGGTGTATTACCGCGGCATCGGCAACCAGAACCTGCTGCGCCAACCGAGCCTGAAAACCATGCGCACCGACAAAAGCCCCGCCGACCTGCTCGACTCCGACCGCGGCAAGCCGAAACCCAAGGGAAAAAACGCGAAGAAGACGACCAGAACTTCCCGCGATGACGCCGCGCAAGCGGCCGACATCACCATCAGCCACCCCGACCGCGTGGTGTTCGCCGAAGGCAGCATCACCAAGCAGGACGTGGCCGACTACTACAAGGCGGTGATGAAGTGGTTTCTGCCCGGCGTGGTCGACCGCCCCACGTCGGTCATCCGCTGCCCCGACGGCGCGGACAAGCCCTGCTTCTTCCAGAAGCACCTGATGCAGGGGCTCAAACACGTGGGCAGCGCCAAGCTCAAGGAGGAGTCGGGTGCGCAGGCTGTCTACATCTATCCGCTGGATGCCAGTTCGATCATCGAGCTGGTGCAGTTTGGCGTGCTGGAGTTCCACCCCTGGGGCTCGACCGTGGAGCATCCCGACAAGGCCAACCGCGTGGTGTTCGACCTCGATCCCGGCGACAACGTGGCATGGGAGCGCGTGGTGGCCGCCGCGCGGCTGGTGCGCAAGCTGCTCACCCAGCTCGGGCTGGAATCGTTCCTGCGCACCACCGGCGGCAAGGGCCTGCACGTGGTGGTGCCGCTGAACCCCGGTTGCCCCTGGCCGATGGTGAAGAACTTTGCGCAGGCGTTCGCCTCGACCCTGGCGCAGGCGCATCCGCTGGATTTCGTGGCCACCGCCACCAAGTCGCAGCGCAACGGCAAGATCTACGTGGACTACCTGCGCAACAGCCGCGGCGCCACCAGCGTGGCCTCGTATTCGCTGCGCGCCCGTGCCGGTGCACCGGTGGCCGTGCCGCTGCGCTGGAACGAGCTGGGCAAGCTGAAAAGCGGCCACGATTTCGACATCCACTCCACCCCAAAGCGGCTGGCGAGATTGCGCTCGGACCCGTGGAAAGGCATCGATGCCGTGCAGCAGAACCTGGACCAGGTGATGGATCGCCTTGACTGATCGCCGTATGGACGTCCATTCCAAACCCCGCCACTGAACGGAGCAGCTCATGCCCGATACGGATCGACCGAAACAGCCGCCCGGTACCTCGGGCTATCCCGAGCCCCAGCCCAAGCCGAAAAGCGGCCACGACAGGATGCCGGACGAAGATACCCCGCACGAATCGCAGAACGTCCCGGAGAGCAAACCGGACCAGCCCAGGTAGGTGGGCTGGCCAGCTCAACGATCACCCTGAGCGTAGGCCCGCAGGGCCGAAGTCGAAGGGCAAGCCGTCAAACACCTGCTACGCGGCCCCAGCCTTTTCCAATGCCGCAATCACCGCACCGGCAAACGCGGGAATATCCTGTGGCTTGCGGCTGGTGATCAGCGGACCATCGCGCACCACTTCGCTGTCTTCCCACTGCGCACCGGCGTTTTCCAGATCCTTGCGCAGCGATGGCCACGAGGTGAGCTTGCGTCCCTTCACCAGGCCGGCGTCGATCAGCGTCCATGGTCCATGGCAGATCGCGGCGAGCGGGTTGTCCGATGCACCGAAGCGGGCGATGAAGGCGATCGCATCGGGCTCCAGTCGCAGCTTGTCGGGGTTCATCACGCCGCCGGGCAGCACCAGCGCGTCGTAGTCTTCCGGGCGTGCATCCTTCAGCGCCACATCCACATCCACCGCGGCACCCCAGTTCTTCTTGTCCCAGCCCCTGATCTGCGTGGCGCCGCCCGGCGCGATCACGTCGACATGCGCGCCGGCCACTTCCAGCAGGCGCTTGGGCTCGGTCAGCTCGGATTGCTCGAAGCCATCGGTGGCGAGCACGGCCACACGGCGGTCGCTGAGTTTTTCGGATTCGGCCATGACATTTTCCCGGGGAGAGGAGGAAGGCGCAGTGTCGTCCCCGGGGGATGGATGCCGCGTCAATGCGGCTCCTTGACAGTGTCTCCACCCGCACCTTGCCATCGTGCGGTCGGCGCCAGGCACACCGCCGCGCCATCCCACTTTTCTACAAGGACGCACCCATGTCGATGTCACTCCTGCTTGTCATCGTGTTGATCATCCTGCTGATCGGCGCGCTTCCCGCCTGGCCGTACAGCCGCTCGTGGGGTTACCGCCCGGTGGGCGGGCTGGGCATCATCGTGATCATTGTCATCGTGTTGTTGCTGCTTGGCGTTTTCTGATTGCAGATGCGCCGGTGAAGGCTGCCACTCCCGCGCCCGCACATGCTGCACGCCTTCCGCTGGCCAAGCCCGTGGGGGAAATCCCCCCGGGCAAGCTGCCAACCCTGCGTCGCAAGGCGAAAACCTGCCGCGCCTGCCCGCTGTGGCGCCCTGCCACGCAGACGGTATTCGGCGAGGGGCCGGCCGCGGCCAAGGCGATGCTGATCGGCGAACAGCCCGGCTCGCAGGAGGATCAATCGGGCAAGCCGTTCGTGGGGCCAGCCGGGCACCTGCTTGATCGCGCACTGGACGAAGCGGGCCTGGACCGGCAGGCGCTGTATCTCACCAACACCGTCAAGCATTTCAAGTACGAGCGCCGCGGCAAGGCCAGGCTGCACAAGCGCGCCAACGCCTCCGAGCAGGCGGCATGCCGCATGTGGCTGGCCGCCGAATTGCTGCGGGTGCAGCCACGGGTGGTGGTCGGGCTGGGGGCGATGGCGGCGCAGACGCTGTTCGGCAATA
Source organism: Rhodanobacter caeni (assembly GCF_039523575.1). Lineage (NCBI taxonomy): Bacteria > Pseudomonadati > Pseudomonadota > Gammaproteobacteria > Lysobacterales > Rhodanobacteraceae > Rhodanobacter > Rhodanobacter caeni. The sequence goes on along the minus strand of NZ_BAAAFO010000001.1, from coordinate 922,551 downwards.
GCTTCCGCATCACCCGCGAGCGCGGGCAATGGCGCGAACTGGGCGAAGAAGTGCGCGGCATGGCCACCTGGCACCCTTCCGCGGTGCTGCGCATGCCCGAAGCGACTCGGCGCGATCGGGCCTATGCGGAGCTGGTGGTCGACCTGCGGCAGCTGGCCACCGTGCTGGCCGGCCTGGAACCATGATGCGCCACGGCCGTTGCCACGCGGGGCGGGTGCAGCCATGAAACGCCGCTGGGTGGCGCTGATCGTGTTGATCGTGGCGCTGGCCACGATCCTGGCGATCGGCTTCTACCGCAGCGTGACCGGCCAGGACACCCACCCCGAGGACAGCACGGCGCCGACCGGCGCTTCCGGACCCGTGTAGCGAGCGATGGGGAAATCGCAAGAGCCAGGGAAGATCCGATGTTGCTCGTCATCCCAGCGCAAGCTGGGATCCAGTGCCGGTAGGCCATGGAACGTCCAGGCACTGGATTCCTGCTTGCGCAGGAATGACGGCAAAGGCGGATGCCGAGGCTCCCCACCGCCCTGCCATGCGCCATAGCCTCCCGATTCCCGAATCCCGAATCCCCCATTCCCTGCTCACTGGAAATCGCGCGAGCGTGCATCCAGTGCACCAAGCAGCGGGGTGAGATCTTTCAGCCGATGCGCGATCAGATGGGTGACGCCATCCATCCGTTCCCACTGACCCTCCACCGCGAGCAGGCGCGCCTGCAGCAGCGGCAGGCGTTGCGCCTCGGCCACATGGCGCCACACCACCACGTTGATCAGGCCGTGCTCGTCTTCCAGCGTCACGAAGATGATGCCGCTGGCGGTTTGCGGCTGCTGGCGCGAGGTGACCAGGCCGGCCACGCGCACGCGGCTGTTGTGCGGTTGCCGGCGCAGGGCCTTGCCGTCGATGCAGCGTGCGGCGTTCAACCGGCTGCGGATCTGCCGCAGCGGATGCACGCCCAGGCTGAGGCCGGTGCGCGCGTAGTCCGCCAGCGTGTCCTCGGCCTGCGTGGGCAGGGGCAGGATCACCGCCTGCTCGGCCGGACTCGCGTTGCCGAACAGCGGCAACTGCGGTTCCACCCCGGCCACCGCCCAGCGCGCGCGATGACGATGGCCGACCAGGCCGCGCAGGGCTGCCGCATCGGCCAGCAGTTCCTGCTGGCGGCGATCGATGCCGGCACGTGCGCACAGGTCGGCGATGTCGGCGAAAGGCTGCTGCCTGCGCGCGTCCATCAGCCGTAGCGCCGCTTTTTCGGAGCAACCGCGCACCATGCGCAGGCCCAGGCGGATCGCGCGTGCATCGACACCGCGGCGAGGATCGGGCTCCAGCGTGCAATCCCAGTCGCTGAAACGCACGTCCACCGGATGCACCGCGATGCCATGGCGCCGCACGTCCTGCACGATCTGGCTGGGCGCGTAGAAGCCCATCGGCTGCGAGTTGAGCAGGGCGCAGGCGAACGCCGCCGGGTAATGGCATTTCAGCCAGCACGAGGCGTAGACCAGGTTGGCGAAACTGGCCGCGTGCGATTCGGGAAACCCGTAGGAGCCAAAACCCTTGATCTGCTCGAAGATGCGTTCGGCGAACGCGGCCGTGTAGCCGTTCTTCAGCATGCCGCGGATCAGCTTGTCGCGATGCGGCTCCAGCCCGCCGTGGCGCTTCCACGCCCCCATCGAACGGCGCAGCTTGTCGGCCTCGCCTGCGCTGAAATCGGCCGCCACGATGGCCAGTTGCATCACCTGCTCCTGGAACAGCGGCACGCCGAGCGTGCGTTGCAGCACCGCCTTGAATTGCGGCGAGGGGTAGACGACTTCTTCCTCACCGTTACGTCGCCGCAAATACGGATGCACCATGTCGCCCTGGATCGGCCCGGGCCGCACGATCGCCACCTGGATCACCAGGTCGTAGAACTTTTCCGGTCGATGCCGCGGCAGCATCGCCATCTGCGCGCGGCTTTCGATCTGGAACACGCCGACGGTGTCGGCGCGCTGGATCATGGCGTAGGTGTCCTTGTCATCGGGTTCGATCGTGGCGATGGTTTTCGTGATGCCATGCTCGCGTTCCACCAGGCCGAAGCATTTGCGCAGGCAGGTGAGCATGCCCAGCGCCAGGCAGTCGACCTTCAGCATGCGCATGTAGTCGAGATCGTCCTTCTCCCACTGGATCACCGTGCGATCGACCATCGCCGCGTTTTCCACCGGCACCATCTCGCTCAGCGAGGTGTTGGAGATCACGAAGCCACCGACGTGCTGCGACAGGTGCCGCGGCATGCCGAGCAGTTCGTGGGTGAGCTTCAATACGCGGCGGATGATCGGGCTGTCCGGGTCGAAGCCCTGTTCGCGCAGGCGTTCCTCGGCGCTGCTGTCGCCCCAGCCGCGCGCAAAGATGTCGCTGAGCCGGTCGACCTGATCCAGCGGCAGGCCCAGCGCCTTGGCCACGTCGCGCACGGCGCTGCGGCCGCGATAGCAGATCACGGTGGCGGCCAGCGCGGCGCGTTCGCGGCCGTACTTCTTGTAGATGTACTGGATCACCTCCTCGCGCCGCTCGTGCTCGAAATCGACGTCGATGTCGGGCGGCTCGTCGCGGTCTTCGCTGATGAAGCGCGCCACCAACAGTTCGTTGACCTCCGGGTCCACCTCGGTCACGCCCAGCGCGAAACACACGGCGGAGTTGGCGGCCGAGCCACGACCCTGGCAGAGGATGCCTTCGCCGCGCGCGAAGCGGACGATGTCGTGCACGGTGAGGAAGAACGCCTCGTACTTTTTCGATGCGATCAACGCCAGCTCTTCATCGATCAGCTTGCGCACCTTGGCGCTGGCGCCGCTCGGCCAGCGCCACCGGATGCCCTCCTCTGCCAACTGGCGCAGCCAGCTGCCAGGCGTGTGGCCTGGCGGCACCAGCTCCGCCGGATAGTCGTAGTGCAGCTCGCTCATGTGGAACGTGCAGCGCTCGGCGATGCGCACGCTTTCCTGCAGCAAGGCGTCGGGATAGATCCCGGCCAGCACGTCGCAGCGGCGCAGGTGCCGCTCGCCATTGCGGAAGATCAGCGCGCCCGCCTCGGCGATCGGCACGCGGTGGCGGATCGCGGTGAGCGTGTGCTGCAGGGCCAGGCGCCTGCGCACATGCATGTGCACGTCGCCGCTGGCCACCAGCGGCAGGCCGAGCGTATCGCCCAGCGCTTGCAGTTCGCGCAGGCGCGCCGCGTCGTCGGGGCCGCGATGCAGCTCCACCGCCAGCCAGGCGCGGTCGCCAAAGGTCTCGCGCATCCAGCGGCCGTGGGCGATGTCCGGTGGCGCGTCGGGCACCCACAAGGCCAGCGTGCCCGGCATGCCGTTTTCCATGTCGGCGCGGGTGAGCCGGTAGCTGCCTTTTTCCGACGCGCGGCGGCCGCGGGTGATCAACCGGCACAGTTCCACATAGCCTTGCTTGTTCTCGCACAGCAGCACCAGCTTCGGGCCATCCTCCAGCTGGAATTCGACGCCCACGATCAGCTTCAGGCCCAGCTCGGTCGAAGCCTGGTAGGCGCGCACGATGCCGGCCAGCGAGCATTCGTCGGTGATCGCCAGCGCGTGGTAGCCGCAGGCCTTGGCGCGCTCGAACAACTCGCCCGCGTTCGAGGCGCCGCGGCCGAAGGAGAAGTCGGACAGGCAATGCAGCTCGGCGTAGTCCGTCATGCGAACCAGCCCTGCAGCATCCAGCCGTCCTGCTCGCCCGGCGCGCAGAACGCCCACGCGTGCTGGCCCAGCGAGGTCTCCACCACGTAGTAATCGCGACACACCTCGCCGCCATCCCACCAGCCGGTTTCCAGCCGCTCGGGGCCCGCCAGGATGCGCGGCGCCGCGCCGCGCAAGGGAATGGGGCGATCCAGCAACCAGGTGGGGCGTGGTCCAATCCCCTGTAGGAGCGGCTTCAGCCGCGACGCTTTTGCTTTTGCGAATCCCGAATCCCGAATCCCGAATCCCGGCCCAAAGGCCTCGCGGCTGAAGCCGCTCCTACAGGGGTTTCCTGCAACGGCCTGCGCCCGCTCCGGCCGTGGATCGGTAGTGCTGTCCAGCTGATGCACGGCGCGATCGCCCAGCCGCGCGCGCAGGCGTTCGCGCAACTGGTCAAGTGGCAGCGCATGGGTGGGCCGCTCGTCGAACAGGTCGCGGCCCGCCGGCACGAACGGCGGCAGTTCGCGCGCCACCAGCCGCATCGCCAGCACCGGCTCGGGCAGTTGCACCTGATCGAGCCGGCCGCGCGCCAGTTCGAACAGCATGCCGGGTTCGCGCTCGGGCGTGAGCAGGCCCACCGGCACCTCGGTGACCCTGCCGTCGCGATGTTCCAGCCGCAGCGTGAACCGCTGCACGCCGCCGTCGCGTCCGGCCAGATAGGCGGCCAGATCGCCGGTCATGCGGCGCAGGGGAAAGACCAGCGAGGCGATGTTTTCCACCTCGTGCATCAGCTCGATGCGCAGGTCGAAAACGTCGGGGGGGCGATAGCTGTCCAGCCCCGCAGGCAGGTCGCCGGTGAGCCGGTCGAGCATCTCCAGCAGCCCGGCGCCGAAACGCCGGCGCAGGCCATCGCGCGGCAGCGCCAGCAACTGGCCCAGCGTGCGGATGCCCATGCCGGGCAAGGTTTCCGTCGCCATCGCCGGCAGGCGGCTCTTGCCGATCGGCACACGCTGCAATGCCTGGCGCATGGCATCGGGCGTCAGCACCGCCTGGCCGTCGCTGACACCGGCCAGCACATGCGCGGCATGCGGCGTGGGCGCGGCGGTGATGCGATGGCGAAAACCCAGCGCGGCGAGATCGGCGCGCAGCATCGCTTCCAGCCGCGGCCAGGGGCCGAACAGGCTCATGCTGCGGCTCACCTCCAGCACGATCGCATGCGGCAACAGGCTCACCTCGGAGCTGTAGCGGTACGCCACGGCGGCCAGGAAACGGTGCCAGCGATCCACCGCCGCGCGGTCGTAGGGCACGGCATCGAAGCGGGTCAGCAAGGCCTGCGCGGCACTCAACCGCTGGCCCACGTGCAAGCCCGCCTCGCGCGCCTCGCGGTTGGCGGACACGATGCGGCGCGCGTTGACCGGTCCATCCACCAGCACCAGCGGCCCGCTCTGGGGGTTACGCCGAAGGACGCCGTCCAGCGCCAGGTGCGGCAGCACGATGCAGGCCCACAACATATCCGCCAGCCATCAATGCAGGGCGCGACCGAGCGGCACCGGCTGCGCCGGCACCGATCCGCCACGGCATTTGCGCACCCACACCTGGGCGCGGGGCGCGGCCTCCAGCTCCAGCCGCAGGGCTGCCGGCGAGGCGTGCGGCAGGTGCTTGCGATCGCGAAACGCAAACGCCAGCGCCTGGCCGTGATCGGCCGCCACCTGCAGCCGCCGCAGCGTGCGGTCGTCGGCCTGGCGCGGCCACGCCAGCACCGCCGCGCAACTGCCCGAGCGCAGGCATTGCTCCATCGCCCAGGCCACGTCGTTGTCGCCCGCGGCGACGATGTCGACCCGGCGCATGTCCACGCCCTGCTGCTGCCAGCCGGCCACGCACGGCAGGTACGGCGGCGCCACGATCACCACGGTCCGCCCGCCCTGGGTGAGCCGCGCCAGGCTGGGCAGCACCAGCCGCAACTCGCCCACGCCATCGGCAGGAAGCAGGATTTCCGACAGCGCGGCCGGCGGCCAACCACCGGCCGGCAGCACATCATCGAGCGCGGCCCAGCCAGTGGGCTGCTCGCCCGCCGGCAGCGGCGCCGCCCGCCCGCGCCAGACCTGCTGCGCATCCAGCAGCGTGGACAAGGCCACCACGGCGCCCATCAGCTGCCCCTCAGCAGGCCCGCGAACAGGCCTTCGATGGCGAAATCCTCGCTGGGGTCGGGATCGATCGGCTGGTAGCCGGGGCTGTTCGGCAGCAGCCGGATCACGTCACCCTGCCAGTACAGCCGCTTGATGGTGAAGCGGTCGCCACCCACCCTTGCGGCTACCACCTGGCCGTGGCGCGCCACCGGCGTGGCGTGCACGCCCACGATGTCCTGGTCGAGGATGCCCTCGTCGCGCATCGAATCACCGACCACGCGCACCAGGTAATCCGGCTTCAGCCGGAACAGCCAGCTGGACACGCGCAGCGTGCGCTCCACCCGTGCGTCGGAAAACAGCGGCTCGCCGGCGGCGATGCGGCCCACCAGCGGCAGCTCCATCGTGTCCGCGTCCAGCGGGTCGGCCGAGGTCACCAGGCGGATGCCGCGCGAGCGGTTCGGCTCGATCTGCAGCCGGCCTTTCGCCTCCAGCGAGCGCACGTGTTTCAGCACCGCGCTGACGTTGGACAGCCCCATGGCCTGGCCGATTTCCTCCAGCGTGGGCGCCTGGCCGGTGTGTTCCAGGCGGTCGCGGATGAAATCCAGGATGTTGGATTGGCGGGCGGTGAGCTGCAGGGTCATGGCTGGTATCTTTTCACCTTTTGTGGTGAAAATGAAGAAGAGAAAGATGAACGTCGCGGTGCGGCTTCAGTCTTGCTCCGCGCGATCTCAGCGGATGAGACCACCCCTTGCTGTCATGCCGCCCTGCCCGCCGAGATCCGCCCGTGAACGCCTTGCCCGACCGTTACCACGCCGCCGACGAACTGGTGCTGCGCAGCCCCGGCGATGGCCGCTCGCTGGCGCAGCGGCTCAACAAGCGTTACGCCGCACGCATCACCGGTGCCTTCGTGGTGCCCGCGCAGGAAGGCATCTACGCGCCGCTGCCGCCTGATTTGCCGCCCGCGCTGGCGCAGGCCTTGCGCAGCCGCGGCGTCGACCGGCTTTACAGCCATCAGGCCGAAGCGTGGGCCGCCACCCAAGCCGGCGCGCATGTGGCCGTGGCCACGCCCACTGCGTCGGGCAAGTCGTTGTGCTACACGCTGCCGGTGATCAGCGCGGCGATGCAGCAGCACGCCAAGGCGCTGTACCTGTTCCCCACCAAGGCGCTGGCGCAGGACCAGGTGGCCGAGTTGCTGGAACTGAACCAGGCCGGCGAGTTGGGCGTCAAGGCGTTTACCTTCGACGGCGACACGCCCGGCGATGCGCGCCAGGCGATCCGTCTGCACGGCGACATCGTGGTCAGCAACCCGGACATGCTGCACCAGGCGATCCTGCCGCATCACACCAAGTGGGCGCAGTTCTTCGAGAACCTGCGCTACGTGGTGATCGACGAGGTGCACACCTATCGCGGCGTGTTCGGCTCGCACGTGGCCAACGTGATCCGCCGGCTGAAACGGGTGTGTGCGTTCTACGGCGTGACGCCGCAGTTCATCCTCTGCTCGGCCACCATCGGCAACCCGCGCGAGCATGCCGAGGCGCTGATCGAGGATGCGGTCACCGCCATCGTTGAAAGTGGCGCGCCAACCGGCGAGAAGCACGTGATGCTGTGGAATCCGCCGGTGGTGAACCCGGATCTTGGCCTGCGCGCGTCGGCGCGTTCGCAGACCAACCGCATCGCGCGGCTGGCGATCAAGTCCGGGCTGAAGACGCTGGTGTTCGCGCAGAGCCGCAGCATGGTCGAGGTGCTCACCAAGTACCTCAAGGACGTATTCGACCACGACCCGCGCAAGCGCCCGCGCATCCGCGCCTACCGCGGCGGCTACCTGCCGAAGGAGCGCCGCGCGGCCGAACGCGACATGCGCGCGGGCAGCGTGGACGGCATCGTCAGCACCTCGGCGCTGGAGCTGGGCGTGGATATCGGTGCGCTGGACGCGGTGGTGCTGAACGGCTACCCCGGTTCCGTCGCCGCCACGTGGCAGCGTTTCGGCCGCGCCGGGCGCCGGCAGCAGTCCGCGCTGGGCGTGCTGGTGGCCAGCTCCGATCCGCTGGACCAGTACCTGGTGCGCCACCCGGAGTTCTTCCAGGGCGCCACACCCGAACACGCGCGCATCCAGCCGGATCAACCATTGATCCTGCTCGACCACATCCGCTGCGCCGCGTTCGAATTGCCGTTCGTGGGCGAGGAGATGTTCGGCAACGAGGTCGCCACGCCGTGGCTGGACGTGCTGGGCGAGGAAGGCGTGCTGCATCGCGAGGGCGACCGCTGGGAGTGGATCGCCGACAGCTACCCCGCCATCGCGGTGTCATTGCGTGCGGTGGCGGACGGCAATTTCGTGGTGGTCGACCGCACCAACGGCCGCCAGACCATCATCGCCGAGGTCGATTACAGCGCCGCGCCGGTGACCTTGTACGAAGGCGCCATCCACATGATCCAGTCGGTGCCCTACCAGGTGGAGCGGCTGGACTGGGAAGGCCGCAAGGCCTACGTCACGCGCACCGAAGTCGACTACTACACCGACGCCATCGACTACACCAAGCTGAAGGTGCTGGATTGTTTCGACAGCGCCGGCGCCGGCCGCGGGAAGGCAAACCACGGCGAAGTGCACGTGGTGCGCCGCGTGCCCGGCTACAAGAAAATCCGCTTCTACTCGCATGAAAACATCGGCTACGGCCCGGTCAACCTGCCCGACCAGGAGCTGCACACCACCGCCGTTTGGTGGCAGCTGTCGCAAGCCGTGCTGGCTTCGGCATTCGCGGATCGGCAGCAGGCGCTGGACGGTTTCCTGGGCGCCGCCTACGCGCTGCATATCGTGGCCACCGTGGCAGTGATGGCCGAGGCGCGCGACCTGCAGAAATCGGTGGGCAGCGGCGATGGCGCCTGGTTCGTCAGCGCCGACCTCAACGGCCGCGGCCAGCTGCGCGGCAGCGACGGCCAGCCCGCCGCGCTGGCGCCCGATGCGCCGTTCACGCCCACCGTCTACCTGTACGACGCCTTCCCCGGCGGCATCGGCCAGAGCGAACCGCTGTTCCAGCGCCGCGAGGATCTGGTCGCCCAGTCGATCACCCTGATCGAACGCTGCGACTGCCGCGCCGGTTGTCCCGGCTGCGTGGGGCCCATACTTGCTGCGGACGAACACAACGATAATTTGGACGTCCAGACGCCCAAATCGCTGGCGTTGCGCGTGCTGGCGCTGCTGGTGGCGCTGTGAGTGCCTTGGCCGAAAAACTGCGGCAGTTGCGCGCGGATGCGGGACAAGCGTCTTCTCCCACAACCGTTCACCCTGAGCCCTTCGACAAGGCTCGGGACAGGCTTGGCGCAGCGAAGTCGAAAGCGCCGTCACCGATCACGCAAAAATCCCTCTCACCCGATGTTCGCCGCCTGTTGCAACGCCACGCCCAGCTCAAACGCGGCCCAACGTACCTGGCATCCAGTGACCGCGACGTCCCCGGCATCGAGCTTGCCCCCGGCCTGCGCTACACCGAAGCCCACGTCGACTGGCTCGCTCCGCCCGAAACCGTCGACGCCACTTTTGCCCGGATGGAGCCGGTACACCATCGCCGCCTGCTGCACTTCGACACCGAAACCACCGGCCTGGCCGGCGGCACCGGCACCCGCGCCTTCATGATCGGCGCGGCCGACTGGCACGAGGGTCGCTTTCGCATCCGCCAGCTCACCATCACAGCCATGGCCGCCGAAACCGCCATGCTGCGCACGTTCGCCAGTTGGCTGGCCGACGACACCGTGCTCGTCAGCTACAACGGCAAATGCTACGACTCGCCCCTGCTCAAGACGCGCTACCGCCTGGCCCGCTTGCCCGACCCGCTGACCGGCCTGGGCCACCTCGACCTGCTGCATCCCGTGCGCCGCCACTGGAAAGGCCAATGGGAAAACTGCCGCCTGGCCACAGCCGAGCGGCAACTGCTCGGCGTGGTTCGCGAAGACGACCTGCCGGGCGCGGAGGCGCCGGCGGCGTGGCTCGCCTACCTGCGCGGCGGATCGGCCGCGAACCTGCGGCGGGTGGCCCATCACAACGCGCAGGACCTGAAAAGCCTGGCTGGCGTGTTGCTGCACATGGCGCGATTGCCACGCCAGTGAATGCACGCAAGCCACGCCAACACGGTGCACAGTGGGAAACTCCAGGCGTTGCTGACCGAAAACGGCGAGCCGCGGAAACGCGCCGCATGAAACACTCGCAACCATCTCCAACCGACTCGCCGGAGCCACCCCGATGACAGCCACCAATCACGCCGCCACCTTCCGCCAGTTGCACCAGCACGGCCTGCTGCTGCTCGCCAATGCCTGGGACGCCGGCAGCGCCCGGTTGATCGAAAGCCTCGGCGCCAGGGCCATTGCCACCACCAGCGCGGGTGTCGCCTGGGCCAACGGCCACGCCGATGGCAGCCAGTTGCCCGTTCAGCACGTGGCCGACACCGTTGCCCGCATCGTCCGCGTGATTCGCGTGCCGCTCAGCGTCGACTTCGAGGACGGTTACGCCAGCGATCCCGCGACCGTCGCCGACAATGTCGCCCGCGTGATCGACGCTGGCGCCGTCGGCATCAATATCGAAGACGGTGCCGACAGCCCCGACCTGCTCGCCAGCAAGATCGAGCGAATCAAGCGCATGGCCGCCCAGCGCGGCGTCGATCTGTTCGTCAACGCCCGCACGGACGTCTATCTGCGCGGCCTCGCCAGCGACGACCAGCGCGTCGGGGAAACCCTGGCCCGTGCAGCACGATATCGCGCGGCCGGTGCCGACAACCTGTTCGTGCCCGGCGTGGTCGATGTGGACGACATCCGCCGCCTCGTCGCGGAGGCGGGCTTGCCATTGAATGTGATGAGTCGACCCGGCCTGCCAGGCGTGGCGGAGCTGGCTGCCCTGGGCGTGCGGCGACTGAGTGCCGGCGCGTCGATTTCGATTGCCACCATGGAATGCGTGGCCGGGCTCGCGAACCGTTTCCTGCATGACGGCGAAGGCCACCCGGCACGCCCGGCACTGGATTACGCTTCGATCAACCACTTGTTCGACGGCATCGACACCGGGCAAAAGTAAAACCGCGGCAGAACCGCAAGTGTCCGGCGTCTTCCGGCGCCGGGCACTTCATGACGATGACGCATTCAGCGCGGCCGGTTGCCGCCCCGCAGGGTGTTGGCCGGCCACGCCACCGGCATCACCGGTTTTCGGCAGCCTGTCCGCACTGGCCTTGCGTGCAATCGAAATCGACCTTGATGCCGCGATTCACGACAACGCCAACGTTCAGGTGCTTGACCACGGGCTTGCCGTTTTCCTCCAGCGTCACCGTGTAGATACCGACCGGCAAGGCGCTGATCGAGTAGCGGCCCTTGGCGTCCACCTCGACGTGGCGCTGCAGGCCGGTGGTGGTGCTTCTCGCCCTTACGGTGTCACCCGCCGGCGCCTTTCCGAAGATGTGGCCGGCGGTGGCCTGGGCCTGGACCGCGACGGAGCCCACCATGCCGCAGGCACCAAGGACGGCGGCAACCGCCAGGCCGCGGAAGGAGAAGCGATGGAAATGGCGGGGAGAGGGAGAGCTGAAATGGTTCATGGGATTTTCCTTTTTTTCCATGCGTCGGGACGAGCCGCCATGGGGATGGCAGCCAGCTCGTATGAAGTTGAAGCGTCCATCTGCCGCCGGTGGAATCACCCTCACCGGAACCAGATCGACGCGCGCAGCGTATGCCGCGCCCACGCCGTCCACGAAGGGTCAGAGGTCACGAATCGGCCATGACGTTTGGGGGAGAACCGGCGCATCGCTTGACGCTGTCGACGCCCTCGCCGGAACATCGCGCCACGTCCCGTCGTGACAAGAATGAAGGAAGCCACGCCCATGCGAAGCCACGGAACGCTGGTGAAATGGAATGACGATCGCGGCTTCGGCTTCATCGAACCGGCGACAGGCACGGAGGAGATTTTCGTGCATGTTTCCGCCTTCCCGCGCGACGGCGTTCGGCCACGCATCGGCGAGCTCGTGTCGTTCGAAATCGATCTTCGCCAGGACGGAAAGAAGCGCGCCGTTCGCATCATGCGCCCTGGCAGCCGCCGTGCCGGACCTCCCGCAGCCACCCATGGCGCGCCACCCGCGACGCGCCGCGCAGGCACCGCGGTGATGATCCTGGGTTTGCTGGCGTTGGGCGTTGCCGGTTGGTATGGCCGGGCATGGCTTGCGCCGGGACGTGCCGCGCACACGGAACCCGCGGCGCACGCCATCCGGGCCAGGCCGAGCATCCCCGATCAAACGTTCAGCTGCGACGGCCGTACCCGTTGTTCGCAGATGACGTCATGCGCGGAGGCCACCTATTTCCTCAGGCAATGTCCCGGCACCCAGATGGACGGTGACGGCGATGGCGAGCCTTGCGAACACCAGTGGTGCGGGACCGATTGAGCCTTCAATGGCGCCGCGTTGCCTGGCCGCCTGACCGTTTCAGGCACCGGAGACGCGGACCATGCGCGCACGCTTGATCCGTTGCAGCCAGTCGTATCCGTTCAATTCCGTCGGAACGGCATTCGCACGCCGGGTTGCCGGCGCGGAGGCATGGGAAGCGCCATCAAACTCGGAGCGCTTGCGCTGCAGCAAGGTGGACAGGTGACGTTTCATCGGAGCGTTTCCATGATGTGCGCCCGATCGCAGCGGCGCATGACAGGTTTGGGTGCATCCGATATCGGTGCGCGACCCAGGCCGGAAAAGTCCGGCTTCGCGATCGGTGCGTTTCCTGCCGTGAACAGGCCGATCGTCCTTCATCGGTGGCATTCACTTTCCGTGGAAAGCCGGCCGTGCAAGATGGCGCGGTCGCTTGTCGTGGCGACACCTTCCCGTCGCATCACGCCACTGCAGGAGACCCGTCATGTCCACAGCGTCCGGTTCCAGCGTAGTGGTGTATGTGGCGCTGGGCGGCAATCTGCTGATCGCGGCCAGCAAGTTCGTGGCGGCGGCGTTCTCCGGCAGCTCGGCGATGCTCAGCGAGGGCGTGCATTCGCTGGTGGATACGGTCAACGAGGTGCTGTTGCTGTACGGCCTGCATCGGGCCAAGGCGCCGCCGGATGATGCACACCCGTTCGGCCACGGCCGCGAGCTGTATTTCTGGAGTTTCATCGTGGCGCTGCTGGTGCTGGCGCTGGGCGCGGGGGTGTCGTTCTACGAGGGCGTGGCGCACATGCGCCAGCCGGAGGCGATGGCCAACCCCGCGATCAACTACATCGTGCTGGCGGTGTCGGTGGTTTTCGAGGGCACCTCCTGGGTGATCGCGCTGCGCGAGTTTCGCCGCCACAAGGGCAAGCTCGGTTATTTCGAGGCGTTCCGGCAGAGCAAGGACCCCAGCACGTTCACCGTCCTGCTGGAAGACAGCGCCGCCCTGCTCGGCCTGCTGATCGCCTTCCTGGGCGTGCTCGGTTCGCACGCGTTCAGCGAGCCGCGGCTCGATGGCGTGGCGTCGATCGGCATCGCCCTGGTGCTCACCGTGTCGGCGATCCTGCTGGCGCGCGAAAGCAAGGGTTTGCTGCTTGGCGAGCCGGCCCATCCGGTGGTGCGCGAGGCGATCCTTGCCATCGCGGCGAATGATCCGGGCGTGCGTTGCGCCAACGGCGTGCTGACGATGCAGATGGGCCCGAATCAGGTGGTGGCGGCGCTGAGTGCCGAGTTCGAGGACGCGCTGACCACGCCGCAGATCGAAACCTGCATTCACCGCATCGAGAAAGGCGCCAAGGCCGCGCACGCGGAGTTGCTGACTTTGTTCGTCAAGCCGCAGACGGCGGAAGTGTGGAAGACGCGCCGGGCCGCCATCGAACGGAACAACCGGGAAACCCCGGATTGATCGCCGCCGCGGCGCGGGCACCGATGCTCAATTGGAGGGCGGATACCGGTGGATCAGCTTCTGCTGGCGCAGGAAATGCCGGGCAAGTGCCAGCGCGCCGACGGGACGATGGCCGCGCGCCCGGTTGGCCGCACCCATCTCGAACAGCATCCGCTGTTTGGCAAAGACCATGCGATAAGCCTCACGCAACGAGTATTTCGGGTCCCAGGCGTAGACCGCCTCGGAGCCCGCACCGTTGACTTCCATGATGCGAAACCGACCCTGGCGCAGATCCGCCACGCTGGCATAGCGCACGTCGAACCGGCCGACGTGGAAGTGCGGCATGTCCCGTGCGATGGCATCGACCGCCGCGGTCAGTTCGCCGCCGGCCAGTTCGCTGCCATCCTCGTAGCGCCCGCCGGCGCGGATGGACCCAATCAGCGACAGCCGCACCGATTGGCCGGCCGGCGGTATCTGCGCGAGGTCGCAGCGAAAACGGTGCCGGCGTGATCGATGGGCGCGACGCAGCCGCGGATCGGCGGCGATCAGCTGCGACACGGTGCTGGCACCGTCACCGATCACCTGCGGGTAGTGGCGCAGCACGATGCCGCAGATCCTGCCGGTGGCTTGCCCGGGCATGCGGGCGTAGAAAATCCCCGCTTCGCCCGGTTCGTCCAGGTGACGCTGCAGCATCAGCGGCTCGCCCCTCGGATAGCCCGCCAGATAGACGGCCAATTGCGGCGTGTTGTCGATCCGCTGCACGCCAAAACCGCACCAGCCGCGCTCGGGCTTGACCACGACCGGGAACGTGAGCCCGGTGGCATGCATCCGCATCAGCGCCTGCGCCAGCGCATCGTCGCCATTGGCCTGCAGCATCGCGAAAGGCGCCGTCATCGAAAGCGCGTGCTGTCCCATGCCGGCGAAATATTCCGCCTTGCCATCGCCCACCAATCCGCCCGTGGTGATCGCCGGGTTGGCTGCCGATGGCAAGGTCACGCTGCGGTAGCGCAGGCCCAACCAGCACCACTGCAACACCATCGGCACCAGGTTCAGCCATTTGGGCAGGCACTCCAGGGCGCCTCGCCCTGCCCTCGCGCCAGCCAGCGATCGCGCCACCGAAGCGTTTGCGTGCATGCCGGTGGACACCTCAGGCACCGGCCGATACCTCGTACTGGATGGGCTTGTAGCTGAAGTTGTTCGACTGGCCCGCCGAGCAGGCCGTGAGACCGATCAGCAGATCCATTTGCGCCTCGAATGTGATGTAGTCGCCTGCCGCGCTCAGCGGCGGCTCTACCCGGATCGCGCCGGTTCGTGCGTCGATCGGCACGTTCATGAAAACGTTGAACGCCGTCGGGATCGCATCGGGCTGCACGCCATGCGGGGCAAGCGCCGCGGCCAGGTTGCCGAAGCAGCCCCGGTGCGGATGGGCGTCGCCGTAGATGATGCGGAACATCTCGGCCGAACAGGGCGACAGCAGGAAATCATGCCGCCCGACGGTGTCCTCGCGAATCAGCAGCATGATGCCGCTGCGGTTGGAATAGATCGGATCGCCGGTGCTGAGGTAGATCCTGCTGGCGTAGTCGATGCTGCGTCCCGACGAGATGGCCTCCCCGATGTCGTGGCGGTTGAACGCCACCAGGTCGGCCACCTGCTCGCCCATCGGGTCGATCACCTTCAAGAGCTCACCGCGCTTCAGTTCGAACGCCACCCCGCTGCGCGGCGCGATGGTGTGGATCATCCGGGGTTTCCTTCGTTTTCGGCATGGAACGGGCAAACCCAGCCGGCGTCCAGCTGGCGGCCGCTGTACTGGCGTGCTTCGGGGCTTTCGCCATGCACGGCCAGCATCGGGTTGGCCGATCCGGAAAACGCCACGTCGCGTTCGATGATCGCCCGTCGCAGCCTGGGGTAGCGGCCGTCCTCGCGCAGGCGTTCGAACTGGCTGTGCAGGTTGAACACCATCGCCGGGCAGGAGAAGCGGCGCGCCGGGCGGCTGGCATCCGGGTGCAGACCGATCACGTAGAACGCGCGCCCGCCCACGCTCATGCTGAAACGTGCCGAAGCCGGATCGCTGCTGACGTTGGGGTCCCAGCGATACGAGGCCCGATCCAGCGCATGGATCGATTGCAGGCGTTGCCACAGCGCCGTTTCGAAAGCCTGCTCGGACAGCCGCGCCGAACGCGGAAACAGCACCACCAGGCTCACGAACATGCTGTGGCTGGTGACATCGGCGGCAAACGCCTGCACGCCGGCGGTGATCAGCCGGTCCGCGCTGTCGCTTTCGATGTCGCGGGCGTGCAGGTAATGCAGGCGCCCGCGACTCTGCGCCGACTTGGCGCCCAGGCAGGGGAAGTCCCTTTCCGCCACGAACTGCTCGAACGCGCGCTCCAGCGCCGATGGCTTGAGCGCAGCCGCCCCGCCAGCTGGCGGTGCGCGCAGGTAGTCGTGCGAGTACTCGAAGTTCTCGTCGCCGAGGCGGGCAAATGCGCCAGATTCGTCATTTTTCATCCCATCGAATCTACGGACGCCGTTGCCTAGCTCGCGTGAAGAGCCGCCACGTGGCGCGTGGGCGCATGGATCACGCCGCCCACGAGCGGCGTGCTGGACGGGCCCGTTGCCACGGACGATCGTTCGCAACCGGAAACGCATTGATCATGGATGGCTGGCTTTTGTCCGGCCTCGCCCGCGCCCATCCAGTCACCGTCATAGGCACCCGGATGTCGCGCCATGCGCAAATCACGGTCTTCGATGTTGTTGCACACGTTGTGCTTGCTCGCCCTCGCCCTGGCGGCGATGGCGTCGCCGAGCGCCGGCGCGGCCACCTTGTACGGCACCGGTTACGCGCGGGTCGGCGTGCCGGATATGGCGCAGGCGGTGACGTTCTTCCAGGACGTGCTGGATTGCCGGCCGATCGATGCGAACGTCACCAGGAAGTCGGCCAGCTCCGTGCTCTTGTCCTGCGATACCGGCTCTATCGTCGAGCTGTTCGACAACCGCGGCGTTCCCGCCGCGTCGGCCAAGCCGGATCAGCCGCTGCGGTTCGTCGCCGACGACCTGCGGCACGGCGGCGACTGGCTGCGCCGCGAAGGCGTCACGGTGAACGGTTCACCCCACCGCTTGACCTCCGGCCCGCTGGCCGGCCGGATGGTGCTCGACTTCCTGGCGCCGTGGGGCATGCCGCTGCAGTTGCTCGACAGCCACGCCGACAGCGCCGCCGACGGCGTCCTGGCCACCGTCGCCGATTGATGGCTCAGCGACGCGCGCGGAAGAACTCGCGCAGCATGCGGGCCGATTCCTCGGCCAGCAGGCCGCCGGCCACCTCGATGCGATGGTTGTGGCGCTCGTCGACCAGCGTGTCGAACATGCCGCCGGCGGCGCCGGTCTTGGGGTCGACGGCGGCGTAGACGACGCGGCCGAGGCGGGCGTGGATCATCGCCATCGCGCACATCACGCACGGCTCCAGCGTGACGTAAAGCGTGGCGCCGGTCAGCCGGTGATTGGCCATTTTCTCGCCTGCCGCGCGCATCGCCATCACCTCGGCGTGGGCAGTCGGATCGTGCAAGGTGATGTTGCGGTTCCAGCCCAGGCCAATCACCTCCTCCCCCTGCACCAGCACCGCACCCACCGGGACTTCGCCCTCGGCATCGCGGGCATGCGCCGCCAGTTGCAGGGCGTGACGCATGTGCCGAATATCGGCCGCCGAAAAGGCGTTGGTGGCTCCGGTATTTTCTTCAGTCATTTCAATGCATTGTGGTTCATACATGAGAAAGCCGGCAAGTTGCCGGCCTCCCTGGGCTTGCGTAGGTGACTGATTTTCCTACTCCCACTCGATGGTTGCGGGCGGCTTGCCACTGATGTCATAGACTACGCGAGAAACACCGCGCAACTCATTGATAATTCTATTTGAAACCTTGCCAAGGAAGTCGTACGGCAGGTGCGCCCAGTGCGCCGTCATGAAGTCGATGGTTTCCACCGCGCGCAGCGCGATCACCCACTCGTACGCGCGCGCATCGCCCACCACGCCCACCGATTTCACCGGCAGGAATACGGCGAACGCCTGGCTGGTGGTGTCGTACAGGTCGGCCTTGCGCAGCTCGTCGATGAAGATCGCATCGGCCTGGGCCAGCAGCTCGGCGTATTCGCGTTTCACTTCGCCCAGGATGCGCACGCCCAGGCCCGGGCCGGGGAACGGGTGGCGATAGACCATCGCGCGCGGCAGGCCAAGCGCCACGCCGATGCGGCGCACCTCGTCCTTGAACAGTTCGCGCAGCGGCTCGACCAGCTTCAGCTGCATGTGCGCGGGCAGTCCGCCCACGTTGTGGTGGCTCTTGATGACGTGGGCCTTGCCGGTCTTGCTGCCGGCCGACTCGATCACGTCGGGGTAGATCGTGCCCTGCGCCAGCCATTTCACCTTGCTGCCGTCGGCGGTGATCTTTGCCGACTCCTCGTCGAAGATCTCGATGAACAGCCCGCCGATGATCTTGCGCTTGGCCTCGGGGTCGGCCACGCCTTCGAGCGCCTTGAAATAGCGGTCGGCGGCGTCGACACGGATCACCTTGACGCCCATGTGCTCGGCCATGGTCGCCATCACCTGGTCGCCCTCTTTCCAGCGCAACAGGCCGGTGTCGACGAACACGCAGGTCAGCCGGTCACCGATGGCCTTGTGCAGCAGCGCGGCCACCACGGAGGAATCGACGCCGCCGGACAGGCCCAGCAACACATGGTCATCACCCACCTGCTCGCGCACGCGGGCAATCTGGTCGTCGATGATGTTGGCCGCCGTCCACAGCGTGGCGCAACCGCAGATCTCGCTGACGAAGCGCTTCAGCAGCGGCTCGCCCTGCTTGGTGTGGGTGACTTCCGGGTGGAACTGCACGCCGTACCACCGCTTGTCGTCGTTCTCCATCACCGCCACGGGGATGCGCGCGGTGCGGCCAGTGACCGTGAAACCGGGCGGCGCGGTGGCGACATGGTCGCCGTGACTCATCCACACGTCGAGCTTGTGGTCGCCCGGATGATCGTTGAGGCCGTCGAACAGGCGGCTGGGGGCAATGATGTCCACGCTGGCGTGGCCAAACTCGCGCGCCTCGGCCGCTTCGGTGGCGCCACCCAACTGCGCCGCCATCGTCTGCATGCCGTAGCAGATGCCCAGGATCGGCACACCGGCATCGAACACTTGCCGCGGTGCCTTGGGCGCATCGGCCAGCGTGGTGGATTCGGGCCCGCCCGACAGGATGATGCCCTTGGCGCCGAACGCGGCAATCTGTGTCGGATCGTGATCCCACGCCCAGATCTCGCAATACACCCCGATCTCGCGGATGCGCCGCGCGATCAGCTGCGTGTACTGCGCGCCAAAATCGAGGATGAGTATTTTGTGGGAGTGGATGTTGGTCATGAGCGGCGGACTGGTATCGGGAAAGGATGGGCGAACGAGTGCGACGGGTAACCGAAGCGGCATGTCGGTCGCCCCGGCGAAAGCCGAAAGCTGCGTGGAGCGACGATTCCCCACATCCGTCATCCCGGCGAAAGCCGGGATCCAGTGACTTGTGCCGCGAAGCTTGGGAAGGCGCTGGATGACCAGCCTTCGGCTGTTGTAGAGCTCCTCCGGCTTTCGCCGGGATGACGACGGTGTGGTACGGCGTGTAGTGGGAAGGGCGAGCATGGTAATGAGCACCCTTCCCTCCCGGATCACGAATTCAACCGGTAATTCGGCGCTTCCTTGGTGATCTGGATGTCGTGCGGATGCGCCTCGGTGACGCCGGCGGAAGTAACCTTCACGAACTGGGCCTTGCTGCGCACGTCCTCGATCGTGGCCGCGCCCAGGTAACCCATCGAGGCACGCAGGCCGCCGATCAGCTGATGGATGATGTTGCGCAGCGGGCCGCGGTACGGCACGCGGCCTTCGATACCTTCGGGCACCAGCTTGTCCGCGTCGGCCTCTTCCTGGAAATAACGGTCCTTCGAACCCAGCGCCATCGCACCGATCGAGCCCATGCCGCGATAACTCTTGTACGAGCGGCCCTGGAACAGCTCGACCTCACCGGGGGATTCCTCGGTACCGGCGAACATCGAGCCGAGCATCACGCTCGACGCGCCCGCGGCGAGCGCCTTGGGAATATCGCCGGAATAGCGGATGCCGCCATCGGCGATCAACGGGATCTCGTCCTTCAGCGCCGTGGCCACCATGTCGATGGCGGTGATCTGCGGCACGCCCACGCCGGCCACCACGCGCGTGGTGCAGATCGAACCGGGGCCCACGCCCACCTTCACCGCGTCCACGCCCACGTCCAGCAGCGCGCGCGCCGCCTCGCCGGTGACGATGTTGCCCGCGATCACCTGCACCTGCGGATAGTGTTTCTTTACCCAGCCCACGCGGTCGATCACGCCCTGCGAATGGCCATGCGCGGTATCCACCACCAGCACGTCCACACCGGCATCCACCAGCGCGGCCACGCGCTGCTCGGTATCGCCAGAGACGCCCACCGCAGCGCCGACCAGCAAGGCCTCGTGGTGATCCTTCGCCGCATTGGGGTTGTCGCGCGCCTTCTGGATATCCTTCACCGTGATCAAGCCGCGCAACTGGAACGCGTCGTTCACCACCAGCACCTTCTCGATGCGGTGCTTGTGCAGCAGCAACAGCACTTCATCCTGGCTGGCGCCTTCGCGCACGGTCACCAGTTTGTCCTCGCGGGTCATGATGTTGCGCACCGGGTCATCGTGCTTGCGCTCGAAGCGCAGGTCGCGGCTGGTGACGATGCCCACCAGCTTGCTGCCCTCGACCACCGGCACGCCGGAGATGTTGTGCGCATGGGTGAGGCGCAGCACTTCGCGGATCGAGGTTTCAGGGCCCACGGTGATCGGGCTGCGGATCACGCCAGCCTCGAACTTCTTCACCAATCGCACTTCGGCCGCCTGCTGCTCGGCCGTCATGTTCTTGTGGATGATGCCGATGCCGCCGTTCTGCGCCATGGTGATGGCCAGGCGCGCTTCGGTCACCGTATCCATCGCGGCGGACACGATGGGGATGTTCAGACGCAGGTTGCGGGTAAACCGGGTGGAGGTGTCGACGTCGCGCGGCAACACGATGGAGTGGCCGGGAACCAGAAAAACGTCGTCGTAGGTCAGGGCCTCGGCGAGGATGCGCATGCGAAAAGTCCCGCTGCAAAGAGGGAATTATACGCGGCGTACCGTGTTGCTCGCCAGATGGCTCGCTGGCCATCGCGCTTTTTTCAGGCAGATCGGGTGGAAATCGCGTTCGCTTCCGCCGCTTCCAGCGTGTTTTCCAGCAGCGTGGCCACCGTCATCGGGCCCACGCCGCCGGGCACCGGCGTGATCCAGCTGGCACGCTGCGCAGCCGCCTTGAAATCCACATCGCCCACCAGTCGGCCGTCGTCGAGCCGATTGATGCCCACGTCGATCACCACCGCGCCGGGCTTGATCCAGTCGCCCTTCACCAGGCCCGGCTTGCCCACCGCTACCACCAGGATGTCGGCCTGGCGCACGAAGCTCTCCAGGTCACGCGTGAAACGATG
This sequence comes from Rhodanobacter caeni, assembly GCF_039523575.1. Lineage (NCBI taxonomy): Bacteria > Pseudomonadati > Pseudomonadota > Gammaproteobacteria > Lysobacterales > Rhodanobacteraceae > Rhodanobacter > Rhodanobacter caeni. The sequence goes on along the minus strand of NZ_BAAAFO010000001.1, from coordinate 901,452 downwards.
GCAACAGGTCGTGGTGCAGCCGGCGATCATCAACTCCAGCACCAACGGACGCCCCACGTGGTTGGACACGCCGACCACCACCGCGTGCTGGCCGCGCACCGGACGATCGGTGTGTCCCAGCAAGGTCATCACGCCCTTGGGTGTGCACGGGCGCAAGCCGAAACGCCGCAATGCCAGTCGCCCCACGTTGATGGCCTGGAAGCCATCGACGTCCTTGGCCGGATCGATCCGGTCGACCATCGCGTCTTCGTCGATGTGCGGCGGCAACGGCGACTGCACCAGGATGCCGTGCACTTCCGGATCGGCATTGAGCTGGTCGATCAGCGCAAACAACGCCTCCTGCGAGGTCTCGGCGGGCAAGTCGTGCGCGAACGAGCGAAACCCGGCTTGCTCGCAGGCTTCGCGCTTCTTGCGCACGTAGACCATGGAACCCGCATCCGTACCCACCAGGATCACCGCCAGGCCGGGCGGCGGCAAGCCCAGCGCCTTGCGTGCCGCCACGCGTCGGCCGATGCGCCCCAGCAATTCCTGCGCAATGCGTTTGCCGTCGAGAATGCGTGCGCTCATGATCCTGCCCGTATGCAAAGGCATGCATTATCGACGCTAGCCGGGACGCACACAAACAAAAGGCTCAGGGAAATCCGCCGAACAAGCCGTGCCGCCCATCGGACCTTGCGGCAGGGTTTGCGCCTTCGCGAGCGACGCCGCGGCTGCGACGGAGTTTGCGCAAGCTCAGCGCGTGCGCTTGATCAGCTCGCTGACCCGGCGCCTTGCCTTCTTTTCCTGTTCCCGGGTCAGCACTTTCTTGCGGCCGGCATACGGGTTCTCGCTTTCGCGGAAGGCAATGCGAATCGGCGTGCCTTCCAGCTTGTAGCGTTTGCGGAAGAAGTTTTCCAGGTAGCGCTGATAGGCCGGTGCGATGTGCTTGGTGCGCGTACCGTGGATGACGATGGTGGGTGGATTGCTCCCGCCCGGGTGGGCGAAGCGCAGCTTGGGCGAATGCCCGTGCACCAGCGGCGGCTGATAGCTCTCGTACGCCTTTTCGAGGGTCTTGGTGAGGTCGGACGACACCAGCACCTTGGTCGCCGAGGCGTGGGCCCGCACCACGGCGCGCATCAATTCGCGCAGGCCCGAACCATGCAGCGCGGAAATCTGCACCTGCTTGGCCCAGTCGACGAAGACCAGCCGGCGATCCAGCGCGCGGCGGCATTCGTCGCGCTGGTACGGGTCCATGTCGTCCCACTTGTTGATCGCGATCACCAGCGCCCTGCCCTCGTCCACCGCGTGGCCGATCAGCGTGAGATCCTGGTCGGCGAGGTTCTCGCGGGCATCGATCATCACCACCACGACCTGGGCGGCGGCGATCGACTGCAGTGTCTTGATGACGCTGAATTTCTCCACCGCTTCCTCGACCCGCGCCTTGCGCCGGACGCCGGCGGTATCGATCAGTGTGTAGCGCTTGCCGTCGCGCTCTAGCGGCACGCGGATGGGGTCGCGGGTGGTGCCGGCCACGTCGGAGACGATCAGCCGGTCTTCGCCCAAGAGACGGTTGATCAGGGTGGATTTGCCCGCGTTCGGGCGGCCGACGACCGCCACCCGGATGCTGCCATCCTCCTCGCTCTCCTCGGCGGAGCCTTCGCTGTCGGCGGGAAGCAGCGGTAACAGCGCACTGATCAGTTCGCCCGTGCCACGGCTGTGCGCGGCGGACAACGGCAGGATGGCGCCAAGGCCGAATGCCGAGAACTCCGCCAGCACGGCCTGGTCATCGAGCCCGTCGGTCTTGTTGACCGCAGCCACGATCGGCTTGCCGCTGCGGCGCAGCTCGTTGAGGATGGTGTAGTCCTGCGGCAGCAGGCCGTCGCGGGCATCGACCACGAACACCAGTACGTCGGCTTCCTGGATCGCCAGGCGCACCTGCTTGGCGGTAAGCACGTCCATGGCTTCGTCGATGCCGGACAAGCCGCCGGTATCGACCACCACGAAGGGGCGCGCGCCACTGCGGCAAATGCCGTAATGGCGATCCCGGGTAACGCCCGGCATGTCCGCCACCAGCGCGTCGCGGCTGCGCGTCAGTACGTTGAAAAGGGTCGATTTACCGACATTGGGACGACCAACTAGCGCGACGACGGGCAGCATGATGGGCAGCGGGTTCCCGCGATCAACGGGTGGACAGACGGTAGGCGCCGATGCGGCCCTCCACGTCTTCCACATACACGACGTCCCCTACCACCAACGGCTGGGCGCGGATGGCTTTCTTGGAGAGCCGCTTGGTGGCCGCGAGCGCACCGTCACCGGTTTGCAGCCAATGCACGTAGCCGTCCAGGTCACCCACCACCACGTAATTGCCCTGCACCGCCGGCCCGGTGAGCCAGCGGTACTTCAGCGCGTCGTTCTTCCAGAGGTCGGAGCCGCCGTTCTTGTCGAACGCCCACACCTGCGATTCGTCGTTCACGGCGAAAATGGCATTGCCATTGACCGCAAGCCCATCCATCGTGGAGAACTGATGGGCCCACAACGGCCGGCCGCTGGGGCCGTCGATGGCCACCAGGTTGCCGTGGTAGGCGCCGCCATACAGCGTGGTGCCGTCCAGCAGGATGGCATTGTCGGCATCGTTGAGGCGCTCGATGTCGGTGCGACCCTCGCCGGTGGAGAGCTTCTGCTCCCACAGCTTTTCGCCGTTGTCCTGGCGCAGTGCCACCAGCTTGCCGTCGTCGCTGCCGAAAAACACCACGCCGTTGGCGGCCAGCAAGGCACCGTTGCCACGCAGGCTGAGCAGCGGCACGCTGCCCTGGTCGTACACCCAGCGACGTTCGCCGGTGCCGGCATCCAGGCCATAGACACGGCCATCCTGGGTGCGCACCAGCACCAGCCCGCCGTTGATCAACGGCGAGGCCAGCACTTCGGAGTTGAGCGTCGCCTCCCAGCGCGGGCTGCCGTCCTTGGCATTGATGCCATAGACGTGGCCGTCCAGCGTGCCGACGGCGAGCAGATCGCCGCTGACCGCCGGACCGCCCGCATAAAACGCGTCCGGACGCTTCTTGTCGCCCCAACCGAACCAGCCATGGGTCTTCGAACTTTTCGACCAGATCTTCTTGCCGCTGGCGGCATCCATCGCCACCAGCTTGCCGTCGGTGCTGTCGGCGTAGAGCACGCCATCGACCACGGTGGGGCGCAGCCGCACGCCGCTGTCGCCGGCACCTTCGCCGACGCTGTTGCTCCACAGCTTTTCCACCTGCACCGTTGGCTTGAAATCATCGGGCAGCGGCGTCGGCGGCTGGATGTTTTCCTTCTTGAAGGAATGGCAACCGGCGATGGCAAACGCAGCCGCGATGGCGAACAGGCCCAGCGATTTTCGTTTCATGGATCCGGATTTCATGCGCCCTGCTTTCCGGCCGCGGCCAGGTCATCGAGTTTCATCTGTAAGGCGGCGCGCTGCGGGGCCCCCTCGCTCAACACCGACAGCGCGGCTTGATACGCCTTTCGCGCCTCGTCGGTACGCCCAAGCTTGACCAGTGCGTCGCCGCGGAGTTCCTGGCTCAGGCCCTGGTAGCTTCCGGCGGGAATGCGATCGAGCGTGGCCAGCGTGGCCGCACCATTGCCGCGTGCCAGCTCGACCCGGGCGATCCGCAGCTCGGTCAGCGACTTGAGCGCCTCGTCGCTCGCATGGCTGGCAGCCCATTGCAGCGAGGCTTCGGCCTTGTCCAGCTGATTGGCCTCCATCTGCTGCCGCGCGCGATCGCTCACCGCGAACACGGTGAACGAGGATTTCTCGAAATCCTTCATCATCTTGTCGACCAGCTGGTCCGCGGCGCCGGTCTTGCCGGAAGCCAGCGCGGTCTGCAGCTGCTGGTAGATTTCCGCCGCTTCGCCCTGGTTGCGCGCCTGATGGCTGCGCCACTGCTGCCAGCCGAAGATACCGACCAGTCCGATCACGATACCCACGACGATGGACAGGCCGTTGTCACGCAGCCACTTCTGTACCAGCTCGCTCTGCTCGTAGTCGTCGTATGCGTCAAATGCCATGCAAGAATCCTTCGGAAGTCCGCGCCCCGCCGGCGCATTCGGACGCCGGCGCGGGGCATAAAAGCAAAAAGCCCACCGATACCGCTCGGTACCAGGCGGGCAATGGGCAAGCATAACCGAAATGTGGCACCCGGACGGAGCCGGGCGCGTGGATCACAGGGCGGTCGGAGTGGCCTTGCCGTCGCGGATTTCAACGTTGAAGTGCGCGACATTGGCATGCCGGAAATCATCGAGGCCAACCGGGTGTCCGTCGATGGTGGCGCTGGCGCCGGAAACGTTCCCGATGCGCACGTCGAGCGGCTTGTCGCTCTGATAGACCTTGTGGCTGCCTGCAGGCAGCAAGCCGTATTCCAGCCGCACGCCTGCCGTGTCGGTGACTTCGACCCAGCTGGCGGCGGTGAGGTCGAGCACAAGGCGGTGGCCGCCCGTGCCCGTCTCCATCGCCGCGGGCGCGCTGACGGCGGACGGCCCCCTCGACGCGGCGCTGCTGTCGAGGTTGGGGAACGCAGCCATCGACGCAAGCAGGGGTTGCTCCTGCACCGGGGGCGGCAATGCCACATGGCTTGGCACGCGGGCAGTGTCGTTCACGGTGGAATCGGGGGCATCGACCTGCGCGACCGGGGTCGCATCCAGTGGAGCAAGATGGCTGAGATCGCGATTGAGCGTGCCGCGCACGCCCATCCAGACCATCGGCACCACGATGACGGCGGTCAGCACCACGTAGGTGGCGGCGGTAGCGTAGCGATCCAGCAGGAAGCGCGAATGCGAAATGCCGCCGGTGGCGACCAGGGTGGGCTCGGTCTGCTTGATGCGATCGAGCTCGGCCTGGATTCGTGCCGGGTCCACACCAAGATGATGGCCGTATTTGCCGATGTAGCTGGCCAGATAGACCTTGGAGTCGATGTCCTGGTAATCGTCGCACTCCAGCCGCCGCAGCATCCGCACCGGCAATTTGAGCGCGTGCGCGCAGGCTTCGATTTCGAGCCCGCGTGCTTCACGCGCCGCACACAGCAGCGTGCCGAAACTGGCGTCCGGGGTGTGTGCTGGAAATGCCGGCTCCGCGTCTCGGGGAGCATCAAATACGATCGACTCACTGGCGTCCCGGCCAGGGAAATGGGATTGCATGGTCATTGGCTGACGTTGTTGTCCAGAGCACGCGCCTGTTCCGAGTCCGGGAAACGGCTTTGCAGGCGCTGATTGTAAGTGCGAGCGCCTTCCAGGTCGCCCAGACGAGATTCGATATCGTGACCGAGTTTCAAGGTCGCGGCGTCAACCGCGCCCAGCCCCTCCCGGCGTTGCAGAAACGCGCGGGCGTGAAAGGCATCATTGCGCAAAAAAAGCAAGTTTGCCAGTTGGTATAGTGCTTCGGCGTTCCTGGGATTGCGCACGAGTGCGTCACGAAAGCTCTGTTCCGCGCCCTTCGAATCGCTCATCTGCATCTGGCACACCCCGGCATTGGTCAGCGCCACGTCGGGGGTCTGGTAGAAGGGATCCTCCACCGCCTTGTGGAAGTATGCGATGGCCTCGCTGCCCCTCCCGGTATGGCAGAGGAATGCCCCGAGGTTGTTGTTGGGCGCGCCCTTGGCCGGGTCCAGCGCCACCGCCTTGCGGTAGTGCTGCTCGGCCTCGGGGAGCTTGTTGATGCGCTCGTACAGCACCGCGATGACGGTATGCGCCGGCGCGTAGTTGGGGTCGAACTGCAAGGCCTTGGTCAGTTTGCCGAGTGCCTCCTGCAGGTCGCCGTTGGCCATGTAGCGCTGGCCCAGTTCGGTATGCACCCGAGCCGCGTCGATGGCCTGCTGGGCCTTGGAGGTCTTGGGCATGTGCGCGCCCAGCGCGCTGCTGTCGGTATGCGTGGTGACGCATCCGGACAAGGCCAGCAGCAACCCGGCTGCAAGAATCCGCTCAGCTCGCATGCAATGCCCCCTCATCCTGGCGCTTGCGAATGTCGGCGCTGCGCCGGGTACGGTCGGTCACCTGCCCCGCCAGCTGGCCGCACGCAGCGTCGATATCGTCGCCGCGGGTGCGGCGCAGCATGGTAAGTACGCCGGCGTTGAGCAGCCGCGTCTGGAAATCGTGGATGTCGCTGGCATCCGAGCGCTGGTACTGGGTGCCCGGGAACGGGTTGAAGGGGATGAGATTGACCTTGCACGTGGGCAGCTTGCGCATCAGCTTGATCAACTGGCGGGCGTGCTCGGGCTGGTCGTTGATGCCCTTCATCAAGGTGTATTCGAACGTGATCGAAGTGCGCGGCTTGCGCGCGATCCAGCGCTGGCACGCCGCCAGCAGGTCGGCGATCGGGTAGCGCTTGTTGATCGGCATGAGCTCGGTGCGCAGGTCATCATTGGCCGCATGCAGCGAAACGGCCAGCGACACGTCGATGGCATCGGACAACTGGTCGATCAGCGGCACCATGCCCGCCGTCGAAAGCGTCACGCGCTTGGATGCCAGGCCGAAGCCCAGGTCGTCGCGCATCAGGTGCATCGCCCTGACCACGTTGTCGAAATTGGCCAGCGGTTCGCCCATGCCCATCATCACCACGTTGGTGATGCGACGGTTCTGGTGGGTGACATTGCCCAGCTGTTTCGCCGCCACCCAGACCTGGCCGATGATCTCGGCGGTGGAGAGGTTGCGGTTGAAGCCCTGCGCGCCGGTGGAGCAGAAACCGCAATTGAGCGCGCAACCGATCTGCGAGGACACGCACAACGTGCCCCGCGTCGGCTCGGGGATGTAGACCGTCTCGATCGCGTTGCCGGTGTCCATGCCCAGCAGCCACTTGTGCGTGCCGTCGGTGGCCACCTTGTTCAACAGCGTCTTCGGCGCGCCGATGGTGCAGACCTCGGTGAGCTTGGCGCGCAGCGCCTTGCCCACGTCGGTCATGTTCTCGAAGTTGTCTTCCAGGTCGTGGTAGATCCATTTCATCACCTGCTCGGCGCGGTACGGCTTCTCGCCGATCTGCGTGAAGAAATCACGCAGCCCCCGACGATCGAAGTCGAGCAGATTGACCTTCTTCGAGCTGGCAGCAACTTGGTCCAAGGAAAACTCTTGTGACGAGGGCGGACGGATGGCCGCTTTCGGGTTCTTCGCGTTCGGGAATGAACGCACTTGTCTTTACGGCGCGGCCACGGATGACCGCTCTTCTTCGTACCGCCGGGCGAACGCGCCGGTTACCGGGACAGGACTTCCGTCGCGGCGAAGAAGTACGCAACCTCCACCTTGGCGGTTTCCACCGCATCGGAGCCGTGCACCGCATTGGCGTCGATGGAATCGGCGAAATCCGCGCGGATCGTGCCCGGCGCCGCTTCCTTCGGGTTGGTGGCACCCATCAGGTCGCGATGGGCCAGCACGGCGTTCTCGCCTTCCAGCACGGTAATCACCACCGGGCCGGAAATCATGAAGTCGACCAGGGCCTTGAAGAACGGGCGCTCGCGATGGACGGCGTAGAAGCCCTCGGCTTCCTGGCGCGACAGCTGCTTCATCTTGGCAGCGACGATCTTGAGGCCGGCCTTTTCGAAACGGGCGTAGATCTGGCCGATGACGTTCTTGGCGACGGCGTCGGGTTTGATGATGGAAAGGGTGCGCTCCAGCGCCATACGAGTCTGCTCCGGTAACGGATAAAAAAACGATAAAGAGGGTCGGCCGGAACGGCCGACGGTGACGTAAACCCGACAAGGATTGTGGGTTTAGCCCCGGAAAGTCTGACAGATTCTAGCTCATACGCAAGTCATGTGCGGCTTGCAAGTGACTGCTCGGTTTGACGTTCGTGAAGCGGGCCGCGTATGCTCAAACGATCGTTTGAACGCCTGATCATCACCGACGGATGGAAGCCCCGTGAATCGCTCAAGCTCGACCAAGGAACGCATACTCGGCGCCGCCGAAGTCCTGTTTGCCCAGCGCGGTTTCGACGGCGCGTCGCTGCGTCAGCTGACGACGGCCGCTGGCGTCAACCTGGCCGCCGTAAATTACCACTTCGGCTCGAAGGAAAAGCTCGTCGAGCAGGTGTTCCGGCGCCGCCTGGACGCGCTCAATGCCCAGCGTCTGGCCGCCCTGGCGAAGGTCAGGGAAGCCGGCAACGGCCGTCTGGAAGATGCGTTGGACGCATTCATCCGCCCCGCGCTCGAGCTGTCCCACGAGGACAGCGGCTCGCTGTTCATGCGCGTGCTGGCGCGCGCGTTTGCCGAGCACGACGATTCGCTGCGCCAGTTCCTGTCCGAAAACTACGGGCACGTGATGCGCCAGTTCACCGCCGAATTCGCCCGCCTGCTGCCGCATCTGACCAAGGAGGAGCTGTACTGGCGCATCGACCTCGTTACCGGCGCGCTGACCCACGCCATGTCCGGCTTCGGCATGATCCAGCGCAAGCAGGATGTCAGCGAAGGCGCGCATCGCGAACAGACCATCCAGCACCTTATTCGTTTCGCCGTCGCCGGGCTCACGCATCCCTAGATCGGGGTACGTCGGCCAGGACCCTGCTCGGCATTTCATGTCGGTACTTTCGGAGAAGCCAATGACCACATCCCCCCGCCAATCCCCCGCGGCGTCTTCCACGCTGCGCATCCGCAAGGCTGCCGTGCTGGGCGCCGGTGTCATGGGCGCGCAGATCGCCGCGCACCTGACCAACGCCGGCGTCGAAACCGTGCTGTTCGACCTGCCGGCGAAAGAAGGCCCCAAGAGCGGCATCGCGCAGAAGGCGATCGCCAACCTGGCCAAGCTCTCGCCCGCCCCGCTGGCCGACAAGGCGCTGGCCGCCTCGATCATCCCGGCCAACTACGACGACGACCTCAACCACCTGAAAGACGTCGATCTGGTGATCGAGGCCATCGCCGAGCGGATGGACTGGAAGCTCGACCTGTACAAGAAGATCGCCGGGCACCTGTCGAAGACCGCGATCATCGCCTCCAACACCTCCGGCCTGTCGATCAACACCCTGGCCGAGGCACTGCCGGAGGAAATGCGCCACCGCTTCTGCGGCGTGCACTTCTTTAACCCGCCGCGCTACATGCACCTGGTTGAGCTGATCCCGACCCGGCTCACCGACCGGAACGTGCTGGACGGACTCGAAGCCTTCCTGGTCACCACCGTCGGCAAGGGCGTGGTGATCGCCAAGGACACCCCCAACTTCATCGGCAACCGCATCGGCGTGTTCTCGATGCTGGCCACCATGCACCACACCGAGCAGTTCAAGCTCGGCTTCGACACCGTCGACGCGCTGACCGGCCCGGCCGTGGGCCGTCCCAAGAGCGCCACCTACCGCACCGCCGACGTGGTCGGCCTGGACACCATGGCCCACGTCATCAAGACCATGGCCGACACCCTGCCCGACGATCCCTGGCACCGCTATTTCAAGGCGCCGGTGTGGCTGACCGGGCTGATCGAGAAAGGCGCGCTGGGCCAGAAGACCGGCGGCGGCTTCTACAAGAAGGTCGGCAAGGAGATCCAGGTTCTCGACGTGGCCAAGCAGGACTTCCGCCCCTCCGAGCAGAAGCCGTCTGACGAAGTCGCCGCAATCCTCGCCATCAAGGACCCGGCCGAGAAGTTCGGCAAGCTGCGCGCTTCCAGCGACCCGCAGGCGCAGTTCCTGTGGGCCACCTTCCGCGACCTGTTCCACTACAGCGCCTACCACCTGGCCGACATCGCCGACACCGCGCGCGACGTGGATTTCGCGATCCGCTGGGGCTACGGCTGGAAGCTCGGTCCGTTCGAGACCTGGCAGGCCGCCGGCTGGCAGCAGGTGGCCGAGTGGATCAACGAGGACATCAAGGCAGGCAAGGCGATGAGCGAGGCGCCCCTGCCCGCCTGGGTCACCGACGGGCGCAAGGGCGTGCACGGCAAGGGCGGTTCGTACTCAGCCAGCGCCAACGTCGACAAGCCGCGTTCGCGGCACCCGGTGTACCAGCGCCAGCTGTTCCCCGACCCGATCCTGGGCGAGAAGTTCGACACCGGCCGCACCGTGTGGGAGAACGACGGCATCCGCCTGTGGACGCTGGGCGACGATGGCGTCGGCATCATCTCGTTCAAGACCAAGATGAACACGGTCAACGACCACGTGCTCGACGGCATCCAGCACGCGATCAAATTGGCCGAGGAAAAGCTCAAGGCCGTGGTGATCTGGCAGACCGGCGAACCGTTCTCCGCCGGCGCGGACCTGAAGGGCGCGCTGGGCCTGCTGAAGGACGGCAAGTTCGACGCCTTCGAGCACATGGTGGCCAACTTCCAGCGCACGAGCATGGCAATCAAGCACGCGCTGGTGCCGGTGGTTTCCGCCGTGCGCGGCATGGCCTTCGGCGGCGGCTGCGAGTTCCAGATGCATTCGGCGCGCACCGTCGCCGCACTGGAAAGCTACATCGGCCTGGTCGAGGCCGGCGTCGGCCTGCTGCCCGCCGGTGGTGGCCTGCATGAACTGGCCGTGCGCGCGTCCAGGGCCAACCCGGCCGACCCGTTCGAGGAACTGAAGAAGGTGTTCGAGACCGTGGCGATGGCCAAGGTTTCGCCCAGCGCCATCGAGGCGAAGAACATGGGCCTGCTGCGCGACAGCGACGTGGTCGTGTTCAACGCCTACGAACTGCTGTACGTCGCCAAGAAGGTCGCGCTGTCGCTGGCCGAGGCCGGCTACCGCCCGCCGCTGCCCGCCCATGTCACCGTGGCCGGCGACGTCGGCACCGCCACCTTCAAGGCGCAACTGGCCAACCTGCAGGCCGGCTATTTCGCCTCCGAGCACGACGTCGACATCGCCTCGCGCATCGCCGACACCTTGTGCGGCGGCGTGATCGAACGCGGCTCGACGGTGGACGAGGAATGGCTGCTGGCACTGGAGCGCAAGCACTTCGTGGAGCTGGCGAAAACCGAAAAGACCCAAGCCCGTATTGCGCACACGATGACCACCGGCAAGCCGCTCAGGAATTGACCAGACCCCTCCACGCCGTCATCCCAGCAAAAGCTGGGATCCAGCGCCTCGAGACACGACGTCAAGACACTGGATGCCAGCTTTCGCTGGCATGACGATCAAAAACCAAAGCCGTCGCTGCTGCATGCGCGACGCCACGGAGCAAGAACCATGACCAAACAAGTGCAAGACGCCTACATCGTCGCCGCCACCCGCACCCCGGTCGGCAAGGCGCCGCGCGGCGTGTTCAAGAACACCCGCCCCGACGACATGCTCGCCCACGTGATCCGCGCCGTGATGGCGCAGGCCCCCGGCATCGACCCGCACCAGATCGGTGACGTCATCATCGGCTGCGCCATGCCCGAGGCCGAGCAAGGCATGAACGTGGCGCGCATCGGCCTGTTGCTGGCCGGCCTGCCGCACACCGTGCCCGGCGTCACCGTCAATCGTTTCTGCTCCTCCGGCCTGCAGTCGGTGGCAATGGCCGCCGACCGCATCCGCCTGGGCCTGGACGACCTGATGCTCGCCGGCGGCACCGAGAGCATGAGCATGGTGCCGATGATGGGCCACAAGATCGCCATGAACCCGGCGATCTTCCAGGACGAGAACATCGGCATCGCCTACGGCATGGGCATCACCGCCGAGAACGTGGCCAAGCAGTGGAAAGTCAGCCGCGAGCAGCAGGACGCGTTCTCCGTCGAAAGCCACCGCCGCGCCCTCGCCGCCCAGGCCGCCGGCGAGTTCAAGGACGAGATCACCCCGTTCCAGCTCGACGACCACTACCCGGACCTGGCCAGCCGCGACATCAAGACGGACAACCGCATCATCGACCAGGACGAAGGCCCTCGCGCCGGCACCACGCCCGAAGTGCTGGCCAAACTGCGCACCGTGTTCCGCAACGGCCAGTTCGGCGGCACCGTCACCGCCGGCAACTCCAGCCAGATGTCCGACGGTGCCGGCGCGGTGATGCTCGCCAGCGAAAAGGCCATCAAGCAATACAACCTGCAACCGCTCGCGCGCTTCGTCGGTTTCTCCGTCGCTGGCGTGCCGCCCGAGGTCATGGGCATCGGCCCGAAGGAAGCGATCCCCAAGGCCCTCGCGCAAACCGGCATCACCCAGGACCAGCTCGACTGGATCGAGCTCAACGAAGCCTTCGCCGCCCAGGCGCTGGCCGTGATGGGCGATCTCAAGCTCGACCCCGCCAAGGTCAACCCGCTCGGCGGCGCCATCGCGCTGGGCCATCCGCTCGGTGCCACCGGCGCGGTTCGTATCGCCACGCTGGTGCACGGCATGCGCCGCAGGAAGCAGAAGTACGGCATGGTGACCATGTGCATCGGCACCGGCATGGGCGCGGCGGGGATTTTCGAGGCGCTCTGAGCAGGCTCGGGTCCCACAGGCATCCGGCGCCGTTGCGCTACGGCGCCGTTCTTGTCACCACTCCTGGCCGGCCCGCTGCGTGTGGCCTCGGCCGGTGTCTGACCCGCCCGTTTCGGCTTCCCCAAGGCATCTCCGCCCGGCTTCACGCTTCCCTGTCCCCGTGCTTCATGTGGCGCTGACGAAGCCGATCCAGTCCCATCCTGAAGGAGTCACCATGGCCACGATGCGAGCCATCGAGATCACCCGACCAGGCCCCGCCGAGGTACTGCAACTGACCGAGCGCCCCATCCCTCGGCCAGGGCCGGGGGAAGTGCTTATCAAGGTGGCGGCGTCCGGCGTCAATCGGCCCGACGTATTCCAGCGCCAGGGAAATTACGCGCCACCGCCCGGAGCCTCTGAGCTTCCCGGGCTGGAAGTCGCCGGAGCGTTGGTCGAGGGCGACGTCGACGGCGAGAACCCGTTCAGCCTCGGGCATGGCGCTATGGTCTGCGCCCTGCTGACCGGTGGCGGCTACGCCGAGTACGCCGTGGCGCCACTGCAGCAATGCCTGCCGGTGCCCAGCGGCTTCACCCCGCTGGAAGCAGTAGCGTTGCCGGAAAATTACTTCACCGTGTGGAGCAACGTGTTCGATCGCGGCCGCCTCGGCACAGGGGCCGATGGCAAGCCGGAATCCCTGCTGGTGCAAGGCGGCTCCAGCGGCATAGGCGTCACCGCCATCCAGTTGGCCCATGCACTTGGCCATCCCGTATTCGCCACGGCCGGAAACGCCGAGAAATGTGCCGCCTGCGAAAAGCTTGGTGCCCACGCCATCAACTATCGCGAGCAGGACTTCGTCGAGGAAATCCACAGGCATACCAACGGCCGCGGTGTCGACGTGATCCTCGACATGGTCGCCGGTGACTACGTGCCAGGCGAACTCGAACTGCTGGCCGAAGACGGCCGGCTGGTGTTCATCGCCACCCTGGGCGGCAAGCGTGCCGACATCGACGCCTCGCTGATCATGCGACGGCGCCTCAACCTTACCGGTTCCACACTGCGCGCCCGCCCGATCGCCTTCAAGGCGGCAGTGGCCAGGCAACTGCACCAGCATGTTTGGCCCTTGCTGGAATCGGGAAAGGTCCGGCCGGTGATCCACCAGGTGTTCCCCGCGCACGAGGCGGCAAAGGCCCATGCCTTGATGGAAAGCAGCGGGCACATTGGAAAGATCGTGCTGGAGTGGTGAAACGCGGCCCGACGAGCCCGGCTCGTCGCGTCGCTCCGCCTCGGGTATTTTTGCCCAAGAATCAACCGCGCTTGCGTACTGACGATGGAAATTCGTCGGCATGCGCCGCCCACAACCGGCGCAGCTGCCGCGCCGAACCCAGGCCGGCGCGTTCCGCCGCGCGTTCAACATTGTCGCCATTGGCCAGCGCCTGGCGTGCCAGGGCTACCCGCAGGCGTGCGTGATAGCGATTGACCGACATGCCGCTGGCCTCGCGGAAGTGGCGCGTGAGGCTGCGCACGCTGAGGTGGCCGATGTCGGCCAGGCGCTGCAGCGGCCAGTCCTGAGCGGGCGCGTTGAGCAGCGCGTCCTGCACGCGATGGATGGCCATGTCCATGTGGTTGCGCCCTTCCAGCCACGGCGACAGCGCCGGCTCGCCGGCGGCGCGGCGCATGTAGACGGCCATTTCCCGCGCCACGGCGACGGCCAGCCGCGGCGAGCCGAGTCTGGCGATCAGATGCAATGCGAGATCGATGCCGGCGGTGATGCCGGCGCTGGTGCAGACGTTGCCGTCTTCCACGAATACGCGGCTGTCCAGCACCTCGGCCGCCGGTGCCAGTCGGCGTAGCTCGTCGAGCAGGCTGTGGTGTGTGGTGCAACGCCGACCGTCGAGCAGGCCGGCGGCGCCGGCCAGCAGCGCGCCGGAACAGACGCAGGCCAGCGGCCGTCCGCCGACATGGCGCCGCAACCAGGCCATCAGCATCTTGCCGGCCGCCGATGACAACATCCGCGCCGCACTGCCGGTGGCGCCGCAGACCACGATCAGCACGTGCTCGCCCAGCTCCTTCGGCAGCGGCTCGACGCCAGCCAGGCCCACGCCCAGCGCCGTGGGTGCGGCCTCGCCCGCCACCACCGGCGCCACCAGCCGCAGGCGCACCGGCAGGCCCATGGACGCGGCAATGCGAAACGCGTCGGCGGCGCCGGCCAGATCCAGCAGGATCAGCTCCGGAGGCAGCACGAAGCACACCTCAGTGATCGGCGAGGACGTCATCGACGGTGCGGATGCGGGCAAAGCGTCCATCCAGAACCAGTTCCGTGCGCTGCTTGATATCCCGCGCATCGTAGCGAGTGCCGCTGCCGGCGTGGACCATCGGAAAGGTCAGCGTGGCCTCGGTGACGTAATCGACGGCGAAGCCGAGATCGGAAGCCACCCGCGCGGTGGTTTCACAACACTGTTCGGTGCGGATGCCGCTGACGATCAGCCGCCCAATGCCACGCTCACGCAGCCAGGCTTCCAGCTGCGTCCCGGTGAACGCGTTGTGTACCTGCTTGCGGAACGCGACGTCGTGCGTCTCCGGCACCCAGGCCATGGGCGTGACCAGACCCGATGCCTCGGAAAAATGCGCATCGCCATCCTGGTGCAGGATGCGCACCACCGGCCAGCCGCGCGCGACCGCCGCATCGATCAACTTCAACAGGTTCTCGCGGAACACCGGCACATCGTCCTCACGCCAGTACGGCGCCTGCAGGAAGGACTGCTGCACATCGATGACCAGCAAGGCGGGGATATCGGACATGGGACGGCTCCATCGTTGAGGGAGCCGTTACTCTAGGCAGCGGGACGATAGTCAACGAGCACCGTGCCGGACCGAGAACGGACATATCCGGCCAGGGACGAAGTGCCCGCCGAGCGGAGCCGTGATCGCCCCATGCCCGCGGAAAAGGTTGAAGGCTACATCGAGGCCGCGATGCGTCCCACCGCCGCCAGCACCGCCTTGCGCTCGGCCGGCTCGGCGTGGGAGCCGGCGTAGTACGCGGTGACCAGCAACGGCTTGCGTCGGGGTGGCCAGAGGATGGCCACGTCGTTGGTCTCGCCCTGGCTGCCGCTGCCGGTCTTGTCGCCGGCGGCCCAGCCCGCGGGCAGGCCGGCGCGGATCGCGTCGAGGCCGGTGGTGCACCCGCGCAGCCACTGGAGCAGCAGGTTGCGGGATGAGGTGGTCAGCGTGTCGCCCAGCAGAACGCGATGCAGGTCCGCCAGCATCGCGTCCGGCGTGGTGGTGTCGCGGGTGTCGCCCGGGCTGCCCAGGTTGAGCTCGGGCTCCATGCGGTCGAGCCGGGTGGTTTCATCGCCGAGGCTCTTCGCGAACGCGGTGATCGCGGTTGGCCCGCCCAAGCTGGCAAGCAGGAGATTGGCGGCGGTGTTGTCGCTCAAGGTCACCGCCGCAACGCAAAGTTCGGCCACGCGCATGCCCGGCTCGCCCACGTGCCTGCTGGTGACCGGCGCGTAATCCAGCAGCACGTCCTTGCCGAAAACCACGCGGCGATCCAGCCGTTCGGTGCCGCGATCGACGCGCGCCAGGACGGCCGCGGCGGCGAGCCACTTGAAGGTGCTGCACAGCAGGAAGCGCTCGTCGGCACGATGCTGGATACGGCCGCCGGTCTGCGTGTCGAGGATGGAAACACCCAGCCGGCCGCCATGCTTGCGTTCGAGCGCAACGAAGCGCGCGGCAGCCCGGTCGACGGACGCCGTCCACGCAAGGCCAGGGCGGAGAGACAGTGCAAACGCGCCCGCCAGGGCGCCCTTCAGTAGATCGCGACGATGCATGGGATGGCCTTTTCAGCGCAGTGACGAAGGTGCCCATGGTGGTTGAAGCGCCCGCCGATTCGCGGCGCAAAGCATGGCATTGCCGGGGCGGCGCAGCGGCGGTCCCGTGGTCCATGAGGTCAGGCGGCATGTCGCGTTGACCCGTGCGTTCCGCGTGAATGGCGGCGGATCGGATTGCCGTCAACGATCACGAACCGGCAGGGGCGGACTGGCTACTGGTCGCTCGAGCGGATATGGCCCAGGCCGGCCGGGCTCAGTTCGAACCGTTGGCGATCGACCGCATCGCGACCGGTCTGCACGAGAAGACCGGCCGCCAGCAATCGGGCGCTGACGTCGGCCGGCACCATCGCCGCCCTGCCCTCGGCCACCCAGGTGAGATAGTCCAGGTCGTTCGGATCGCGTTTTTCTGTCATTGGCACGTGTTCCGTGGCTTTGATGGCCCCCAGCTTGCCCGCCGCCTGGCGATGATGGTGTCGACGCGCGATGGTGGGCCCATCGGACAGGCACGCGCGCGTTACCGATACACCCAATGGCGTGAAACCAGGAAGCTGACCACCGCAAGGCCTGCTTCGACAAGCGGTTTTGCCAGCCACGCCATCTGCATGCCGAGTCGGGCCGCCACCACCGTCACCAGCACCGTGCTGAGCAGGGTCAATGGCAGCCACACCACCAGGAAGCGCAGGAACCGGTGGGGTCCAAGCCTCGCGGCGCCGGGCGCGCCAAACGTGTAGCGTCCATTGGCCCAGAACCCCAACAGCGCGCCGGTCACGCGCCCCAGGACATTGGCCATCGCGGCCGGCGTGCCGATTGCCGTCAGCACCACGAACACGGCCCAGTCGGCGGTTACCAGGCCCAGTCCGACGAGCAAAAAGCTGACTCCCTGTCGTGCCAGATTCATCGGACTCCTCGCCGGATCGCGGTGCGCAACCGCCGAGTTTCACGTACCTGATGCGGCATTGGAAGCAGGCGGTGCACGACGCAATGCACCGCCTTTTGGGCGGTGTTATCTGGCGTTGCCGGAGGGAAGCGTCCTGGCGTGCTGGGGCGCCGGCACATTCTTGAAGCCACTCGAAGCGGGGCCTCTGGCCGGGCAAGACGCGGATCTGATGAACTGACCGCTTTCACAAGCCGCGTTGCTGACGCGCGCCACGTAGTTTTCATATTCCGCTCGCGACAGGCGATGGTCGTTACCGCCCCCGTATTGGGCAAAGTACGCACGCAGATCGCGCAGATGCTCGGGCACCTCCGAGCGGCTGACCTCGCCATCCCCGTTCCTGTCGAGCTGGCTGAAGTCGGGTAACGCGTCGCCCGGACTCTTTGCCTGCGTCGTTTGTGCCCAGGCGCCCGTCATCGTGGAAACCGCCATCGCCGCAGCGACACAGAGCCACGCCATTCCGTTTCTTTCCATGGATCGTCTCCTGATAAGCGACTCTTGCGACGAGTCGGGAATGCCGACCCGTGATGCGCCGCCCGGGCTGGCCGGCCCAGCATAGCGCGCGCTGGAGTGAAGAAAAGGAAAGGCTCAGCACGCGATACGCGCAATTCTGGTAAGACGGTGTCTTTCGCCACCATCCGCCGCCGGGAGAAACCGCATGCCCAGCAAGAACACGATCTGCCTCTGGTATGACGACAACGCCCTGGATGCCGCCAACTTCTACGCCAGAACGTTCCCCGACAGCACCGTGGGCGCCGTGCATCACGCGCCCGGCGACTATCCGGCCGGCAAGCAGGGCAATGTCCTGACGGTCGAGTTCACGGTCATGGGCATCCCCTGCCTGGGCTTGAACGGTGGCCCGGCATTCCGGCACAACGAGGCGTTTTCATTCCAGGTGGCCACGGACGACCAGGCCGAAACCGACCGCCTGTGGAACGCCATCATCGACAACGGAGGCCAGGCCAGCGAGTGCGGCTGGTGCAAGGACAAGTGGGGCCTGTCGTGGCAGATCACCCCGCGCGCCCTGACGGCCGCGATCACCGACGCCGACCCCGCCGCCGCCAGGCGCGCATTCGACGCCATGATGACGATGACCAAGATCGACATCGCCGCGATCGAGGCCGCACGACGCGGCTGACCGGCCACCGGCTTTGCTGCCGGCAACCGGTCCGTTTGGCCGCCCATCCGCCGCGCAGGAGCGTTATGCTCGCGACGTCCACCACGGGCAAGCGCGACAGCAAGTCGATTCCAGCGAGATAGTCCGAACGCCAATCCAGAAGGGGGTTCCATGCCCGCCAGTGCGCGTCCCGCCCGTCCGGGCGACCATCTCCGCTCCCCGACGTCGCCATACCCCGACCTGGGCGAGGCCCTGCTCGCACTCGTCATGATCGGGCTTGGTATCCGGGGGCTGGTTTACGGTGACCTTGCCGGCGTCTGGCAACACCTCCCGATCGACCTGCCCGCCGCGGGCGGCCTTGCGATTGCCGTTGCCGTGGTGGAACTGATCGCCGGCCTCGGGCTGCTGATACGTCGAACGGCAACGGCGGCATCGATCGTGCTGGTGGCGCTTCTGCTGCTGTGGGTGGTGCTGCTGAAGTTGCCCGCCGTGCTGACGGTGCCGCGCATGGAGGCTACCTGGCTGGGGCTGGCGGAAATCACCTTGATCCTCGCCGGTGCGTGGACGCTGCTGGCCTTGCGCACTCGTCGGGGCACGCGCCCGGCGCAATGGCTGCTCGCGCTGTCGCTGGTGCCGATCGGCCTGGCGCATTTTTTCTACGCCCCGCAAACGGTCGCCCTGATGCCGGGCTGGCTGCCGTGGCACCTCGGCTGGGCGTATCTCACCGGCGCCGCCAGCCTGTTCGCCGCGGCGGCCTTGCTGCTCGGCGTCTGGCCACGTCTGGCCGTGGTGCTGGAGGCCGGCATGCTGAGCGTGATCACCCTCGTCATCTGGCTGCCGGGGCTGATCGCCGCGCCGGGCAACGAAACCTGGACACCGTTCCTGATGTCCTCGGCCATCGCCATCGGTGCCTGGGCGGCGGCCGAGGGCTACCGCAACGCGGCCTGGCTGGATCGGCCCGGCCGGCGGCGCGGGCTCTCGACACCTGATCCACAGCCGCCACTGCAAGCGCCGGCCGGCTGACTGTCTGTCCGGCCTGCCACTACCCGAACGCGGACTTGTCGTCCGCCCCGTCCAAGAGACAACCATGCCCTACATCGACGGCTTCGTTCTCGCGGTTCCCAACGCCAAACGCGAGGCGTTCATCGCGCACGCCACCACCTTCGACACCATCCTGCTGGAATTCGGCGCCACCCGGGTCATGGAGTGCTGGGGTGACGACGTGCCCGAGGGCAAGCTCACCGACTTTAGGCGCGCCGTGCAGGCCACCGCGGATGAAACGGTGGTGTTCGCATGGATCGAATGGCCCGACAAGGCCACCCGCGACGCCGGCATGGCGAGCTTCATGAAGGACCCGCGCGTGGACGGCGCCGGCGACATGCCGTTTGACGGAAAGCGCATGATCTTCGGGAGCTTCAGCCCCGTGGTCAGCCTGCCCGGCTAGCTGCGCAAGGCTGGCGCCGATCGGGCATTCGCCTGGTCAAGGCGCGCCGGGGCCCAGCAGCTGGGAGATCGTCTGCACCAGCGCATCGCCGCTGTAGGGTTTGAGCAGCACCTTGGTCCGTGCATCGAGCAGCCCGGCGTCCTTGTCGAAACGGCCGGTGGTGAACACCACGGGCAGTGTGGGATCGATTTGCCGCAGCTTCTGCGTGAGGTCGATGCCGGACGTCCCGGGCAGGGTCAGATCCGTGACCAGCAGGCCGATGCTTTCCCGCCGGTACGCCTCGATGGCAGTTTCCGCCGACCCCACGTCCACCACGACATAGCCCCGCGACTCCAGCATGTCCTTGACCGTCAGGCGGATGGACGCGTCGTCCTCGCACAACAGTATCCTCGACGACTGCGCGTTCGCATGCCGCCCATCGGTGGCGGGCGCGGTCCGCGCCCGCGCCGAAAGTACCTGACGCACCTTGAGGGCCAGCGCTTCCTGCGTGTAGGGCTTGCTCAGCAATTCCACGCCTTCATCGAGCCGACCGGCGTGGACAATGCTGTTTTCGGTGTAGCCCGAGGTGAACAGCACCGCGATGTCTGGCATGCGCTGGCGCGCCTTCGCGGCGAGTTCGGGACTGCGCATCGTTCCGGGCATCACCACGTCGGTGAACAGCAGATCCAGCGCCACGCCGCTCTCGATGACCGACAGCGCGCTGCGCGCGTCCGGCGCCTGCAGGACGCGATAACCCAGGTTGCGCAAAAGCGAGACGGCCGTCTCCCGCACCGCTTCGTCGTCCTCGACCACCAGGATCGTTTCCGTGCCTCGGCGCACTTCGGTCGAGGTATCGACCGGTTGTTGTTCCTCACCCTGCGTGCAGCGCGGCAGGTAGATCTTCACCGTGGTGCCGTAGCCGACTTCGCTGTAGATCTTGACGTGCCCACCCGACTGCTTGACGAAGCCGTAGACCATGGACAGCCCGAGTCCTGTTCCGCTCCCTTCCGGCTTGGTGGAAAAGAACGGCTCGAAAACCTTTTCAACCAACTCCGGGGCCACGCCGCAGCCGGTATCGGTTACCGCAATGAGCACGTACTGGCCGGCCTTCACCTCGTGCTGGCGGCGGGCGTATTCGTCGTCCAGATAGGCATTGCCCACTTCGATCGTCAACCGCCCCTGGCCTTCCATCGCATCGCGTGCGTTGATCGACAGGTTGAGGATGGCGTTCTCCAGGTTGGTGCGGTCGACCGAGGTGTTCCAGAGCCCTCCGCTGACGACGGTCTCGACCTCGATGCCTTCGCCCAGCGTGCGCCGCAACAGGTCGTCCATGTCGCGGATCAGCTTGCCCGGGTTGACGACCTTGGGCGCCAGCGGCTGGCGGCGACCGAACGCGAGCAGCTGCGAGGACAACTTGGAGCCGCGCGCCACGCTGGCCATCGCGTTGGCCAGCCGCCGCCTGGCGCGATCGTTGCCGGCGACGTCATCGTTCAGCAGCTGCAGGTTGCCGCTGATGACCTGCAGCAGGTTGTTGAAATCGTGCGCCACGCCGCCGGTGAGCTGGCCGATGGCCTCCATCTTCTGCGCCTGGTGGAAGGCCCGCCGCATTTCTTCCAGCGCCTCCTCCGCGCGCAGGCTTTCCGTCGCGTCGCGGGTGATTTTCGCAAAGCCGATCGGGTTGCCCTCGTTGTCGTCGACCCGATCGATCACCACGTGCGCCCAGAACAGCGAGCCATCCTTGCGCATGCGCCAGGCCTTGTTCTCGAAACGCCCGTGCTCCAGCGCGTGCGCCAGGCCACGCTGCGGTTCGCCGGCGGCCCGGTCGGACTCGGTGTAGAAGGTCGAGAAGTGCCGTCCCAGGATTTCCTTCTCGCTGTAGCCCTTGATCCGTTCCGCACCCGCATTCCACGATTGCACGTAGCCATCCGGATCGAGCATGTAGATGGCGTAGTCGATGACGCTGTGCACCAGCCGACGGAACTGCTCCTCGGTGAATTCGTGTGCGTTGGCTTCGGCCTTCTGCTGGGAAAGATCGCGCGCGACCTCCCACCAGCCAAGCAGCGATCCGGCGTCGTCGCAAACCGGCTTCACGGTGATGGATGCCACGAACTGCGAGCCGTCCTTGCGCCGCAGCGCACCCTCGATCTTCCGCATGCTTCCGCCGTCCTGGCAGGCGTCCCGGGCGTCAGACAGCGCGCCGGTCACTTCCGCGTGCGGATAGAGCCTGGCCACCGGCATGCCGATCGCCTCGTCCGAGGCGTAGCCGATCAGGCATTCGGCACCGCGATTCCACGTTTCGATGCGCCCGTCGCGCCCGACCATGTAAACGGCGACGTCGTCGATCGATTCCACGAGAAGACGATGGTGATCACCCATATCCACTAGATTTTCCTCAAGCGATCACACGTCAAGCCGGGTCTTGGCCACCTGATCCACGGCGGATCGCAGCGCGCTGACACAAAGCCAAACCATACAACGCGGCGCATGATCCGCACAGGGCGAGCGCTTCCAGCCATAACGTGCGCTCGATGCCGGGCCTTTCTCGGCGCAAACGCCGCCGCTTTCACGCAACGCAGGCGCCGACGGTCGTATCAAAAGGCTTGGTCGACAGGTGATCGCGCGGTGCCAACCACAAATCGAAGCATCCCGATCGAAGAGGATTTGACCTACCAGCGGCGTGAATGGCGATTCGAGCGTGCGGGCTGGGCGGTGATGGCGATGCTGCTGCTGGCCGGGCTGCTGGGTTTGCTCGGCTACGGCCCGCTGAGCCGGACGCAGGTGGGGACGCAGGGCGCGTTGATGGTGAGATACGACCGCCTGCAGCGCGCAAGCGCACCGACCGAGTACCACTTCCAGGCCGACGCATCGCTGGCACGCAACGGCGAACTGCGACTGCGCTTCGACGATGCGCTGCTGGACGAGGTGGAGATGGAATCGATCCTGCCCGAACCCGTGCAGACGCGCGCCGGACCGGGCTATACCGAGTTCGTCTTCGCCATGGACGGCGCGGAAGGCCCGCCCGCGCGATTGCAGTTCCAGTTCAAGCCAGCCACCTTCGGCCACGTTCGCGGGCGCGTCCGCACCCAAGGCGCCGAACCCCTGGTCATCGACCAGATCATCTTGCCCTGAGGACAGCCATGGAATCGATCCTGCGCGGTGTCGTCGTCTATGCGTTTTTGTTCCTGATCTTTCGCATCGCGGGCAAGCGCACGCTCGCGCAGACTTCGCCGTTCGAATTGGTGCTGCTGCTGATCATTTCCGAAACCACGCAGCAGGCCATGGTGGACAGCGATCATTCGGTCACCAACGCCTTCCTGCTGATCATGACCCTGGTCGGGCTGAGCATCGCGTTGTCGGTGCTGAAACACTACTCGTCCACCGCCAGCCGCTGGCTGGAAGGCCTGCCGGTTCTGGTGGTGCGCGACGGCCGCTGGGACAAGCGCACCGCCGACAAGATGCGCGTGGACGAAGCGGAGGTGATGACCGCCGCGCGCACCTCGCACGGGCTGGAACGTCTCGACCAGGTCAAGCATGCCGCGGTCGAGAACGACGGCACGATCTCGATCGTGCCGCGCGACGGTTCGTGATGCCAGCGCCAATGGAACCCGCGGCGACCTTGGCGCGCGTTCGCCGCGTCATTTCACCAGCGCCGCATCGCCCCAGCTGACAACGAGTGGAAGGTCGCTGGTCTGAGCGGCGTTGCGCGCCACAAGCTCGACGATTTTCACATCGGCAAGGTCGGCCGCCAGCGCTTGCGCCGGCTGCCCGTAGGCCGCCGTGGCCTGCGCCAACAGGTGGCCATCGCCGAACACCTGGAACACCACCTGGTCTTTCAGGTTGCGGGTGGAATCGTCCACGCCCACCTTTGCCTGGAAGCGTTTGAAGCCATCGGCTTTCACTTCCATGCGCGAATTGGCCAGGATGCCGATGCCGCTGGTGAAGACGTGTCCGTCCACGGTCAATGCCTGGTCGTAAGGCGTGGCATCGGCGCGGGCGCCGCCCCAGCCGGCATAGGTCGGGCGCTCGCCGCCGTTGGTCGTGGTGCCCCACGGATTGGCCATGCGGTGGATCACCGGATCGGGCACGGACACCGTCACGCCATCGCGGGCGATGTTGATGGCGCCGGGTATTTCCGACAGATACATGCCATCGGCAAGCTGCCGCTTGCCGCGGGCCTCGAACACGCGCGATTCGCGCGGCTGCAGCGTGAGCGTCAATGCGTCGCCGGCAAGCATCATGGTCTTCTTCGACCACAGATCGGTGAGCGCCACGTCGCCCACCATCTTCAGCTGCGCCGGCGTCACCGTGATCCTGGCCGGCACTAGCCCGCGGTTGAACAGCAACACGCCCTTGGTGCCGGAATCGCTCAGCGTCTTGACGAAGATCTGCACGTCGTCCGAATCGTAGGCCAGCACCGCCTGGTGGCCGCCGCTGTCCTGGTTGAGCCGCACGATGTCCTTGTTCGACCAGATGTCCATCAGCGCCGGCGGCGCATGGCGCAGGTCGTAGCCGATGATCAGCGGGGCGTTGATCATCGCCCACAGCGAGAAATGCGTGCGCGCCTCGGTGAGATGGTGCACGTCGAAATCGCCGTGGCCGACGAACAGCATGTCCGGGTCGTTCCAGTGGCCTGGCCCAGCGTACAACGCGCGCGTGGAGGCGCTGTCGAAGGTATGCAGCATGCGCGACCACTGCGGCGTGATGTCGCCGCTGGTACGCCACAGATTGCCCACGTCCTTGCCCCACGAACGCACGTCGGCCGCACCCCAGGCACAGATGGAATAGACGTAATCGCCATCGGGATTGCTGGCGGCCAGCGCATCGGCCACCTGCTGGTACAGCGCGCGCACGGCCGGGATGTTCGTGCGGTTGATGCTGGCCTGGTCGATCAGCGGCGGATAGACGTTGTACTTGTACTGCTTCACGACGGGGCTGTCCGCGCCGTACACGTTGATGCCGCAGGCATCGACCTTGATGTAGTCGAAGCCCCAATCGGCGAAATACAGCTTGATGTCCTGCTGCACGTGGTCGCGCAGGCCGATCTGCCGTTCGGCGGTGGTGCCCTCGGGCAGGTTCGGCGAATGCAGGTCATACGCCTGCGAGCAGGCATTGCCGCCGATGTCGGTATAGATGCCGGCCTTCAGGCCCATGCTGTGCAGCTTGTCGGTGAACGGACGGAAGCTGGAGCCCTCGCTGCCACCCACCTTCGCCGACGGGAAGATCGAGGTGCGCACCTGCATGCGCCCGTCCCTGCTGCGCCGTTTCAACCACCAGCCGTCGTCGATGTTCACGTAGCGGTAGCCCAGGTCGCGCAGGCCGCTGTCCACCAGCACTTTCGCCGTGCCCATCACCTTGGCCTCGTCGACGTCGGTGCGGAACGCGTTCCACGAATTCCAGCCCATCGGCGGCGTGGCGGCGCGTCCCGCCGTGGCGCCGGTCCAATGTCCCGCCGGTGCAAGCGGGTCGACCGGCTGGGCGGCTGTCGTTGCAATCAACATGGTGGCGGCAAGAAAAGTGAAGGCGAGCAGCGGAGCCTTGAGCATGGGGCGTCTGTTTCCCTGTTGGATGCGCGGCGGAGGTTGGCGATCGATTGTACCCAGCGCGCGGGATCGATCGGGATGGCGATGGCCGGCCGGCGCTGCGCTGGCGGTTTCGCGGATTTCACGGGCCATCACCTAGAACGTTCCTTCCGCCGCCACGGCCATCGCGCAGGAGCGTCACATGAGCACCGAGCAGACCCTCGAAGAGAAACTCTGGAACGCCCTCGCCTCCGACCGCACCGTTATGCTGGGCCTGGACGGCGTGGAGGATGGCCACTCGCGCCCGATGACGGCGATGGTCGAGGGCCAGCACGGGCCGATCTGGTTCTTCGTCGGCAAACCCAACGCCGTAGTCGACAACCTGTCCAGCAGCCGCCGCGCGATCGCCGCCTTCAGCGCCAAGGGCCACGAGCTGTTCGCCAGCATCCACGGCAACCTGTCGGTGGACCAGGATCGCGACGTCATCGACCGCCTGTGGAACCCGTTCATCGCCGCCTGGTTCGACGGCAAGGACGATCCCAAGCTGGTGCTGCTGCGCTTCGATCCGGAGCACGCCGAGGTCTGGCTCAACGAATCCAACATGCTGGCCGGGATGAAGATGCTGTTCGGGACCGACCCCAGGGACGACTACAAGGACAAGGTGGGCGACGTCGACCTGCGCTGACACGGCGCGGCCCCGGCCGGGTTAAACTGCTCGATTTGCTCCCGAGCGCATGGCCCAAGCCGTCCTTCGCCCGCCGGTTCGCGGGCCCACCTTCATCCGCCTGCTGGCACGCCTCACCGCGACCGACCTGGCGCCCCCCGGCCCGTCGCTGCCTGACCGGCTGGGCCGATGGCTGGACTGGAAACACGCACTGGCCCTGGCCGCCGCCCTCGACGTCCGGCCAACCGAACCTGGCGCCACCGCCACGGCGCCGGACGATCTGCACGCCGAGTGCGCGCAGGCTCGCCAGACGTTGACGGCGGCGATCAAAGGCGACCCGCTGCTGGCAGGTACGACGCCAGCCCCCGCCGAACCCGACTACACCGCGTTCCGCCAGCTCTGCCTCGGCCGCCAGCGCGCCACGCAGGCCACGGTGGGCCGCCTGCGCGGCAAGTTGCGCGACGCCCTGGCGACATGGCCCGGCATGGCTCCGCTGGCCGAGGTGGACGCCGCGATGGAGGCGGTGCTCACCCCGCGCGAGCACGTCTTGCTGGCCAGGGTGCCTGAGCTGCTGGGCCAGCGCTTCGAACGCCTGCGTGCCGCCGGGGACGCCTCAACCACCTGGCTCGACAACTTCCGCCGCGACATGCGCAGCGTGTTGCTGGCCGAGCTGGATCTTCGTTTCCAACCGGTGGACGCGCTGCTCGCAGCGCTGCGCACCTCCTGACCCGGTACACCATGTTCAAACGTCCCTTGCTTCTTTCCGTATTTGCCCTGGGCCTCGCCGCGATCGGCTGGATCGTGGCCGGCTACATCGGCAACAACCTGCTGGGCACGGCCATCGCGCTGCTGATCGGCGCCTGCTATCTCGCCGGCGCCTACGAGCTGTTCCGCTACCGCCAGGCGACGGCCACGTTGCGCCAGGCCGTGGACGAACTGACCGCGCCACCGGCCGAACTCGGCCGCTGGTTGCAGCGCCTGCATCCGGGTCTGCGCCACGCCGTGCGCCTGCGCGTCGAAGGCGAGCGCACCGCGCTGCCGGCGGCGGCGATGACGCCGTACCTGGTCGGCCTGCTGGTGCTGCTGGGCATGCTCGGCACCCTGCTGGGCATGATGGCCACGTTGCGCGGCACCGGCACGGCGCTGGGCAGCGCCAGCGACCTGCAGGCCATCCGCGGCTCGCTGGCCGCGCCGGTCAACGGCCTGGCCTTCGCCTTCGGCACCTCCATCGCCGGCGTCGCCAGTTCGGCCATGCTCGGCCTGCTCTCGGCGCTGGTCCGCCGCGAACGGCTGGAAACCGTGCAGATGCTGGATGCCAGTATCGCCACCACCTTGCGCATCCACTCGCAGGCGCACCAGCGCGAGGAGGCCTTCCGCCTGCTGCAGCAGCAGGCCGCGGCGATGCCCGCCCTGGTCGAGCGCCTGCAGGCGATGGCCGCGACGCTGGAGCAGCAGAGCGCCGCCGCCCACGAGCGCCAGCACGCCGATCGCGAAGCGTTCCACCGCCACACCGAACAGGTGTACACGCAACTGGCGCGCTCGGTCGAGCAGTCGCTGCAGGCCAGCGTCACCGACTGCGCGCGCGCCGCTGCCAGCGTGCTGCAACCAGTGGTCGAATCCACGCTCGCCAGCCTGGCCCGCGAGAGTGCCGCCCTCCAGGCCAGCGTGGGCGATGCCGTGCAACGCCAGCTCGATGGCCTCGCCGCCGGTTTCGACACCAGCGCGCGCACCGTCACCGGCATCTGGAACGACGCGCTGGCCCAGCACCGTCAGACCAGCGAGGCCCACGCCAGGGATCTCGGCGACGCCCTCGCCCGCTTCGCCGACACCTTCGAGCAGCGCTCGTCCGCCTTGCTCGATGGCGTAGCCGCCCGCCTGGATGCCAGCGCCGATCGCGCCGGCGACGCCTGGCAAAGCGCCCTGTCGAAACAGGACGCGGTCCACGCCGAACTGGCCGAACGCAACCGCCAGGCGCTGACCGCCGCCAGCGAAACCTTCGCGTCGCACGCGGCCGCACTGGTGCAGGCAGTCGACCGTTCGCATGATGAATTGCAATCAGCATTGCAGAGCAGCGATGAGGAACGCCTGTCCGCGTGGGCTCAGAAGCTCGATGCCATCAGCGCCGAACTGGGTACGCAGTGGAAGGCCGCTGCTGACGCCAACGCCGCCCGCCAACACGCCATCTGCGACGCGCTGGAACAGACCGCCGGCACCATCGCCACGCAAACCGAAGCCGCCGCCAACCGCACTCTCGCCGAGATCGCCCGGCTGGTCGACGCCGCCGCCGAGGCGCCACGCGCGGCCGCCGAAGTCGTCGGCGAGCTGCGCCAGAAACTGTCCGATAGCATGGTGCGCGACACCGCCATGCTGGAGGAGCGCGGCCGCCTGCTGGCCACGCTGGAAACCCTGCTCGACGCCGTAAACCACGCCTCCACCGAACAGCGCAGCGCCGTCGACGCCCTGGTCAGCACCTCGGCCGACCTGCTCGACCGCGTCGGCACCCGCTTCGCCGCGCAGATCGAAACCGAAACCGGCAAGCTCGACACCGCCGCCGCCCAGGTCACCGCCAGCGCCGTCGAAGTGGCCAGCTTGGGCGAAGCCTTCGGCGCCGGCGTGACACAGTTTGGCCAGGCCAATGACGCGCTGATGGAACGCCTGCAGCAGATCGCCGCCGCGCTGGACAGCTCGCTCGCGCGCAGCGACGAACAGCTCGCCTACTACGTGGCGCAGGCGAAGGAAGTGGTCGAACTCAGCGTGCTCTCGCAACAGCAGATCATCGCCGACATGCAGCAGCTTGCCGGTCGCGGCAAGGCGACCAAGGCATGACAGCACGCCACCTCGCCTGCAGGAGCGCACCCTGTGCGCGACCGTCCTGCCCGCCCGATCGCGCACAGGCTGCGCTCCTGCACCGGTTCTGCGCGCCATGAGCCACGACATCGAAGCCGACGCCGAATCCACCGCGCCGATCTGGGCCTTCGGCGACCTGATGTCGGTGCTGCTGGGCGTGTTCGTGCTGATCCTGGTTGGCGTGATCGGCGTGCAACTGCAGCTTTCGCACAAGCTTGAAGTGGCCGAGCGGCAGCGCCTGGCCGAACAGCAACGCCGCACCACGCTGGAACAGGCGCTGGCCACGCCGCTGGCGCAAGGCCGCGTGACCCTGGTAAACGGCCGCATCGGCATCCGCGGCAACCTGCTGTTCGCGCTCAACTCCGACCAGTTGCAGCCCGAAGGCCGCCAGCTCGTCCAGAGCCTGGCCGCGCCGCTGGCGCAGTACCTGCGATCGCGCGATGAACTGCTGATGGTCAGCGGCTTCACCGACGACCAGCCCGTGCACGGCAACAACCGCGCGTTCGCCGACAACTGGGAGCTCTCGGCACAGCGCGCGCTCACGGTCACCCGCGCGCTGATCGCCGCCGGCGTGCCCGCCAATGCCGTGTTCGCCGCCGCCTTCGGCGCGCAGCAACCGGTCAGCGCCAATACCGACGAGGCCGGTCGAGCGAAGAACCGCCGGGTGGAAATCGCCCCGATCCCGCGCTCGTCGGCGGCCAACGCCGCGGCGCAGAACAGCCCGCCAGACCATGCATCCTGATACCGCCGCGGCCATCCGCGCCCACCTGATCGCGGCGATGGAACGGCGCGCCATCGGCCTCGAAGGCGAAGCGCGGCGCGCGGTGGCGTCGCGGCTGGCCGAATGGCGCGCGTGCGACACGCCCGCGCCCGGGCAGACGCCGCGCGCCGCGTTGCAGCCGGGTTTGCGCGACCTCGTCGCGCGGCTCGACCGCGAATCCTCACCGCACGGCACGGCGTATCCGGATATCCCCGCGCTGGCCGACTTCCGCCAACTCTGGTCCACGCTTCGCGCCGACAGCCAGTTGTCCCGATCCGTCGCCGATATCCCCACCGACGCCGGGCCGCTCAATTCCACCGCGCTGGCCAGCCGCGCCATCGCGTTGATGCGCGAACTTTCGCCGGGTTACCTGCGCGCCTTCCTGGCCTACGTCGATGACCTTGCGTGGCTGGAGCAGCTGGATCGTCAAGGCGCCGATGCCGGATCGGCAGCCGCCCGAAAGAAGCGCGCGAGACGCAAGCCACGCGGTTGAGCGTTGCCCTGATTCACGGAGAGCGCGCCTCAGGCCGTGCGCCGACCCGTGTGGGGTGTATGCACCAGCTTCTCCAGCGAGTAGCCGAGCGAGCGCGCGTAGGCCAGGAAAGTGTCGCGCGTGGCCGCGTCCAGTTCCGGCTCCCGGTGCAGCAGCCACAGGTACGCATAGTCCGGCGAGCCGACCAGCGCGGTGCGATAGCCATCGTCCACGCGCAATATCCAGTAATCGCCCTTGGTGAACGGAATCCAGCGCAGTCCCTCCGGCAGGAAGGTCACCTCGAGGCGCCCCGGTTCGGCCGCATCGGCAAACGTCGCCACACCCGTCGATTCCTCCAGCTCGCCTTCACCGTTGAAGGCACGGTTGTCCACGCGGATCGTGCCGTCGGGCTGGCGGCTGTAGCTGGCGCTGATGTCGGTGTAGTCGGGTGGCTCGTGGCGCATCGGCAATCGCGCGATCTCGTACCAGGTGCCGAGGTAGCGATCCAGATCCAGCGATGAGACGGTGGGCGGTGGCGGGCGGTCCATGCATTGGCCTCGAAAAATGGGAGAGCGCAGCTTCGCCGAGCGGCGATGAAGGCGGCGACAAAGCGGCCGTGACACCGCGTTCGCGCGTGGCGTGCACAATCGCCGCATGGCCTGGGACGATATCGATCTGGATGCCTTGAGACGGCAGCGGAACATCGCGTACTACTTCCGCTATCCGCTGACCGCCCACGACTTCCATGTGCTGCGGTTGGACGACCAACCGCGTGGGCACTACGCCTCCAAGGCCTTGCATTCGGGCCTTGCGCCCGATGGGCGCGTGGACCGGACGACACCCTACAGCGGCGACATCGCCGCCCTCTTCCTGCCGCTGGATGCGCGCGCGCCGGGCGACGCCGAACTCCTGCTGGCCCACATCGATCCGCAGCGGATCGTCCGTCCGAACGGCTCGCGCAACCGGCCCGCTATCCGTGATGCGGCGGAGGCCTGCATTCGCGACACGCTGCGACGGCGCGACACCGGCGGCTGACCCCGTCCGGGCGTCAAAAATCCCGTGGCGTGGCCATCGACGCCGTGGCCCTGACGCCCGGCCGTCGGCAGTGTCGAAATGGTTTACAGACCCTTTCGCTGGTGTCCCACCATTTTTAGGCAAGTCATTGAAACATATACGCCCTGAAGGTAGGCACGACCTTTGCTTGCTTCAGGCAGACCTCGCCGGAGCAACCGGAGGGGCAGACCAACATGCCGAGACCAACATGAACTTCTTCAAGAAAAAAGCCGGGACCGCTCTCGTGTTGCTGGCCGGCCTGCTGGCCGGCGGCAGCGTCACCGCCGCGCCCATCACCATGGACTTCGAAGGACTCACTGCCCTGACGAAGGTGAACAGCTACTACGACGGTGGCTGCACGAGCGGCGGCATCCTGTTCCGGAAATGTGGCGGTCCGGATTACGGCGTGATGTGGGACAACGCGACCGTGGGAGATGACTTTGCGGGACTGTTGGTGAAAAACAAGGCTACGATGACTATTGCGGACGGTTTCACCGGCGGACTGTCATTCAACTTTTACAATCTGAATTTGCTCCACAATGCCAGCGTCACTGTTTTCAGCGGTGAAAACGGCCAAGGCAACAAGCTGGCCCAGGCTGATCTGAATCCGGCTCTGCCTTGGGATTTCCTCGACCTTACCTTCAACGGCCTCGCCAAATCGGTGGTCTTCGGAGGGACGAAGGGCTTCGTGTTCGGCTTCGACAACGTGACCCTCGGCCTGAACGCGCCAACCCCCGTTCCGGAACCCGCCGCCATCGGCGTGTTCGGTTTGGGCTTGCTGATGATGGGTGCGTTCGTGGGCCTGCGTCGGCGCTACAACTGACGCTGACCGCCACTCGAGCTGCCCCCCGACAACCCCCGGCAACGGGGGTTGTCTGTTTTCGGGCCCGACAGTGACGCGAGCGCTCCGGCGTGATGGTGTTCACCAGAAATAGTTGTACAGGTAAACTGTATAATTTCCTGGCAGACAAACCGGAGCGAGTCATGTCGTCGGACGATAACAAAGCCGTGGTGCGGCGGTTCAACGAAGAGGTGATTGCCAACGGAAACCGCGCGTCGTTCGACGCGTTGGTCAGCCCGGACTTCGTCAATCGTTCAGCGCCGCCGGGCGCGTCGAACGGCCCGGAGAGCCTGTGGCATACGTTTGCGAACGTGCTGCGCCCGGCGCTGGGCGATCTGCAGGTGACCATCCACGATCAGATGGCCGAGGACGACAAGGTCACCACACGCAAGACGGTGACCGGCATCCACGTTGGCGCGCTGATGGGTGTCGAAGCGACGGGACGGACGATCGCCATCGACGTGATCGACATCGTGCGCCTCGCCGATGGCCGCTACGTGGAGCATTGGGGGATGAACACGCTGGCGGCCGCGCTTGCGCAACTGAAAGGCTGACCGTCAGTCGCCTGCCGCGGCACTGATGCGGTCGAGCAAGTCGACCGACGCACGAAGCCGTTTCTGTTCCGCCGCCGTGAGCGTGGCATCAAGCAGTTGGCCGATCCGCGCCGCGCGAACGTCACGATCGCGCAGGAGCTGCGCACGGCCGGCGTCGGACAACGACACCAGCCAGCTGCGACCATCGCCGGGGTCGGGGTTCCGATCGACCAGGCCGGTCGCCATCAATTGCGCCACCACGACGCGCATCGACTGATGCGTCACGCTGCGCCGCTGCGCCAGGGCCGCCACGCTCATCGCACCCTCGCGTTCGAGCAGGCCGAGCGTTTCCGACGGCGCCGACCTCCCGGTCGCCGTTTTCTGGCGGATCGCACGCACGAACGTGCCGATGGACCGGCGCAGTTCCTCGGCCAGGGCCATGGCGTCGGAGGATGGCCGGCTTTCCGTTTTTTGCGAAGTCATGGTCTCTCTGCTGTTTCTGCCCGGCATCGCCATCGCCCGTCACTGGGGAACGACGGTGCCGTCTGGATCGAAGTGCGGCATTCAACCGGCTGTCGGGCCCACTGGCCGCCGCGCGGGAACATTGCCAGTGTATGGCCACCCGGTCGGGCCAGTGCATCAGGCGCGCACCACCCAGATGCCAACCAGCGCGGCCAGCGACACCAGTACCAGAAATCCGTTGACGCTGATCAGCAACCAGGGCGGCAATCGCCGGATATCGGGATGCGGCGGTGGCGCGCCGGGATCGAGCTCGCGCCACACTGCCGCGATAAAACACAGCGCGCTGAAAAGCGTCAGCATCGACGCCGTGGCGCTGGCCAGCCAGGGCTCCACCACGTCTTCCAGCAAGGCCTTGGCACCGACGCCCGAGGCCAATGCGGCCAGTCCGGTCGGGACCCATGCCGCGTACGTCCGTTCGGCAGCAAATATCGTGCGGTCCGCTGCCAGTTCGGTGCGACGGTCCGCCCTGTCGGTACGCCGCCTTGCGCTTTGTTCCAGCTTGCTCGCGCTTCTGGCGAGCATCGCAGGTGCTTCCGCTGCTCTTTTGTTTTCTGTCATGGCGTCGCTCGTGATGATGAAGTCGCGCGTCGCGGGAAAGCCCGCAGCATGCCAGCAAGGGGTGCATCGGCGACGTCGAAAGCCATCCCGGGAACCGCTGGCCCGGGTGCGTATACATGCGCCGCTGGCCGACCGGCATAGGCTGGATGGCCGTCCCCAAAACCTTACATTTTCGGGGCGGAAGCATGCGCAGCGGCTAATGCATGTCATTGATTGGAAAACAAAATGATCCGTGGCATGGTAATTGCTTTCGGCCCGACCGCAGGGGGAGAACGCAAAAATGGATCGATCGACATGAACATGTTGAGAAAGGCAATTGGCGTCAGCGCGGCGTTGCTCGCCGGGCTGCTGCTTTCCGGCATCGCAAGTGCCGCACCCGTCCCGGCCGGTTGGACCTGCGCTGGCTCGTGCGGCACAGCGGGCGCCGATGGCGTGGTGACGTTGCCACCCAATGGCAACGCGTCGTACCAGTGGATATCGACGTCAGGAGGACAAGATGGCGTAGGCGGATTACCCACCGGCCTGCTCGGGAGCGAGACAAACGGGTCTACCTTGGCCACCTCGATTTTCGCGGCCAATGCAGGTACCAACCTGGATTTCTTTTTCAATTTCGTGACCGCGGACGGCAGCAATACCTGGGCCGACTACGCCTGGGCAGCGTTGTTCAATTCATCTGGCACCCTGGAAAGCCTGCTGTTCACGGCGCGAACGCAGGGCAGCGGCAATATCGTGCCTGGAGTTGGCATGCCGCCAGTGAACGCGGTGCTGACGCCAGCCTCCGTCACCATCACCGGAGGCGCACCCATCTGGTCTGCGCTGGGAGGGAGCTCCGGCTCGTGTTACGCCGCGGGTTGCGGTTACACCGGTTGGGTCAACGCGAACTACACGATCGCCACGGCGGGCAACTACTACCTGCAGATCGGCGTTACCAACTGGCAGGACCATGGCTGGGACAC
This sequence comes from Rhodanobacter caeni, assembly GCF_039523575.1. Taxonomy (NCBI): domain Bacteria; kingdom Pseudomonadati; phylum Pseudomonadota; class Gammaproteobacteria; order Lysobacterales; family Rhodanobacteraceae; genus Rhodanobacter; species Rhodanobacter caeni. The sequence continues at coordinate 867,164 of NZ_BAAAFO010000001.1, read as the reverse complement.
CGGCCTTGCCATGTCCGGCGTGACCGTGGACGGGACACCTATCACCGATGTGCCCGAACCGGCTGAACTGGGCATGTTCGGGTTGGGCCTGCTGTTGATCGGCGCCCTTGCAGGACTGCGCCGGCGCGTGGCCTGACTCACCACTTGGCTGGCTGAAGGAAAACAACCCCGGGAACGGGGTTGTTTTTTCAAGGCTGCCGCGGAAATCGGCCCACGTTCAGCTCGAAGCGGGCGAACTCCCTGCTCCGAGCATGCCGCGACAGTCGACCTCGTTGGCGCCGCGGTAATGAGCAATCCCCCCTGGGGGTCGCTGGAGTGCATCCGGGGCCAAAGCAGGGCAGACTTGGCAGATGCACAAGACACTGATCCTTATCGCAAGCCTGGCGTGGGCCACGGTGCTGTTGCCGGGCTGCACAGCCCCTGTCGCCACCAAGGCCAGCAAGGCCGATACCGCTGCAACGCCCACGAAAACCTCGCGCATCCTGGTGTTCACACGCACCGCGGGTTACCGCCACGAATCCATCCCCACCGGCGTGCAGGCGTTGCGCAAACTGGCGCAGGCCGAAGGCGTCGCGGTAACCGACAGCGACGATCCCGCGCTGTTCGACGATGCCAACCTCAGCCGTTTCGACGCCGTGGTCTTTCTCAGCACCACTGGCGACGTGCTGGACGACACCCAGCAGGCGGCGTTCGAACGCTACGTTGCCAAGGGTGGCGGTTACATGGGCGTCCACGCCGCGGCCGATACGGAGTACGACTGGCCCTGGTATGGCCGCCTCGTCGGCGCCTGGTTCCGTAGCCATCCCAAGGGATTGCAAACCACCCTGGTGCGGTTCGAGGGCGACGCCACGCCGCTGCCACGCGAGTGGCAAACCACCGACGAGCTGTACAACTACCGGAGCAACCCGCGCGCCAACGTCAACGTGATCGCCATCGTGGACGAAAGCCGCTACCAGGGCGGCACGATGGGTGCCGACCACCCGATCGCCTGGTGCTCCAATCGCCTGGGCGGACGCGCCTGGTACACCGGCCTCGGGCACACCGACGCGCAGTACGCCGACCCCGTATTCCGCGCGCATCTGTTGCGCGGATTGCGTTACGTGACCGGCCGGGCGGACAAATGCTGAGTCCCGCTCCCCTGAGTCGATCACGCCAGGCCGCATTGTGACCGCCTGCGATAGCGGCGGGTCCTCACACGACAAGACGGGCGCCGGCAACGGCGCCCGTTTCGTTGTCGCGTACTGGCTCACGGCAGCTCCCCGGGGAAATCCGCCGTGGTGAACGCGAGGGCAAGGCATCGCACCATGCCGCTGCCGCGCATTAAGATGTTCGATCATTCGGACGCAAGGAAACAGGCACATGATGAAGCTGGCAAACGCGGTTCTCCTGGCAGCCCTGCTGACAGCGACCGCTCATGCACAGACCAATGCAGGCGATCAGCCCGCCGATCCCAACCTTCCCTTCACCATCACCAGGGTGGCGAGCCTCGACCTGCCCTGGCGCATCGCCTTCCTGCCCGACGGCCGCATGCTGGTGACCGAGAAAGTCGGCCGCGTCCAGCTGGTAACGCCGCAAGGCGTCAAAACCCGACTCGAGGGCGTGCCGGCCAGCTGGTTCCAGGGCCAGAACGGCATGCTTGGCGTCTACCTTTCGCCCCATTACGCCAAGGACCACAACGTCTATCTCACCTATGTGGCACCGGGCGAATACGGCGGCGGCCTGGCGCTGGGGCGCGGCCAACTGGTGCTGGATGGCAAGCAACCGCGGCTGGACAACTTCCAGGTGCTGTGGCGCCAAGTGCCCTCCGGCAAGGGTGGCCAGGCCGGCGCCGCGGTGGCGTTCTCACCGGACGGCAAATACCTCTTCCTGACCGTGGGCGACCGCCAGCGCTTCACCCCCGCGCAAGACCCCGACCAGCCGGTCGGCAAGATCCTGCGGCTCACGCTGGATGGCAAACCCGCGCCAGGCAACCCGTGGGCCGGCAAGGTCGCTGCCCGCACCATTCCGCTGATCGATCCGCCCGCCGATACCGAGGCGGCCAAAAAAGCGCCGGTCGTCAGCACCTATACCTTCACCGGCCCCAACCTCACGCCCGCCGAAACCTGGGCCACCGGTTTTCGCACGCCCTACGGCCTCGCCTTCGGTCCCGATGGCCGGCTGTGGGAACTCGAGCACGGCCCGCGCGGCGGCGACGAGCTGAACCTGGTCAAGCGCGGCAAGAACTACGGCTGGCCACTGGTCTCCTACGGCGTCAACTACGACGGCGTGCCCATCCCCAGCCCCGACACCCGTCCCGACCTCGTCAAGCCGGTGATCTACTGGGTGCCGATCATCGCGCCGGGCAACATCATGTTCTACAAGGGCAGCATGTTCCCGCAATGGAACGGCAGTGCGCTGATCAGCGGCATGGCCAGCGAAGCCATCATCCGCGTCACGTTCGATGGCAAGGGCGGCGCCACTGCCGTCGATCGCTGGGCCGTGGGCAAACGCGTGCGCGATATCGAGGAAGCGCCGGACGGCTCGCTGTGGATGGTGGAGGATGCCAAACCCGGCGGCTTGTATCGGCTTGCACCGCGGTGATACAGCCGAGCAGCCAGTGCCCGGTCAGTCGAGCAACTGGCGCAAGGCGCTCGCCAGCGCCTCGCGGGTGTAGGGTTTCCCCAGCAGGTGTACCCCCTGGTTGAGGAAGCCGTCCTTGATGATGCCTTCGCGCGGATAACCGGAGGTGTGCAGCACCGCGATGCGCGGATGACGTTTGCGTGCCTCATCGACGACCATCATGCCCTTGACGGGTCCGGGCATCATGACATCGGTAAACAGCAAATCGATCGATGGGACCGAAGCCAGCACCGCCAGCGCCTCCTCGCCATTGCCTGCCGTCAGCACGGTGTAGCCAAGCTCACCCAGAAGCTCCACCACGGTCGTTAGCACCTGCGAGTCGTCCTCGACCACCAGGATGGTTTCGCTGCCCCCTGCGCCGGGCACCACCGGTGCCGGGGGCACCACGTCGGCCGACGCTTTCGCACGGGGCAGGTAAAGCGTTACGGTGGTTCCTTTGCCGGGCGCGCTGGCAATGGCCACGTGGCCCCCGCTCTGCTTGGCGAAACCGTAGACCATGCTCAGGCCCAAACCGCTGCCCTGACCTTCGGCCTTGGTGGTAAAGAAGGGCTCGAATGCCTGGGCGAGGGTTTCGGATGACATGCCGCAGCCGTCGTCGCTGAGCGACAGCCGCAGGTAATCGCCGACCGGCAACTCGCCCGCTGCGGCCTCGGCGCGAATGGCCGCGTTGTCGGCTTCGATGAGGATCCGTCCCTCGCCCTGCATGGCGTCGCGGGCATTGATGGCCAAATTGAGCAGCGCATTTTCCATCTGCGCCGGATCCGCCCATGCGCGCGACAAATGCTCTCCCGTACGGACGGTCAATTCGATCGCACCGCCGAGTACGCGCTGCAGCATGTCGCCCATGCCCCCTACCAGTTCGGCCACATCCACGGCCTGGGGTTGCAGCGGCTGACGCCGGCCGAACGACAGCAGTTGCGAGGCCAGTCGCGCACCGCGGTCAACGGCCATGCTTGCGTTAGCGAGTCGACGCCGTGCCGCGGGGTTGTCCTGCACGTTGTCCTCGAGAAGTTGCAGGTTGCCGCTGACCACCTGCAGGAGGTTGTTGAAGTCGTGCGCGATGCCGCCGGTGAGGCGCCCGACCGCCTCCAGCTTCTGCGCCTGGCGCAGTGCCGCCTCGGCGTCGGCCAGTTCGCGGGTGCGTTGCTGCACCAGTTCTTCCAGGTGCTCCTGCTGCTGCAGCAACTGCTTGTGTGCCAATACGCGGTCGGTCACGTCGTTGCCCTGCACGAACACGCCGGAAACGCTGCCGTCGGCCTCATGGATAGGCTGGTAGATGAAATCGAGGAAGAATTCCCTCATTACACCGTCACGCTCGAGCATCACGCGGAATGCCTGTCCCACATAGGCATGGCCGGAAGTCGAAACGCTGTCGAGCAGCGCCGTGAACCCCTGCTCTACCACCTCCGGCAGCACGTGCGCCAACGGTTTGCCGATCACATCCTGGCGACCAACCATGGTGCGGTAAGCAGCATTGGCGATGTCGAACACATGATCCGGCCCGCGCAGGATGCAGACGAACCCCGGCGCCTGCTCGAACAGCGACTGCAGGCGTTCGCGCTCACGCAGCAACAGCACGTTCTCCTGCTGCACGCGGCGCGCCCGCGCCAGCACGCGCGTACCCACGTGTTCGTCGCCGACGAGGCGCTCATCGCTCATCTGCGCCACGGCCGCTGCACGGCGCAGGGTATGCAGCTCGGTGACGTCTTCGGTATGTTGCAACACCCAGGCCACTTCGCCGCGCTCGTCGAGCAACGGGGTATGGGTTGCGCTCCAGTAGCGGTCTACCAGTTGCGTACCGTGCTCGAAGCGTTGCGGCACCTTGTATGGAATGAGCGCCAACGTGTCCGCGCGCCCGGTGGCCAATACGCATTCCAGCGAGCTCCGCAACATCTCGGCGCTGTGCCGGTTTGAATCGCCTGGTTCGTCCGGAAACACGTCGAAGAGACAACGCCCCATCAGGGCTTCCAGCGTGCTGGCGGTAACTTCCAGATAGGCACGGTTGGCGGCTACGTAACGCAGTTGACGATCAAGCACCATCAATGGCACCGGTGCATGTTCGAACACTTGCTGAAAATCGACCATCGCCCCGCCCTATCAATCGGGCGGAAGGACTCCGGCCGTCGGGCATTGTAGCAGCCGCTACGGACGTGCTGTCGCTGGGGGCCACGAGGGGATCGGGGTTCACCGCGGTAGCGACGTGAGGCCGTATCGGGCCACTCTATCACCTGCCGATGCAAGGCTATCCACACACCGCGGCTCGATGCGCCATGGATTTCCCTGCGCGTGGCAGCCGTCTTGGGCCGTCAGGCAAACGGCCATGGTCCTCCGGCCGGTTTGGGCCACGCTAGTCGGCGCAAGGCTCCGGCACTACGCCGTGCACCACCGTCATCACGTCCTGCCAGGCCGGGTTCTTCAGGTAGCGCGCACGGACATAGGGACAGAACGGAATGATCCGGAACCCCTGCCCGCGCGCGTCGCTGACCAGCCGATCGACCAGGGCCGACGCCGCGCCGGTGCCCTTCAGGCTCTCCGGCGACAATGTGTGGTCCGCGCTGATCAGCCCCGGCCCGCGATGCGTGAAAACCAGCTTCGCTTCGGCCTCGATACCGGCCACCGTGGCGACATAGCGGCCATGCCGGCCGTGTTCTTTCCGGGTGATGTGAACGTCGGTCATGGTGCGGTTCCTCGGTTTGAACTCGTGGCGACGACGGCAGCATGCACCATGCACATGGCACGTTCACGAACCCCAGGGGGAAACTTCGTGGACTTGCTCAGGACCCCACTCTCCGAGAGTTGGAGCCTCCACTGAACCCGGGGCAGTTCACTTTACTCCTGCGGCAGAATGGCCTGCAGCTCCCCGGCTTTGCTCCCCTCTCCCGCTTGCGGGAGAGGGGCCGGGGGAGAGGGCACGACTCACCTCAACCCCACTCGCGCCCCCTCAGGAAGCGGCCTCCTGCCGCCCCCTGCACTCCGCCTTCAACTCACGGTTCTCCTCCTGCAGCGCCTGGTAGTCCATGTACCAGTCACCAACCTTCTTGATGGCCACGGCCACGCCGATCAGGGCGAAAAGGTTCTTCAGCATCTCGGTCTCCTTGGTGGGTGTGAGGGAGATGGTGAAGGGAGTGGGCGACAGTTGGTGTCGTTACTTGTGCAAATAGCTACCCAAGCTCACTCACATCGACTTCCTTATCACTTTCCCAACCCTTGAACTTAATTACTCGTTTAGTGACTTTCCTACCTTCGCCGGACAATCCAAGCGCAATATCTTTCTCCTGTGTCTTTACGCCGGCAGATCCTTTACCGGAGAAGTCATAATACTCCTCGATTTCAACCTCCCTGGATGAGGAAATTCGTTGTGCTATTGACATTTCCTGTGCCACGCGAGCGTGATGGGCTTGGAGATCCATGACTATCTGCTGCCTTGCAGCGGTTTCCCTCAATGATTCGATGGGCTTCCCTTCAGCATCTTCGAGTTCCCTTTGCGATGCTGCCAGGGCCGAAGTTATAGCTGCCACTACGGGGCCTACAATAAATCCGCCAGGGATGAACATTGCGGCTGCACTTGCCGCAGCAGCAGCGCCTGCAACACCTGTGACTTTTTTGGTATCCATGGCAATCCCCTTAATTGAAATGACTGCCTGACGACAAAAGGCTTGTCAGACGAAACTTTCCTTTGAGACGAACGTATCTCTGGCGATGTTTCCAATGTGCCATACTGTCTTTAGCAACATCAACTTGCTGCTTTTCATCATTTTTCGTGCCGTTCACTTTCGGCCCCATGTTGATCAGAAATTTTCTTGCTGTAAATGTCGAGAATATTTTCAACTCTACATATTATTTCACTCTCCCAGTTTCTAGGCTCGTGGACTCGCACTTTCTCCCCACATCCCCACATCCATCCCAACGTCTCCTGGTCATCCGCCACACTCGCCTTGAGCCGCACCCAATCCGACCCCTGCAACGCCTCCAGCACCTGATCCTCGCTCAGCGGCGTTTCGCGCAGCGTCCAGGCGAGGTCGGGGTCGATGTCGGCGACCAGTTGCACGGTGCCGGTGCCTTGCCGCGGGGTGAAGGCGGCGGTGGGGAGGTAGGCGTCGAGGTCGAAGCCGTCGTCCCGGGCGGCGTCGGGCAGCGGCTCGGCACGCTGGATGCGGTGCAGGGCGAAGTGGCGCACGTCGCTGTAGTCGCCGACGGTGGCGATGAGGTAGCTGACCGGGCCACGCGACACCAGCGCCCTGGGATGCAGGGTCATGGGCTTGATCTCGCCCTTGGCGCGGCTGAGGTAGTCCACCTGTAGCTGGCGGCCGTCCAGCAACGCGGTGGCCACCTGCTCCCATACCTGCGGGTCGACGCTGGCGGGCAGCAGGGCCTTGCCGTTGGGCAGGGCGCGCACGCGCTGCGCCCAGCGTGACAGCTGATTGTGCTGCATGCCCTGCAGTTGCCGGCGGGCTTCCTCGAACTGCGGCGCGAGCTGGGCCAGCACGCCGGGCGGCAGCAGGTGGCGCAGGTGGCCTTCGGCCAGGTGCATGGCCAATGCGGCGGCGGGTGTGAGGCCGGGCAGGCTGAGCTGGGCGGTAGGAGCGAACGACCAGCGGTAGGGACGTTGGCGGGCAATAGCCGGGTCCGGGTCGTCGACGCTGCACAGCAGTTGGAACCGGCCGCTGAGCTTGTCCACCAGGTCGCGCTGCAGCGAACGCAGGTTGATGTCGAAGCCCTGGGTGGCGAGCGCGTCGCGCAGCGCCACGGTGGAGATGCTGCGCGGGTGGCGCGGGATCAGCCCCAGCAGCACAAGGTTGCGGATCAGCGGATCCTTGGGCTCGTGGCGGCTCATGGCCGCACCATGAACGGACGGAGCCGTGGTGTGCATGCGGTGGCGAGCGGTTTGGCGTGGAACACCCGCACAGGCTGCCGCCGAGGTGCGACAAATGGCGTCGCCTGCAGCGTACTGGGCCGGTTCATCGGCCGGCTCCACGGGTCAGCTCCGTTATCACCGGGTAGGCCACGGGGTCGTCGTCGAAGGCGTCCGTGGCCATCATCAGCTCGATGCACAGCGGCAGCAGCGCACCGAGGATGGCGCAGCCGTCGCGCAACTGGGCGCGGTTGACCGAGCTGTTCCAGGTGGCGCCGCCGTGCACCAACTGGTTGCGCAACACGTACAGGCGACGCAGCACGATGCCGAGCAGTTCGGCGGTGCGATGCGCCAGCAGCGCGTCCATGGCGTCCTTGCGGCTGCGCTCGAAGGCACGCTTCCAGCGGTCGCTGGCGTCGTGCTCGCGCAGCGCCTGCCAGAACGGCGCGAACACGTAGCGATTGTCGATCAGCAGACGAATCGGGCCGCTGAACTGGCGAAACAACAGGGCGTGCAGGCGTTGCCCGTGATCGGCGGCCACGATGCGCTCAAGGAAGGCGCCCATGCGCGCGTGTTCGCGCTCGTCACTGAACTCGCTGGCGTAGGCGGCGTTGAGCGCGATCCACAGGTGAATGAAACGGGCGTCGTCGTCGCCCGTGTCCTGCTCGGCGCGCTGCAGCCAGCTCAGCGACCGGTGCAGGCGCGTAGCCAGTGCCTGGCTCTGTGTTTCGCGGATGGCGCGATGGCGTTCGCGCAATGCGTCCGAGGTGGCGGTATCCGTGTGCAACTGCGTCCTTTGTCCTTGCGTATGTTGCCGCCCGGCCAATCCACAACTGGCCCCCGTGCCGTCCAGATGTCTCCTGGCGGGGACATTGGCACCACACTTGTGTAGCGGCAGCGCGGGAGCGAGCTTGAGCAAGGTAATTCACCGCAACGCGGGCTGATTCCATGGCCATGGAATCGGTACTCTGGCGCCTGTGTGCAGCCGCGATGTAGCTGGCGGCAAGAACGGGGGCAGGTAGTCGCCCACGTACCGTGCGAACACCGACGACTCGATGAATTCGTACCTGGCAGACTCCTTATCCACACGATGAGAGCTATACGGCGATGCCGTATGGCCCGCAAACAGATCCGTGACAGTTACACCATCGGCAACCTCAACCCCTGCTCCTTCGCACACTCCACCGCAATCTCATACCCCGCATCCGCATGTCGCATCACGCCGGTGCCCGGGTCATTCCACAGCACCCGCGCGATCCGCTCGTCCGCTTCCTTCGTGCCATCGCACACGATCACCAGTCCGGCATGCTGCGAGTAACCCATCCCTACCCCGCCGCCGTGATGCAGCGACACCCAAGTGGCGCCGCTGGCCACGTTGAGCATGGCATTGAGCAGCGGCCAGTCGCTGACGGCATCGCTGCCGTCCTGCATGGATTCGGTTTCGCGGTTGGGTGAGGCGACGGAGCCGGAGTCGAGATGGTCGCGCCCAATGACCACCGGCGCCTTCAGCTCGCCGTTGCGCACCATCTCGTTGAACGCCAGTCCCAGCTTGTCGCGCAGGCCCAGTCCCACCCAGCAAATGCGCGCCGGCAGGCCCTGGAAGCTGATGCGCTCCCTGGCCATGTCGAGCCAGTTGTGCAGGTGCTTGTCGTCGGGGATGAGTTCCTTGACCTTGGCGTCGGTCTTGTAGATGTCTTCCGGATCGCCGGACAGCGCAACCCAGCGGAACGGGCCGACGCCGCGGCAGAACAGCGGGCGCACGTAGGCGGGCACGAAGCCGGGGAAGGCGAACGCGTTGTCGCAGCCGACGTCCTTGGCCATCTGGCGGATGTTGTTGCCGTAGTCGAAGGTGGGGATGCCTTGTGCGTGGAAGGCGAGCATCGCGTCGACGTGGGTTTTCATCGACAGCTTGGCGGCGCGCGCCGTACCGACGGGGTCGGCCTGGCGGCGCTCGAACCACTGCTCCACCGTCCAGCCCTGTGGCAGGTAGCCGTTGACCGGGTCGTGCGCGCTGGTCTGGTCGGTGACGGCGTCGGGCTTCACGCCGCGGCGCACGAGTTCGGGCAGCACGTCGGCGGCGTTGCCGAGCAGCGCGACGGATTTTGCTTCACCGGCCTTGGTGTATTTCGCGATGCGCGCCAGCGCGTCGTCCAGATCCGTGGCCTGCTCGTCGACGTAGCGGGTCTTCAGCCGGAAGTCGATGCGGCTCTGCTGGCATTCGACGGTGAGGCTGCACATGCCGGCGAGCGAGGCGGCCAGCGGCTGCGCCGCGCCCATGCCGCCGAGGCCGGCGGTGAGCAGCCACTTGCCTTTCAGAGCCTGCCCCGGACCTGATCCGGGGTTGCTGCCGTAGTGCTGGCGGCCCATCTCGACGAAGGTTTCGTAGGTGCCCTGGATGATGCCCTGCGAGCCGATGTAGATCCACGAGCCGGCGGTCATCTGGCCGTACATCATCAGGCCCTTTTTATCGAGCTCGTTGAAGTGTTCCCAGGTGGCCCAGTGCGGCACCAGGTTGGAATTGGCGATCAGCACGCGCGGCGCGTCGGCGTGCGTGCGGAACACGCCGACCGGCTTGCCGGACTGCACCAGCAGGGTTTCGTCGTCCTCCAGATCGCGCAAACTGCGCAGGATCGCGTCGAAGCATTCCCAGTTGCGCGCGGCGCGGCCGATGCCGCCGTACACCACCAGCTCGGCCGGGTTCTCCGCCACGTCCGGGTCGAGGTTGTTCTGGATCATGCGGAACGGCGCCTCGGTGAGCCAGCTCTTGCAGGTGAGCGTGCTGCCGCGCGGGGCGCGGATGGTGCGGGTGGTGTCGATGCGGGTGGGTGCGTTCATCGATGGCCTCCGTACGAAGACGATCGAGTATAGGCGCTGACCCAGGCTTGCATGCGGGCCGGTCCCGGCGACACGACCCACCTCAGCCACGGGTGTGCTGGCGTGAATCGGCGATCACCTCGCGCTGTGTACACTCGGCCACCGTCGTGCAGCCCTTGCGCCAACAGGCGTCCCACCGGAACCAGGCCATGGCCTCGCTGGAGAAACAGGATTTGCCCAACGTGGCGCAATTGATGGATGAACTGCGCGCCGCGAACGAGGCGTTGGCGGTGTCGACCAAGGCACTGGCCGAGGCCGACGTGCGCCACAAGGCGATGATCGGCGAACTCAACCATCGCGTGCGCAACATGCTGGCGGCCGTCAGCGCGATGGCGAGCCAGACGCTGGCCAGGCACGTCGACGATGACACGCTGGACATGTTCCAGGAGCGCCTGCACGCCATGGCGCGCACTTACAAAATGTTGACGGAAGCGGGCTGGTCGGCGCTGTCTTTCCACGAACTGGTGCACGAAACGCTGGCCGCGGTTGCCGATCCGCGGCGATTCTCGCTGGACGGACCACCGTTGGCGCTCGCTCCTCGCGAGGCCCTGGCGCTGGGCATGGTCCTTCACGAACTGACTGCCAACGCGCTGAACCATGGCGCCCTGTCCAACATGGAAGGACGCGTGGACGTGCGCTGGGAAAACGCTGGCGGCCGAGCCGACGCCGTCGCCATCCGCTGGACCGAATCGGGCGGACCGCCGGTGGCCGAACCGTCGCACCGGGGCTTCGGCACGCTGATGGTGGAGCGCCAGCTGGCGTACGAGCTGCAGGGTCACAGCACGCTCACCTATGCCCGTGGAGGATTGCTGGCCACGCTGCACCTGCCCTTGCTGCAGGTGCCCGAGGAGCACGGGCATGAACGCGGTACATCCCGACGGCCAGGTCGTCATGGTGGTGGAGGATGAGCTGCTGGTCGCCACCACGCTCGAAGCCGCGCTGGAAGACGGCGGCTATCGCGTATTGGGACCGGTCGCGACCGTGCCGGCGGCCATCGGCCTGCTGCGGACATCGCCGCCGGACATGGCGCTGATCGATTACCGCCTGGCCGCCACCACCACCGAAACCTTGCTGGCCTCGCTGAAATCGCGACACATTCCGGTATGCGTATTGACCGGCTGCGGCGCCAGCCAGCTACCGCCCGCGTACACCGGATTGACGGTGCTGGAGAAGCCGGTCCGCACCCGCACGCTGATGGCGACCCTTAACCGGATCGCCTCCACCAACAGTCCGCACGCCGTCGAATGACAACGGTGGCATAGCGCCCTCGCGCTGCGTATGCTGGGCATCTGGGGACCCCGACGAAACCGGCACGGCAGGGCGCACTGATGGATATCGCAGGGTTGCGAGTGATGGTGTTCGAGGATGATTTTCTCCTCGCCGGCACGCTTGCGGACGTACTCGGCCGGCTTGGCTGCACGGTGGTCCGCTGCATCGCCGTGTTCGACCACGCCATGGAAGCGGTGGCGACGGAAGACTTCGATATCGCCGTGGTCGACCTGCAACTGCAAGGCATCACGGCCTATCCGTTGCTGGACCGGCTGGCCGAGCGCGGCATCCCGTGCATCATCGCCAGTTGCCGGTCGCCGGGGGAGATCCCGCCACGCTACCTGTCGGTGCCGACGATCTCCAAGCCGTACACCGCCAGCGAACTGCGCCGCGCGATCGACACCGCCTGCGGCCGCAGCGCGCACGCCGGGCGCTGACCCGCACGCGGCGACGGGCCGGCAAGACGCCATCCATTGATGTCCGAAAACGGCGAGTTTGCGCCACGGCGCGGTGCTAGCCTGCGCGCATGGACACCACACCCCTGCCCGACCCGCACATCTGCGAACAGGCGCGGCTCAGCCGCGACGCGCGTTTCGACGGATTGTTCTTCACCGCCGTCAGCAGCACCGGCATCTATTGCCGGCCTGTGTGCCCCGCGCCCGTGCCGAAGCGGGCGAACGTGCGCTACTACGCAAACGCGGCCGCCGCCGAGGCGGCCGGGTTCCGCCCCTGCCTGCGCTGCCGGCCGGAGCTGTCACCGGGCAACGACCAATGGCAGCGCGGCGACCACGTGGTGGCGCGCGCGCTGAAGCTGATCGAAAGCGGCGCGCTGGAGGAAAGCTCGCTGCCGCAACTGGCCACGCATGTCGGCGTCGGCGCGCGCCAGTTGCGACGGCTGTTCGTGGAGCGCGTCGGTGCGCCGCCGATCAGCGTGCACACCACGCGCCGATTGCTGTTCGCCAAGCAATTGCTGACGGAAACCGCGTTGCCGGTGACCGAGGTGGCGCTGGCGTCGGGATTCCGCAGCCTGCGCCGTTTCAACGCCGCGTTCGCCCAGGCGAACCGCATCGCACCACGCGAACTTCGCCGCCACCCGCGCGCGGCCGCTGGCGATGCGCTGGTGCTGCGGCTGGGCTACCGGCCGCCGTACGCGTTCGATGAGTTGCTGGCGTTCCTGCGCACGCGCGCCATGCCCGGGATGGAGCGCGTGGATGACGACAGCTACGCACGCGTGTTCGGTCCCGCCGATGCGCCGGGCTGGCTGCGGCTCAGTGCGTGGCCCGGCGAGCACGCGCTGCGGCTGCAATTGCATTGCCCGCAACCGAGCCGGTTGCTCGGCGTGGTGACGACATTGCGGCGGATGTTCGACCTGGACGCGAACCCGCAGGTCATCGCGGACACGTTCCGCGGTGACGCCGTCCTTGGCCCGCTGCTGGCGCGCCGACCGGGCCTGCGCCTGCCCGGCGGCTGGGACGGCTTCGAGATAGCGGTGCGCGCGATCCTGGGCCAGCAGATCAGCGTGGCGGCGGCGCGCACGCTGGCCACGCGCATCGTGCAGCGCTGGGGCCAGCCCCTGGCGGAAGCGCCGATGCCGGGCCTGGAGTGCCTGTTTCCCACACCGGGCGTGCTGGCGCAGGCCGAGCTGCGCGAGGTCGGCCTCACCACCGCGCGCGCCGCGACCGTGCGCGGCATGGCGCAGGCCGTGCTGGACGGACGCGTGGACTTCCGGGCGGATCAGTCGCTGGATGACTTCGTGGCGCGCTGGGTCGCCCTGCCCGGCATCGGCGAATGGACCGCCCACTACATGGCGATGCGCGCGCTGAGCGAGCCGGACGCGTTCCCCGCCGCCGACCTGATCCTGCGCCGCGCCGCCACCACCGACTCGACGCCGCTGACCACCAAAGCGCTCGGCCAACGCGCCGACGCCTGGCGACCCTGGCGCGCATACGCCGTGATCCACCTGTGGCGCGGCACCGCGGATGCGCTACCCGCGCCGCGCACGTCACCCACACCACGAAAGACCCGCCCATGAACAAGCCCCCCGACACCATCCACTATTTCTACATGCCCAGCCCGGTCGGCACGCTGCGCCTGATTGCGGACAGCGACGGTCTGCGCGAGATCTGGTTCGAACACGAGAACCGGCCGGAACCGATACAGCCGGACTGGGTACTCGCCGATGCCGCGCGGCTGCCCGCGCCGATCGCGGCGGCACGCACGCAGCTGCAGGAATACTTCGCCGGCGAGCGGCAGCAGTTTTCGCTACCCCTGCACCCCCTTGGCACACCGTTCCAGTTGGCGGTATGGCAGCAACTGCGGCTCATCCCCTACGGCACCACGATCAGCTACGGCGAGCTGGCGCGCCGGGTCGGCAACCCCGCCGCCTCGCGCGCCGTAGGTGCCGCGAACGGCCGCAACCCGCTATCGATCGTGGTGCCCTGCCATCGCGTGATCGGCGGCAACGGCAGCCTCACCGGCTTCAGCGGCGGGCTGCCGATCAAGCAGTTCCTGCTGGCGCTGGAGGATCGGACGGCCCGCGGTGATCTTTTCGCGAAGGGCGCTGCCAGCCGCTGACTCCGGCGCACCGCCTGCCGCGTCAAAGCGGGAGACGTCACTTGTCGTGCGACGGCGTCGGCTTGCCGCGTGGCGGCGGGGGCGGCGGCAACGGCAAGCCCCAGTAGCGATCGATCAGGCTTTGCTGCTGGGCACGATCGCGATCGCGCCGCGCGTCATCGGCGCGGTCGAACTGCTGACCGGCGTACGGGTTGTTCGCATACGGCTGCCTGGCCACGTCCGACACGCTCTGCTGCAGTTGCCCGCGGATCTGGCTTTGCTGGAATTCCTTGCGCAGTTGCTGTTGCTGCACCTGTTGCTGGAATTGCAGATTCGGTCGCGGCGGGATCGGCGCCACCCGCAGCGGCGGCGCGGTGGCCGGCACCGGCGGCGTGGTCGGCTTGCGCTGGCCGGACTGTTGCGGCGCGGCCAGCGCGACGCCCAGCGGCAACGCCAGGCCGAGGCCGATCAGCCAGCCGATGCGTGCGTCAAAGCGGGAGCGTAGCCATGTCATGGTCATGCATCTGCGCGATCATGGGCGATCGTTCCGTTCCATTCTAGGCATCGCACATGAATATCCTGTTGCGCCTGCTGGGCGCGTTGCTGCTTGCGCTCGGCGCCGGCTGCGCCACGCAGCCGTCAACGGCGGGCAAGCCCGACAGCGCGCCTGCGCTGCTGCTGGTCTCGATCGACGGCTACCGCCCCGACTACCTCGCGCGCGGCTTGAGCCCGACGTTGGCGATGCTGGCGCGCGATGGCGTGCGGGCGCGGTCGATGCAACCCTCGTTTCCGTCGCTGACGTTTCCCAACCACTACACCCTGGTCACCGGCCTGCGCCCGGACCATCACGGCGTGGTCAACAACACCATGTTCGATCCGCAGCTGGGCAAGTTCTCGCTTAAGAATCGCAAGGCGGTGAGCGACGGTCGCTGGTGGGATCAGGCCACGCCGATCTGGGAGACGGCCGACCGCCACGGCCTGCGCACCGCCACCATGTTCTGGCCGGGCTCGGAGGCCGACATCCACGGCAGGCATCCGGATTACTGGAAGCCATACGACGGTGCCATCACGCCCGACCAGCGTGTGGATCAGGTGCTGGCCTGGCTGGACCTGCCCGCCAACCGGCGGCCGCGTTTTCTCACCCTTTATTTCGACGACGTCGACCACGCCGGCCATCATTACGGTCCGGATTCGCCGCAGGTGGATGACGCGCTGCGCCGTACCGATGCCGCGCTGGCGCGGCTGGTGGCGGGCTTGCGCGAGCGCGGCCTGTTCGAGCGGATCAACCTGATCGTGCTGTCCGACCATGGCATGGCCAGCGTGCCGCTGGGCAACAGCGTGCCGATCGACAAGCTGATTCCGCTGGACCAGGTGCAGACGGTGAGCCTGGGCGTGCTGGCCGGCTTCAACCCGCTGTCCGATTCGCCCGCCGCGCAGGCCGCGTTCGCCCGCATCGAGCAGAAGCTGGAGCAACCGCAGCCGCACATGGATTGCTGGGACAAGACCCGCGTACCGGCGCGTTTCGCCTACGGCCACAACGCCCGCGTGCCGCAGCTGCTGTGTTCGGCGCACGTGGGCTGGCGCATTACCACCGCGGCGTACCTGGCCAGCCACCAGGGCCACGTCAGCGTGGGCGAGCACGGCTACGACAATGCCGCGCCCGCGATGCAGGCGCTGTTCGTGGCGCATGGGCCGGATTTCCGTGCGGGCCTTGCGGTGCCGCCGTTCGCGAATGTCGATGTCTACCCGTTGATGACGCATCTGCTGGGCATTCCCGCGCTGCCGAACGACGGCGATTACACCGCCGTGGAAGACATGCTGCGCCCGGCGTCACGCTGAAGCCGACCGATCCTGCGGCGGTCGATAAACCCTCCGCGCGCTACACTTGGCCGCTTGTCTCCACGTCATCGCCGCCGTGCGATCGTGCCCACCGACGCCATCGCGCGGGGCACGTTCGCGCCGCGGCCAGATTGGTCTTATGTCGAAAGCCCTGCCGCACCCTCCCCTGCCCACCACGCCAAAACAGCGCCGCTACTGGACGCCGCCGGATGGCTCCTCGCGCGCGCTGCTGATCGCGGAAACCGCGCGCTCGCATGCCGGCCTGGTGGTGGCGGTGACGCGCGACACCCAACGCGCCCGTGCGCTGGAGGACGAGCTGCGCGTGTTCGGCGGCACGCTGCCGGTGCTGCATTTCCCGGACTGGGAAACCCTGCCCTACGACGTGTTCAGCCCGCATCCGGAGATCGTGTCGCAACGCATCGCCACGCTGTACCGGCTGCCCTCCACCCAGCGCGGCGTACTGGTGGTGCCGGTGGCCACGCTGATGCAGCGCATCGCCCCGCGCAGCCACATCACCGGCGCCGGCCTGGTGCTGGACAAGGGGCAAAAGCTTGACCTGGCGCAGGAACAGCGGCGGCTGGAAGCGTCCGGCTACCGGCATGTGCCGCAGGTGGCCGAGCCCGGCGATTTCGCGGTGCGCGGCGCGCTGATCGACATCTACCCGATGGGCAGCGATGTGCCCTACCGCATCGAGCTGTTCGACGACGAGGTGGAGTCGATCCGCAGCTTCGACCCGGAAAGCCAGCGCTCGCAGCAGCAGGTGGAAAAGATCGAGCTGCTGCCCGCGCGCGAGTTTCCGCTCACCGACGCATCGGCCAAGGCGTTCCGCAGCAACCTGCGCGAGCGCTTTCCCATCGACGTGCGCCGCTGCCCGCTGTACCAGGACATCAAGGAAGGCGTCACGCCCGGCGGCATCGAGTACTACCTGCCGCTGTTCTTCGATGTGAAGAGTCCGCACATGGATGTGCGGGGTGTTGCGGCGGACCCGCATACAGGTACGGCCACGCTGTTCGACTACCTGGCCGATGACGCGCTGTTCGTGCTGGGCGAAGGCGTGGGCGCCGCCGCGGAGCAGTTCTGGGCGCAGACCGCCGAACGCTACGACCAGCGTGCCCATGACATCGAACGCCCGGTGCTGCCGCCGGCCGAGCTGTACCTGCCGCCGGAACAGTGGCGCGCCCAGCTCAACAAGCGGCTGCGGGTGGAAGTGGTGGAACCGGGCCACGAGCACGCCGTGTCCGTGGGCACGCAACCCGCGCCCGAGCTGCCGCTCAACCGAAAAGGCGAGGAGCCCGGCACCTCCTTGCGGCATTTCCTGGCCAGCTATCCCGGCCGTGTGCTGATCGCGGCGGATTCGGCGGGCCGACGCGAGGCCTTGATCGAGACGCTGGCGGCGGCGGGGTTGAAGCCGCAAAACGTGGAGAGCTGGTCCGATTTTCTCCTCCCCCTGCCTGCAGGGGGAGGCCGGGAGGAGGTCGCTCCGGCTGGCGAAGAAGCAACAGCAAAAGCATCCCTCCCCAACCCTCCCCTGCGAGCAGGGGAGGGAGCAAAGTTCGCCATCACCATCGCGGGGCTCGAGCAGGGTTTCGCGCTCACCAAACCGCCGATCACCGTGCTCACCGAGCGCGAGCTCTACGGCGAGCGCGTGCGCAGCGAGCGCGACCGCAAGCGCCGCCGCGGCACCGCGCGCGATCCCGACAGCATCATCCGCGATCTCACCGAGCTCACCATCGGTGCGCCGATCGTGCACGTCGACCACGGCGTGGGCCGCTACCAGGGCCTGCTGTCGATGGACGTGGGCGGCATGGATGGCGAGTTCCTCACCATCGAATACGCCAAGGGCGACAAGCTGTACGTGCCGGTGGCGCAGCTGGGCCTGGTCAGCCGTTACTCCGGTACGGCGCCGGAGCTGGCACCGCTGCATTCGCTGGGTGGCGACGCGTGGGAGCGCGCGCGCAAGAAGGCCGCGGAAAAAGTGCGCGACGTGGCCGCCGAGCTGCTGGCGATCTACGCCCAGCGCGAGGCGCGCGGCGGCGAGTCGCTGCCGATCGACCGGCAATTGATCGAGGAATTTGGTCGCGCGTTCCCGTTCGAGGAAACGCCCGACCAGGAAAGCGCGATCGAGGCCGTGCTGAACGACCTGGCCGCGCCGCGCGCGATGGACCGGGTGATCTGCGGCGACGTGGGTTTCGGCAAGACCGAGGTGGCGCTGCGCGCCGCGTTCGCCGCCGCCACCGCGGGCCGGCAAGTCGCCGTGCTGGTGCCCACCACGCTGCTGGCGCAGCAGCATTACCGCAATTTCGCCGACCGCTTCGCCGACTGGCCGGTGCGCGTGGACGTGCTGTCGCGCTTCAAGTCCGGCAAGGAGGTGAACGAGGCACTGAAGCGCCTGGCCGATGGCCAGATCGACGTGATCGTGGGCACGCACAAGCTGCTGATGCCCGACGTGAAGTTCAAGAACCTCGGCCTGGTGATCGTGGACGAGGAGCAGCGTTTCGGCGTGCGACAGAAGGAGCAGCTGAAAAAGCTGCGCGCCGAAGTCGACCTGCTGACGATGACCGCCACGCCGATCCCGCGCACGCTGAACATGGCCATGGCCGGCCTGCGCGACCTGTCGCTGATCGCCACCCCGCCCGCCCACCGCACCGCCGTGCGCACGTTCATCGCCGCGTGGGACCCGGCCACCATCCGCGAGGCGCTGCAGCGCGAGCTGTCGCGCGGCGGCCAGGTGTATTTCCTGCACAACGAGGTGCAGAGCATCGAACGCACCGTGCGCGAGCTGGAGGAGCTGGTGCCCGAGGCGCGCATCCGCATCGCCCACGGCCAGATGCCCGAGCGCGAGCTGGAGAGCGTGATGGCGGATTTCCACCGCCAGCGCTTCAACGTGCTGGCCTGCACCACCATCATCGAAACCGGCATCGACATTCCCACCGCCAACACCATCATCATCGACCGCGCCGACCGTTTCGGCCTGGCGCAGCTGCACCAGTTGCGCGGGCGCGTGGGCCGCTCGCACCACCGCGCCTACGCGTACCTGATCGTGCCCGACCACCGCTCGATCACCGCCGATGCGCAGAAGCGGCTCGAAGCGCTGGCCTCGCTCGAAGAACTGGGCGCCGGCTTCACCCTGGCCACGCACGACCTGGAAATCCGCGGTGCCGGCGAGCTGCTGGGCGAGGAGCAATCGGGCCAGATCCAGGAGGTGGGCTTCGGCCTCTACACCGAGCTGCTGGACCGCGCCGTGCGCGCACTGAAATCGGGCAAGGTGCCGGACTTCGACCTCACCAGCGAACACGAGACCGAGGTGGAACTGCACCTGCCGGCGCTGATCCCCGACGACTACCTGCCCGACGTGCACACCCGCCTGACGCTGTACAAGCGCATCGCCAGCGCCCGCGACCACGGCGACCTGCGCGACCTGCAGGTGGAGATGATCGATAGATTTGGTCTACTTCCGGATAGTGCCAAGCAGCTGTTCGCGGTGGCCACGCTGAAGCTGATGGCCACCCCGCTGGGCATCCGCAAGCTGGATCTGGGCGCCGCCGGCGGACGCATCGTGTTCCGCGAAAAACCCGAGATCGAGCCGATGACCATCATCAACCTGATCCAGCGCCAACCGCGCATCTACAAGCTGGATGGGCAGGACAAGCTGAAGGTCGTCATGGATCTGCCCGGTGCTACCGAACGGGTACGCGCGGCGCAGGAATTGCTGGTGACGTTGGGCGCGCGCCGGCCCGATTGAGCGCGGTTCTATGGGTCGTCATCCCAGCGAACGCTGGAATGACGGTAAAAACCCCTAAGCGCCAATGGCCTGAGGCGCCCCGGCATCGGCAATGAGATCAGCCAGTTCCTGCGGATCGTTAGCAATGGCAGTCGCCCCAGCCAGCGCCAACTCCTCGCGCCCGCCGAAACCCCACAGCACGCCGAGACCGCGAACCCCGTTGGCCGCCGCGCCCTCCATGTCGAAACGCCGGTCGCCGATCATCACGGCATGCGCCGGAGCGCAGCGGAAATCGGCCAGCGCGGCGCCGATCATCGACGCCTTCTCGCAATGCGGGTTGCCAGGCTCGGGCCCGTATACATGCTGGAACGCCGCGCCGAACGGCAGGTTCTCGACGATCGGCAACGCGTGCAGCCGCGGCTTGCTGGTGACCACGGCGAGCTGGTGGCCGGCCGCCAGCAGGCCGTCGATCAACGGCGCCATGCCCGGATACACCGTGTGCTCGCGCCAGCCGATCGCCTTGAAGCGATCGTGGTAGTGGCCGATGGCGGCGGTGACTTTCGCCGCATCGTTGTCCATCAACGCGGCAAAGCCCTGGTGCAGCGGCGGGCCGATCCAGTCGCGCAAGACCTCCGGCGTTGGCGCCGGCACATCCATCTGCACCAGCGCATGGCGGATGCAGCTGAAGATGCCCAGCTCCGAATCGATCAGGGTGCCGTCGAGGTCGAACAGGCAAAGCATTACTTCGACGCCCGCGCCTTCAGGGCGGTGACCGCCGGCAGCTCCTTGCCCTCCAGGAACTCAAGGAACGCGCCGCCGCCGGTGGAGATATAGGAGACGTCGTCGGCGATGCCGTACTTGTCCACCGCGGCCAGCGTGTCGCCGCCGCCGGCGATCGAGAACGCGGGCGAGGCGGCGATGGCGCGGGCCAGGGTTTCGGTACCCTTGCCGAACGCGTCGAACTCGAACACGCCCACCGGGCCGTTCCACACCACCGTGCCTGCCTTGGCGATCATGTCGGCGTAGATCTGCGCGGTGCGCGGGCCGATGTCCAGGATCATCTCGCCCTCGTGCACCTCATCCACCGCCTTTACCGTGGCCGGCGCCTGCGCCGAGAAGGTGGGCGCCACCACCACGTCCACCGGCACCGGCACGTCGGCGCCGCGGGCCTTGGCATCGGCCATCACTTTCTTGGCAGCGTCGATCAGGTCGGGCTCCACCAGCGAGTTGCCGATCGGCAGGCCCATCGCCGCGATGAAAGTGTTGGCAATGCCGCCGCCAACGATCAGCTGGTCGACCTTGCCGATGAGGTTTTCCAGCAAGGTCAGCTTGGTCGATACCTTGGAGCCGGCCACGATCGCCAGCAGCGGGCGCGCCGGGTTCTCCAGCGCCTTGCCCAGCGCGTCGAGCTCGGCCGACAACAGCGGGCCGGCCGCCGCCACGGGGGCGAACTTGA
Organism: Rhodanobacter caeni; assembly: GCF_039523575.1. Classification (NCBI taxonomy): domain Bacteria; kingdom Pseudomonadati; phylum Pseudomonadota; class Gammaproteobacteria; order Lysobacterales; family Rhodanobacteraceae; genus Rhodanobacter; species Rhodanobacter caeni. Next base: position 845,981 of record NZ_BAAAFO010000001.1, on the reverse strand, counting down.
TCACGCCATGGGTGGAGGCTTGCGCGCGGTGCGCGGTGCCGAACGCGTCCATCACGAAGATGTCGCACAGCGCCGCATACTTCTTCGCCAGCGCGTCGTCGTCCTTGCCCTCGCCCACGTTCATGCGGCAGTTCTCCAGCACCACCACCTCACCGCTGGCCACCTCGACGCCGTCGAGGTAATCGGTCACCAGCCGCACCGGCGACCCGAGCTGCTCGCCCAGCCATGTGGCCACCGGCGCCAGCGAGGATTCGGCATCGAACTGGCCTTCCTTCGGGCGCCCCAGGTGCGACAGCACCAGCACCCTGGCGCCGGCGTCGCGGGCGGCGCGAATCGTGGGCAGGGCGGCGTCGAGGCGCTGGGTGGAGGTGATGTGGCCGTTGTCGATCGGCACGTTCAGGTCTTCGCGGATCAACACGCGCTTGTCGCGCAGATCGAGATCGCTCATGCGGGTGACGGACACGGCAGGACTCCAGTGATATGTTTGGAAGGCCGCCGGGCCAGAGGCGACCCGGCGGGAACCGCCTATTGTCCGGCGCCACCGGCGTCGAAGCAAACCGCGGCATGGTCCCGATCACCCGCAGGAGACGAGCCTTGACCCCCACGCTGACCCTGTACGGCTATTGGCGGTCGAGCGCCGTCTATCGCGTACGCATCGCGCTCAACCTCAAGCGGCTGGATTACCACTACCGACCGCTGCACCTGCTGCGCGACGGCGGCGAGCAGCACGGCGCCGACTACCGCGCCCTGAACCCGCAGCAATTGATCCCCTGCCTGCTCGACGGCGACCGCGCGATCACCCAGTCGCTGGCGATCATGGAATACCTGGACGAGACCTTTCCCGAACCGGCCCTGCTGCCGGCCGACAGCCGCGGTCGCGCCCGCGTGCGCGAACTGGCGATGGCGGTGGCCTGCGACATCCACCCGCTGGGCAACCTGCGCGTGCTGCAGCGCCTGGAGGCGCAGTTCGGCGCCGACGACGTGCAACGCGCGGAATGGTCGCGGCACTGGATCGCCACCGGCTTCGATGCGCTGGAAGCGATGTTGGCCGACAACCCCGCTACCGGCCGCTACTGCCACGGCGACGACCCGGGCCTGGCCGACGCCTGCCTGGTGCCGCAGTTCTACAACGCCTTGCGCTGGAAGCTGCCGCTGCAGAACTACCCCACACTGCAACGCATCCACGCCGCCTGCAACGAGCTGGAGGCGTTCCAGCGCGCAGCGCCGGAACAACAGCCGGACGCCGTCTAGAACGCACACGATTCCTTCCCCCGCTTGCGGGGGAAGGTGCCGAAGGCGGATGAGGGCGCTTTTGCCCTGCGTCGTGGAAGCCCCTCAGCCCTTCGGGGGAGCGAAAATCATGGCTGCGCGCGCACCAGCAGCACGTCGCTGGGCACGGCCGGCACGATGCGGCGCGAGGTGCCGCCCACCAGCAGGTGAAACGCCAGGCCGCGGCGGAAGGCGCTGATCACCACCAGGTCCGACTCCTCCTGCACGACATGGTCGCGCAGCACGATCTCCGGGTGGCCGTGTTCGATCAGCGGCAATACCCGCGCCCTCACCTCAACGGCAAGCGGTGTGCTGTCGAGGAAGGATCGCATCGTGGCCATTTCCATGCGGGCCAGACCGGTGCTGTGCTCGGCGTCCAGCCACAGCGAGGTGTACGGGATGTCCAGCACGTGCATCAGGGTCAGCCGGGCGTCGGGAAGCCAACTGGCGGCGGTGGTCAGGCCGCAGCGCGATTCGTCGGTGAAATCGGTACCGACCACCACGTTGGCGTAGGCCCCGTGCGGCCGGCTCTTGACCACCAGCAGGGAGACGGGCGACTTGCGCAGCAGTTGCTCGGTTACGCGGCCCAGCGCACTCGGCGAGGACGGCTCGGATGCGCCCAGCACGATCAGGTTGCAGGCCTGCTGCGCGGCGACGTCGAGGATGGCCTCGGCGGGGTCGCCATCGACCACATGGATGGCCAGCGCCGCGACGTCCTGTCGCAGGTCGCGACGGATCTGCCGCTCCACCACGATCGGGCTGGTGCGACCGGGCCGCCACGACGGCTGGTTGAGCGGCGCCAGCTCGTCCTCGCCGGGGCACGGCTGCACGTGCACCACGTGCAGCGGCACGCCCCACTGCAAGGCCAGTTGCGCGGCGCGATCCAGGGCGCGGTCACCGTGGCTGCGAAGGTCCGTCGCCAGCAGTATTTTTTGTGGTGGCGCGAGGCTTGAAGCGGTCGCGTTCATGCGCGCTCTCCTTGTCCCGACAGGTTGGCATGATGGCGCGCCGGCGCGGTTCGCAGGCCGGCGGCACGATACGACTATAGAGCTTTGCGGGTGGATCGACGCGGCTTGTAGACTCGGGCAACGGCGTCCGTTTCCGCGACTCGCCTTCCGCCCACGGAAGCGCCTGCCGGTGCGTGCGCTTCGCGACCGGTGCTGCCGGCGTATTCCCCCCAACGGTGGCCCGATGCCCTACGACTCCGCTGCGCTCGCCATGCTCTGCCTGCCCTTCCTGGCCAGCGTGGCTGTGCTGATGGTGCGCGGGCGGTCGTGGGCCACGTGGTCGATGATCGCCGCCGCGGCGGCGTGCCTGCTGCTGGCGGTGGGCATCTATCCGGCGATGGAAGGCGCCCGCGCGCTGCGCCACGTCATCCCGTGGGTGCCGTCGCTGGGGCTGGACCTGGTGCTGCGCGTGGACGGCTTCAGCTGGCTGTTCCTGATGCTGATCTGCGGCATCGGCCTGCTGGTGGGCGTGTACGCCCGCTACTACATGCCGCCGGACGATCCGCTGAACCGGTTCTGCGCGCTGCTCCTGGCCTTCATGGGATCGATGCTGGGCATCGTGATGTCCGGCAACGTGATCCAGCTGGTGTTTTTCTGGGAGCTGACCAGCCTGTTCTCGTTCCTGCTGATCGGCTACTGGAACCAGGGCGCCTCGGCGCGCGAGGGCGCGCGCATGGCGTTGATCGTCACCGCGGGCGGCGGGCTGTGCCTGTTCGCGGGCATGCTGCTGCTGGGGCACATTGCCGGCAGTTATGACCTGGACGTGATCCTGGCCGCCGGCGAGCGCGTGCGTGCCGACGCCTTGTACACGCCGATGCTGGTGCTGGTGCTGCTGGGCGCGCTGACCAAGAGCGCGCAGTTCCCGTTCCATTTCTGGTTGCCGCAGGCGATGTCGGCGCCGACGCCGGTGTCGGCGTTCCTGCATTCGGCGACCATGGTCAAGGCCGGCGTGTTCCTGCTGCTGCGCTTCTGGCCGGTGATGTCCGGCACGGACGCCTGGTTCTGGCTGGTGGGCGGCGCCGGCCTGCTGACGCTGCTGCTGGGCGCGGCGGCGGCCGTGTTCCAGCAGGATCTGAAAGCGGTGCTGGCCTATTCCACCATCAGCCACTTGGGGCTGATCACCATGCTGATCGGCCTGGGCAGCACGCTGGGTGCGGTGGCGGCGATCTTCCACATCGTCAACCACGCCACGTTCAAGGCGTCGCTGTTCATGGCCGCCGGTGCGGTGGACCACGAGACCGGCACGCGCGACCTGCGGCGCCTGGGCGGCTTGCGCCATTTCATGCCGATCACCGCCACGCTGGCGGTGATCGCCAGCGCCGCGATGGCCGGCGTGCCGCTGCTCAACGGTTTCCTGTCCAAGGAGATGTTCTTTGCGGTGGCGCTGACCACCCACCGCGGGCCGGCGGTGGACATGGTCGCCGCGGCCATCGCGGTGCTGGCCAGCGCCTTCAGCGTGGTCTATTCGCTGCGCTTTGCGGTGGGCGTGTTTTTCGGCCCGGTGCGCGATGACTACCCGCACCAACCGCACGAACCGCCGCGCTGGATGCGCCTGCCCATCGGCTTGCTGGCGCTGGCCTGCGTGCTGGTGGGCACGCTGCCGGCGCGGATGATCGGGCCGCCATTGCGGGCGGCGGCGCGCTCGGTGCTGGGCCACGACACGCCGGCGTTCAGCCTGGCGGTATGGCACGGCCTGACCCCGCCCCTGCTGATGAGCGCGATCGCGCTGGTGGCCGGTTGCCTGATCTACGCCGTGCTGCGCGCACGGTTCGCGGCGCGCGAAACGCTGCCGCTGATCGGCCGGTTCAGCGGTCGGCGGATGTTCGAGTGGGTGCTGACGCTGCTCACCGCCACCTTGCCGGCCACGTTGGAGCGCGCGTTTCCCAGCCGCCGGCTGCAACCGCAACTGCTGCTGATCGTGCTGGCCGCGTCGCTGGCAGCGGGCATGGCGATGTGGGGGACGCCGCTGCCGCTGGCGCTGCACGGCTCCGGTGTCGATCCCGCGTTCGCGCTGCTGTGGCTGCTGGGCGGGGCCTGCGCGGTGGGCGCCGCGACGCAGGCGAAATTCCACCGGCTAGCGGCATTGCTGCTCACCGGCGGCGCCGGGCTGGTGTCGTGCATCAGCTTCGTGTGGCTGTCGGCGCCGGACCTGGCGGCAACCCAGTTGCTGGTCGAGGTGGTCACCACCATCGTCATCCTGCTTGGCCTGCGCTGGTTGCCCAAGCGCATCAGCGGCCTGGCGCCGGACACCCGCCGCGCCCGCCTGCGCCGCCACCGCGACATGGTGATCGCCGCCGGCGTGGGGCTGGGGTTGGCGGCGCTGGCCTATGCGGCGATGCTGCATCCGGTGGCCGACTCGATCTCGCACTTTTTCCTGGAGCGCGCCTACACCGAGGGCGGCGGGCACAACGTGGTCAACGTGATCCTGGTCGATTTCCGCGGCTTCGACACCATGGGAGAAATCAGCGTGCTGGCGATCGTGGCGCTGACGGTGTTCGCGCTGCTGCGTCGCTTCCGGCCGGCGATCGAGAGCGTGGACGCGCCCGCACAGCAACGCTTGCAGGCGGCCTTCGAGGCCTCCGACAACGGCGCCACCACCTCGATGGTGGTCGATTACCTGCGCATCCCCGGCCTGATCGTGCAGCTGATGGCGCCGGTGATCGTGCTGTTCGGCCTGCACCTGTTCCTGCGCGGGCACGACCTGCCCGGCGGCGGGTTTGCCGCCGGCATCACGGTGTCGGTGGCGCTGATCCTTCTCTACATGGCACGCGGCGCTCGCTGGGTGGAGGTGCGGTTGCGGGTGGCGCCGCTGCGCTGGATCGGCGCGGGCCTGCTGCTGGCGGTGAGCACCGGACTGGGCTCGATCGCGTTCGGCTACCCGTTTCTCACCTCGCATTCGCGCCATGCCGAGCTGCCGCTGCTGGGCGAGCTGCCGCTGGCCACGGCGATGCTGTTCGACCTGGGCGTGTTCTGCGTGGTGGTGGGCGCCACCTCGCTGATGCTGGTGGCGCTGGCGCACCAGTCGCTGCGCCGCCCGCGGGTCATGGGCGAGCCGGTGGCGGATGCCGGGGGAGATCGCTGATGGAGGCGGTGCTGGCGCTGGCGATCGGCGTGCTTGCGGCCTCGGGCGTGTGGCTGCTGCTGCGCCCGCGCACGTTCCAGGTGATCATCGGCCTCACCCTGATCTCCTATGCGGTGAACCTGTTCATCTTCTGCATCGGTGGCCTGCGCACGGGCGCCGACCCGGTGCTGCGCGAGGGCACGGACATCGCGCACTACGCCGACCCGCTGCCGCAGGCGCTGGTGCTCACCGCGATCGTGATCAGCTTCGCCACCACCGCCTTGTTCCTGGTGGTGCTGCTGGCTTCGCGCGGGCTCACCGGCAACGACCACGTCGACGGCAAGGACGGCACGCCATGAGCGCGCATCTGCTGGTGCTGCCGATCGTGCTGCCGCTGCTGGTGGCGGCGCTGCAGTTGCTCGTGGGCGAACGGCGACGGCGGCTGGTGGCCGGGTTGAGCGTGGCGTCCTGCGTGGCCCTGGTGTTGCTGGCCGCCGCGTTGCTGACTGCGGTCGCCGGTGCCTCGGCCGGCGATGGCCTGACGGCGGTCTACCGCATCGGCGACTGGCCGGCCCGCTTCGGCATCGTGCTGGTGGCCGACCGGCTGTCGGCGCTGATGCTGCTGCTTACCGCGGTGCTGGCGCTGGCCCTGCTGCCATGCGCGCTGGATCGCTGGCGGCAGCCGGGCGGCCCGGTGCAGCCGATGTTCCAGTTTTTGCTGATGGGCTTGAACGGCACCTTCCTCACCGGCGACCTGTTCAACCTGTTCGTGTTTTTCGAGGTGCTGCTGGCGGCCACCTATGGCCTGGCGCTGCATCGGCCAGGCGCGCGCCGGGTCAGCGCCGGCTTGCACTACATCGCGGTCAACCTGCTGGCCTCGATGCTGTTCCTGGTCGGCGTCAGCCTGATCTTCGGGGTTACCGGCACGCTCAACATGGCGGCGCTGGCGCGGCTGATCCCCACGGTGCCGGACAACACGCGCGCCCTGCTGCATGCGGGTGCCGCGATCCTGGGCGTGGCCTTCCTGGTGAAGGCGGCAATGTGGCCGCTGGGCTTCTGGCTGCCGCGCACCTATGCCGCGGCGACCGCGCCGGTGGCGGCGATGTTCGCGATCATGACCAAGGTGGGCGTGTACATCTTGCTGCGCCTGAGCCTGCTGCTGTTTGGCGACCGCGCCGGCCCGGTCTCGGCCGGCTTCGGCGACAGCTGGCTGTTGTGGGGCGGCATGGCGACCGTGGCGGTCGGCGTGGTCGGCATGCTGGGTGCGCGCGATCTGGGTCGGCTGGCCGGTTACAACGTGCTCATCTCCTCGGGCACCCTGCTCGGTGCCATCGGCCTGCAGCATCCGGCGGTCACCGCGGGCGCGCTGGCCTACCTGGTGATTTCCACCCTGGCGATCGCCGCCTTCTTCCTGCTGGCCGGCATGCTGGCGCCGGACGACGAGGCCGAGGCGACCCCGCTGCTGGAGCCGTACGATCCGGCCGGCGAGGCGTTGTACGCCGACGAGGACGAGAGCCGGCCCACGTTGCCGGCGCCGGTGGCGCTGCTGGCGATGTGTTTCCTGGTCTGCGCCCTGGTGCTGGCGGGGTTGCCGCCGCTGTCCGGCTTCCTGGCCAAGTTCGCCTTGCTGGCGCCCATGCTGGAAACCGGCGCGGGCCGCGGTGCGGCAGCGCTGTTCACCCTGGTCGTGGTGGCGGGCTTCTGCACCGTGGTCGCGATGTGCCGCACCGGCATCCAGATCTTCTGGGCCGATGAGGACTGGGCGTTTCCCGCCATCCGCCTGGGCGAGGCCGTGTCGGTACTGGTCCTGCTTGGATCGTGCCTGGCCTTGAGCGTATGGGCCGATGCGCCGCTGCGCTACCTGGCGGCCACCGCCGAGCAGTTGCACGCGCCGGCCCATTACATCCGTGCGGTGTTTCCATGAGGCACTGGCACGTGAGGCGTTGGCTGCGGCATCCGTTGATGGCCGGTTTCCTGCTGCTGGCCTGGCTGGTGTTGCGGCAGAGCCTGGCGCCGGCCACGGTGGCCAGTGGGGTGGTGATCGCGCTGGGGTTGGCGTGGGCCTTCGGCAAGCTGCGCCCGCCGCGGGCGCGGGTGCACCATTACGCGCTGCTGCTCAAACTGCTGCTGCGGGTCGTGCGCGACATCGTGCGCTCCAACCTGGCGGTGGCGCAGATCGTCCTGCGCCGGCGCGGAAGGTTCACGTCGGGATTCGTGGCGATCCCGCTGCAGCTCACCGATCCTTACGGACTGGCCGCGCTGGCGTGCATCATCACCTCGACCCCGGGCACGATCTGGGTCGACCACGATTCGGCCCGCAACGTGCTGCTGATCCACGTACTGGACCTGGTCGACGAGGCGAGCTGGATCGACACGATCAAGCAGCGCTACGAGCGCCCCCTGCTGGAGATCTTCCAATGAGCCATGGATTCCTCGCGTTCGCCATCGTGGCGGCGCAGTACCTGCTGCTGCTGGCGATGGCCTTTTCGATCATTCGCATGGTGCGCGGACCGCGTGCGCAGGACCGCGTGCTGGCGCTGGACGCGTTGTACGTGAACGCCATGCTGTTGCTGCTCAGCATCGGCATCCGCACCGGCAGCGAACTGTACGTCGAGGCGGGCCTGATCATCGCCCTGCTGGGCTTTGCCGGCACGCTGGCCTTCTCCAAGTTCCTGCTGCGTGGCGAGGTGATCGAATGAACCATCTCGATGCGTTGCCGCCGTGGACCGCCATGCTGGTGGGCGTGCTGGTCTTGCTGGGCGCGGGCTTTGCCTTCGTCGGATCGCTGGGCCTGCTGCGCCTGAAGGATTTCTACAAGCGCGTGCATGCGCCCACGCTGGGCACCACGTTCGGCGCCTTCTTCATGCTGGCCGGGTCGATCGCCTGCTTCTCGCTGGTGCACGGGCGGCCGATCTTCTACGAGGTGCTGATCGGCGTGTTCCTCACCCTGACCACGCCGATCACGCTGATGCTGCTGGTGCGCGCGGCCTTGTACCGCGACCGCGTGGAAGATTGGCAGGAGTCGCCGCCCCCGTCCGAATGATTGGCCCTCAGAAGCCCATGCCGTACGGATCGTTGCCGGCCAGCTCCTCGTTGCTGCCGCCTTCGGCCAGGCGGATCTTCAGCGCCAGGCCATCGCGCGAATCGGCCTTGGCCAAGGCCTCGTCCAGGTCGACGCGACCTTCCTTGTACAGCCGGTAGAGCGACTGGTCGAAGGTCTGCATGCCCGCCTGCAGGCTGCGGTCCATGGCCTCCTTCACCTCGTGGATCTGGCCGCGGCGGATCATGTCGCGGATCAGCGGCGTGTTCAGCAGCACTTCGGCGGCGGGAATGCGCCGGCCGTCCTTGCCCATCACCAGGCGCTGGCTGATCACCGCGCGCAGGTTCAGGGCCAGGTTCATCAGCACGTTCTTGTGCGCCGACTCGGGGAAGAAGTTGAGGATGCGCTCCAGCGTCTGGTCGGCGTTGTTGGAATGCAGCGTGGCCAGGCACAGGTGACCGGTTTCGGAAAACGCGATGGCCGCCTCCATGGTGATGGTGTCGCGGATCTCGCCGATCATGATCACGTCCGGCGCCTCGCGCATCGCGTTCTTCAGCGCCTCGTGGTAGCTGTGGGTGTCCAGCCCCACCTCGCGCTGGTTGACGATGGATTTCTTGTGCCGGTGCAGGTATTCGATCGGGTCCTCGATGGTGAGGATGTGGCCCGACGAATGGGTGTTGCGATGGTCCAGCATCGCCGCCAGCGTGGTCGACTTGCCCGAGCCGGTGGCGCCCACCACCAGGATCAGGCCACGCGGCTCCATGATCAGGTCACGGAAAATCGAAGGCAGCTGCAACTGGTCGATGCTGGGGATCTCGCTCTTGATCGCGCGGATCACCATGCCCACTTCGCCGCGCTGCTTGAACACGTTGATGCGGAAACGGCCGGCGTCCTTCACCGCCAGCGCCATGTTCAGTTCCAGGTCGCGCTCGAACTGCGGTACCTGGCCTTCGTCCATCAGCGAATAGGCGATCTTCTTGACCATGCCGTTGGGCAGGCCGGTGTTGCCCAGGGGGTAAAGCCTGCCCTCCACCTTGATGTTCACCGGAGCGCCGGTCGACAGGAACATGTCCGACGCGCCCTTGTCTACCATGAGCTTCAGGAAGTAACCGATGTCCACGTATGGCCCCTGTCCGTGTGCGTTGCAATGAAGGATTATGCCCGCACACAATACGCTTCAATACTTGATCAGGAATGTGATGGTGCACATCTTTTTCCAGCCGGCGCGGGCCTCCCGCCGACTTTTTGCGATGGCGACCGCCCTGGGCGTGGCGCTGCTTGTCGGCGGTTGCGCCAGCGTGCCGCCACCGGACAATGCAATGAACCTGGCGCAGAACCAGTTGCAGGCCGCACGCGATGCCGACGCGGCCGATTACGCGCCGGTCGACTTGGGGTTCGCACAGGACAAATTCCAGCAGGCACAGACCGCAATGGCGCAGCGCAAGTACGCCGACGCCGCCAACCTGGCCGAAGAATCGCGCGCCGATGCCGAGCTGGCCAGGGCCAAGGCGCGGCTGGCCGCCGCCCGCGCACAGATCCAGGCCAAGGTGCAGGAGAACGCCCGACTGCGCCAGCAGGGCGAACAGGACACCTCGTCACCCGCGACCGCTGCGAGCGACTACGCACCCGCCGACAACTCCGCGCCACCGCTCGACGACATGCCCGCACCGCCGACCTCGGCGCTCACCGAGCCACCGTCGGGCGAAGGTTTCCAGACCGTCCCCAGCACGCCAGCCCAACCAGGCCAGAACCCCATCCCCTCCGATCAGGGGAGCCAGCCATGAAACGTTTCTCCACTGTTTTCGCAGCCGCGCTGCTGACCCTGGCCGGTGCGCAGGCCGTGCATGCGGCGCAGGACGATATCGACGTCAATCGCCTCAACAGCAGCCTCGACCAGCTGGCCAACGACCCCACCCTGGGCAACTACGCCCAGGCCGAACAGGCGCGCGCCCACGACGCGATCAATCGTCTGGCGCAGGCGCGTTCGCGCGACCGCGCGCACGAGCTGTACCTGGCCGAACGCCGGGTGGACCTGGCCAAGGCTGCGGCGCAGCTGCAAGACGCGCAGGTCAAGCTGACCCAGCTCGATCGCGAGCACGACCAGATCCTGCTGGACAACAGCCGCCGTGACGCCGAGCGCGCACGCCGCGAGCTGGAGCGCCAGCGCATGCAGTACCAGATGGCGCAGGAAGAAGCGGCCCGCCTGCAGCAGCAGGGCCAGGCGTATTCGCAAGCCGCCGAGCAGGCCCGCATCGAGGCCGAGAAAGCCAAGCGCCTCGCCGCCGCCCAGAGCAAGGTCGCCCGCGCCGCCCGGCGCGAAGCCGAGTTGGCGACCAAGGTGGCCAAGGCGATGCGTTCGCAGATGCAAGGCGAGGAAGCGCCTGCCGAGCCGGCCGCGCCTGCCACGAAGCCGAAGAAGCCATAGGCACGGTTGGCGAATTTCCTGCGAGCACCCGCCCCCTCTCCCCAGCCCTCTCCCCGCCGGGGAGAGGGCGCTATCCGGTGCTCCTCTAAGGTTCGACCTCGTGTCAGCCTGCCGCCAAAGTCCGAAGCGACCGTGACCTCCTCTCCCCTTGGGGAGAGGACACAGGAGAGGGGCCGGTGCTTGCGGAAATGCCCAAAGATGCGAGCGTCCGGCGGCCCGCCAGTCCGAACTCGCCACCCTTCCACTGCAGCCCTCAACCTGAACGCAAAAGCCTGTTTCGACAGGTTTTTTCCATTAATTTGACCGTGTTCAAACAAGCCGGTAAAGCTGCTTGCCAACCCCCATGGGCCGGTGTAGGGTCAAAGTCCCATGGGCATCCAGACCCATGGGTCACTGACCTGAATTCATGCCCATCAGCGTTCACATCCCCACCCGCGATTCCGGACGTCCGGCGCGGGTCGTTGGTGCGCGCATGCATTCATACGTCGGCGGGCCACCGCATCCGGGCGCCCGCCAACCCACTCGCGAGGAGGTCGGATCATGTTTGAAAACCAGCAGCGTGACGATGTCGAGGCATTGATGAAGGCGGATGCCGAATTCCGCCGGCTTTACCAGCGCCACAAGCAACTCGACAGCAAAGTGCACGATGCCGATATCGGCGTACTTCCCATCGATAACCTCACCCTGAGCAGCATGAAGAAGGAAAAGCTGCAGGCCAAGGCACGGCTCGAACGCATGTGGGAAAGTCGCAAGACCCTGACGCATTGATCTGCCCGGTTTGACATGACACGCGGCCCCGGCCTCCCTCGAAAGACGGACGCCGGGGCCGCCGCCTTTCTGGCGCCACGCGCGCACCGGAATCGCCCTCCCGCTCGGCTATCATTGACGTCTGTCGCGGCGCATGGCGCCCGCCCTTCCTTCCACGGAGCAACCATGACGATCCACCAAAGCGTCCTGGAACTGATCGGAAACACCCCGATGGTGCGCACGCAGCACCTCGATACGGGTGTCTGCGAGCTGTTCCTGAAGCTGGAGAACGCGAACCCCGGCGGCTCGGTGAAGGACCGCATCGGCATGTCGATGATCGAGGGCGCGGAGCGCGCGGGCCGGATCAAGCCTGGCGACACGCTGGTGGAAGGCACCGCCGGCAACACCGGCCTCGGCCTCGCGCTGGTAGCGCAACAGAAAGGCTATCGGCTGGTGCTGGTGGTGCCGGACAAGATGAGCCGCGAGAAGATCTTCAACCTCAAGGCGATGGGCGCCGAAGTGGTGCTGACCCGTTCGGACGTGGCCAAGGGCCATCCCGAGTATTACCAGGACATGGCCGAGCGGATCGCCAGCGAAACGCCCGGCGCGTACTTCATCAATCAGTTCGGCAACCCGGACAATCCCGCCGCGCACATCCAGTCCACCGGACCGGAAATCCTCGCCCAGATGGACGGCAAGGTAGACGCCATCGTGGTCGGCTGCGGCTCCTCCGGCACGCTGACCGGGCTGTCGCAGTATTTCGCCGAACACTCGCCGGCCACCGAAATCATCCTGGCCGATCCGGTCGGCTCGATCCTCTGCCAGTACATCAACGAGGGCACGCTCTCGACCAAGTCCGCCAGCTGGATGGTCGAGGGCATCGGCGAGGATTTCCTGCCGCTGATCAGCGATTTCTCGCGCGTGCGCAAGGCCTATGCAATTTCCGACAGGGACAGCTTCCTCACCGCGCGCGAGCTGCTGGCGAAGGAAGGCGTGCTGGGCGGCTCATCCACCGGCACCCTGGTGGCCGCCGCGCTGAAGTACTGCCGCGAGCAGACCGAACCGAAGCGCGTGGTGACCCTGGTCTGCGACACCGGCAACAAGTACCTGTCCAAGATGTACAACGACTACTGGATGCTCGACAACGGCTTCCTGGAGCGCGAGCAGCACGGCGACCTGCGCGACCTGCTGCTGCGCCCGTACGCCGAGCGCGACACCGTGGTGGTGGGCCCGAACGAACTGCTGGTCACCGCCTATACCCGCATGAAACTCTACGATGTCTCGCAACTGCCGGTGATGGATGGCGACAAGCTCGTCGGCATCGTCGACGAGTCGGACGTGCTGATGCATGTGCACACCGACGAGGCGCGGTTTCGCGATGCCGTGTCCGTGGCGATGATCAGCGACCTGCAGATGCTGGACATGCGCGAACCGATCACGGCCTTGCTGCCGGTGTTCGAGCGCGGGCACGTGGCCATCGTGGTCGACGGCGACGATTTCCTCGGCCTGATCACGCGTATCGACCTGCTGAACTACCTGCGCCGCAAGGTCAACTGAGGCGCAGGCCCGAGAAGCATTCCCCGATGGATCATCGCGATCCGTCGCCTACCCATCCAAAGGATTTCCCCGATGTGCGGAATTGTTGCTGCCGTTGCCCAACGCGATGTGGCGCCGCTGTTGATCGTTGGCCTGAAGGCGCTGGAATATCGCGGCTATGACTCGTCCGGCCTGGCCGTGCTGAGCGGCGGCGGCATCCAGCGCGTGCGCGCCAAGGGCAAGGTGCGCGAGATGGAAGCGCTGTACCTGGCCAACCCCCTGCCCGGCGGCACCGGCATCGCACACACGCGCTGGGCCACCCACGGCGTGCCCAGCCAGGCCAACGCGCACCCGCATGTCGCCGGGCGGGTAGCGATCGTGCACAACGGCATCATCGAGAACTACGCCAGCCTGCGCGCCGAACTGCAGCAGGCGGGGCACGTGTTCACCTCCGAAACCGACACCGAGGTGATGGCCGCGCTGATCGACCGCCAGTTGAACAACGGCCTGAAACTGCGCGAGGCGGTGCTGGCCACCGTGCGCGAACTGGAAGGCGCCTACGCCATCGCCGTGATCAGCAGCGAGGAGCCCGACCGCGTGGTCGGCGCGCGCCGCGGCGCACCGTTGCTGGTGGGCCTGGGCATCGGCGAGAACTTCCTGGGCTCCGATGCGCAGGCCTTGATCCAGGTGACCAACAAGATCATCTATCTCGACGAGGGCGACGTCGTCGAGATCACCCGCGACAGCGTGCAGATCTGCAGCCTCGACGGCGCGCCCGCCGAACGCGCCATGCACGAGAGCGAGCTGTCCGCCGACGCGGTCGAGCGCGGCGAATACCGCCACTACATGCAGAAGGAAATCTTCGAGCAGCCGCGCGCCGTGGCCGACACGCTGGAAGCGCGCCTGGGCCCGCACGGCGTGCTGCCCAACATCTTCGGCATCGAGAGCGACGAGCTGCTGCGCCGCACGCGCGGCGTGCACATCATCGCCTGCGGCACCAGCTACCACGCCGGCCTGGTCGCCAAATACTGGATCGAGGAATTCGCCCACCTGCCGGTGAGCGTGGAAGTGGCCAGCGAATACCGCTACCGCGAAGCGGTGGTGCCGCCGGACACCTTGCTGGTCGCCATTTCGCAATCGGGCGAAACCGCCGACACGCTGGCGGCGCTGCGTGAATCGACCCGCCGCGGCTATCTCGGCACGCTGGTGATCTGCAACGTGCCCGAGTCGTCACTGGTGCGCGAGGCGGATCTGAAACTGATGACCCGCGCCGGCCCGGAAATCGGCGTGGCCTCGACCAAGGCCTTCACCACCCAGCTCGCCGCACTGGCGCTGTTCGCGCTGGAGCTGGCGCAGCGCAACGGCATGGACCCGGCGCGCCATGCCGAGCTGTGCGCCGAACTGCAGCACCTGCCGCGCGCCATTGAAGACGCCCTGAAACTGGAGCCGGCCATCGTCGAGTTGGCAGCCGAATTCATCCATCGTCAGCACGCCCTGTTCCTGGGCCGCGGCGCGCATTATCCGGTGGCGCTGGAAGGCTCGCTGAAGCTCAAGGAGATTTCCTACATCCACGCCGAGGCGTACCCGGCCGGCGAGCTCAAGCACGGCCCGCTGGCACTGGTCGACGAGAAGATGCCGGTGGTGGCGGTGGCGCCAAACGGCCCGCTGCTGGACAAGCTGAAATCGAACCTGCAGGAAGTGCGCGCCCGCGGCGGCCGGCTGATCGTGTTTGCCGACGGTGCGGCCGGCATGGACGACATGACCGACCACGGCACCACCTTGCGCGTGGCGTCCGGCGGCAACTTCATCGCGCCGATCGTGTTCACCGTGCCGCTGCAGTTGCTGGCCTACCACGTGGCCGTGCTGCGCGGCACCGACGTGGACCAGCCGCGCAACCTGGCCAAGTCGGTGACGGTGGAATAAGCCGGGCGAACCCGCGGGCGGCGGTACGCCGCCGCCTCAGGAACTGCAGGACAGCATCGAACACCCCGCCTTGTGCCGCGCCCAGTCAGGGCGCTTCTGCGCGAACGCCTCGCGCCCAGGTTGCTCGTCATACGGGTGCCGCATCACCTCGAGCAGTTCATGGATACCGCCGGCATCGCCGGCCTGGGCCCGGTCAATCGCGTTCTGCACCAGGTAGTTGCGCAGCACGTAGCGCGGGTTGGCCGCGTGCATGCGCTGGCGGCGTTGGGCGGCGGTTTGCGGATCGCTCGCCAGGCGCGCGGCGTAACGAGCGAGCCAGTCGTTGAAATCCGGCTCCGCCTCGCGGCGCTTCGCGTCGTCGTAGAAGGCCGCTTCCAGCGACGCCAGCGTCGGTGCCTGCGGGTCGACGTCGCCCAGGCCGCGAAACCACAGCGTCATGTCCACTTCCGCCCGCGTCAGCAGCGCGTGCAGGGACTGCATCAGCGCCGCGTCGTCATCGCGGCATTCGACCAGGCCCAGCTTGGCCGCGATGTTGGCGCGGTCGGCGGCCGCGTACGCAGCCGCGTAGCGATCCAGCCCCGCCTGCAACGCATCGACACCGTCGAACAGCGGCGCCAGCGCACCGGCCAGCCGGCTGAGGTTCCACCACGCCACATCCGGCTGCTGGCCGAAACGGTAACGGCGGCGCTGTGCGTCGGTGGTGTTGGGCGTCCAGTCCAGGTCGAAATTGTCGATCCAGCCGTAGGGGCCGTAATCGATCGTGAGGCCGAGGATGGACATGTTGTCGGTGTTCATCACGCCGTGCACGAAACCTACCCGCATCCACTGCGCCACCATGCGCGCCGTGCGCTCGCACACCTGCGCAAACCACTCGCCGTACAACGCCTCGCCCTGCCCGTCGAGCTCGGGGAAATCGCGGCGGATGGTGAAATCGACCAGCTGCCGCAGCAGCGCGGTATCGCCACGCGATGCAGGCAATTCGAAATTGCCGAAACGGATGAACGAGGGCGCCACGCGGCATACGATGGCACCGGGCTCCGGCGCGGCGTGACCGTCGTAGAACATGTCGCGCCACACCTCCTCGCCGGTGGCGATCAGGCTCAGCGCGCGCGTGGTGGGCACGCCCAGGTGATGCATCGCCTCGCTGCACAGGAATTCGCGCACCGACGAGCGCAGCACGGCACGCCCGTCGGCACTGCGCGAGTACGGCGTGGGGCCGGCGCCCTTCAGCTGCAGCTCCCAGCGTTCGCCGGCTGCATTGATCACCTCACCCAGCGAGATCGCGCGCCCGTCCCCCAGTTGCCCGGCCCAGTGGCCGAACTGGTGGCCGCCGTAATTGGCCGCGAATGGCTGCATGCCCGGCAACAGCGCGTTGCCGCCGAATACCCGGGCGAAGGCAAGTGTGGCGATGTCGGTCCGGCGGATACCCAGCAGTGACGCGGTTTCCGCCGAGTACGCCAGCAACCGGGGCGCCGCCACCGGCGTGGGCTCGACCAGCGAATACAGCGCGCCATCCACCTGGCGCAGGCGCGCACCCCGCTCGGGGTCGACGGGTAGTTCACGGACAAACGCATTGTCGAAACGCAGCTTGAGCATGCGAAGCTCGATCGGCAGGAGACACCATCGTATATCCGGTCGACGACGATGCCTTGCAAGGCACCTGCACCGCGATGTCGCCTCACGGTCCGCGACCTCCAAGCGGCTATAGTCCGCCACACCGACATTCGCGGAAACGCCCATGCCCGACACGCCCGATCTCAACGCCGACGCCCTGCCGGAGGACGCGCCCTATATCGCCGACACCACGCGCTGGGTCGAGCGTGCCGTGATCGGCTTGAACCTCTGCCCGTTCGCGCGCGCACCCCTGGTGCAGGGCAAGCTGCGCCTGCGCGTCAGCCATGCGCGCGACACCGACGCCCTGCTCGACGATCTGTGCGGCGAACTGCAATCGCTGAACGCGCTCGCCCCCGACGAGTGCGAAACCGGGCTGCTGATCCACCCCTTCGTGCTCAACGACTTTCTCGACTACAACGACTTTCTCGACGTGGCCGATGCGGCGGTGCAGACGCTGGGGCTGGAAGGCATCTGGCAGGTGGCCACCTTCAATCCGCGCTACCAGTTCGCCGACACCAGCCCCGACGACATCGCCAATTTCAGCAACCGCTCGCCCTGGCCCACGCTGCATCTGCTGCGTGAAGCGAGCGTGGAGCGGGCGATGGCATCGATGAGCGACACCGATGCCATCTACCGCAACAACATCGCCACCCTGGAACGGCTGGGACACACTGGCTGGCAGGCGCTGTGGCGCGACGGCAAGGGCTGAACGCATTGCCGCGCGGCGCGTGACTTTCGGCAGGCGGCCCCCGACAGGCCGGTTCTATAATCGAAGCTTGCGCGAAAGCGCGCGCCGATCATGGAACCGTGATGAGCAAGACGATGAAGGCGCTGGTCAAGCGCAAGCCCGAACAGGGCATCTGGATGGAAGAGATCCCGGTGCCGGAGATCGGCCCGAACGAGGTGCTAATCAAGATCGAGAAAACCGCGATCTGCGGCACCGACCTGCACATCTACAAATGGGATGAGTGGAGCCAGCGCACGATCAGGCCCGGCCTGACCATCGGCCACGAATTCGTGGGGCGCATCGTGGAGATCGGCCCCGGCGTCACCGGCTACAAGATCGGCGACCGGGTATCGGCCGAAGGACACATCGTCTGCGGCCATTGCCGCAATTGCCGCGCCGGCCGCCAGCACCTGTGCCCCCACACCGCCGGCATCGGCGTCAACCGCAACGGCGCCTTCGCCGAATACATGAGCATGCCGGCCTCCAACCTGTGGCCGATTCCCGACCAGATCCCGTCCGAACTGGCCGCCTTCTTCGACCCCTACGGCAACGCCGCGCACTGTGCGCTGGAGTTCGACCTGATCGGCGAGGACGTGCTGATCACCGGCGCCGGCCCCATCGGCATCATTGCTGCCGGCATCTGCAAGCACGTGGGCGCGCGCAACGTGGTGGTCACCGACGTCAACGACTACCGCCTGAAACTTGCCGCCGACATGGGCGCCACGCGGGTGGTGAACGTTTCCAAGCAGTCGCTCGGCGACGTGGCGAAGGACCTGCACATCGAAGGCTTCGACGTGGGCCTGGAGATGAGCGGCAACCCGCGCGCGTTCAACGACATGCTCGATTGCATGTACCACGGCGGCAAGATCGCCATGCTCGGCATCATGCCGCGCGGCGCCGGCATCGACTGGGACAAGGTGATCTTCAAGGGTCTCACCATGCAGGGCATCTACGGCCGCCGGATGTACGAGACCTGGTACAAGATGACGCAGATGGTGCTGACCGGCTTTCCGCTGCAGAAGGTGCTTACTCACCAGATCGCGATCGACGATTTCCAGCGCGGCTTCGACCTGATGGACGCGGGCCAGTGCGGCAAGGTGGTCTGCACCTGGCATTGACCCGGCCTGCATGGGTCACCACCGCGCACATCCCGATCCCACCGCCCTACCGGAAGAACCATGACCCACGCCGCCCAAGACCGCTACGCCGCCGAACTCGACGCGATCCGCGAACAGGGCCTGTTCAAGGCCGAGCGCATCATCACCTCGCCGCAATCGGCCGAGATCGCGCTGGACGACGGCCGCAAGGTGCTGAACTTCTGCGCCAACAATTACCTGGGCCTGGCCGACAACGCCGAGGTGATCCAGGCCGCGAAGGACGCGCTGGACACCCACGGTTTCGGCATGGCCAGCGTGCGCTTCATCTGCGGCACGCAGGATCTGCACAAGCAGCTGGAGGCTAAGATAGCCGCCTTCTTCGGCACCGAGGACGCGATCCTCTACGCCGCCTGCTTCGACGCCAACGGCGGCCTGTTCGAGCCGTTGCTCGGCGAGCAGGACGCGGTCATTTCCGATGCCTTGAACCACGCCTCGATCATCGACGGCATCCGCCTGTGCAAGGCGCAGCGCTACCGCTACGCCAATGCCGACATGGCCGACCTGGAAGCCCAGCTGCAGGCGGCCGATGCGGCCGGCGCGCGGACCAAGCTGATCACCACCGACGGCACGTTCTCGATGGATGGCGTCATCGCACCGCTGGACGAGATCATCGTACTGGCCGCGAAGTACAACGCCATGGTGCACATCGACGAATGCCATTGCACCGGCTTCCTCGGCGACACCGGCCGCGGCTCGGCCGAAGTGCATGGGGTGATGGACAAGATCGACATCTTCACCGGCACCCTGGGCAAGGCGCTGGGCGGCGCGGTGGGTGGTTTCACCACCGGCCGCAGGGAAGTCATCGAACTGCTGCGCCAGCGCTCGCGGCCGTATCTCTTCTCCAACTCGCTGCCGCCACACGTGGTCGCCGCCGCGATCAAGGTGTTCGACATGCTGGACAGCGCCGCGGAACTGCGCACGCGGCTGCAGGCCAATACCCGCCATTTCCGCGAACGGATGACCGCCGCGGGCTTCGACATCAAGCCGGGCGTGCACCCGATCGTGCCGGTGATGGTCTACGACGCGCCCAAGGCGCAGGCCATGGCCAGCGCGCTGCTGGACGAAGGCATCTACGTCACCGGCTTCTTCTACCCCGTGGTGGCCAAGGGCCAGGCACGCATCCGCACGCAGATGAGTGCGGCGCATACGCGCGAGCAGCTGGACCGGGCGATCGCCGCGTTCACCCGCGTGGGTCGCCAGCTCGGCGTCATCGGCGGCTGAAGAGCCGCCGACGGTGTCGCGGCGGCATGTCACGCCCGCCGCGGCACCGTCCGCCCGTCACTTGGCGGGTTTGCGGAACCGGTACATGAACTGGTCGGTGTGGCCGCGTATCGACTTGTCGAACACCTTGATGTCGTGCGGATCGGCCGGATTGCGCAGCGCGTCGCTCTGGCCGTCGAACACGAAACCGGCCAGTTTCGCCTGCGATTTCACGATGGCCGGATCGATGCGGTGCAGCGTGTTGGTATCGCGCATGCCCGAGCCTGCCGGCGCCACGTGATCGATCACCACGAACACGCCACCGGGCTTCAAGGCCGCAAACGCCTGCCGATCCAGCGTCACCGGATCGACCTTGCCCATGAACGGGTCGGGATAGTCGTGGTAGTTCTGCGAGGTGAACACCAGGTCCACGGACTCCGGCGCGCGCAGCATCGCCGCCGGCTGGGTCAGCACGCTCACGTTCGCATAATGCGGGTCTGCCGCCAGCGCCTTGATCGTGCTGACGCCTTCGCTATCGACCTTGGCATATTCGTCGGGCACCACCGCATACACGTGGCCCTGCGTGCCCACGACCGCGCTGAACACGCGGGTGAAATAGCCGCTGCCGGGAATCAGCTCCAGCACTTTCTGGCCCGGCTTCACCTGGGTGAATGCCATGACCTGCGCCACCTTGCGCCTGGCATCGTCGGCCCGGTCGGCCTGCCGCGCGGGATCGGCAACGGCCCTGGTTATGGCGTCCGAGCCAGTATCCTTCGACGTCTCGGCCAGGGTCACCGGGGGCAAGGCGAAAACAAGCAACGCCGCGAGAACAGTCAAGCGCATGACGTACTCCTGCATCGAGTGGGGGACGTCGATTGTGCGCCTGTCGTGCCGCGGGATCGATAGCCGCGAAGGGCGCCAGCCAGGCCGGCGCCCTCCCCTGGCCTCACCAGGTGATCGGCTTGTCGTCATCCTTGACGCGCGCGAACTGGAAGGCCTCCGTCAACGGCCGGATCAGGTCCAGCGGCAGCGGAAACACGATGGTGGACGACTTGCCGGTGTGCGACATGTCGGCCATGGTCTGCAGGTAGCGCAGCTGCAGGGCCTGCGGTTGCTGCGACAGCATCGCCGCCGCATCGCGCAGCTTCTCGGCGGCCTGCATCTCGCCCTCGGCATGGATCACCTTGGCGCGGCGTTCGCGCTCCGCCTCGGCCTGGCGGGCGATGGCGCGCACCATGGTTTCGTTGAGGTCCACATCCTTGATCTCGACGTTGGCCACCTTGATGCCCCACGGGTCGGTCGATTCGTCGAGGATGGCCTGCAGGGTCTGGTTGATCGAATCGCGCTGCGACAGGATCTCGTCCAGCTCGTGCTGGCCCAGCACCGAGCGCAGCCGCGTCTGTGCCAGCTGGCTGGTGGCCTGCAGGTAGTTCTCCACCTGCAGCACGGACTTGTCCGGTTCGACCACGCGGAAATACACCACCGCGTTGACGCGCACCGAGACGTTGTCGCGCGAAATCACATCCTGCGGCGGCACATCCATCACGGTGATGCGCAGATCCACCCGGATCATCTGTTGCACCACCGGCAGCAGCAGCACCAGGCCCGGCCCACGCGTGCCGGTATAGCGGCCCAGCGTCAGGACCACGCCACGCTGGTATTCCGGCAGGATCTTCACCGCGGAGAACAGCAGCAAGATCACGATGATGACCAGGACACCGACAAATCCGAACATGACTCTCTCCCATGGACAGTTTCTGGAACGGCGCCGCGAGAGGTCCGCGGCGCCGCTTTCCGAGCGCTTCAGAGGGGCTCGACCTGCAACAACAAACCCTCCCGCCCGACGACACGCACCCGCGCGCCGCCGGGCAAGGCGGTTGCGCAGCGGGCGCGCCAGCGCTCGCCGCGCACCAGGACCCAGGTCTCGTTGTTCTCCCCCACCGGTTCCAACAGCTCGGCGACATCGCCGCGCATGGCGTCATCGCCAGTCACCTGGCGTGAGCGACGCGAGCGCAACACCATCCACACCACCAGCACCAGCAAGCCGGCGGCGCCTACCGCGATGGCGCCGATGACACCCAGGTTCACCGCGTAACCCGGCACGCCGGTATTCATCAGCATGATCGACCCCATCACGAAGGAAACCAGCCCACCCACGCCCAGCACGCCGAGCGTGGGCGTCACCACCTCGGCCACCAGCAATCCGATGCCCAGCGCCATCAGCGCCAGGCCGGCGTAATTCACCGGCAACAGCTGCAAGGCGTACAACCCCACCAGCAGCGCAATGCCGCCCACGATGCCCGGCAGCATGGCACCAGGGTGCAAGGCTTCCAGCCCCAGCCCGAAAATGCCGGCCAGCAGCAACAGGTAGGCGATGGTGGGGTTGGTGATGATTCCCAGGAAGCGGCTGCGTGGACCGGGCGCGTAATCACGCACGGTGGCATCGGCCAGCTGCAGGGTGACGGTTCGGCCATCCACCTGCACGGCGCGTCCGCTGGCCTTGGCGAGCAGGTCGGCGGTGTCGTCCGCCACGAAATCGATGACGTGCCTGCGCGCCGCCTCGCTGGCCGTCAGCGTGGCGGCGCCGCGCACCGCCTGCTCGGCCCAGGCCACGTCGCGCCCGCGCAGTTGGGCCAGCGAGCGGATATAGGCGATCGCATCGTTGAGCACCTTGTTCGACTCGGCATCATCGGATGCCGCTGCCGTGCCCGCGCTGGAGGCGGCCGCCGGCCCGGCGTCCGGTTTCGGCAGCGGCATCGGCGAGCCGCCGCCCAGCCTCACCGGCGTGGCGGCACCGACATGGGTGGCCGGCGCCATCGCCGCCACCTGGGCCGCGTAGAGGATGTACGTCCCTGCCGAAGCGGCGCGTGCCCCGCCCGGCGCCACATAGGCCAGCACGGGCACCTTGCTGGCCAGCATGCGCGCGATGATCTGGCGCATGGCCTCGGCGAGGCCGCCCGGCGTATCCAGCTGCAGCACGATGGCCACGGCGCCGTCGGCGATGGCACGTTCGGAGGCATCATCGAAATATTCGGCGGCGGCAGGGCCGATCGGCCCGGTGAGCGTCATGCGGGCGACCATCGGCGTCGGCTGGGCCGCTGGCGTCGGCGCGGCAGCGGTCGTGGCCGCGAGGGCAAGCAAGATCGCCAGCAGGAACAGCCAACGCGTCATCACGAACCTCCTGCATCCATGACGGCACTGTATCGCGGATCATGTTAGTGATCGGGCAATCCGAAACCACCGGAGCCAAGCGATGCCGAAGATAACCATTGCCAGTGTCCCAGAACGTACCGGTTCGAGCTATCCCGCGCCCTTCGCCGAACAGGCTGCAGAACGGGTCAAGCTGGCCCTGGGCGATGCCGGCCGATTGCAGGATTTCGGCGTCAACCTCACCACGCTGCCGCCGGGTACCTGGTCCAGCCAGCGGCACTGGCACAGCCACGAGGACGAATTCGTCTACGTGCTGTCCGGCGACGTGGTGCTGGTTACCGACGCGGGCGAGGAAATCCTGCACGCGCACGACTGCGCCGCGTTCCCGAAGAACGTGGCCGACGGCCATCAGCTGGTCAATCGCGGCAACGTCAATGCGGTGTATCTGGAGATCGGCTCGCGCCACCCGGACGACGCGTGCACCTACCCCGACGTGGACCTGCATGCGTCCGCAGGCAATGCCGGCTACACGCACAAGGACGGCACGCCGTACTAGGCGCTGCCGGGCAGGTCAGAGCGTGGCGTCCGAACCCCACAGGGCTTCCATGCTCACGTTCATCTGCAGCTCGTCCAGATCCACCACCTCGGTCACGGCGTGTGCCGTGGGGTCGCCGTGGCGGCGAATCGGCACCTCGATACGCAACCCGTCCTGGGTGGTGATCGAGGAAACCCGGGGGTTGCGGTCGGTGGCGCCACGGCGGGTGACGACTGCGATGCTGCCGTTGTGCAGGCGCACGCCGGTGCCGGGCGGGTAAATGCCCAGGGTCTTGATGAACGACGCGGCGTGGTGCTCGTCCACTGCCGCGCCCTCGTTGAGGAAGAGCCGGCGCAAGGCCACGTTGGGCAGCATCGCGCTGCGGCAGGCACGGCTGGAAACGCGCGCGCAGTAGATGTCGGCCAGCGATACCAGCTGGGTCAGCGGATGGATGGCGTCGCCGGATTTGCGGGCGGGATAGCCGCTGCCGTCCGGACGCTCGTGATGGTCGCGTACGATCTCCAGCCAGCGTTCGTTGGTCACGCCGTGCTGCCGCAGCCAGGTTACGCCGCGTTCGCAATGGCCGGACACGTCACGGCGCTGCTCGTCGTTCAGCGCCCCCACCTCCTGCAGCCGCTGCTGCAGATCCAGCATGCCGAAGTTCATCGTCAAGGCCGCTGCGACGGCCACCGAGAGCTCCGCCGCGGCAAACGACATGGCCGCGCCGGCAATCTGGCACGCTATCGCCGCGTTCACCGAATGGCGGATGGCGTAATGCCCTTCGCGGTGCATCAGGATCGATGCCAGCGCGACATCCGCGTTGGCCTTGCAGGCACGCTGCACCGTGGCGGCGACCTGCATCAGCGCTCGGGAGATGTCCTCGCGATCCGCGGTGCCCGACAGCAGGTGCAGCTGGCGTCGCGCCGCAAGAATGAGCGACAGCGGCGATGACTTGCGCTCCGGTTCCGGCGCGGCCGGTTCGTGGGCGGGCGTGGCGGCGGCCCACAACGCATGGCGTTTCAGTTTTTCGATCTGGCTGGCACTGGTGATCACCTGGCCCCGGCGCAGCAGAAGCTTGCCCTTCGCGTCATAGGCGTCGCATGGCAAAGGTTCGCCAACCTTGAGATCCGATGGATCGATCAGACGCTTTTGCACGTTCGCCCCGCCCCCCCCGATGCCGATCGGCCGGAGCGGTCTCCATGCCTACCCGGCGCGTCACCCCATGTCATCCACCCCGCTCGCGGCATGCACACAGCGCACGCGACATCGTGCATCTGCACATACCTGATCGGCAGCCAACGGGGAAGCTTTAGCCAGGATCGCCCGGTCTTTCGACGGACGCTACGAAGGGCCCGGTGCGGGCAGACGGGCGCCGACCAGCAAGGCGCGGATGGCACGCAGTTTTGCCTTGATCAGTGCCTCGTTGGCCGGGCCGGTGCGCAGCAGCAGCCGCTGGCCGGCGGAGAGCGATTCCAGCGAGGGATCGGCAAAGGCGTAATGGTTTTTCACGCGCAGCAGCAACGGCGGTTCGGCCGGTTCCGGCGCGGCCAGGAGATCGTCGATCACCACGATCAGGCGATCGTTGAAATAGCCGCGAGGGTAGCCGAGCTCCTGGTAGGCCTGCTGGAACAGCGGATACGCCTGGACATACCAGGCCACCAACGCCGCCGGATCGACGTTCTTCATCACCGCGATGTAGGGCGCGTAGCGCTCGCTGTTCTGCGCGGCCATGGTGATGCGGCCATCGGCTTCGGTCGTGGCGAAGGCGCCTTCGGGCGGACGGGCGGGCAACATCAAGGTGCCCAGCGCACGCCTGGGCAAGGCGTCGATGGTGGCCACGATGCGCGCCACGATCTGTTTCGATACCAGCAGATCGCGCAGCGGGCTGTTGCCTGCCAGCGCCGCCAACGCGTCGACCACGTCCTCGTCGCTGCCACTCAGCGGTGGCAACGCCGTGGTGGATACCGGGGCCGGCACCGCCGCCTGCGCGATCGGATGGCGTGGCGCCGACGTGGCCGCTGCGCTCGGTGCGGCCGGCGGGACGACCGCGGTGGACGGCACGGCCGTGGTTTCGCCCTGTCGCAGCCTGTGGTTGAGATACAACGCCAGTACCGCCACGGCCAGCACCACGACCAGGCCCAGCAACCAGCTTCCGATGGATGTTCTCTTCTTCATCAGCGCCTCATCATTGCCATGCGTAAGGGTTCGACTGACTTGGGCACGGTTCGTTCACAGGCGGCCTTCGCCGCCCTCGTCACCCGCCGCGATTTCACCTCGCCTGCCCGTTTGCCCCGGCACCATGGTTCCTCTGGCCATCGCACAACCACATGCCCGATCCTTCCGCCCCCTTCTGCCGCGAGCGCTCCCTGCTCGACTGACCATGACGCAGCGCAGCCTTTTCGATGCCGGTGGTCCGCAGACGCTGCTGGACGACGCCAGCGGCCGCATCGTGCTGACACCCGGGCTCGTCGACGAAGCGACGGCCCGTGCGTGGTTCCAGCAGTTGCACGACGGCATCGCGTGGAAGAGCGGCCGGCGCCTGATGTACGAGCGGGAAGTGGACGTGCCGCGGCTCCGGGCGCATTTCCGCGCCGATGACCCCGACCTGCCCCAGGCCCTGCGGCAGGCGCTGGATCTCGTTCGCACCACCTTCGCCGCGCCGTTCGACAGCATCGGCCTCAACCTCTACCGCGATCGGCACGACAGCGTGGCGCCGCACAACGACAAGCTCGCCGACATCGTGCGGGGGCAGCCGATCGTACTGCTGTCGCTGGGCGCCACCCGCACCATGACGATCCGCGCCAAGCAGCCACCACGCCATGTGTTGCGGGTCGATCTGGAAGCGGGCAGCGCGCTGCTGATGAGCTGGGACAGCCAGCTTCATTACGACCATGCGATCCTGAAGCAGCGCGAAGCGGTCGGGCCGCGCATCAGCCTGGCTTTCCGCGTGCGCGGCGCCAGCCCGAAGTGAGCAGGGCCCGGCGTCAGCGGCTGTCGCCCTTGGGAAAACGCACACGCTCCGGTTCGGCATTGAGCCGCTGCAGCATGACGGCGATCAGGCGCGACTTGACGCTGCCGGCCTGCTTGGGGTCCACCACGTAGCGCACGATCGCATCGATCCAGGTGTTGGCGTTGACGCGGAACAATACCGACGGCCGTTCATGCACCTGCACCTCGCCCACCGGGGTCGAGGCCAGGATCTCGCGAAAAACCCGCACGCGCTCGATCATCGCCTCGCCCAACTCCGCCTCCGCGGCCTCGCGCATCACCCGGCCCACGAACTCGAAATCGCTGTCGTAGCCGACCTGGAAGGAAATCTCGTTCCAGATGTACGGAAAAACCGGCCACGAATAATTGTAGATGGCACTGGTCAGCACGTTCGCATTGGGAAACTTCACCAATCGTCCGCTGGGATGGTCGGTGGAAACGTAGGGGCCGCCTACCTCCCACAGCGTGGTGTCCAGGTAGGTCACCTCGATGACGTCGCCAGTGGCCTCGCCGATGCTGATGCGGTCGCCCACGCGGTAAGGTTCGCGCGCCAGGATGTACACCCAGCCGATGAAGCTGGTGATCGGCGTCTGCAGGGCGAAACCCAGCACCAGCGAAATCAGCCCCAGCGACGCGGCCGCCGCGTACCAGTTGGCGAACAGCACCGAAACCACGATGGCGGCCAGTACCACGTACACCACCAGCCGCAGGATGCGGCGCAGGTTGTAGCGCGTGACCGCGTTCTCGGCCCGTTCGATGGCGTACACGCGCACCAGCCTGGCCACCGCCAGCATCAGCACGATCGCCATCGCGCCCACGATGCCGCGCCGGAGCAGCGGCAGGTAGCATGCCGCGAAATCGAGCTGATGCAAGCGCATCAGGTAGAACACCACCGCCAGCGCAAACAGCACCAGCGCATACATGCCCAGCCAGAGCTTGTGCCGGCGCGGTACCGACCGGGGCTTTTCTTGGCCGCAGTCGCGCGAGCGCTGGCGCAGGGCACGTTGCAGTTGTTCGTCCTGCGCTTGTGCCGGGTCAGGCGGGTGGCCGACAACAGGTGACGAGGGTTCGGTCATACATGGTTTCCGGACGCGCCGAAGGTGGCGTATCCAGCGAACTACACCGCGGGTACCGGCAAAGTGAAGGGCGCGCTCACCGCGCGTGCACCGTGGACGTCGCTAGCATCGGCTTTCCACCGCCATGGAAACGCCCCGTGTCCACGCTCAAGCTCGCCACGTTCAACATCAATGGCATCCGTTCGCGGCTGCCGATCCTGCTGTCATGGCTGGAGCGCGAAGCGCCCGACATCGTCTGCCTGCAGGAGCTGAAGGCCCGCGACGACGCCTTCCCCATCGCCGAGATCCGCGCCGCCGGTTACGGCGCACTGTGGCAGGGGCAAACCTCGTGGAACGGTGTGGCCATTCTCGCCCGCGGCAGCGACCCGGTCGAAAGCCGGCGCGGCCTGCCCGGCGACCCCGCCGACAAGCAAAGCCGCTACCTGGAAGCGGCAGCGCACGGCGTGATGGTCGGCTGTCTCTACCTGCCCAACGGCAACCCGCAACCGGGGCCGAAGTTCGACTACAAGCTGGCGTGGTTCGAGCGGCTGATCAAGCACGCCGCAAAGCTGTACGAGAGCGGGCACCCGGTGGTGCTGGC
This sequence comes from Rhodanobacter caeni, assembly GCF_039523575.1. Taxonomy (NCBI): domain Bacteria; kingdom Pseudomonadati; phylum Pseudomonadota; class Gammaproteobacteria; order Lysobacterales; family Rhodanobacteraceae; genus Rhodanobacter; species Rhodanobacter caeni. Next base: position 817,946 of record NZ_BAAAFO010000001.1, on the reverse strand, counting down.
CGGCGATTTCAACGTGGTGCCCACCGACGAGGACATCTACAACCCGCGCTCATGGCGCAAGGACGCCCTGCTGCAACCGGAAAGCCGCACCTGCTACCAGCGGCTGCTGGCGCAAGGCTGGACCGACGCCCTGCGCCACCGCCACCCGGACGAGCGGATCTACACCTTCTGGGATTATTTCCGCCAGCACTGGCCGCGCAACGCCGGCCTTCGCATCGACCACCTGCTACTCAGCGCCGACCTGGCGCCGCGGCTGGAAGATGCCAACGTCGGCCGCTGGGTGCGCGACCTGCCCCACCCCAGTGACCATGCACCCGCGTGGATCACGCTGGCGCAAAAATCTTCCGCGCCGAAGAAAGCCGCGCGGAAGCGTGCGCGTGGGAAATCATGACGGATGGCCCGAACTTCCCGGTCGGGCCATCAACACCTTGCGCCGTCAGTGGCGACGATCGGCTTCGTCTTCGGCGTCATCCATGGCTTCGCCGACCTTTCTCTGAACCTTGCCCACGTTTTTTTCCACGGCCCCGGTCGCTTCCTGCCACTTGTCGCCGGTCACCTTGCCGGCGACTTCCTTCACGGTGCCCTTGACCTGGTGTTTCGTGCCCTCGACGCGATTGTGATCCATGCCATACCTCCGGAAAGCCTGCGGGATGCAGACGTGCTTAGTTCTACGTGGCGTCCGGTCGACGGGCCGTGACCGACTCGTTTGCCGGATGTTGGCGTTGGTTCGCCTGGCGTGCCCACGCGGCGTTCACGGCCGCGGCGTGCAAGCTTGTCGATCCCATGGCGGACGTTGCGCATGCCTCCTGCCGACAACACCTGCGATTGCCTGATCATCGGCGCCGGCCCGGCGGGATTGACGGCGGCAACCTACCTGGCACGATTTCGCCGCCGCATCGTGGTACTGGACGCTGGCCGCAGCCGGGCCCGCTGGATTCCGGCCAGCCACAACTGCCCCGGCTTTCCGTTCGGCGTCGCCGGCAATGCCTTGCTGGCGCGCTATCGCACCCATGCGCAGCAATACGGCGCCACCATCATCCAGACGTCGATAAGAACCCTGGCCAAGCGCGACAGTGCCTTCATCGCCAGCGATGGCGAGCGAGAATGGCGCGCCCGCCACGCCATTCTCGCCACCGGCGTGGTGGATCGGGTGCCCGACATGCCGAACGTCGAGGACGCCATCCACCATGGCGTCGTGCGCCTGTGTGCGGTCTGCGATGGCTACGAGGCACGCGACGAGGCCATCGGCGTGCTTGCGCCGGCGGCCGACGCACTCGATCACGCTGAGTACCTGCGCACGTTTTCGCGACGGGTCGCCGCGCTGGTGACGGACGCCTCCGGCGTCGTGGACCGTGCATTGCGCGAGCGCGCCGAGCGCGCCGGCATTGCCGTGTATCCCGCGCCCGCGCGCCTGTCGCTGTCCGGCAACGGCTGTCGCGTCGATTTCGCCGATGGCGACCCGTTGCAGCTGGACACGCTTTATCCCGTGCTGGGCGCCGATGCGCAATCGGACCTGGGCCGCGCACTGGGCGCAAGCATCGACGACGGCGGCGAACTGCAAGTGGACAAACGGATGCACACCAGCGTCGACGGCCTGTACGCCATCGGCGACGTGGTCAGCGGCCTCAACCAGATCAGCGTGGCCGTGGGCCATGCCGCACTGGCCGCCAGCGCCGTGCATCGACGCCTTCCGCCGAACCCCTGCTGACGGGGAATTTCCGAGCGCCGCGCCAGCAACCTGCGCCACCTCGATACGAAAGCTTTTGCCGAGGCGAACGGTGCCCGACTCCGCCCATCACCACGGCCGCGGGCGGCAGCGGCGCGGCACAGAGAGGATTGGCCCGGGTTGGATGTCGCCGCCTGGTGCAAGCCCAGGCGGCGCAATCACGTCCCCCTTCAAGCCAGGTGCCGGCGCACCCATGCCAGATAGCGGTCCACGAAGTCCTGCAGGAATTTTTCGGTACCCTCGTTGCTGACACGACCCTCCTCGTCGATCAGCGTGTCGTCCTTGAAGTGCACGAAAACTTCCGGCTGCGCCAGCGTGGATACGTCCAGATAGGCCAGCGTATTGCGCAAATGCTGCTGGGCCATGGCGCTGCCGACGGCGCCGATCGAGGCACCGATCACTGCACCGGGCTTGCGCGCGAACGAATTGGTGCCCCAGGGCCGGGAGCCGATGTCCAGCGCATTCTTGAGCACGCCGGGCATCGAGCGGTTGTACTCGGGCGTGACGAACAGCAGCGCGTCGGCGGCCTCCACCTGGCGTTTCAGCCGCTGGCACTCGGCCGGATAATCGCCATCGAAATCCTGGTTGTAGAGGGGCAGGTTGTCGATCCGGACGTGCTCGAACGCGACCCCTTCGGGCGCCAGCCGCTCCACGGCACGCGCCAATCGGCGATTGATCGATGCCTTGCGCAGGCTGCCGACGAATACCGCTACCTTGATCTCACCCATGGGCCTTGCTCCTGCAGGTTGACGCTCAGTTTGGCGTAACGGCCAGTATAGGTCTGCCGATGGAAGGCGCCGTGATGGCATTGGCCCCAAGCCACAACAGGCCGAATGGCACGCCGATTGCTTTGCCAAAGGCATGGATGACACTGATTTATCAGGTTTTCCTGCCGTGCGTCCCATGCCACAATGGGAAAAGCCGCCAGAGCTCATGCCCAAGGCATGACGGACTTTCCACAAGAATTACGCATAGTCCGGTCAGGGGGAAGACAACGTTCAAGGAACGGTCGATGGCATGCTCGAACATAATCAGCGCTTTCCGCCGCATCCCGTGGCTCGGCTGCCTGATGCTGAGCCTGCTGTCGATGGGTGTCGTGCGTGCCGCCACGCCGCTGGAAGGCGCCTGGCGCATCGCGCGTCCGGGCGATACGCCGCAGCAGCTGTTGCAGGATTTTCGCAGCGGCACGCTGGCCCGGTTCGATCCGGCCATGCTGCAGCAGTTTCCTCGGGAGAACCTGGGCAGCTGGGTGGTACTTGCGCCGCAGCCTCCCTGGATCGATGAGGAAAGGGTGCTGGCGATCTACCCGCCGCCAGCCGGCGTCGTCACCGTCTACCCATCGGCCACCGGCGTCGGCGAGCCCTTGTCGAGCCGGGACTTTTCGGCGCCCACCCATGGCAACGGACGGCTGGCCTGGTATGTGCCGACGAACCAGTCGGCCTCCGCGCCCATCGTGCTGAAGTTCGAGCCCACCACCACCGTCGCCGCACCGGTGCGGTTCGACCTGCAGCCATGGGGCGAATACCTGCAGCAGGATGCCGGCTGGCTCGTTTTCGCCAGCGCCTGTTTCGCGGTGATGCTGGCCATGGTGCTGATGGCGCTGTGTTTCTCGCTGATGCTGCGCGATGTCACCTACGCCTGGTACGCCGGCTACATCCTCTGCTATGCGCTGATACAGGGCGCGCAGAGCGGTTTCCTGTTTCATCCGATGGAATGGCACTGGCTCAGTGACGTGACGCCCGCCCTCGAGGCGATGGCCACTGCCGCCTCGGTGGCCTTCGCCTCGCTGTTCATGGTGCGGTTTTGCGAATTGCAACGCTACGCGCCGTTGCTGCGCGTTCTCATCGGCGGGCTTGCCGTCTGCATGGCGACGCTGGTCGTCATGCAGGGCAGCCGCATCGGCCTGCTCCAGCAAGGGATGCGGCTGCTGCTCAATCCGCTGCTGCTGCTGGGCGCCACGCTGCTGTCCATCGCCGCGATCATCGCCGCCGCGCGGGGTTCGCGGCATGCGTGGTTTTTCCTGGTCGGCTGGGTGCCGTTGCTGGCGCTCACCGCGATCAGCAGCGCGCAGATGAACGGCGCCCTGCCCGGCCTTGGCTGGATCAACCAGGCCGCGCTTGGCGTCGGCGCGTTCGAGGCGATCGTGCTGTCGCTGGGCCTGGCCGATCGTGCACTCGTCCTGCGCCGCGACCGCGACACCGTGCGCGTCCTGGCCGAACGCGACATGCTCACCAATGCCTTCAATCGCCGCGCATGGATCGAACGCGCGGAAAAGGCGCTGGCCGGCGATCCCGCGCTGTCACTGGCGGCTCTGTTCATGGACCTGGACCATTTCAAGCAGCTCAACGACCACCACGGCCACAGCGCGGGCGATCACGCGCTGACCGCGGTGGCGTCGGCGCTGGAGACGGAGCTGCGCCCCACCGACCTGCTCGGCCGCTACGGCGGCGAGGAGTTCGTGGTGCTGCTGACCGGCGCCACGGTGGCGCAGGCGATGCAGGTGGCCACCCGGCTGTGCCGCCGCGTGCATCGGCTGGAGATTCCGGTGGACGACGGCGAGCAGCGGCTCACGATCAGCATCGGCATCGCCATGCGCATCGAGGGCGACACCGTCGCCTCGCTGGTGGACCGCGCCGACCAGGCCATGTACAAAGCCAAGCTCGGCGGCCGCAACCGCACGTTCCTGCACCGGGTCGCCACGCCGCACGCGTCGCGGCCACGGCTGCACGTCATCGACGGCAAGAGCGCCTAGCCGCCGCCCGCCCCGTATCGGTCGGTGATCAGCGCAAGTCGCGCGCCGCCGCCACCACGTCGGCCTCGCCCGGCAACACCAGCAGGGCGGCACCGGCCAGGGGCGTGAACGTGTCGGCGCCAACCACCCGGCGCAGCGGCGTGGCGCCGCAGCCGGCTTCGACGATCGCGGTGATCACGCCCTCGCCCACGCCGGCGCTCTTGCGGCCCTCGTCCAGCACCAGGATGCGTTTGGCGCTCTTCGCCTGTGCCGCGATGAACGCGTCGTTGAGCGGCGCCAGCCAGCGCAGATCGACCACGCGCACCTTCCACTTCAACTCCGCCTCGATCGCGCGCGCAGCGCGCAGCGCCATCGGCACGCCGTTGCCGAAGGTGAACACCACCAGGTCGTCGGCCGTCTCGTTGTAGATGCGGCCCTCGCCCAGCGTCATGCCGCGGTCCGGCGCGGGATAGTCGAACTGCCACTGGCCGTCGCCGGGCTCGTACAGGTCCTTGGTCATGTACAGCGCGATCGGTTCGAGGAAGGCGCACACGCGGCCATCGACCTTGGCCAGCGCCATCAGCGTGCGCAGCATCATCGCAGCGTCATCGCCGCGGCTGGGGCAACCGACCACGAGCCCCGGGATGTCGCGCAGCGCGGTGACCGAGTTGTCGTTGTGGAAGTGGCCGCCGAAGCCCTTCTGGTAACCCAGCGAGGCCACGCGCATCACCATCGGGTTGCGGTACTGGCCGTTGGAGAAGAACTGCAGCGAGGCCGCCTCGCCGCGGATCTGGTCGCAGGCGTTGTGGAAATACGCCAGGTACTGGATCTCCGGCAGCGGCAGCATTCCCATGTTCGCGTAACCCTGCGCCAGCCCCAGGATCATCGTTTCATCGAGCAGCGTGTTGAACACGCGGCTGCCCTTGAAGGTCTTGTTGAGGCCCTTGGTGACCGTGTACACGCCGCCCTTCTGCGCCACGTCCTCGCCGAACAGCAGGGCCTGCGGATACTTCGCCAGCAGGTCGTGCAGGGCCTGGCCGATCTGGATGGCCAGGTGCCGCGGCGGCAGGTTCTCGGGCAGTTTCGCTTCGCCACCGAACACGGCCAGGCGCTTCTCGGCATAGTCGGCGCGCTCGGCCTCGGCCTTCACCGCGGCCGGCGTGTACGGCGCCAGCGGGGCCATCACCTCGTCCAGCGAGGTCAGCCGGTGGCGTGCATCGGCGTCCTCGGCGGCGGCGAAGCAGCGCTTGCGGGTGGCTTCGTACAGATTCAGCAGCTCGTCCTTCGAGTACAGGCCTGACGCCAGCGCGATGGTCGCCGAGCGCAGCAGGGGATCGGAGCACTCGACCGCGAACAGCTCCTCGATGCTGCGCCATTCGATCTCGAAGTCGGTGCCGGCATGGCCCATCACGCGGGTGGTCTTCAGGTGCAGGAAGGTCGGCCGGCGCGTGCCGCGGCAATGCTCCACCGCGCGCTGCACCTGGGCGTAGCCGTCGGCGAGGTCCAGCCCGTCGGCGAAGAAGTAATCGAGGTTGGCGCGATGCTGGTAGTTGTTCGCGATCCAGCCGCTCGGTGTCTTCACCGAGATGCCGATACCGTTGTCCTCGCACACGAACAGCACCGGCGCCGGCAGCTTCTGGTACGCCGTCCACGCCGCGGCATTGAACGCGGTTTGCGCCGTGGCGTGGTTGCTGGAGGCATCGCCGAACGAGCAGATGGTGATGCTGTCATCGGGGATCGGCAGCGTGTGGCCGATGCGCTGCGCCTGCTCGATGGCGATGGCCGTGCCCAGCGCCTTGGGCAGGTGCGAGGCGATCGTCGAGGTCTGCGGCAGCACCCACAACGGCTTGCTGCCCCACACCTTGTGGCGGCCACCGGAGGCCGGGTCGTCCTTGCTGGCGGCGAAGCTGAGCGCCGAGTCCATCACCGGATCCATGCCCGGGATCTTGCGGAAGCGCTCGGCCATGAAGGCGCCGGAGCGGTAGTGCAGGAAGGCCGGATCGGTGTGCCGGGTCAACCGCGCCACCATCGCGTTGCCCTCGTGGCCGGACGAGCCGATCGTGTAGAACACCTTGTTCTGCACGCGCAGCACGCGCGCCATCAGGTCGAGGTGGCGCGAGATCAATTGCGATTCCAGCAGCTCGCGGAATCCGCGTGCGTCCAGCACGCTGCCAGGCAGCACCGCCTCACCGTCGCGCGGCGCGTGGCGAACGTGGCCCTGCCACAACTGCACGAACTCGATGAAGTTCTGGTCGACGACTTCGGCGCGGTTGAAGCCTTTGTGGCGGGCGCCGAGCGCGAAGGGGATGGCAGTCATGTCGAAATCGTCGGGGCAATCGCGGTCAATGGGAAACCAGGACCGGCATGGTGAAGGCGGCGGGAACGAGCGCGCGCAGCGCCTCGGCCCGCTGCAGGTCCTTTTCCCGCCCGAAGCTGTGGAGAAGCCGGACCTGGTCGTCGATGGAGGGGACAGGCACCGCCATCCCGTTCACGCCGACGAGCACCAGCCGCCCAGGCGATACGGCCTGCCAACGATCGCCGGCGCGAAACTCGAGCGCGCCCATGATCTCCACGGCGGCGGGAAAACGGAAACGCGCGAAGTGCGAACGGAAGCGGTCGCTGTCGCCCGGCGCGAACGCGGGCTCATGGCGCGATGCCCATTGCGTCGTCAGGACGGCAGCATCGGCGCGCGACGTGAGCACATCCACGTCTGCCGCACTCGTCTGTGCCCCCGCCAGCAGCGCCGCGGTGCTCCCGATCACGCACCACGGATCGGCGCAATGCACGTACATGTCCGGCACGATCTCGGCCAGGGTGGCGTAAAGCGCGGGCGACAGATGACTCATGCGTGACGCTCCGCCTCAGAACGCATTGATGCCGGTCAGCTCGCGGCCCACCACCAGCTCGTGCACGGTCTCGGTGCCCTCGTAGGTGATCACCGATTCCAGGTTCAGCGCGTGGCGGATGGCCGAGTGTTCGGTGGTGATGCCTGCGCCGCCGAGGATGTCGCGGCACTGGCGCGCGATGTCAATCGCCATGCGGCAGTTGTTCCACTTGGCCAGCGAGACCTGGGTCGGCTGCATGGTGCCGGCGTCCTTGAGGCGACCGAGCTGCAGCGAGAGCAGCTGCGCGGTGGTGATGCGCCTTGCCATGTCGGCCAGCTTCAGCTGGATCGCCTGGTTGGAGGCCAGCGGCCTGCCGAACAGCGTGCGCTCGGCGGTGTAGCCGAGCACTTCCTTCAGGCAGGCCTGCGCCGCGCCGATCGGGCCCCAGGTGATGCCGTAGCGCGCCTGGGTCAGGCAGCCGAGCGGGCCCTTCAGGCCTTTCACGTTGGGCAGGCGCGCGCTGTCGGGTACGCGCACGTTGTCGAAGAACAGCGCGCTGGTGACCGAGGCGCGCAGGCTCATCTTCTTGTGGATTTCCTGGGCCTTGAAGCCGGCCGTGTCGGTCGGCACCACGAAGCCCTGGATGCCGTCGTCGGTCTGCGCCCAGACGATCGCGATGTGGGCCAGGTTGCCGTTGGTGATCCACATCTTGGCGCCGTTGATGACCCAGTCGCCGCCATCCTTCTTCGCATGCGTCTTCATGTTGGCCGGATCGGAGCCGCCATGCGGTTCGGTCAGGCCGAAGCAACCGATCACCTCGCCCGCCGCCATCGGTGGCAGGTAGTGCTTTTTCTGCTCCTCGCTGCCATACGCGAAGATCGGGTACATGCACAGCGAACTCTGCACCGAGGCGAAGCTGCGCAGGCCGGAATCGCCACGCTCCAGCTCCTGGCAGATCAGGCCGTAGCTGACGCCGTTCATGCCACCGCCGCCGTACTGCTCGGGGATCGTGGCACCGAGCAGGCCGAGGCCGGCGATCTCCGGAATCAGCTCTTTCGGGAAGCGCGCCTGATCGAAGCAGTCGCCGATGATCGGCAGCACGCGCTCGTCGACGAAGCGGCCCACGGAATCCTTCACCATGCGCTCCTCGTCGCTGAGCAGCGCGCGGACATCGTAGAGGTCGAGCGGATCGAGGCGGGTAGCCATGCATGAAGTCCGGATGTCGTGACAAGCCCGGGATTCTAGCTCTGCCATCGGGACCGGTCATGGTGACCTGCAGCATCGCGAATAGGCAGGACGCCGCCGCCGTGGGACAATCGCGGCCTGCGTTCCAACCGTGCATTTGCGGCAGCGGACGCATGCATCGCCGCATCGCGCGAGTGACGCCGTCACCGCCAACACCCCTCTCCGGATATCCATGCTCAAAGGTGTACTCCTCGGTTTCCTGGCGTTTGCCGCCTACGCGCTGAGCGATGCGTTCGTGAAGCTGCTGCATGGATCACTGCCTGCGTACGAGTCGGTGTTTTTCGGCGCGGCGCTGGGGTTGACCGCCCTGCCCTTCATCAAGGGTGATGGCGATCGCTGGCGGGAGACCTGGGTGGCGGAGCGCCAGGGCTTGTGGGTGGTGCGCGCGGTGGCCAGCGCCATCGGCACCACGTCCGCGGTGATGGCCTTTACCGCGCTGCCGATGGCGGAGGCCTTCGCGCTGATTTTCCTGATGCCGATCTTCGTGACCATCCTGTCCGTGCTGGTGCTGAAGGAGCACGTGGGCTGGCGTCGATGGTCGGCCGTGGTGGCCGGGTTCATCGGCGTGATGGTGGTATTGCGGCCGGGGTTTCGCGTGCTCGGTGCCGGTCATTTGGCCGCGGTGGTCTGCGGCCTCGCCGGCGCGGTCTCGATGATCGCGCTGCGCCTGGCCGGCCCGCACGAAAAACGCATCACGCTTTACGGCGCCGGCGTGATCGGCTCCATGCTGCTGACCGGCGCGCTGATGCTGACCCGTTTCCAATGGCCGCGACAGGAGCAATGGCTGCTGTTGCTGGGCTATGGACTGCTGGCCGCGGCCGGTGCCGTACTGCTGATGCTGGCCACGCGCCGTGCACCGGCCAACCTGGTGGCGCCGACCCAGTACAGCCAGATGCTGTGGGCCGTGCTGCTGGGCTACGTGCTGTTCGACGATCAGCTGGACTGGCCGATGCTGGTGGGCATCGCGATCATCCTGGGCGCGGGCCTGTTTACCTTCGTGCGCGAGGACAAGGTCACGCGCTGGTGGAAACGCACCCGGGTGGTGTGACGACGGCTAACGATTGCTGACGCCATGCGGCACGTGTCCGGTGGCCACGTGCTTGCGCGCGGATTCCACGTTGGCGGGCGAGTCGTCGAAGAAGATGTCCGCCCCGAACGCGTCCAGGAACGGCCCCTTGTCGCGGCCACCCAGGAACAGCGCCTCGTCGATGCGCACGCCCCAGCGACGCAGGGTGAGGATGACGCGCTTGTGCGCCGGCGCGGAGCGGGCGGTGACCAGGGCGGTGCGGATGGGCGAATCCTCGGCGGGAAACGCCGCCTGCAGCCGGTGCAGTGCGGTGAGGAAACCGCGGAACGGGCCCACCGAGAGCGGCTCGGCGGCGTGCTCGGCCTCGCTGCGATGGAACGCCTCCAGACCTTCCTCGCGCGACACGCGTTCGCCCTCGTCGCCAAACAGCACGGCGTCGCCGTCGAAGGCGATGCGCAGCTGCTCGCTGGCGCGCGGTGGCGCGGTGCTGGGCAGGATGGTGGCCGCCGCCACACCGGCGGCGAGCGCGCGGCCCACGTCCTCGGCATTGGCGGAAAGAAACAGGTCCGCCTTGAACGGCGCGATGTAGTCGGAGGTCGGCGCACCGCTGGTGAAGGCGGCGCGACTGATCTCCAGCTTGTAGTGCTGGATCGCGTTGAAAATGCGCAGGCCGGTATCGCCGGAATTGCGCGACAGCAGGATCACTTCCACCGGCGGCGTGTCACCGGCCAGCCTGTTCAGGCCGAGCAGCTTCTGCACCAGCGGAAACGCCACGCCGGGCTGCAGGATCTCGTCCTCGTGATCGATCTGAAACGAACGGTAGGCATCGAGCCCCTCGCGTTCGAACAAGGCGTGACTGTCGCCGAGATCGAACAGCGCGCGCGAGGAAATCGCCACGACGAGGCGGTTGTCGTCGACGGCGGCGGGATCGTGGGCGGAGGGCAGCGTCATGGCGTCAATCTAGCTGCAGTAGCGGGAAGTGAGAAGCGAGAAGTGAGTGGAGAGGAGTGAGGAGTGAGAGAAGGCAAAAGCACAGGCCTTGGCTCTCTCTCACTCATCACTCCTCTCCACTCACTTCTATTCTGCGGCGAACTGCTCATCCAGTATCCGCTGCTCAAGATTGTGCTCGGGGTCGAACAGCAGCCGCACGCCCTGATCGCCCGATTGGCGGATGGTCACCGTCAGCACGTCGCGCACCTCGTGGAAATCGGCGGTGGCGCTGACCGGGCGCTTGCCCGGATCGATCACGCGAAATGCCACTTCCGTGCGGTGCGGAAGAATGGCGCCGCGCCAGCGGCGCGGGCGGAACGGACTGATCGGGGTCAGCGCGAGCACGTTGGCATCCAGCGGCAGGATCGGCCCGTGCGCGGACAGGTTGTAGGCGGTGGAGCCGGCCGGGGTCGAGACCATGATGCCGTCGCACACCAGCGACGGCAGCTTGACCGTGCCGTTCAGCTGCACTTCCAGATGGGCGGCCTGGTTGCTCTGGCGCAGCAGCGACACCTCGTTGAACGCCATTGCCACGTGGGTGCCGCCGGCCACGTCGGTCACCCGCATCTGGAGCGGAAACAGCGAGGCCACATGCGCCCGCTCGACGCGCTCGGCCAGCCCATCCAGCCGATGCATGTTCATCAGGAAGCCGACCTGGCCCAGCTTCATGCCGTATACCGGCACGTCCAGGTCGCGGTAAGCGTGCAGCGTGCGCAGCATGAAGCCATCGCCGCCCAGCGCCACGATCAGCTCGGCCTGGCCCGGTGGCACATCGCCGTACCGTTGCACCAAGGCATCGCGCGCCTGCTGGGCCACGGGGGTATTGCTGGCGACAAAGGCAAAACGCATCGGTAACCCTGGCTGGCCGAGAAGGCTGAAGGATACGACAGAGGAATGGCCCAGCCTAAAACCCGGGTTTTCCCGCACGCCCAACCCCCTCCCAACCTCCCCCTGCCAGCAGGGGGAGGAGCCGGAAGCCGAGCAATCCGCCGAAACGTCCGAGCTTGCCGTAATACCCTCCCCTGCTCGCAGGGGAGGGAAGGGGTGGGGTCAACCCGCGGGAAATTCCAACCTCAAACCGGCAACTGCGCCAGCTGCGCCAGCCGCCGCACCGCCACCGACGCGATCGGGTAATCGGCGTTCTGGGTGAGGATCTCGGCCAGCATGCTGCGCGTGTGCTGCAGCGTGGCATCGTCGCGCTGCAGCCACGTCTGCACCGCGGAAACGTCGCTGTTTTCGTCCACGCCCATGCCCAGCACCTGCTGCGCCAGCGCGCGATGCTGCTGGTTCAATTCGTCCAGCAGCGAGCCGCGCGCCTGGGCATGCCAGTGGCCTTCCACCGGCAAGGCCTCGATCTGGTCGCGCAACCAGCCCAGGTCCAGCGCCTCGCCCAGTTCGTAGAAGATGCGGGCCACCTTCTCGATCGGCTCGTCGCTCTGGCGGGCGATCTCGGCCATGTCCAGCGCGGCGCGCAGGTCCGGCATGCGCGCCAGCCGCAGGGCCAGCGCCGAGGGCATCCCAAGACCTTCCCATTTCTCGCGATCGCAGGTGAAATCGCCCTGGCCGGCCTTGCCCAGCACGTGCGGCAAGGCCTTGCGCAGATCGGACACGACGCCCTGGTAGCGCTCGACGTTGGCGGCGATGTCCAGCGTGCCGCCGGGCCGGTTCAGCAGCCAGCGCGTCATGTGCCGCAGCAGCGCCCAGATCTTCAGGATCGCGTCGGTCTGGGTGCCTTCGGCGACCTTGCTGTCGAGGGCCTCGATCTCGGCCCACAGCTCGCGGGCGTCGAGGATTTCGCGCGCCGCGGTATACGCCTTGGCGATCGCCGCCGGCCCCTTTCCGGTGTCCTCCTGCATGCGCATCATGAAGGTGGCGCCCATGCGGTTGATGGTGGAGTTGGTGACCGCGGTGGCGATGATCTCGCGCTTCAGGCGGTGGCGCTGCATGTGCTCGGCGTACTTCCCGTGCAGTGGCTCGGGGAAGTAGCGCACCAGCTCGCGCGACAGGTAGGGATCTTCCGGCACGTCCGAATCGAGCAACTGCTGGAACAGGCGCATCTTGTCGTACGACAGCAGCACCGCCAGCTCCGGCCGGCTCAGCCCCTGCTCGCGGCTCTTGCGTTCGGCCAGCTCGGCATCCGACGGCAGGTTCTCGACCTGGCGATCGAGCATGCCTTCGGCCTCCAGCGTGCGGATGAAATGCGCCATGGAGCCGAGCCGTCGCACCGACTGGTGCTCCATCAGTGTGATCGCCTGGTTCTGCCGGTAGTTGTCCCACAGCACCAGCTTGCCGACCTCCTCCGTCATCGCCGCCAGCTGTTCGTTGCGCGCATCGACGCTGAGCTCGTTGCGCTTGACCGCATCGTTCAGCAGGATCTTGATGTTGACCTCGTGATCGGAGGTATCCACGCCGGCGGAGTTGTCGATGAAGTCGGTATTGAGCAGCACGCCGTTCTGCGCCGCCTCGATGCGGCCCTTCTGGGTGAAGCCCAGGTTGCCGCCCTCGCCCACCACCTTGCAGCGCAGCTCGCCGCCATCCACGCGCAGCGCGTTGTTGGCGCGGTCGCGCACGTCGGCATGGCTTTCGCTGGCGGCCTTGACGTAGGTGCCGATGCCGCCGTTCCACAGCAGGTCCACCGGCGCCTTGAGGATCGCGCTGAGCAGTTCGTTCGGCGCCAGGTGCTCGACATCGTCCTTCAGCCCCAGCGCGCCACGCACCTCGGCCGAGATCGGGATCGACTTGGCGCTGCGCGGATATACCCCGCCGCCCTGGGAAATCAGCGCGCGATCATAGTCGTCCCAGCTGGAACGCGGCTTCTCGAACAGGCGCTTGCGCTCGGCAAAGGAGCGCGCGGCATCGGGCGTGGGGTCGAGGAAGACGTGGCGATGATCGAACGCCGCCACCAGCCTGATGTGCCCGGACAGCAGCATGCCGTTGCCGAACACGTCGCCGGACATGTCGCCGATGCCCACGCAGGTGAAATCCTGCGACTGTGTATCCACGCCCAGCGAGCGGAAATGGCGCTTGACCGATTCCCACGCACCGCGCGCGGTGATGCCCATGCCCTTGTGGTCGTAGCCGTGCGAACCGCCGGAGGCGAACGCGTCGCCCAGCCAGTAGTCGTGCTCGATCGAGATGGCGTTGGCGATGTCGGAGAACGACGCCGTGCCCTTGTCGGCGGCCACCACCAGGTACGGATCGTCGCCGTCATGGCGCACCACGTCGCGCGGATGCACGACCTCGCCCTCGACCAGGTTGTCGGTGATGTCGAGCAGGCCGTTGATGAAGATGCGGTAGCAGGCGATGCCCTCGGCCAGTTGCGCGTCGCGATCGCCTGGTTGTCCGGCGATGACCGGCGGCCGCTTGACGAAGAACCCGCCCTTGGAGCCGACCGGCACGATGACGGTGTTCTTCACCATCTGCGCCTTGACCAGGCCGAGCACCTCGGTGCGGAAATCCTCGCGCCGGTCCGACCAGCGCAGGCCGCCGCGCGCCACCGCACCGAAGCGCAGGTGGATGCCCTCGACGCGCGGTGCGCAGACCCAGATCTCGCGGTAGGGAATCGGCTTGGGCAATCCCGGCACCTGGTGCGGGTCCAGCTTGTAGCTGATGTAGTCGCGCGGCGCGCCGTCGTGCTGCTGGAAGAAGCTGGTGCGCAGCGTGGCGCCGATCACGCTGACGAAGCTGCGCAGGATGCGGTCCTCGTCCAGGCTGGCGACGTTTTCCAGCAATACGCCGATGACGCTTTCGACGGCCCGCACCTGCTCCTCGCGCGGACGCGACAGCGAGGCGCCGAGATCGGCGATCAGCGAAGGCTGCGCGCTCTGCACGTTGGCCGGGATCAGCGCCTCCATCTCGGCCGCCAGGGTGGCGCCGGCCTCCTTCAGGGCCTCGGCGGACAAGTCCTCGCGCCGCGGGTCGAAGCGCGCCAGGAACAGTTCCACCAGCAGGCCGGCGATGGCCGGATAGCGGTTGAGCGTGTCTTCCATGTACGCCTGCGAGAACGCCACGCCGGTCTGCAGCAGGTACTTGCAGTAGCCGCGCAGCATGGCGATCTGCCGCCAGCTGAGCTTGGCCCCCAGCACCAGCCGGTTGAAGCCGTCGTTTTCCGCGTTGCCGCGCCAGATCTGCTCGAACGCTTCCTCGAACAGGGTGCCCACCTGCTCCACGCTGAAAGTGAGCTTGCCGGCCAGTTGCACCTCGAAATCCTGGATCGACAACGTCGCGCCATCGCGCGGGATCTCGTAGACGTGTTCGGTGAGCACGCGCAGGCCCATATTCTCCAGCTGCGGCAACACCTCGGACAGGGCGATGTCGCCGCCGCTACGGAAGATCTTGAAGCGCAGCGTCGCCGGAGCCTTCAGCGGATGGTAGAACGACATCCGCAGCGCGTTCTCGCCCGACAGCTGCGACAGCGTGCGGATGTCCTCGGCGGCCACGGCGGGCGTCACGTCATCGACATAGCCCGGCGGCATCGACTTGGCGAAACTGTTGGCCAGCAGCAGGCCCTCGTGCTCCCCGTGAGAGCGCACCAGCGCGTCGCGCACGTCGTCGTGCCAGTTGCGCACGATCGCCTCGACGCCGTGCTCCAGCGTCGCCAGGTCGACGTCGGGGTGATCGCCGATGCGCGGTCGCACCGTCACGTGCAGCCGGGTCAGGGCGGCCTCGCCCATCTGCACGGAGGAATCCACCTGCCCGGCATGCAGCGCCTCGCCCAGCAACGCCTCGATGCGCTCGCGCACCGACGTGTTGAAGCGTTCGCGCGGCACGAACACCAGGCAGGCGAAAAACCGATCGTAGCGGTCGCGGCGCACGAACAGCCGCGTGCGCGCACGCTGGCGCAGCTCCAGGATGCCGGTGGCGGTGGCGAACAGCTCGTCTTCGTTGCTCTGGAACAGTTCGTCGCGCGGCAGCACCTCAAGGATGTGCCGCAGCGATTTGCCCGAATGCGAATCGCGCTTCAGCCCCGAGCGCACCAGCACCGACTCGACCTTGTGCCGCACCAGCGGCACGTCCTGCGGCCGCGTCATGTAGGCGCTGGAGGAGAACATGCCGATGAAGCGCTCCTCCGCCACCGCCTTGCCGTTGGCGTCGAACTTCAGCACGCCCACGTAATCCATGTAGCCGCTGCGATGCACGCGCGAGCGGGCGTTGGTCTTGGTGAGGATGATGGCGTCGGCCGCGCCGGAGTGCGGCAGGTCGTTGGCCGCCAGCGTGCGCACCGAGCGCGGCGCCAGCGAATGATCGTTGTGGCGCAGGATGCCCAGCCCGGTGCCGTCCACCGCGCGCAGCACCTGCTCGCCATCGGCGGCCACCACCTCGTACTGGCGGTAACCGAAGAAGGTGAAATTGTCGTCGGCCATCCAGCGCAGGAAATCGGCCGCCTCGCGCACGGCATCGGCATCCAGCGACAGCTTGCGCTGCGGCAGGTCGGCCGCGATCGCCAGGGCCTTGTCGCGCATCGCCGACCAGTCGCCCACGGCCTGGCGCACGTCGTTCAGCGCATCGGCAACCTGCGCTTGCAGGCGTGCGCATACCGCCTCGTCGACGATGCGGTCGATCTCGAAATGCATGATCGACTCGGGCAAGCCAGCCTCGTCGCCCAATTGCTGCAGCTGCCCGCCTGCATCGCGCACCGCATGCAATACCGGATGGATCACCGCCTGGATCGACTGCCCGCCCTCCGTCACGATCATGCTGACGGTATCGACCAGGAACGGCATGTCGTCGGTGACCACCTGCAACAGGCTGCGACCCGGATGCCCGGGCACCGTGCCCAGCACGCGTACCAGCGCCTGCCCGGCCGGGCGCCGCTGCATGAATTCAAGCAGCCCCGCGATCAACCCGGCCCATTGCTGCGGCGTGTGCGCGTCCATGTCGCCCGGCGCCATGCGTGCAAAAAACACATCGGTGAAAGTGTTCGCCTCCGCCAGCCGGGACGGTTCCAGGCCCTGGGCTTTCAGGACATCCAGCACGGCGTGGCGGGGGGAATGGGCGGTGGTCGCTTGGATCGCATTCATGGCTTCTACTGGGTAGTGAAACAAAATGGCGTCATGCAACGTCGCCCCAGAATACTGCCGCGTCGCGAAGCGCCACCACCGACCTCTGCCACTTGCATATTTCGCGCGGGCAGTGATCCATTGACGTGGCGCGTGACCGCGTGCGGCGCCGGATGCGTGCGGACGCTCGTCCATACCACCACAGCCCGTGTCAATGGGTGGATTCACGCGCGACTTAAAATGTAAACTGTCCGGTATAGTCTTGCCGGTTGGGGCTCGGCGCTTCGCGAGGATTCGCGGAGATTTCCGTCGGATGCACCGCTGCCGGCAGCGCCCCGTTGTCCCCACCCAGCCGAGGCACGGCGCAGCATCTGGCCCCCAGGATCTGCAGTCGCGTGTCGGTGGTTCCCTCTTCCTCGATCAAGCATCGTTCTGGAGCAGCCATGAAGTCCTCTCTACTGCGCGCACCGTTGTGCCTCGCCCTGCTCGCCCTGGCGGCCTGCAGCGGCAAAGGCAAGGAGCAAGGTCCGCCGCAAATGCCCCCGCCGGAAGTGGGTGTGCTCAAGGTGCAGCCGCAGAACGCGCCGCTGACGCGTGACCTGGTGGGGCGGCTGTCGCCGTACCGCAGCGCCGACGTGCGCGCGCGCGTGGCCGGCGTGCTGCTGAAGCGCACCTACGAGGAAGGCACCGACGTCAAGAAGGGCCAGCTGCTGTTCCAGATCGACCCGGCACCGTTGAAGGCATCGCTCAACGCCGCCCAGGCGGCGCTGGCGCAGGCGCAGGCGACGGCGACCAACAACAAGGTCACCGCGAAGCGCGTGCGCGAACTGGCTCCCAAGGGCTATGTGTCCAAGGCCGACCTCGACAATGCGCTGGCCGCCGAACGCAATTCCGACGCCGCGGTGCAGGCCGCGCGCGCCAACGTGGAGACGGCCCGCATCAATCTGGGCTATGCCAACGTGACCTCGCCCATCGACGGTCGCGCCGGCCAGCAGCAGGTGACCGAGGGCGCGCTGGTGGGCAACGGCGAAGCCACCTTGCTGACCACGGTGGACCAGATCGATCCGCTGTACGTGAACTTCACCATGAGCGTGGCCGCGCTGGAGCAGATGCGCAGCGCGCAGCGCAGCGGCGACGTCACCCTCGCCGGCGCCGACAAGACCAGCGTGCAGGTCACCCTGCCCGACGGCAGCACCTACGCGCAGCCCGGCGTGCTGGATTTCTCCGACACCTCGGTCAACCCGGCGACTGGCGCGGTGGACCTGCGCGCCACGATCCCCAACCCGCAACGCACGCTGCTGCCCGGCATGTACGTCACCCTGACCGCCAACCTCGGCCAGCAGCACAAGGTGTTCCTGCTGCCGCAGGCAGCGGTGCAGCGTGACACGACCGGTGCCTACGCGATGGTCGTGGGCGCCGACGGCAAGGTCGCACGCAAGGACATCACCACCACCGACATGCGCGACGGCCAGTGGGTAGTCAATGGCGGCCTGGCGGCGGGGGATCAGGTGGTGGTTTCCGGCCTGCAGAAGGTCAAGCCCGGCGCACCGGCCAAGGCCACGCCGTGGCAACCCGATGCGCCCGCCGGCGCCAAGCCGGCCGGCAAAGCCACGAGCGGCAAGTAACGGAGCGCGATCATGCCGAGTTTCTTCATTGACCGCCCCATTTTCGCGTGGGTGGTGGCGATCCTGATTTCGCTGGGCGGCGTGCTGGCGATCCTCAACATGGGTGTCGAGTCGTACCCGACGATCGCACCGCCGTCGGTCACCGTCAGCGCCACCTACCCCGGCGCCAGCGCGGCCACCACCGAGAAAACCGTCACCCAGGTGATCGAGCAGCAGCTGACCGGCATCGACCACCTGCTGTATTTCAGCTCCTCGTCCAGCGCCAGCGGCCGCGCCAACATCACGCTCACCTTCGAAAGCGGCACCGATCCGGACATTGCCCAGGTGCAGGTGCAGAACAAGGTGGCGCTGGCCACCCCGCGACTGCCATCGGAAGTGACACTGCAAGGCGTGGTGGTGGCCAAGGCCAACGCCGGCTTCCTGATGGTGGTGGCCCTGACCTCGGACAACCCGGACATCGACCGCAACCGCCTCAACGACATCGTGGGCTCCAGCGTGCTCGACCAGATCGCGCGCGTGCCCGGCGTGGGCAGCACGCAACAGTTCGGCTCCGAATACGCCATGCGCATCTGGCTGAACCCGGACAAGTTGCACGGCTACAACCTGTCGGCCAGCCAGGTGCTCGCCGCGATCCGCGCGCAGAACGTGCAGTTCGCCGCCGGTTCGCTGGGTTCGGACCCCGCGCCCGAGGGCCAGGGCCTCAGCGTCACGGTGTCGACCGAAGGCCGTTTCACCACCGCCGAACAATTTGCCGACATCGTGCTGCGCGCCAACAGCGACGGCACCACGGTGAAGCTGGGTGACGTCGCGCGGATCAACTTCGGTCCCGGCAGCTACGGTTTCGACACCAGTTTCGAGGGCAAGCCGATCGGCGCCTTTGCGATCCAGCTGCTGCCCGGCGCCAACGCCCTGGACGTGGCCACCGCGGTGCGCGCCAAGATGGACGAGCTGGCGCCCAGCTTTCCGCAGGGCGTGACCTGGTTCAGCCCGTACGACAGCACCAGCTTCGTGCGGATCTCGATCAACGAGGTGATCCACACCCTGATCGAGGCGATCATCCTGGTGTTCCTGGTGATGCTGCTGTTCCTGCAGAACTTCCGCGCCACCATCATCCCCACGCTGGTGATCCCGGTGGCCCTGCTCGGAACGTTCCTGGGCATGCTGGTGCTGGGTTTCACCATCAACCAGCTGACCCTGTTCGGCATGGTGCTGGCGATCGGCATCGTGGTGGACGACGCGATCGTGGTGATCGAGAACGTCGAGCGCATCATGACCGAGGAAGGCCTCTCGCCACGGGACGCCACGGTCAAGGCGATGGGCCAGATCACCGGCGCCGTGGTGGCGATCACCGTGGTGCTGGCGGCGGTGTTCGTACCCTCGGCGCTGCAGCCGGGCGCCACCGGCGTGATCTACAAGCAGTTCGCGCTGACCATCGCGGTGTCGATGGGCTTCTCCGCGTTCCTGGCGCTGTCGTTCACGCCGGCGCTGTGCGCCAGCTTCCTGCAGCCGGAGCACCACAAGAAGAAGAACGTGGTGTTCCGCAAGTTCAACGACATGTTCACCTGGACCACGAAGACCTACACCGGCCATATCGACGGCGCCGTGCGTCACGCACCGCGCTGGATGATCGTGTTCGTGGCGGTGGCGGTGCTCGGTGGGTTCCTCTACACGCGCCTGCCCGGCAGCTTCCTGCCCGAGGAGGACCAGGGCTACGCGCTGGCGATCGTGCAGCTGCCGCCCGGCGCCACGCTGCAGCGCACCGCCAAGGTAATGAAGCAGATGCGCGACATCCTGGACAAGGACGAGGCGGTCGCCGGCGTGCTCCAGGTCACCGGTTTCAGTTTCATCGGCGCCGGCGAGAACGTCGGCATGAATTTCATCAAGCTGAAGGACTGGGCCGACCGTGACGCATCGGCCGCCGAGTTCATCGGCCGCGCCAACGGCGCCCTGCAGCAGATCCGCGATGCCCAGGTGTTCGTGGTCAACCTGCCGACGGTGCAGGGCCTGGGCCAGTTCGGCGGATTCGACATGTACCTGCAGGACCGCAGCGGCGCCGGCCGCGACGCCCTGACCCAGGCGCGCAACACCTTGCTGGGCAAGGCCAGCCAGAGTCCGCTGCTGGCCGGCGTGCGTCCCAACTCGCTGGAGGATGCGCCGCAATTGCACATGGACGTCGACCGCGTCCAGGCGCAGTCGATGGGCCTGTCGGTGGGCGACATCTACAACGCGGTCGGCCTGATGCTGGCGCCGGTCTACGTCAACGACTTCTCCTACGGCGGGCGCGTCAAGCGCGTGATCATGCAGGCCGACGCGCCGTACCGCATGGGCCCGGACGCGCTGGAGCATTTCTTCACCCCCAGCACGCAGCTCACCGCCAACGGCACGCCGGCGATGATCCCGCTGTCCAACGTGGTGCACACCGACTGGATCGTGTCGTCGCCGTCGCTGACCCGCTACAACGGCTATTCCGCGGTGGAAATCGTGGGCTCGCCCACGCCCGGGCATTCCTCGGGCGAGGCGATGGCCGAGATGCAGAAGATCGTCAACGACGACCTGCCCAAGGGCTTCGGCTACGACTGGACCGGCCAGTCCTACCAGGAAATCCTCTCCGGCAACGCCGCCACCTTGCTGATGGTGCTGTCGATCGTGATCGTCTTCCTGGCGCTGGCGGCGCTGTACGAAAGCTGGTCGATCCCGATGGCCGTGCTGCTGGTGGTGCCGCTGGGCATTCTGGGCGCGGTGGTGTTCACCCTGTTGCGCGGCCTGCCTGACGACATCTACTTCAAGATCGGCATGATCACGGTGATCGGCCTGGCCGCGAAGAACGCGATCCTGATCGTGGAATTCGCGGTGGCCGAGCAGAAGGCCGGACGCACCTTGCGCGAGGCCACCGTCGATGCGGCCCGGCTGCGCCTGCGCCCGATCCTGATGACCTCGCTGGCCTTCATCCTGGGCGTGTTCCCGCTGTTCATCTCCAGCGGCGCCGGCGCCAATGCCCGCCACGCCATCGGCACCGGCGTGATCGGCGGCATGCTGTTCGCCACCTTCCTGGGCGTCCTGCTGATCCCCGTTTTCTACATCGTGGTGCGCCGCCTGCTGGGCGACAAGCTCGATGGCGATGCGCCGGCCAAACCCGCGCTGGATGGGCCGAGCACGTTCGACTCCGATCCGCGACGCGGCCATTGAGGATACGGACAAGCAGGAACAGGAGCGGGGAATGAGGAATGGGAAAATCCCCGCTTCCGCAAACCCATGAAAAAAGCCCCGGCATCCGCCGGGGCTTTTTTTATCGGAAGGCGGAACTGCAAATCGCAGGATCACCCCGTCGTGGCGCTCTCCTCCGTTCCCGTTCCCGCTCTTACCGCAGCCCGGTTTCGGCCCGCGCAATCACCATCCGCTGGATCTCGCTGGTGCCCTCGTAGATCTCGGTGATCTTGGCGTCGCGGAAGTAGCGCTCCAGCGGCATCTCCTTCGAATAGCCCATGCCGCCGTGTATCTGCACCGCCTGGTGGGCGATCCACATGGCTGCCTCGGACGCGGTGAGCTTGGCCACGGCGGCCTCGGTGCCGAAGCGCCCGCCATTTTTTTCCGCCTCGCCCTTGGCCCACGCGGCGCGCAGGGTCAGCAGCATGGCGGCGTCGAGCTTGCACTTCATGTCGGCGATCTTGGACTGGGTCATCTGGAAGCTGCCGATCGGCTGGCCGAACGCCTTGCGATCACGCGACCATTGCAGGCTGGCTTCGTAGGCGGCGCGGGCGATGCCGACGGCCTGCGACGCGATGCCGATGCGCCCGGCGTCCAGCACGCCCATCGCGATCGAGAAGCCCTTGCCCTCCTCGCCCAGCAGGTTCTCCTTCGGCAGCACGTAGTCGGTGAACTCGATCTCGCAGGTGGCCGAGGCGCGGATGCCCAGCTTGGGCTCGGTCTTGCCGGCGTGGAAGCCCGGCAGCTGCGTATCGACGATGAAGGCCGACACGCCCTTGGCGCCGATGCCCGGCGTGGTGATCGCGAACAGTACGATGTAGCGCGCCACCGGGCCGGAGGTGATCCAGCTCTTCTTGCCGTTGATGACCCAGTCGCCGTTCGCGTTCTTCGTGGCGCGGGTGTGCATGGCCGAGGCGTCGGAGCCCGATTGCGGCTCGGTCAGTGCGTAGGCGCCGATCGCCTCGCCGGTGGCGATGGCGCGCACGTAGGTCTGCTTCTGCTCCTCGTTGCCGTGCTTGAGGATGCCGTGGCAGAACAGCGAGTTGTTCACGCTCATCACGGTGGATGTGGCCGCGTCGGCGGCGGCAATCTCGATCATCGCCAGCGCGTAGGCGATCGGGTCCATGCCGGCGCCGCCGTAGGCTTCGGGCACTTCCACGCCCATCAGGCCGAGCTGGCCCATCTCGCGGATGTTCTCCAGCGGAAACTCGGCGCGTGCGTCGAACTCGGCCGCCACCGGCGCAATGCGCTTTTGCGCGAAATCGCGGGCGATCGACTGGATCGACAATTGCTCTTCGGTAAACCGGAAATCCACGGGCGCCTCCAAAAGTTACGTCAGCAACCATTTTAGAACGTCGCGGGTGAAAGCCTCTGTGCGATCGCAACATGTCCCGGCAGCGTGTCGCGGCGCGCCCTCGGCTTGACGCATCGCACCACCCGGCCTAGCCTTGTCATCTTTCTATCGCGATAAAGGGATGACGATGGATCTGGCTACCGCCTCCGGCGTGCTGCGGCTGCTTGCCGATCCCACCCGGGTGCGCCTGCTGGCCCTGCTCGAGAACGAGGAGCTGACCGTGGCCGAGCTGGCCGCGGTGCTGCATCTGGCGCAGCCGCGCGTGTCGACCCACCTGGCCAAGCTCAAGGAAGCCGAGCTGGTGCGCGACCGCCGCGCCGGCGTGTCCGCCTATTATCGCGCCAACAACGAGGGCGACGAACACCAGCACAGCCTGCTGCGCTCGCTGCGCGAAAGCATCGACGACGCGCTGCTGCGCGAAGACGCCGCGCGCCTGCCCGGCGTGCTGGCCCAACGCGCCCGCGAACAGGGCTGGGCCGACACCGTGGCCGGCGACATGGAGCGCCACTACTCGCCCGGCCGCACCTGGGAAACGGTAGCCCGTTCATTGCTGCAGCTGTTGAACACCGGCGACGTGCTGGATATCGCCTCCGGCGACGGCGTGACCGCCGAATTGCTGGCCCCGCATGCGCATTCCATCGTCTGCGTGGACTCCAGCGAGCGGGTGGTCGAAGCGGCCGCCAAGCGGCTCAAGCCATTCGGCAACGTGCGCGTGCTGCAGGGCGACATGCACGCGCTGGAGCTGGGCGAGCAGCGCTTCGACCTGGTGCTGATGCTGCATGCCCTGACCTATGCCGAAGACCCCGCCCGCGCCATCGCCGAGGGCGCCCGCATGTTGCGTCCCGGCGGCCGCCTGCTGGCCGCCACCCTGGGCCGCCATGCCCATCGCGCCGCGGTGGAACCGTTCGACCATCGCAACCTCGGCTTCACCGGCGACCAGCTGGAAGCCTTCGCCCGCGCCGCGGGGCTGGACGTATTGAACTGTTCCCGCCTGAGCCGCGAGCGCAAGGCCCCGCATTTCGAGGTCATCAGCCTGCTGGCACGCAAGCCATGACGCGCGTTCGCCGCCTGCACCTATCCCTTCTTCCATCCGATCAAAAGAGCATTGCCCCATGAGCGCCCTCCCCTGGATCCATCCCGAACGCGTCGCCCTGCTGGAGGCGGCGCTGGCCACGCGCATCCTGATCCTGGATGGGGGCATGGGCACGATGCTGCAGGCGCACGAACTGGACGAAGGCAGCTTCCGCGGCGAGCGCTTCGCCCACGGCCACGACGGGCACGCGCATGAGCATGCGGGAAGTTGCGACCTGAAGGGCAACAACGACCTGCTCTCGCTGACCAAGCCCGAGATCATCCGCGGCGTGCACGATGCCTATCTCGAAGCCGGCGCCGACCTGATCGAAACCAACACCTTCAACTCCACCCGCATCAGCCAGGCCGACTACAAGCTGCAGCATCTGGCGCAGGAGCTGAACCGCGAGGGCGCGAAACTCGCCCGCGCCGCCTGCGACGCAATGACCGCGAAGACGCCGGACAAGCCGCGCTTCGTCATCGGCGTGCTCGGCCCCACCAGCCGCACCGCGTCGCTGTCGCCGGACGTCAACGATCCGGGCTTCCGCAACGTCACCTTCCAGGAATTGGTGGAGAACTACACGGAATCGGCGACCGGCCTGATCGAAGGCGGCGCCGACGTGCTGATGGTCGAAACCATCTTCGACACCCTGAACGCCAAGGCCGCCCTGTTCGCGCTGAGCGAGCTGTTCCACCTGCGCGGCGGGCGCATGCCGGTGATGATCTCCGGCACCATCACCGACCGCTCCGGCCGCACCTTGTCGGGCCAGACGGCGGAAGCCTTCTATTACTCGGTGCGCCACGCGAAGCCGTTGTCGGTGGGCTTCAACTGCGCGCTGGGCGCCGAGGATCTGCGCCCGCACATCCAGACCCTGGCGGGCGTGGCCGAAAGCCATGTCAGCACGCACCCCAACGCCGGCCTGCCGAACGCGTTCGGCGAGTACGACGAAACGCCTGAGCACATGGCCGGCATCATCGGCAGCTTCGCCCGCGAAGGACTGCTGAATCTGGTCGGCGGCTGTTGCGGCACCACGCCGGCACACATCAAGGCGATTGCCGAAGCGGTACGCGGCGTTGCGCCACGCGCGCTTCCCTCGCGCGCCGCGGAGGCAGCATGAACGCCGCTTTGCTCCTCCCCCTGCGCGCAGGGGGAGGTTGGGAGGGGGTAACGCTCTGGCCTCGCATCTCAAGAAGATCAAGAGCACCCCTCCCCAACCCTCCCCTGCCTGCAGGGGAGAGAGCAACAGCAACAGCAAGGCGCCACCGCTCATGAATACACGCCACACCCGCCTCTCCGGCCTCGAACCGCTGGTGATCACGCCCGACCTGCTGTTCATCAACGTGGGCGAACGCACCAACGTCACCGGCTCGGCGCAGTTCAAGAAACTGATCAAGGAAGAGCGCTACGACGAAGCCGTCGAAGTCGCGCGCCAGCAGGTCGCCAACGGCGCGCAGGTGATCGACATCAACATGGACGAGGGCCTGATCGACTCCGAGGCGGCGATGACCCGCTTCATCAACCTGATCTCGTCCGAGCCGGACATCGCCCGCGTGCCGTTCATGATCGACTCGTCCAAGTGGACGGTGATCGAGGCCGGCCTGCGCTGCCTGCAGGGCAAGGGCATCGTCAACTCCATCTCGATGAAGGAGGGCGAGGCCGCGTTTCTCGAGCAGGCGCGCAAGGTGCAGCAGTACGGCGCCGCCGCGGTGGTGATGGCGTTCGACGAACAGGGCCAGGCCGACACCATCGCGCGCAAGGTGGACATCTGTTCGCGCGCCTACGAGCTGCTGACGAAGGAGCTCGACTTCCTGCCCGAAGACATCATCTTCGACCCCAACATCTTCGCCATCGCCACCGGCATCGAGGAGCACAACAACTACGCGGTGGATTTCATCGAAGCCACCCGCGAGCTGAAGAAGCGCTTCCCCGCCTGCCACATCTCCGGCGGCGTCTCCAACGTGTCGTTCTCGTTCCGCGGCAACAACGTCGTGCGCGAGGCGATCCACTCGGTGTTCCTTTACCACGCGATCCGCGCCGGCATGGACATGGGCATCGTCAATGCCGGCGCGCTGACGATCATGGACGACATCGACCCGCCGCTGCGCGAACGCGTCGAGGACGTGGTGCTGAACCGCCGCGAGGACGCTACCGAGCGATTGCTGGAGATCGCCGACAACTACAAGGGCAAGCGCGGTGCCGCCGAGGTCGAGACACTGGCCTGGCGCGACGGGGACGTGCGCTCGCGGCTCAGCCACGCGCTGGTGCACGGCATCGACCAGTACGTCACCGAGGACACCGAGGAAGCGCGGCAGATGTCCACGCGCCCGCTCGACGTGATCGAAGGCCCGCTGATGGATGGCATGAACGTGGTCGGCGACTTGTTCGGTGCGGGCAAGATGTTCCTGCCGCAGGTGGTCAAGTCCGCCCGCGTGATGAAGAAGGCGGTGGCCTACCTGCTGCCGTACATCGAGGCGGAAAAACTGCGCACCGGCGACACCGGCAAGAACAACGGCAAGATCGTGATGGCCACGGTCAAGGGCGACGTGCACGACATCGGCAAGAACATCGTGGCCGTGGTGCTCCGCTGCAACAACTTCGAGGTGATCGACCTGGGCGTGATGGTGCCCGCGCAGAAAATCCTGGAAACCGCCATCGCCGAAAAAGCCGACATGATCGGCCTGTCCGGCCTGATCACGCCGTCGCTGGAAGAGATGGCCAACGTGGCCAAGGAGATGCAACGGCAGAACTTCCACGTGCCGCTGCTGATCGGCGGCGCCACCACCTCGCGCGCGCATACCGCGCTGAAGATCGAGCCGCACTACAAGGCCGGCACGGTGTGGGTGAAGGACGCCTCGCGCGCCGTCGGCGTGGCCCAATCGCTGGTCAGCAAGGACCTGGTCGACGATTTCCTGGCCAAGGTGCGCGAGGAATACGCCGACGTGCGCGAACGCCACCGCAACCGCGGCCCGGGCAAGAAGCTGGTGTCGCTGGAAAAGGCGCGCGCGCAGCGCTTCACCTGCGACTGGGCCGCGTACGAACCGCCCCAGCCGACCAAACCCGGCATCACCGTTTTCGACGACTATGACCTGTCGGTCATCCGCCAGTACATCGACTGGACGCCGTTCTTCCAGGCGTGGGAACTGGCCGGCCACTACCCCGCCATCCTCACCGACGACGTGGTGGGCGAGCAGGCCAGCGAGCTGTTCCGCGACGCGCAGAAGATGCTGGACACGATCATCGCCGAGAAATGGCTCACCGCCCGCGCGGTGATCGGTCTGTGGCCGGCAGCCAACCTCGTTGATGACGTGGAGATCTACACCGACACCAGCCGCACCACGGTGCTCGCCACCCTGCACAGCCTGCGCCAGCAGGCCGACAAGCCGCCGGAGCGTCCCGATCTCTGCCTGGCCGACTACATCGCCCCGAAGGAATTCAACAAGCCCGACTGGATCGGCGGCTTCGCCGTCACCGCCGGTCTGGGCATCGAGGAGCACCTCGACCGCTTCCTGGCCGACTACGACGACTACTCCTCGATCATCCTCAAGGCCCTGGCCGACCGCTTGGCCGAGGCCTTCGCCGAGCACATGCACGAGCGCGTGCGCAAGGAATTCTGGGGTTTCGTGCCGGACGAGGCGCTCGACAACGACGCGCTGATCGCGGAGAAATACCGCGGCATCCGCCCGGCGCCGGGCTACCCCGCCTGTCCCGACCACACCGAGAAAAAGACGCTGTTCGCGCTGCTGGACGCGACCAAAAACGCCGGCATCGAACTCACCGAAGGTTTCTCGATGTACCCCGCCGCCGCCGTCTCCGGCTGGTACTACTCGCATCCGGACAGCCAGTATTTCGTGGTCGGCCGCCTGGGCAAGGACCAGGTGGAAGACTACGCGCGCCGCAAGGGCTGGACCGTGGCCGAAGCCGAACGCTGGTTGGCCTCCAACCTCGACTACGAGCCCGAATGAGCCACCGGCTCACCCCGTCGCTGCATCACCCGCGACGGGGTTTTTGCGGTGGCGCAAGTGCACGTACAGGTTGTAGATGGAAACGAACACCGGGAAGAAGTTCGAGAGGATGCCCACCGAATCGTTCTTGCCCACGATGAAATACGCCAGCAGCAGCACGCTGCCCATCACCGACAACCACCAGAACGCCAGCGGCATCACCACGCGCTTGTACTTGCGCGTGTAATAGAGCTGCACGAACCACCGGCTGGTGAACATCAACGTGCCGGTGTAACCCACGATCTTCCACGGCGTCAGCTGGAAGTGCTGCAACGCATGCACGATCGAGGGGAAGTGGGCACTGAAAAAATCCATGGCGATGCGCTTGGAATGGAGAGGTGGGCAAGTCTACCAATCCAGCCGCGGCGCCAGCGGTCCGGTTGCGCAAATAACGTTGACCGACGCGCAAAGCCCCCCTAGAATACGGCGCTCACATTGGGCGGTTAGCTCAGCGGTAGAGCACTGCCTTCACACGGCAGGTGTCGCAGGTTCGATCCCTGCACCGCCCACCAAGACATAAAAAACCGGCCTGCTGGCCGGTTTTTTATTGGGTGACATCCGCAAGGCGCCACGGGCTCCGGCCTTGCCGGAGCCCGTGGCATCGATCAGAACGCGATGCGCACGCCGGCCTTGAACGCGTTCGACGTGGCATGGCTCCAGTTGTCGGACTGGTAATCCACGTAGAGCGTGGCGTCGTTCGACACTTTCGCTACCACGCCCACGCCCGCCTGCACCCCATCGCGACCCGCCGCCGACGCCGTCGTGCGGAACGCACCGGTGCCATTGAGTCGCGATGTGATCACGGCCGAGGTGTCGCCCATCTGGCGTACCGCGAACACGTCCAGGTGCGGGCTGATCTCCCAGCCGCGCCAGCCGAAGCTGGTGCTGATACGGCCGCCGACGCGTGCGCGCAGCGAGGCGATCTCGCTGGAGGACATGTCCAGCGCGGCCTGTGCCGCACCGTGTTCCTGCACGCCGTCGCGATGGACGTTCTGGCTGCTCAGGCCCACCGCCGGGGTGATCGCCCAGGCACCGGCATCGAACCGTCGCCCCGCTTCGATATCGACCGACACGGAGTGACCCCGCGGGCTGGACGACAACGGCGCCGCGCCACTGGACAGGTCCACCGAGCGGTCGATCGAGTACTCGTCGTTGGAGTAGCCCACGATGCCATCGACGTAATTGCCGCCAGACTGCCATACGCCATAGGCAAACGCCTGGTAGCTCGACTGCTTGCCCTCGCCCAGCCAGCCCGCATAGACCGCGTCGCGGCTGTACGCCACGCCGCCACCGGCAGTGAGGTTTTCGGAGAACGCATTGTCCAGGCCCACCACCAGCGTGTTGTTGTTGAAGCCGTAGCCCTGCGCGGCCGACGTGGCGTCGATACGGCCGTTGGCGTGGATCGTGGTGGTCCAGAAATGGTTGCCCAGCTCCGACTGCTGCGTGCCGCCCACGGCCGCCACGTCGCCGTTCGCCGGACTGGCCATGCGCTGCCTGACCGTGGATTGCAGCCGGTAACCCGACTGCATCACCGCGTTCATGAGATCGGCATGCACCTCGCCACCGAGCTGCTGGAACGTGTGCGAAAGCCGGGCCGCGTCCATGCCCAGCAACTCGACCTGCAACTGGTCAGTCGACGACAGGCGCGCACCGGCCACACCACGGACCTGGTCGACCGCCGCGCCGACCGAGGCCGCGTTGGACGTGCTGTACGCGCCCAGCAACTGGCTGTAGCTCTCGGGCGTGACCGCCAGGATGACGTCGTCCGCGGTGTAGCGTACGTCGAACCGCGCGTTGTCCGGCAGACCGTCGCTGGCCGCCGTCACCGACGCGTACGCGCCCTCCACGCCACCTTCGGCATGAACGATATGGAAGGTGTCGCCGATCTCGGGCACGAAGGTGTTGCCTGCATCGCCGGTGATGCCGCGCAGCCGCGGCGCCAGCGTGCCGCCGGCGGTGTAGACGCTCTGCGCACCCACCAGTTCAAGCGTGTCGAAGTGGCCGGCACCGATACCCGCCGTACGCCCGTCCACATCCACCAGCAGGCGGCTGCCCTCCTGCTGGGTGACGCTGCCGGCCACCTGCAGGTGGCCGGGCGAGTTGCCCGGCGACAGCGTGCCCTTCACGTCCATGTCGCCCTCGATCCGGCCCGAGCCGCTGGCGATGGCGCCCGCGTATACCCAGACCTTGCCGGTGAAGGTGCTGTTGAAGGCCAGGTCACCCTGCTTGACGCAGGCGCCGATGGCGTTGGAGCCGCCGCCGCGCAGGTCCAGGCGCCCTTCGCCGCTCTTGATGAAGCAGGCATCGCCGTCGACGGTGCCGGTCAGCGTCACGTCGTGGCCGTTGGTATTGAAATGAGCGTTCTCGCCGGTAACGTGCACTTTCTGGGTGATCTTGCCGGCAAACAGCGTAGTGAAGTTGCCGTCGGTGCCGATGTAGATGTCGCCACCCGCTGCGCCGGCCGCCGCCTGCGACGCCACCGCGATGGAGCCGCCCTTCACTTCCATCAGCACCTGGCTGTTGTTGCCCGACAGGGTCAGCACGCCACCGCCCAGCTTCTGCACGATGCCGGCGCCATCGATGTTGCCGGACACGGTAACCGCATGGTTGCCGGTGTCGAACACCGCCGAACGGGTGTCGTTGACGTAGATCGAATGCGTGATGTCCACGTCCGACAGCGAGCGCAGCGTGGTGTCGTCCTCGATGGTGACAACGCCGGTGCTGGCACCCAGCGCGGCATCGCCATCGAACGCGAGCGTGCCGCCCTTGACGTGGATGCCGTTCTGGCTGTTGTTGCCGGTCAGCGTCAGCGTGCCGTCGCCGACCTTGTTCAGCGTGCCGGCACCGGAGACCTGGCCGGACAGCACCACGTCGCTGCCGTGGGTGTCGATGGTCGAGCCGGCGCCTTTCAGCACGAAGGCGTTGTCCGAGGTGAAACTGCCGGTGCTCTGCAATGTTCCGCTGGCGCCGATGGTGACCGTGCCACCGCCCAGGTTCGCGTCCAACGACGCTTGCACGGTGCCGCCGTTGACCTGCAGGCCGCCGGAGAACGTGTTGTTTCCGCTCAGGCTCTGGGTGCCGTGGTCGATGACCACCGAACCGGTACCGGCGATGGTGCCGCCGAAATCGCCCGAGGCATTGGTCAGGGTCAGTGCCTTGTCGCCCAGTTGCACCTCGCCCGACCCGGTCAGCGCCTTGACGCTGGCGCCGGCGGTCGCCGCCGAGATGTCCAGCGTGCCGTTGTTGACGACATGGCTGGACGAGGCAAGGCTGCCGGCGCCGCTCAACGCCAGCGTGCCATCGTCGATGGCGGTGGCACCGGTATAGGTGTTGGCGCCGGCCAGGGTCAGCGTGCCCGAGCCGGCCTTGTTCAAGTCGCCGGTGCCGCCGACCGTGCCGCTGATGGCCACGTCGTGTGCCTGCGTGTCCACCAGCGAATCGGCGTCGGTCAGTACCACCGTGTTGGCGATGGTGAAGTCGCCGGCCGCCTGCAGGGACGCGTCGCCGAGGGTGATCGTGCCCGAGCCGAGGTTGTCGGCATGCGATGCCTGCACGGTACCCGCGTTGATGTTCAAGCCGCCGCTGAAACTGTTGTCGCCGCCCAGCACCAGCGTGCCGTCACCCTGCTTCGCCAAAGCGCCAGTGCCGCCGATGTCACCGCTGCTGGTCAGCGTGGTACCGGCATCGCTGGCGATGGTGCCGTTGCCGGCATCCAGGGTGATGTCGCGCGCCGTGGTGATATCGCCGGTGCTGTGCAGCGTGCCGCCGTTGAAGGTCAGGTCGCTGCCGGCATCGCCCAGGTTGTTGTCGCTGCCGACCTGCAACGTGCCGCCGTTGAGCGTGGTGCCGCCGGTGTAGGTGTTGTCGCCATTGAGCACCAGGGTGCCGTCGTTGACGATGGTGCCGCCGGTCTGCGAGGCGACGCCATCGAGCACCAGCGTGCCGTCGCCGTCCTTCACCAGGCTGCCGCTGCCGGTCACTGCGCCCGTGCTGGTCAAGGTGGTGCCGGTGTCGCTGGCGATGGTGCCGTTGCCCGCATCCAGCGCGATGTCGCGTGCGGTGGTGAAGTCGCCGATGGTGTGCAGCGTGCCGCCGTTGAAGGTCAGGTCGCTGCTGGCATCGCCCAAGTTGCTGTCGCTGCCGACCTGCAGCGTGCCGCCGTTGAGCGTGGTACCGCCGCTATAAGTGTTGTCGCCGTTGAGCACCAGCGTGCCGTCGTTCACCGTGGTGCCGCCGGTTTGCGCGGCGACGCCATCGAGCACCAGCGAACCTTCGCCGTCCTTCACCAGCGCGCCGCTGCCGGTTACCGCGCCGGTGCTGGTCAAGGTGGTGCCGTCATCGCTGGTGATGATGCCGTTGCCGACGCCTACCGAGATGTCGCGGGCGGTGTCGATGTCTGCCGTGGTGTGCAAGCTGCCGCCGTTGAGCGTCACGTCGTTGCCGGCATCGCCCAGGTTGTCGTCGCTACCGATCTCGACCGTACCGCCGTTGACGGTGGTGCCGCCGGTGTAGGTGTTGTCACCGGCGAGCACCAGCGTGCCGTCGTTCACCGTGGTGCCACCGGTGTGCGAGAGCGTGCCGGTCATTTCCAATGTACCGGTGCCGTCCTTGTTCAGCGTGCCGTCGCCGCTGACGTCGCCGCCCAGGCCGACCTGGTTGTCCTGCGTATCGACAGTCGAATGTGCATCGGTCAGCGCGATCGCGTTGTCGGCATCGAAGTCGCCGGCGGCCTGCAGGCTGCCGTCGCCGATGGTCACCGTGCCGGTGCCGAGGTTGTCGGCGTCCGAAACCTGCACGGTGCCTTCGTCGATGTTCAGGCCGCCGCTGAAGTCGTTGTCGCCACTCAGGGCCAGGGTGCCGCTGCCGCTCTTGTTCAACGCGCCGCTGCCGCCGATATTGCCGGTCAGGCCGACGTCGTTGCCCTGCGTATCGATGGTCGAGTTGTCGTCGGTCAGCGCAAATGCGTTGCCGGCGTCGAAGCTGCCGGTGGCCTGCAGCGTGGCGTCGCCGACGGTCACCGTGCCCGTGCCGAGGTTGTCGGCGTTCGAGACCTGCACGGTGCCCTCGTCGATGTTCAGGCCACCACTGAACGTGTTGGTGCCTCCCAACGACAGCGTGCCATCGCCGATCTTGTTCAGCGCACCGCTGCCGTCGATGGGGCCGCTCAGGGTGGCGTCGTTGTCCTGCGTGTCGATGGTCGAGTTGGCGTCGGTCAGCGTCACCGCGTTGTCGATATTGAAATCGCCCGTGGCTTGCAGCGTGCCGTCGCCAATGGTCACCGTGCCGGTGCCCACATTGTTGTCGGACGACACCTGCACGGTGCCGTCATTGATGTTCAGGTCGCCGGTGAACGTGTTGTCGCCGGTCAGCGCCAGCGTGCCGTCGCCTTCCTTCGTCAGGTCGCCGTTGCCGCTGATGGTGCCGCTGTTGGTCAGCGTGGTGCCCGCATTCGTGTCGAAGGTACCGCTGCCGGCGTTGAGGGTGATGTCACGGCCGTTATCGATATCGCCCGTGGTGTTCAGCGTGCCGCCATCGAAGCTCAGCTCCGCGGACGGATCGCCCAGCGCGCTGTCGGAGCCGACACTGACCACACCACCGTTGATGGCAAGCCCGCCCACGCTGGTGTTGGTTCCTTCGATGGTGAGGGTGCCGTCGCCGGTCTTGGTCAGCAGGCCGGTGCCATCGATGCCCCCATCGAAGGTGACGTCACCACCTGTGGTGTCCACGGTGCCGCCGCCCGAGCGAATGGTGACCTGCTGACTCTTCGTTGTGTCCTCGGTGGGCGCAAACGTGCCTTCGTTGAACACGATGGAATCAGCCTGGTTGAGCTCGGGGGAATCCTGCGTATAGATATGCCCGGGAAGTAGCGGAAAGCCGTTGAGATCCGCCGCCGTGACGGTCAGCGTGTTCGTAAGCACGGGCTCGTACGGATCCCATTGAACGGTTGGACTGGCGGCTTTGATGTAGCTGTAGGTGTAGGTACCAGGGCCGATATCGTTGAACGTCACCCCTTGCCAGACCAGTGACGCGCCATACGTCCCCCACGTGTCAACCAGTTCCGTGCCGGTTGGCCCCACGGCGTAGAAGTTGTTTACACCATCCTCCAGCCCAAATGGGCTCCCGGTGACAGCTTGGCCGACTCCCATGATCTGCGTGAAATTGACAGTCGCGGAGAAACCGTTGTCCACACCCTGCAATTTGAACTGGCCTTCGAACTGGCCGAGGGTCACATCGGCGTGATACGTGCCGTACCAGAACGTGATCGTATTGCTGGTGCCCAGCGGCGCGATGTAACCCACCGAGGTGGTGTGCGCGTGGCTCAGCGGCATCGCGGCAGCCAGCGCGGTGAACAGGAGTCCCCGCGCCCATCCGGAGCGCAACGGGTGGGCAAGCGAGGCGCCTGCGGACCTCCCGCGGGAGCGTACGAGCTCCGACGCCACGACAAACTGCCCCAGCGCGCGGTTCCAGACGATACGGAAAATGCGATTCATTGGTGAGCCCCGACTCTGAATTTAAGGTGCGCGGCAACGCCCGCTCCAGGCGGAGCGGTGGTTGAGAACGCTGTGGTGATGGTCGTTTTCGCCGCGCGAGGCGGACTCCTGACAACGCGGCGAAACCCCCACGGCTCACAAAGCAATGGCCATGCCATCCGCAATGAGGACCAGCCATTCAGCTGGGAAACATCGCGAGCGCGCTTGCGCCACCGTGTTGGCGCAAGCCGTGTCGGCATTCACCAACGAACTTCCTGCGGCGATGTGGCGCATGGTCGGAAGAAGCACACGTGCCGGCGGCACGCGTGCTGGCACAGCGCGAAAGCAAGATCTGCGCATTCCCGCGCCAGGAAGTGTCTTATTCCGTCACCTGTGACCTCAGCGCGGCAGCCGGCGCGCCAATGATTGGCCGGCGCCGCGCGCGAAACGCCGGCAGATCAGGAAGCCGGTGTGTTGTCCGCCGCCAGCGCTGCCAGGCGATCGAGCTCCGCGTCCACGAAGCCCGCGTCCAGTCGCGCGGGCCGGTTGAACGGGCCGCGCAGGTTGACGCCCATGTAGTGGCGGATCAGGGCGAAGAAATGCGCGATGGGTTCGATGCCGTCGCGCTGGCAGCAGTGGCGGTACCAGCGCGTACCCGCGGCGACGTGCGCAACCTCCTCGCGCAGGATCACCTCAAGGATCGCCACCGTGCGGGTGTCGCGCAGGCGGCGCAGGCGCTCGATCATGCCAGGCGTGACATCCAGTCCGCGCGCTTCCAGCACGCGCGGTACCAGCGCCATGCGGGCGGTATCGTCGTGGGCGGTTTTCTCCGCCATCTGCCACAGGCCGTCGTGGGCATCGAAATCGCCGTAGGCGTGGCCGAGTTCCTGCAGCCGCTCGGCCAGCATCGCGAAATGGCGTGCCTCGTCGTGGGCGCAACTGGCCCAGTCGCGGTAATACGCCAGCGGCCTGCCGCGGAAGCGGTAGACCGCGTCCCAGGCGAGGTTGATCGCGTTGAACTCGATATGCGCCACGGCGTGCACCAGCGCCGCGCGGCCTTCTTCGCTACCCAGGCCGCGTTGCGGCAAATGACGTGCATTCACCAGAACGGGTTTCGAAGGCCGCCCGGGCGCGGCGATCGGCTCGGGCGCAGGCGACGCCGCATCGGGCTGCAGCTCGCCGTCGAGAAAACGCTGCCAGGTGAGGTGCGTAAGCCGCAGCTTTTCGGCCGGGTCGGTGGCGTCCAGGCAGCGCTTGGCGGCAGCGTGAAGATCGGTCATGGCATTTCCTGCCGGAGCGCAGCTGGCGCGATGCCCCGATGCGGTCGCGAAAAGCATCGCGCGAGCCGCGCTCCCGCATGGGCGGAAGCGCGGCGCTAGACGGTGCGCCTGGCGGCCTTGGCGTCGTCGGAGCGCAGCATCTGGATCTGCTCCAGGTAGCGCTGGTCCAGGCCGGTGACGTATTCGCCGGAGAAGCACGAGGCGTCGAACTGCTGCAGGTCCTCGTTGCCGTCCTGCACAGCCCAGATCAGGTCTTTCAGGTCCTGGTAGACCAGCCAGTCGGCACCCAGGATCTTCTCCACCTCGGCCTCGGTCTTGCCGGCGGCCACCAGCTCGGTCACCGAGGGCATGTCGATGCCGTAGACGTTGGGATAGCGCACCGGCGGCGCGGCGGAGGCGAAATAGACATTCCTTGCGCCGGCATCGCGGGCCATCTGGATGATCTGCTTCGAGGTGGTGCCGCGCACGATCGAGTCGTCCACCAGCAGCACGTTCTTCTTGTTGAACTCCAGGTCGATCGCGTTGAGCTTGCGCCGCACCGACTTCACCCGCTCGCCCTGCCCCGGCATGATGAAGGTACGCCCGATATAGCGGTTCTTGACGAAACCCTCGCGAAACGGCACGCCCAGCACACCGGCCAGCGCGCTGGCGGCGGTGCGCGCGGTGTCGGGGATGGGGATCACCGCGTCGATGCCGTGCTCCGGGCGCAGGCGCAGGATCTTCGCGCCCAGTTTTTCGCCCATGCGCAGGCGCGCCTTGTAGACGGAGACGTCCTCGATCATCGAATCGGGCCGCGCCAGGTAGACGTATTCGAAGATGCACGGCGTGTGCAGCGCGCCCTCGGCGCAGCGGCGGCTGAACAGCTCGCCCGCGTCGGTGACGATCACCGCCTCGCCCGGCTCCACGTCGCGGATGCGCTTGAAGCCCAGCACGTCCAGCGCCACCGATTCGGACGCCACCGCGTATTCGCGGCCCTCGGCGGTGACGCGTTCGCCCAGCACCAGCGGGCGGATGCCATGCGGGTCGCGGAAGGCCAGCAGGCCGTAGCCCAGCAGCAGGGCCACGCAGGCATAGCCCCCGCTGGCGCGCGCGTGCACGCCGGCCACGGCCTTGAAGATGTGATCCGGCGTCAGCGCCATGCGGTCCTGGATCTGCAGCTCGTGCGCCAGCACGTTCAGCAGCACCTCGGAATCGGAATCGGTATTGATGTGGCGCCGGTCGCCCTCGAACATCTCGCGGCGCAACTCGTCGGTGTTGACCAGGTTGCCGTTGTGCGCGAACGCGATGCCGTAGGGCGAGTTGACGTAGAACGGCTGCGCCTCCGAGGAACCCTCCGAACCGGCCGTGGGGTAGCGGCAATGGCCGATGCCGATGCGCCCGGGCAGCGTCTTCATCGACGCCTCGGTGAACACGTCGCGCACCAGGCCGTTGCCCTTGTGCAGGCGCAACCGCGAACCGTCCACGGTGGCGATGCCGGCAGCGTCCTGGCCGCGGTGCTGCAACACCGTCAAGCCGTCATAGAGCGCCGATGCCACCGGGGTGGTACCGACAATGCCGATGATTCCGCACATGTGGTTGCCTGCTTCGAAAGTCGTTCAAAAATGAGGGGCGGAGGCGCTGCCTGCAGCCGCGGGGTGGGCCGCGCGGGCGGTGCCTGCCGGGGCGGGCGTCCGCTCCGATATGGGGGCCAGCAGCGAAGCCGGCAAGCGCGGCAACTGGCTCAGCTGCGCGGGCGCGTGCAGGTTGCGCACTTCCGCCGGCACGCGCTGTTCCAGCCAGGCGGCCACGTGCTGGAAATGCGGCAGCAGCACCGATTGCTGCCACCACGGATCGCGGGTGAACGCGGTGAAACCGATCAGGAACACCAGCAGGGTCACCAGCAGCACGCCGCGCACGAAACCGAAGATCATGCCCAGCAGCCGGTCGGTGCCGGACAAGCCGGTACTCGCCACCAGCCGCGCCACCACGAAGCGCAGCAGCGCGCCCAGGATCAGCACCGCCACGAAACACAGGCCGTAGCCGGCGATGATCCGCGCCGAGGGCAGCGTGATGATGGTGCCGAAGTGCGACGCCACCGCCGGCCCGAAAACCCAGGCCACCCAGAACGCCGCTGCCCACACCAGCAGCGCCAGCACCTCGGCAATCAGGCCACGCCACAGCCCGATCAATACCGACAGGCCGAGCACGCCGATGATCGCGTAGTCGATCCAGTTCATGGATGAATCCGTCCGGCTCGCGGTGGGCGATGCAAGCTCAAGGCACCGACACGATGTTGCCGTCGATGCCCAGCTTGGCCTTGATCTGGTCGTGCACGCGCTGCGCATCCGCGCGCTGCGTCTGCGGGCCGGCGCGCACCCGCCACAATTGCTTGCCGCCCACGTTGACCGAATCGACAAAGCCGTCGAAGCCTGCCGCACGCAGCTTGTCGCGCAGCGCATTGGCGTCGGCCTGGCCGCTCACCGCCGCCAGTTGTACCGCCCAGCCGCCGGCCCTGCTGGCGCTGGCGGTATGCGCAGATGTCGTCGGCGCGGCGGAGCTGGCTGGCGCGTCGCCGTGTTCCAGCGTCGCCGGCACGCCGGAGATGCTGTGGGTGATTTTCAGCCGCGCGGCCTCGGCCGCCGTGCGCGTGGCGAACGGCCCGGCGACCACCTTGGTGCGGCGCTGGCCGGCCTGGGTGATCGGATGGCTGCTGACCGGGTAACCCAGCGCGCGCACCTTCTGCTGCAAGCTGGCCGCGCCCGAGGCGCTGGCGTAGGCGCTGAGGTTGAGCATGTAGCTGCCCTGCCCGCCGGCATCAGCCACGGCGGGCGCTGGCTCGGCGGGCTTGGGCGTCGGCGCGGGTTCGGGCTTGGCTTCGGGCTTGGTCTCGGTCTTGGCGGGAGCGGCCGCCCGGGTCGCGACGGGCTGGTCGGCGGCGGTGGGCGCCGGTGTGTCCGTGCGCGTCGCAGGCTGCATCGGGATCACCGGCTCGGTGGCCGAGGTGCCCGTTCCGGTGGTTACCGTGGTGGGCTCGTGCGCCTTGCCGGCACGGGGGTCGTTCTCCACATCCAGCGGCCGGTTGGAACCGATGTTGACCGTGGCCAGCTGATCGCCCGAAACCGGCGCCTGCGCCGGTGCCGTGCCGCTGGTGGACAGGTCCATGGTGCGCGTCTGCAGGTCGCGATCCGGCGCCGGCGGAATGGCCAGGCTCACCGCCGCGTCGCCACCTTCGGCCGGCGGCTTGCCGGAGAAGAACATGGGAACGAACAGCACCATCAAGGCGATCAGGACGGCAGCACCCAGCAGGCGTGTATTCAAGGTCTCGCTCCAAGGCGGCTCGCGGCAGGCAAGCGGCGATTATAACCGCCAGCGTCCCCGCTCATGGAACCGTACCGACCGGCACGCGTCACGCCGCCGCGGATGGCGCAGCTTCCAGCGCCATCTGCGCCAGCACGGCGCTGGCCACGAAGAAGGAGCCGAAGGCCAGGATGCGATCTCCCGCCTGTGCCGTCCGGCGTGCCGCTGCCAGCGCGGCAGGCACGTCGGCATGGGTATGGAAGGAGGCGCCAGGCTGGGCCTGCTGCAGGATGTCCGCCAGCGCATCCACCGCCAGGCCGCGCGGGCTGGCCCGCTCCAGCCCGGCCAGGTGCCAATGGTCGATGCGCGTGCCCAGCGCGGCAATCACGCCGGCCACGTCCTTGTCGCCCAGCGCGCCGTACACGGCCTGCACGCGCGCGGGCGGTTGCGCGTCCAGCCAGTCGGCCAGCGCGCGCGCCGCCTGCGGGTTGTGGCCCACGTCCACCAGCACGGGCGGCTCGCCGCCCAGCGGCTGCAGGCGTGCCGACGGCGAGGCGGCACGCAGTCCTGCACGGATGGCCGTGGGCCAGTCGTGCGTCGCCAGCGCCGGCTCCAGCGCCCACAGCGCGTGCAGGGCCGCGATGGCGGCGGCGGCATTGGCGTATTGCACCGGCGCGGAGAGCCGCGGGGCGGGCAGCTCCATGGCGGTGCCGTCGCGGTGCTGCCAGCGCCAGCCACCGTCGGCGTGGCGCGGCGCGTGGAAATCCACGCCAGCCCGTTCGACGCGGGCGCCGCACGCCGCCAGTGCTTGCAGCAACCCGGTCGGCGGCTCCAGCTCACCCACGATGGCCGGCCGTTCGCGCCGCGCGATGCCGGCCTTCTCGCGGCCGATGCTGTCGCGGTCGGGGCCCAGCCAGTCCATGTGGTCCAGATCCACCGTGGTGATCACCGCCACGTCGGCATCGATGATGTTCACCGCATCCAGTCGCCCGCCCAGGCCCACCTCCAGCACGGCCAGGTCCAGTCCCGCGCGGGCGAACAGATCCAGCGCGGCCAGCGTGCCGAATTCGAAATAGGTGAGGGGCACAGTCGCGCGCGCCGCCTCGATGCGCTCGAACGAGGCCACCAGCGCCGCGTCGTCCGCCTCGGCACCGTCGATCCGCACCCGCTCGTTGTAGCGCAGCAAATGCGGCGAGGTGAAACTGCCCGTGCGCAAACCTGCCGCCTGCGCCATCGCTTCCAGCAGCGCCACGGTGGACCCCTTGCCGTTGGTGCCGCCCACCGTGATGACACGCCGCGCCACCGGCGGCGCACCCATCCGCTGCCACACCTGCCGCACCCGATCGAGCCCCAGCTCGATGCTGTGCAGGTTGACGTGTTCCTGGTAGGCCAGCCATTCGGCGAGGGTGCGGGTCATGCGGAAGCTTCTTGTTTGAATGCGGGCGCGGCACCAGCGGTCGCGTAGTGCGGCGGGATCAGCCAGTCATTCTACTGTCCATGGTCGCCGCCGCGGCGCGGGGAAACGTGCGCGGCGGGCGGGGATGGGGGAAAGCAGGCAAAATATGCGGCTTCGGTGCTTGCGGTGTTGCTTCTTTCCAATGCAGGTCGCGACTGAAGTCGCTCCTGCATGACTGCGCTGATCCATCAATCACAGCGGTAGACCTTTCGATGAATGCCCACCCCACCCGGCCCGCGCACGATGCCGCCGAGTCTGCATTGTTGGCGCAGCTGCGCGAAACCACCGCCCTGCTGGAAGCGCTGGCCGCCGATCGCCAGTTGCTGGACCGCCTGCCCGCCGACGAGCGCGCGCGGCTGCACCTGGCCGTGGCCAACGTCTACCATCCCGACCCGGTGGCGCGGCGGGTGAAGCTGAAGGCTGCGGAAAAGGCACGCCACGCGGCAAAGCTGCAGGCCGAAGACGGTGTGCTGAACCGCACCGGCATCCGCACATTGCGCCGCAAGCCGGTGTTCACCACGCCCAACGTGTTCGCGCCCGAGGGCTTCATCGCGCACGACGTCGGTCCCGACGCCGACGCCGCACAGCCGCGCGAATCGGTAGAGCCGAAACACTGCTACGTGTGCAAGCAGAAATATTCGACCCTGCATTTCTTCTACGACCAGATGTGCCCGACCTGCGCCGCGTTCAACTACGCCAAGCGCACCGAGCTGGCCGACCTTCGTGGACGCGTGGCCCTGCTCACCGGCGGCCGCGTGAAGATCGGCTACCAGGCCGGCCTGAAGCTGCTGCGCGCCGGTGCGGAGCTGATCGTCACCACGCGTTTCCCGCGCGACTCGGCGGCGCGCTACGCGGCGGAGCCGGACTTCGCCGAGTGGGGTCACCGCCTGCAGGTCTACGGCCTGGACCTGCGCCACACACCCAGCGTGGAAGCGTTCTGCCAGGAGCTGGTGGCCACCCGGCCGCGGCTGGATTTCATCATCAACAACGCCTGCCAGACCGTGCGCCGCCCGCCGGAGTTCTACGCGCACATGATGGAGGGCGAAACCGCCGCGCTGCACGACATGCCCGAGCACGTGCGCAAGCTGGTCGGTCACTACGAAGGCCTGCGTGGCTCGAACATCCTGCCCCGTGGCGCGGGCGGCGATACCGCCGTCCCCGGCCTCACCCGTGCCGCCGAGCTGTCGCAACTGCCGCTGCTGCCCGAGGAACTGCTGGCCCAGAGCCACCTGTTTCCCGAAGGCCGGCTTGACCAGGACCTGCAGCAGGTCGACCTGCGCCAGCGCAACTCCTGGCGGCTGCTGATGGCCGAGGTGCCGTCGGTGGAATTGCTGGAGGTGCAACTGGTCAACGCCATCGCCCCGTTCATCATCAACGCGCGGCTGAAGCCGCTGATGCTGCGCACGGACGAGCGCGACAAGCACATCGTCAACGTGTCGGCGATGGAGGGCCAGTTCTACCGCAGCTTCAAGACCACCCGCCACCCGCACACCAACATGGCCAAGGCCGCGCTCAACATGATGACGCGTACCTCGGCAACGGATTACCACAACGACGGCATCCACATGAATTCCGTGGACACCGGCTGGGTGACCGACGAGGACCCGGCCGAGCTGGCGGCGAAGAAGGTGCTGGAGGAACGCTTCCACCCGCCGCTGGACATCGTCGACGGCGCCGCGCGCATCGTCGATCCGATCATCCATGGCTTCAACACCGGCGAACACGTGTGGGGCCAGTTCCTGAAGGACTACCGCCCCACCGATTGGTAAACGCCGTTCCCCTTCTCCCGCTTGCGGGAGAAGGTGCCCGAAGGGCGGATGAGGGCGCTCTTCGCATTCACCTCACCTTGCCCGTCAACGGTATGCACTGCGGCTTCTTCCAGGGAGCGATGCCATGCGCCACGCCCTCACCATTGCCATCATCGCCCTCGCCCCGCTCGCCCTCGCCGCCTGCGGCGAATCGGCCCGGCTGAGCGTGCGCCAGGGCATGGGCGCCAACCCGCAACTGCCACCGCCGCACAAAACCCTGATCCCCACCGTGCACACCGCCAAGGCAGTGGGCTGGTCCAAGGGCGAACATCCTGTCGCTGCGCCCGACTTGACCGTCCAGGCGTTCGCGCGCGACCTGGATCATCCCCGCTGGCTCTACACGCTGCCCAACGGCGACGTGCTTGTGGCCGAAACCAATGCGCCGCCCCGGCCCCACGACAGCAAGGGCATCAAGGGCTGGATCGCCGGGCTGATCATGGCTGGCGCCGGGGCCGGCGTGCCCAGCGCCAACCGCATCACCTTGCTGCGCGATGTCGATGGCGATGGCGTCGCCGAGACGCGGCGCGTCTTCCTCAAGCATCTCAACTCCCCGTTCGGCATGGCGCTGGTGGGCGACACCTTCTACGTGGCCGATACGGACGCGCTGCTGGCGTTTCCGTACCGCAGCGGCGAAACCTCGATCACCGCGCCCGGCCGCAAGCTGATCGACCTGCCCGCCGGCACCATCAACCATCACTGGACCAAGAACGTCATCGCCAGCCCGGACGGGCGCAAGCTCTACGTCACCGTGGGCTCCAACAGCAACGTGGGCGAGAACGGCCTGGCGGCGGAGAAGGATCGCGCGCGCATCCTCGAAGTGGATATCGCCAGCGGCACGGCGCGCCCGTTTGCCACCGGCCTGCGCAACCCCAACGGCATGGACTGGCAACCGCAGAGCGGCGCGCTGTGGACGGCGGTGAACGAGCGCGACGAACTGGGCAGCGACCTGGTACCCGACTACATGACCTCGGTGAAGGACGGCGGCTTCTACGGCTGGCCGTTCAGCTACTACGGCCAGCACGTCGATACGCGGGTGAAACCGCAGGACCCCGCCCTGGTGGCATCGGCGCTGGTGCCCGACTACGCGCTGGGTCCGCACACCGCCTCGCTGGGCCTGGTTTTCTACCGCGGCGAACTGCTCGGCGCGCGTTATCGCAACGGCGCCTTCGTGGGCCAGCACGGCTCGTGGAACCGCCGTCCGCGCAGTGGCTACAAGGTGATCTTCGTGCCGTTCGCCAACGGCGAGCCCGCCGGCCCGGCGCAGGATGTGCTGACCGGTTTTCTCGACCGCCAGGGCCGCGCGCGAGGGCGGCCGGTCGGCGTGGCGGTGGACGCCAAGGGCGCCCTGCTGGTGGCCGATGACGTGGGCAACACGGTCTGGCGCGTAACACCGGCGCCAACCAGGGCCGATTGAGCGCCCGTCCCCACCGAGCGCGCCATGAACGACGACCAGCACCGACTCGCCACCGACGCCACGCCGGACGACCACCAGACCGCGGACGAAAAAGACGGCTTCTCCCTCTCAACCGAAGAAAAGCACGACGTGGAGGAAAAGCAGCCGCCGCGCGCCGCCGTGCTGCACGAAACGATCCGGCTGCAGGGCGAGGAGGAGCTGGGCCGCAGCATTCCGGCGCTGGGCTGGTCGGCGCTGGCCGCGGGCTTGTCGATGGGGTTTTCGATGCTGGCGCGCGGCCTGCTGCATCGCTGGCTCGGCGAGGTGCCCGGCGCTTTCCTGATCGAAAGCCTGGGCTATCCGTTCGGCTTTCTGGTGGTGATCCTGGCGCGGCAGCAATTGTTCACCGAGAACACGATGACCGCCGTGCTGCCGCTGATGACGCATCCTGACCTGGCCAAACTCGGCTCGCTGTTGCGGCTGTGGTCGGTGGTTTTCGTGGGCAACCTCATCGGCGCCGCCCTGTTCGCGTACGGCATCCTGCACATGCAGTTGTTCGACCAGGCCACGCACGAGGCCCTGGTCGGGATCGGCACCGAGGTGATGGGCAATTCGCCGTGGCAGATGTTCACCAAGGGCATCCTGGCCGGCTGGCTGATTGCCACCATGGTGTGGCTGGTACCGGCCGCCGAGCAGGCGCGGATCACCGTGATCGTGCTGACCACCTACCTGATCGCGCTGGGCGGCTTCACCCACATCATCGTGGGCTCGGTGGAGGTGCTGTATCTGGTGTTCAGCGGCGGCGCCGGGCTTGGCGACTACGCCGCCCACTTCGGCCTGCCCACCCTGCTGGGCAATATCGTGGGCGGCAGTTGCATCTTCGCCCTGATCAGCCACGCGCAAGTGCGCGGGGATGAGGCTTGATCCGTAGTTATCGCATGCTTGAACGTCCCGTATCTTCCCGCAGCACTTCGACTTCGCCGCCCTGCGGGCGGCTACGCTCAGTGTGATCGGGTGAGGAGAATGCCGCTTCTCCAGGCGCTGTGAAGACTCCACTCCCCCCTCGCCGTTCTCCCTGAGCGTCGGCCGCGCA
This sequence comes from Rhodanobacter caeni, assembly GCF_039523575.1. Classification (NCBI taxonomy): domain Bacteria; kingdom Pseudomonadati; phylum Pseudomonadota; class Gammaproteobacteria; order Lysobacterales; family Rhodanobacteraceae; genus Rhodanobacter; species Rhodanobacter caeni. The sequence continues at coordinate 773,371 of NZ_BAAAFO010000001.1, read as the reverse complement.
GCGGCCAGAGTCGAAGGGCATGCCTCGTGAACTTTCCCGCAGCACTTCGACTTCGCCGCCCTGCGGGCGGCTAGGCTCAGTGTGATCGGGTGAGGAGGATGCCGCTTCTCCAGGCGCTGTGAAGACTCCACTCCCCCTCGCCGTTCCCCCTGAGCGTCGGCCGCGCAGCGGCCAGAGTCGAAGGGCATGCCTCGTTGAACTTTCCCGCATCACTTCGACTTCACCACCCTGCGGGCGGCTACGCTCAGTGTGATCGGGTGAGGAGGATGCCGCTTCTCCAGGTGCTGTGAAGACTCCACTCCCCCTCGCCGTTCCCCCTGAGCGTCGGCCGCGCAGCGGCCAGAGTCGAAGGGCATGCCTCGTTGAACTTTCCCGCACCACTTCGACTTCACCGCCCTGCGGGCGGCTACGCTCAGTGTGATCGGGTGAGGAGTTCGCTGCTCCAAGGGCTGTAAAATCAAGCCCTCTCCGAATCGTCACTTCCGCTTGCGCGGCGACGGCGGCGCGGTCGAGCCGCGTACTACCAGATCCGCCGACAGCACCCGCTTGCGTGGCGGAACCTCCGGATCGGCCAGCAGCTCGATCAGCATCGCCATGGCCTCGCGGCCCAGCGCGTTCTTGGGCTGGGCCACGGTGGTCAGCGCAGGCGAGGTGTAGCGCGCGAAACGGATATCGTCGAAACCCACCACCGAGACATCCTCCGGCACGCGCAGCCCGCGCGAGCCCAGTGCGCGCATGGCGCCGATCGCCATTTCGTCGTTGGAGCAGAACACCGCGCTGAACGACTGCCCCTGCGACAGCAACAACTCCACGGCGCGCTCACCCGCCTCGATCGAGAAATCGCCGCTGACCATCAACGCGGGATCGACGGCAAGTTGCGCCCGCTGCAAGGCCAGCCGGTAACCCTTTTCGCGGTCCACGCAGATCGGGCTCGATGGCGGCCCGGCGATGAAGGCGATCTCGCGATGCCCCAGTGTCACCAGGTAATCGACGGCGGCGCCGGCGGCGGCGACGTTGTCCACGTAGACGCTGGAGATCTGCTTGTCCTTGACGTACTCGCAGGCGTTGACCACCGGCAGCCGGCCCGGCATCGGAATCTTCGGCACGCGGTGCGACATGGTGATGATGCCGTCGGCCTGGCGCGCGGCGACCATGTCGGCATAGGCCTGCTCGCGCACCAGGCTGCTCCGGGTTTCGCCCAGCAGCACCGAATAGCCGCTCTCGTGCGCCACCTGCTCGATGCCGCGGATCACCTCGGAGAAAAAGGGATTGGCGATGTCCGGCAGCAAGGCCACGATCAGACGCGTGCGCGCCGTGCGCAGGTTGCGCGCCAGCGCGTTGGGCGTGTAGCCGAGCCGCTTGACCACCTCCTGTATGCGCTGGCGCGTGGCGTCGCTGACGACCTCGGGCCGCTGCAGCGCGCGCGACACCGTCGCCACCGAAACATTGGCGATGGCGGCGATTTCCTTGATCGTCCTTACCCGCGCCGGCGCGACTGCGGCGCTGCGCGGCGCACGGGCAACGGCTCGCTTGCCTCTGGATCCTTCCGAACTCACGGTCAGCCCTCTCCTCGTCGACGCTGCGCCGCACGATAGCATCCGCCCGGCGACCCAACGCGCCGGGCGGGCCGGCTCCCGGCCGGCCCGCCATCATTTTTGTGCAACGCAATGTAATGGATTACATGAAACGCTTGCGCCAGTATTTGCGCATCTGCTACACAGCTTGCCACGTGTCCCGTCGTTTTTTGCATTTTTGTTCTGCGTGGCCAGCTGGAGTCGGCAGCCGAAATTCGCCGCCGTCGGTCACCATGTAATCGAATACATCGCACGCGGCAGCATGCCGCCGGAGGGGAGATGGCAAGCGAGTCCGGATCGATCGGCACCCGCGCAAGGGCCGGCGCCAACGGCGCATCGACCGGTGGCCAGGGCGCCACCGCGATCGCATCGACGCCAGATCGGGAGCCGTCCGCATGAAGACCCTCGGCATGGGGCTCGTCGGGCCCGGCTTCATCGCCGCGCATCACATCGATGCGGTGCGACGGCTGGGCGATGTGGAAATCGTGGGCCTGGCCGGCTCCAGCGAGGCCTCGGCGCAGAAGCGCGCGCGCGAACTGGGCGTCGGGCGCGCTTACGCCAGCTACCGCGACCTGCTGGCCGACCCGGCCGTGCACGTCGTTCACAACACCACGCCCAACCACCTGCACCGGGAGATCTCGCTGGCGGCCTTGCGCGCCGGCAAGCATGTGGTCTCCGACAAGCCGCTGGCCAGCAACCTGCAGGAAAGCCGCGAGTTGCACGAGGCCGCGCGCGATGCCGGCGTGGCGCACGTGGTCACGTTCAATTACCGCGGCCATGCCCTGGTGCAGCAGGCGCGCGCCATGATCGCCAAGGGCAAGTTGGGTGCGCCCGTCTTCGTGCACGGCTGCTACCTGCAGGACTGGCTCACCGACGACACCACCTATTCCTGGCGGCTCGACCCCCGCCGCGGCGGCGCCAGCTCCGCGCTGGGCGACATCGGCTCGCACTGGTGCGACCTGGCCGAACACGTCACCGGCGCGCGCATCGTGGCGGTGCTTGCCGACCTGTACACGGGCGTACCGGTGCGTCGTGTGGCGGAAGCGCCGACGCGCGCTTTCGCCAAGGCAAAAGCGACAACGCGGCGCGTGGTGAAGATCACCAGCGAGGACACCGCCAGCGTGCTGCTGCGCTTCGACAACGGCGCCCGCGGCTGCGTCACCGTGGGCCAGGTGCTGCCCGGCCACAAAAACGACTTGCGGCTGGAGGTGAACGGCCGCCTCGCCTCGCTGGCGTGGCGGCAGGAAAACCCCAACGAACTGTGGATCGGCCACCACGACCGCGCCAACGCCGTGCTGTCGCGCGACCCGGCCCTGCTCGATCCGGCCGCGCGCGGCTACGCGCACTTGCCCGCGGGCCATCCGGAAGCCTGGAGCGACGCCTTCCGCAACCTGATCGCCGATGCCTACGCGTGGATTCGCAAGGGCGCCACGCCACAGGCGAAACCGGCGGCCCTGCCCACCTTCGCCGACGGTTACCGCAATGCGCTGGTGATCGATGCCATGCTCAGGAGCCATGCCGCCGGCGGCACATGGCAAACCGTGGAAGACGACCGCGAACCACGCAAAAGGGGAGTACGGAAATGAAGTGGCGCCTTCGCTTGATGATGCTTTTCCAATACGCGATCTGGGGTGCGTGGTACGTCACCGTGGGCACCTGGCTGGGCCAGACGCTGCATTTCAGCGGCACGGAGATCGGCGCCATCGCCGGCACCACGGCCATCGGCGCGATGATCTCGCCGCTGTTCGCCGGCCTGCTGGCGGATCGCTGGTTCGATACCCGCGGCGTGCTTGCCGCCCTGCACGTGCTGGGTGCCGCGCTGCTGGGCTTCGCGGCGCAGCAGCACGCGTTCGGCGTGCTGTACGCCACGCTGCTGGTCTACAGCCTCTGCTACATGCCCACCCTGGCGCTGACCACCTCGCTGGCGATGCGCCACATCGACGATCCGCGCGAGGAGTTCGGCGCCATCCGCGTGTTCGGCTCCATCGGCTGGATCGTGGTGGGCCTGGTGGTCGGTGCGGCCAGCATCGAAGCCACCGCCTCGCCGCTGTACCTCGCCGCCGGGTTGTCGCTGGCGATGGCCGGTTACTGCCTCACCCTCCCCGCCACCCCGCCGCTGGCCGGCAACAAGCGCTTCGAGTTGCGCCAGGCGCTGCCGCTGGAAGCGCTGCATCTGCTGCGCGGACGCTCGATGGCGGTGTTCGCGCTGGCCTCGTTCCTGATCTGCATTCCGCTGCAGTTCTATTACGCGTTCACCAACCTGTTTCTCAACGAGGTGGGCGTGGTCAACGCGGCCGGCAAGATGACCGGCGGGCAGATGTCGGAAATCCTCTGCATGCTGCTGATCCCCTGGTTCTTCCGGCGCCTGGGCGTGAAGTACATGCTGGCCGTGGGCATGCTGGCCTGGGTGGTGCGCTATGTGCTGTTCGCCTTCGGCGCGCCCGGCGAGCTGATGTGGATGCTGTGGTTCGGCATCATCCTGCACGGCATCTGCTTCGACTTTTTCTTCGTGGTCGGGCAGATCTACATCGATCGCGAGGCGCCGCCCGCCCTGCGCGCGGCCACCCAGGGCCTGATCACCTTCATCACCTATGGCCTGGGCATGTTCGTGGGCTCGTGGCTGTCCGGGCTGGCCGTCGACGCCTATGCCGCGACGGATGCCCAGGGCCTCGTGGCGCACCAGTGGCGCCCGATCTGGCTGACCGCCGCCGGCTTTGCTGCCGCCGTGCTGGTGCTGTTCCTGCTGCTGTTCAAGGACCGCGAACGCGCCGCAGACCCCGAGCTTTCCCACCTCAACCTGGCCACCCGGGAGAAAACCCCGTGACGATGACGCGCAGGCAATTCCTGGCCCGCTCCGCGCTCTGCGGCACCGCCGCGTGGCTGGCGACCGGCACGGCCGGAAAGGCGTTCGCCGCCGCTTCGCAAGGCAAGCCGCTCGGCATCCAGTTGTACATGGTGCTCAAGGCCTACCAGGACGATCCGATCGGTGCGTTGAAAACGCTGAAGTCGATCGGCTACACCGAGATCGAGGCCATCATCACCAGCACCGCGGCCACCTTGCGCGGCCAACTGGACGCCACCGGCCTGCGCTGCCCCAGCCTGCACTTCGACGGCATCGGTTTCGAGCCGGGTATCGAGGCATCGCACACGCTGGGCGCGCACTACATCGTCAGCAGCATGCTGCCGGCGATCATGCAGAAAGAGGCCGCCGCCAGCGGCAAGCCCGGCGAGCAGGACTATTCGCTCGACGGCGCCAAGCGCACCGCGGAATACGCCAACCGCCTGGGCGAAAAAGCGAAGCAGGCCGGCCTGCAATACGCCTATCACAACCATCACCTGGAATTTTCCGACGTGGGCGGCGGCCAGACGTTCTACGACGTGCTGCTGAGGGAAACCCAGCACGACCTGGTGCAGTTCGAACTGGACTGCGGCTGGGTCCACATGGGCGGCAAAAACCCCGCGGACTATTTCAAGGCCAATCCCGGCCGCATGCCGCTGATGCACGCCAAGGATTTCCTGCCCGGCGCCGGCAACGGCAGCTACCCCGGCTCCGAACTGGGCCGCGGCACGCTGGACTACCAGCCGATCATGGCCGCGGCCGACCGCGCCGGGCTGAAGCATTGCTTTGTCGAGCAGGAAGGCCCGTTCTCCCGCATCAGCCAGCTCGATGCCGCGCGCATCGATTACGACTACCTGCGTCCGTGGCGCTAAGGATGGTTTGAACAAGTCGTCATCCCAGCGAAAGCTGGGATCCAGCGTCTCGGTAGCCTCTTGAAGACACTGGATTCCAGCTTTCGCTGGAATGACGAGTAAAGGTTTGTTCTGACTTTCCCTAAACGCGCACTTTTTCCGTTGATCGCCTTTTCCCCGAGGCCCGCATGAACAACCACATCTACGACGCCATCGTCATCGGCACCGGCATCAGCGGCGGCTGGGCCGCCAAGGAACTGACCGAGAAAGGGCTCAAGACCCTGGTGCTGGAGCGCGGCCGCATGGTCGAGCACGGCGACTACCCCACCGCCATGAAGGCGCCATGGGAACTGCCCTATGCCGACGAACCCACACAGGAGGACATCCGCCGCCATCCGGTGCACACGCGCCCGTCCTTCTACGGCATCAAGCAATCGACCAAGCACTGGTTCGTGGACGACCTCGACAACCCGTACGAGGAAACCAAGCCGTTCGACTGGTTCCGCGGCTACCAGGTCGGCGGCCGCTCGCTGATGTGGGGGCGCCAGAGCTACCGCTTCAGCCCGATGGATTTCGAGGCCAATGCGAAGGACGGCGTGGGCGTGGACTGGCCGATCCGCTACGACGACCTGGCGCCCTGGTACGACTACGTCGAGGAATTCATCGGCGTCAGCGGCAACACCGACCACCTGGCGCAGCTGCCCGACGGCCAGTACCTGCCGCCGATGGAGCTCAACAGCGTCGAGAAGGATTTCCGCGAGAAGCTGGCCAGCAAGCTGGGGCGCCGCCTGATCATCGGCCGCACCGCCAACCTGTCGGCGCCGCTCAAGCACGACAAGAGCCCGCAACGCGCGCCCTGCCAGTACCGCAACCTGTGCATGCGCGGCTGCCCGTACGGCGCCTACTTCAGCAGCAACTCCTCCACCCTGCCCTCGGCCCAGCGCACCGGCAACATGACCATGGTGGCCAACGCCATCGTGCACGAGCTGATCTACGACAACGCCAAGGGCAAGGCCACCGGCGTGCGCGTGTTGAATGCCGAAACCGGCCAGCAGACCGATTACTTCGCCCGCATCATCTTCGTCTGCGCCTCCACCTTCGGCACCGCGCAGCTGCTGCTCAACTCCACCTCCACCCGCTTCCCCAACGGCTTCGGCAACGACAGCGGCGAGCTTGGCCACAACATCATGGACCACGTGTTCGGCAGCGGCGCCGGCGCGCTGGTGGACGGCCACGAGGATCGCTACTACACCGGCCGCCGCCCCAACGGCTTCTACATCCCGCGCTACCGCAACATCGGCAACGACAAGCGCGGCTACCTGCGCGGCTTCGGTTTCCAGGGCGGCGCCAGCCGCCAGGACTGGACGCGGCTGGTGGACGAGCCCTTGCTTGGCGACGAGCTGAAACGCGCGGCCCAGTCGCCGGGCCAGTGGCGCATCGGCATGACCGGCTTCGGCGAGATGCTGCCGTCGCACCGCAACCACGTCACCCTGGACCGCAACCGCAAGGACAAGTATGGCCTGCCCCTGCTCAACTTCGACGCCGCCCACGGCGAGAACGAGATCCGCATGGAGAAGGACATCATGGACGATGCGGTGGAGATGCTCACCGCCGCCGGCTACCGCAACGTCACGCCCTACAAGATCAAGGCCAACGTGGGCGCCGGCATCCACGAGATGGGCACCGCGCGCATGGGCCGCGACCCGAAGACCTCGGTGCTCAACGGCTGGAACCAGATGCATGCCTGCAAGAACGTCTTCGTCACCGACGGCTCCTGCATGACCTCGTCCGCCTGCCAGAACCCGTCGCTGACCTACATGGCGTTGACGGCGCGAGCCGCCAACCATGCGGTGGAAGAACTCAAGCGCGGCAATATCTGAGAGGTTGTGCATTTTCAACCTCGAAGCCCGGCCACGGATGGCCGGGCGCGAATCGACTGATTCACGTGAGCGCGTCCGGGCATGTACCGGACGCGCGACAGAAGAAACCACGGGATGTGGTTTTCTTCTCAAGCATTGAGGAGAGACGCCATGAACCGTCGCGAATGGTTGAAATGCATGTCCGCGCTGGCGCTCAGCGCGGCCGGTGCGCCGCTGCTGGCCGTGTTCGACGCGCACGCCGCCGCGCAAAAGCCGGCCGCCGGGGCCGGTTTCTTCACCGAGCCCCAGGGCGAGCTGATCGCCGCCGTGGTCGACATCATCATTCCCCGCACCGACACGCCCGGCGCCGTGGACGCGGGCGTGCCGCGTTTCATCGACCAGATGTTCAAGGATGTGTATTCGAAGGAAGAGCAGGCACGCTACCTGGCCGCGATGGCCAGCTTCCGTGGCGCCAGCGACACGCCCTTCCTGCGCCTCGATGCCGCGCAGCGCAAGGCGCTGGTCACCCGGCTGCACGCCGAAGCGCTCGCCAAAGGCCGCCACATCGATCACCTCTCCGCCCCCGCCTTCGTGCTGATGACCAAGAAGCTGGCGATGCTGGGCTTCTTCATGTCCGAACCCGGCTGCACGCAGGTGCTGCAGTACGTGGCCGTCCCCGGCGGCTACCAGGCCGACGTGCCCCTGTCCAAGGCGGGCAACGGCCGCGCCTGGGCCGTCGAAACCGTCTTGAGGCTCTGACCCATGAAAACACTCAAAGGCCCGGGCATCTTCCTGGCCCAGTTCGCGGGCAACACCGCGCCGTTCGACACCCTGCCCCATATCGCCCGCTGGGCGGCGTCGCTGGGTTTTGTCGGCGTGCAGATTCCCACCAACGACACCCGCCTGTTCGACCTGGAACAGGCCGCCGCCAGCAAGACGTATTGCGACGACATCGCCGGCATGCTGGCCGAACACGGACTGGCGGTGACCGAGCTGGCCACGCACCTGCAAGGCCAGCTGGTGGCGTCGCACCCGGCCTACGACCGCCTGTTCGACGGCTTCGCCCCGCCGGCGCTGCGCGGCAACGTGGCCGAGCGCCAGGCTTGGGCCGTGCAACAGCTGAAGCTGGCGGCCAAGGCCAGCGAGCACTTCGGCCTCACCGCGCATGCGACCTTCTCCGGCGCGCTGGCCTGGCACCTGTTCTATCCGTGGCCGCAACGTCCGGCCGGCTTGATCGCGCAGGCGTTTGCGGAACTGGGCAAGCGCTGGCGCCCGATCCTCGATGCCTTCGACGACGCCGGTGTAGACGTCTGTTTCGAGCTGCATCCGGGCGAGGACCTGCACGACGGCGCCACCTTCGAGCGCTTTCTCGACGCGGTGGACCAGCACCCGCGCGCCAACATCCTCTACGATCCCAGCCACATGGTGTTGCAGCAGCTGGACTACCTCGCCTTCATCGACCTCTATCACGAGCGCATCCGCGCCTTCCACGTGAAGGACGCCGAGTTTCGCCCCAATGGCCGCTCCGGCGTCTACGGCGGCTACCAGGACTGGATCGATCGCCCCGGCCGCTTCCGCTCGCTGGGCGACGGACAGATCGACTTCCGCTCGATCTTCAGCAAGTTCGCGCAATACGGCTACCCGGGCTGGGCGGTGCTGGAATGGGAGTGCTGCATCAAGGACGCCGAGCAGGGCGCGGCCGAAGGCGCGGCCTTCATCCGCAACCACATCATCAAGGTCACCGGGCGCGCTTTCGATGACTTCGCCGCCACTGGCGCCGACGCGGCGTTGAATCGCCGCGTGCTGGGTATCGACCCATGAGCACCGGCGGCCTTACCCGGCGCGATGCGCTGGCCTGGCTCGGCACCACGCTCACCGCGCTGGGCGCGGCGCCATGGCTGGCCGCATCGGCGGACAGCGGCTCACGATCGCCGGTGTCGCAAAACATCGCGCCAGGACGCCTGAAGCAATCGCTGAGCCGTTGGACCTCGCAGGCGCCGCTGCCCGAACTCTGCCGGCGCCTGAAGGCGATCGGCTTTACCGGTGTCGATCTGGTCTACGCGGACGAATGGGCGGTGGTCAACGACAGCGGCCTGGCGGTATCGATGGGTTACCCCGCCAAACGCGACAACTTCCTCACCATGGGCTTCAACGACCCGGCCCATCACGCCGTGCTGCTGAAGGAGCTGGAAACCGCGATTCCGCTGGCCAGACGCGCGGGCGTCACCAACCTGATCACGATGTTCGGCAACCGCCAGCCGGGCATCGACGAAGGCCACGCCATCGACAACTGCGTCGCGGGGCTTTCGAAGATCGCGCCGTACGCGGCCGAAAACGGCATCACGATCTGCGTGGAACTGCTCAACAGCAAGGTCGACCACCCCGGCTACCAGGGCGACAGCACACGCTTCGGCGTGGCCGTGATGAAGGGCGTGGGCTCGCCCCACGTGAAGCTGCTCTACGACATCTACCACATGCAGATCATGGAGGGCGACGTGATCCGCACGATCCGCGACAACATCGCCTGGATCGGTCATTTCCACACCGCCGGCGTGCCGGGCCGCCACGAGATCGACGGCACGCAGGAGCTCAACTACCACGCCATCGCCAAGGCGATCGCGGACCTGGGTTTCAAGGGTTATATCGCGCACGAGTTCGTGCCGGCGGGACCCGACCCGTTCGCCGCCTTCGCCGATGCGGCGCGGCTGTGCACGGTGTGATTTTCCTTTCTCGGAGCTGCCCATGAAGTGGCAAACCGCGTTCGTCCTCACCGCGCTGGCAACCACGATGCCGCCGTTCGCTGTTGCCGCGGATCACCCATCCACCGACCCCGCGGCCACCGAACAATGGCAGCCCGTGCCCAAGCGGGTGACGCCGGGCGATCACCCCGGCGCACCGCCCTCCGATGCGATCGTGCTGTTCGACGGCCGCAACCTGGATGCATGGGAATCCGTCGCCGATCATTCGCCGGCGCGCTGGAAGGTCCGCGACGGGGTGCTGACGGTCGACAAGGCGCTGGGCAACATCCAGACCCGGCAGCGGTTCAGGAATTATCAATTGCACCTGGAATGGCAGGTGCCGGCGGACATCACCGGCGAAGGCCAGGCGCGCGGCAACAGCGGCCTGTTCCTCGCCTCGACCGGGCCGCGTGATGCGGGCTACGAGCTGCAGATTCTGGATTCGTGGAACAACCCCACCTACGTCAACGGCCAGGCCGCCAGCATCTACAAGCAGACGCCGCCGCTGGTCAATGCGATGCGTCCGCCGGGCGCATGGCAAACCTATGACGTCATCTGGACGGCGCCGGTATTCGCCGCCAACGGCGCGCTCACCTCGCCGGCCCATGTCACCGTGCTTCACAACGGCGTGCTGGTGCAAAACCACACCGCGCTGGCCGGCGAAACCGTCTACATCGGCAAGCCGAAGTACACGTCCTACACCGATGCGCCGATCAAGCTGCAGGCGCACGGCGATCCCTCGCAGCCGATCAGCTTCCGCAACATCTGGGTGCGTCCGCTGGATTGAGCGACCGCTCCGCCCGAACCTTCTTCCGGGAGAGGGGATCAAGCAACCATCAAGTCGCCCGATGCGTTGCCCGGGAGCCGCGCAACAAAAAGCGAACAGCCCCGACGGCCGCAGTGTTTATACTCGGCCGCTTCGCATGCGACAGGAACACGCACCGTGCAATCGATCATCGACGTGCGCCAGGTGACAAAAACCTACGCCTCAGGCTTCAGCGCGCTCAAGGGCATCGACCTGCAGATCCGCCGCGGCGAGATCTTCGCCCTGCTCGGCCCCAACGGCGCCGGCAAGACCACCCTCATCAGCATCATCTGCGGCATCGTTAACCCCAGCAGCGGCAACGTGCTGGCTGATGGCCACGACGTGGTGCGCGATTTCCGCGCCGCACGCGAGCGCATCGGCCTGGTGCCGCAGGAGCTCACCACCGACGCGTTCGAAACCGTGTGGGATACGGTCAGCTTCAGCCGCGCGCTGTTTGGCAAGCGGCCCAACAGCGCGTACATCGAGAAGGTGCTGAGGGACCTCTCGCTGTGGAACAAGAAGGACAGCAAGCTGATGACGCTGTCCGGTGGCATGAAGCGTCGCGTGATGATTGCCAAGGCACTCTCGCACGAGCCGCCGATCCTGTTCCTGGACGAGCCCACCGCCGGCGTCGACGTGGAGCTGCGGCGCGACATGTGGGCGATGGTGCGCGCGCTGCGCGACACCGGCGTCACCATCATCCTCACCACGCATTACATCGACGAGGCCGAGGAAATGGCCGATCGCATCGGCGTGATCAACAAGGGCGAGCTGATCCTGGTCGAGGGCAAGGCCGAGCTGATGGAGAAGCTGGGGCGCAAGCAGCTGATCCTGCAGTTGCAGGCGCCGTTGCAGGCGATTCCCGCCGCCCTGGCCGGCTATCCGCTGGCGCTCTCCGACGACGGCCAGCAACTGGTCTACACCTTCGACGCCCAGGGCGAGAACACCGGCATCGACACGCTGCTGCGCCGGCTCGGCGAAGCGGGCATCGACTTCAAGGACCTGCAGACCCGCCAGAGTTCGCTGGAGGATATTTTCGTGAGCCTGGTGGAGGACCGCGCATGAAATTCAACTGGCATGGCATGGGCGCGATCTACCGCTTCGAGATGGCCCGCACCCGCCGCACCCTGCTGCAGAGCATCGTCTCGCCGGTGATCTCCACCACGTTGTACTTCGTGGTGTTTGGCGCGGCGATGGGCTCGCACATGGGCGGCATCGACGGCGTCAGCTATGGCGCCTACATCGTGCCCGGGCTGATCATGCTGTCGCTGCTGACCCAGAGCATCTCCAACGCCTCGTTCGGCATCTACTTTCCCAAGTTCACCGGCACCATCTACGAGATCCTCTCCGCGCCGGTGTCGTATCTGGAAATCCTGGGCGGCTACGTGGGCGCCGCCGCCAGCAAGTCGGTGCTGCTGGGCGTGATCATCCTGGTCACCGCGCGATTGTTCGTGGATTTCGACGTCGCCCATCCGATCTGGATGGTGGCGTTCCTGATCCTTACCTCGGTGACCTTCAGCCTGTTCGGCTTCATCATCGGCATCTGGGCCGACGGCTTCGAGAAACTGCAGCTGGTACCGCTCTTGATCGTCACCCCACTGACCTTCCTGGGCGGCAGCTTCTACTCCATCCACATCCTGCCGCCGCTGTGGCAGAAGATCAGCCTGTTCAACCCGGTGGTGTACCTGATCAGCGGCTTCCGCTGGAGCTTCTACGGCGTATCCGACGTCAGCGTGGAAATCAGCATGGGCATGACGCTGCTGTTCCTGGCCGCCTGCATGGCCGGGGTGTGGTGGATCTTCCGCACGGGGTATCGGTTGAAGGCTTGATGCGGCGCCCTGCCGCAAGGTAAAACCGCCCAGCGTCCTCACGACGCCGGCGACACCACCGGAACGCCAACCGCAGGTTCAACGCCGACCGGACGTGTGCGCGATGACGAAGCTGCGCAGCACGTCGTTGATCCGCGTCTGGTAACCCGAACCGCCACCCTTGAAGTAATCAAGCACATCCCGGTCGATACGCAAGGTCACCTGCGCCTTCGGCTCGGTACGCGCGGGGCGATGCGCCGCCCAGAACGCCGCCGACAGCGCGGGAATGTCGCTGTAGTCGATGGCCTCGTCCGGCATGTCCGCGACGGCCTGCAGGCGCTTGCGTTGTGCGGCGCCCAGCGGCTTCGGATGTTTGGGGTCAATTTTGTGCTTCATGATAAATGGCTCGTTCGTAGGCGTTGGCCTTGCGGGCGGAAATGATGCGGATGATTTCACCGTGGACGCCACGCACGGCATGCACTACCACCAGAAGCACGGGATCCACCCAACCAATGCTCAGCCAACGCTCAGCCAACGCTCCTCTCCGTACTCCTCGCGATCATCGATCATGTCGACGCGGCCCGGATCGAGAAACACGCGTGCAGCTTCTTCGAACGCGATGCCATGCTTGCGCAGATTCAAGGCCGCCTTGGCGTCGTCCCATTCGAAGTCCATTTCCTTGGGCTCCTGAATATGTAGTTATCAAAAGTAGTTACATGAGGTAAGGACGTCAAATCCCGGTATTGGGCGGCCACGGCATGTCTGCGCCGCCGCTTCATGAAATCTCGACACGCCCGTGGCATCAGCGGATACCCTCGACCGCGAACGGCTGCCGCACAAGCGCGCGCCGAACATCGACACAGGAGCGCAAACGATGGCCGACCGTATTCCGCTGATCGCCCTCACCCTCCTGCTCGCTGGCTGCCAGTCGTCGCCGCCCCCGGCGCCCGCCGCCGTGACGAAAACGCTGGCCTACACCTGCGACGATGGCCGAATCGTGCGAGCTGGCTATCCGGATACGGACACGGCCGAACTCGCCTTCGACGGCAAGACCCACCACCTGCACATCGCCATTTCCGGCAGCGGCGCGCGCTACATCGGCGACGGTTGGCAATGGTGGAGCAAGGGCATGCAGGCGTGGCTGGCGCCGTTGAAGTCGGGTGAAAGCTACGCCTCGGCGCCGGGCGTGTCGTGCCGGGCACCTTGAAGATCGCGCAGCGCCTCGCGTTGAACCGGCGCCACCAGCGCGCGCACTAGCGAAGACGTGGGGCGGCCCGCCGAACGGCGAAACGCCCCGCCGTCTCCCTCAGTAGTCGCGTCCCTTCTTTTCGCGCTGCGATCGTTGCGTGCGGCGGTTCAGCAAGCCGTAGTGGCGATCGTGCTCGTGGCGCTCCCTGGTCGAACGCGCTGCATTGGCCGCTTCGCGTTGCAGCTTGCGATAGTTGTCGAGCCGGCGGCCATCGAGCGAACCGTCGTCGATCGCCGCCGCCACGGCGCAACCGCGATCGCCCTGGTGGCGGCAATCGTGGAATCGGCATTGCGCGGCGAGCGCCTCGATGTCGTCGAATACGGCGTTCATGCCGGTTTCCACGCTGCCGACACGCAACTCGCGCATGCCCGGCGTATCGATGACCCACGCGCCGCCGGGCAAGGCGAACATCTCCCGCGCCGTGGTGGTGTGGCGGCCACGCGCATCATCCTCGCGAATGCCGCCGGTGGCCTGCGCCGCGCTACCGATCAGCGTGTTGGCCAAGGTCGATTTGCCGACGCCGGACGAGCCCACGAAAGCCACCGTCTGTCCGCTGCCCAGCCATGGGGCGAGGTTTTCCACCGATGGCGCCGAGGTGGCGTCGATGGATACGACGGCAATGGCGGGTGCGATGGAACGCGCGGCGTCGAGACAGGTTTCCACGTCGGCGCAGAGATCGGCCTTGGTCAGCACGATGACCGGTTCGACGCCCGCCTCGAACGCCACGGCCAGGTAGCGCTCCAGCCGCGACAGGTTGAAGTCGTCGTTGCAGGAGGTGACCACGAACAAGGTGTCGAGGTTGGCCGCGATCGCCTGCACGCGGTGCTCCGAGCCGGCCGCGATGCGCGCGATCAACGATTGCCGCTCGATCAGCCGCAGCACGCGCGGCGTTTCCATCTCGACCAGCAGCCAGTCGCCCACCGTGGCCGCGGGTTCGACGCCCGCAGCCACGTCGCGCGGCAAAGCGACCGTCGCAAGGCCCCGCGCGGACAGCACCGACAGGCCACTGCGATGCACACCAACGACGCGCGCTGGATAACCCGCCTCGAAATCCTGCAGGGTGAGATGTTGCGAATAACCCGGCCGCCAGCCGAGCTGGAACAGCGTGTATGCCTGAATGGACATGCGTAACCCGGGAAAAGTGACAGAACGTGGCGACCGCCCTCGCGGGAGGTCGAACGGAACGCCGGGGTCAACGCGTAGCGGAAAAAGTGGATGGGCCGATGGACGGCCATCCAGGCGTTTGGGTTCAGCGCAACGCCAACCCGGCGGAAGTCGTGGGATGAACAATCATGGTCAGCGATCCTCCAAGCTCGGGTGGGTGGAAAGGGTCACGCAGGGTATCGCCTGCGTGGGCGCCACGCAAGCCATAACCAGGCCGCGCCGCCGCGGTGGAAACCATCGGCACCGCCGCGGCAAACCGGTTTTCATCCATCCATCCGCGTGTACTGCAGGCGGACGGCCAGCGCTTCCTTGCCGCCACGCGTTTCGTAGAACTCGTAGGTGAAATGATCGCGGTCGGCGATGCGCATCACCTCGCGCACCGGAACGGACGCACCGTGCTTGCCGGCCATTTCGCCGACCAGACTGTACGTGCGGCTCGCCGCGTCGTAGCTGCCGTACGCCAGGATGATCCCGGAGAAATTGGTGTCCATCCAGCTGCTGTAGTACTTGCCCGTGGCGTCGTCGTAACCGATGTAGCCCAGGCCTTCGAACGCCTTGCTGGACGCGATGTGCAACTGCTGCCGCAGATGGCGGCCGCCGAGCACCATCGCATAACTGGCGTCGCCCTGATCGATGACGGGCGGCGACTGCGGATCGGTCCACATCAATTGCCGCACGGACCAATGCCCGGTCAGGCCGGCGAGCTGCGCATGTTGCGCGTCGACCTGGGGTGCCCTTGCCGGGCTGCCTGCGGCGATGGCCAGTCCGGTGGAGATCGTCGTGGCGATCGCCAACATCCAGCTCCATGCCGCCAACGAACGCTTGCTCATCGTGACCATCCTGATGGTGAAGGAGGGCCAAGGATGAAGAGCCGGTCGGCAGTGCTCAATAACCTCCGAGGTCATCGCCCATCACGCGGATGCGGCCAGTTCGGCGCAGACCGCGGCGGTGTGATCGTCGGCGGGAAACGCGCATTCGATGCGCAGTTCGTCCAGGGTGACGTCGCGCGGCATCGAGAAGGTGGTGATCGTTTCGAAAAAGCGCAGCTCGCCCCGGCGGCTGCGAAACACCAGCGTCAATACCGGCACCGGCGCGCGTTCTAGGTCGCGGCTGCGCCAATGAGCGGGCACGCCGGGATAAGCCAGCACGTCGGCCAGCAAGGTCTGCAACGCGGCATCGGTGGGTGCGGCGGCGAGCTGTTCGTGGGCATGGCGGATGAACTTCTCCGCCACCTCCGGCCAGTTGACGATCACCGGGCGGAAATCCAGCGGGTCGAATACCTGGTGCAGCAGGTTGGCGTGCCGGCTTTCGCGGCCGTCCATCAGCAGGCGGTTGACCCTCACCGCCGCGTCGTTCGCCATCAGCACATTCCATTGCCGGTCGATCACGAAGGCCGGATACGGCTCCTGGTGCGCGATGATCAGCTCGATCGCCTGCCGCATCCGCTCCAGCGCCGGCGTGGCCAGCGCGTTCTCCGGATACTGCGGCGCATAACCGGCGGCCAGCAACAGCGCGTTGCGCTCGCGCAGCGGCATGCCGAACACGTCGGCCAGGCGACAAACCAGTTCACGGCTGGCGCGCGCCTTGCCCGTTTCCACGTAGCTCAGATGCCGCGCCGACAGGCCCGCTTCCAGCGCCAGGTCGAGCTGGCTCATGCGCCGCAGGGTGCGCCACTCGCGCAGCAGCGCGCCGATCGGCGGATGGCCCGGAGAAAGCGCTTGCGTTGGGGATGCCATGCTGCGGTCCGCGACGGAAAGATGCCGGATGCTACCCAATGCGCAGCGCCGGCGGGCGATCGTTTCGTTCGGCGATCTCGTTCGGCGATTCGCGGCGCAGCCTATTCCTGCTCCCCGCGCGCGTGCCGTTCCAGGCCGCCGGCAAACCGTTGCAGCAGACTGACCAGCGTATCGACGTCCGACTTGCTCCAGTCGGCGAACATCGCGCGCGCCATGCGCTCGCGCGCCGCATCCAGCGCATCCGTCATCGCCTGACCCTTGGGCGTCACCGCAACGGCGCGCACACGGGCATCGTTGTCGTGCGAACGCCGCTCGACCAGGCCCTGGCTTTCCAGCCGGCTCACCTGTCGGCTCACCGTGGTGTAGTCGCGCCCGCCGCGGTTGGCCAGTTCCACGATGCCGATGGGGCCGAACCGCTCGACCATCACCAGCAGCGGAAACAGCGCGCCGTCCAGCGCGATACCGGCCTCGCGCACCATGCGCTCGTCCACGTCCGGACGGCTCATCACGCCGATGACGCTCAGCAACGCATCGTGCAGCGCACGGATGTTCACCGACATATGTGCATCTTGCACATTTTTCTTCGTAGCCATATTCTTCCCTCCAATTACGTGCATTTTACACATATCTGGAGAACGCCATGAACGTATCGAACGTCGATGTACTGATCTGCGGCGCCGGCGCCGCCGGCCTCACCCTGGCCATCGACCTGGCACGCCGCGGCGTGGCCTTCCGCCTCATCGAAAAGATGGAACGTCCCTTCCATGGCTCGCGCGGCAAGGGGCTGCAGCCGCGCACGCTGGAGGTGTTCGACGACCTGGGCATCGCCGACCGCATCCATGCCCTCGGCGGGCCCTACCCGCCGCAGCGCGCGTATCGCGACGACGGCAGCCATGCCGATACGCCGATGTCGGCCGATGCGGTCGCCACGCCTACCGAGCCCTACGGCATGCCATGGATGCTGCCGCAGTTCCTCACCGAGCGGGTGATGCGGGGCCGGCTCGCCGAATTGGGACATCAGGTGCAATTCGGTTGCGAGCTGGTGGCGCTGCAACAGGACGCGCAAGGCGTGAAGGCCACGCTTTCGGCCGCCAACGGTCAGGAAACCGTGCACGCCCGCTACCTCATCGGCGCCGATGGCGGCCGCAGCTTCGTGCGCCAGGCGCTGGGCATCGGCTTTCCCGGCAAGACACTGGACATTCGCGGCATGGTGGCCGACGTGACGCTCAGCGGGCTGGATCGCGACGCCTGGCACCGCTTTGGCGATGGCTCGCCACGGCAGGTCGGGATCTGCCCGCTGCGGGGCACGGAGCTGTTCCAGATCCAGGCGCCGGTGCCACTCGAGGGCGACGTCGATCTCTCCGCCGCCAACCTCGATGCGCTGGTGGCCGAGCGCACCGGCCGTCACGACATCCGCGTCAGCGCCGTGGCCTGGGCCTCCGTCTTCCGCATGAACGCCCGCCTGGCCGACCGTTACCGCGTGGGCCGCGTGCTGTTGATCGGCGACGCCGCGCACACCCATCCGCCCACCGGCGGCCAGGGCCTCAACACCAGCGTGCAGGATGCCTACAACCTGGGCTGGAAACTGGCCGCCGTGCTGGCCGGCGCGCCTGGTGCCCTGCTCGACAGCTACGAGGAGGAACGCCGCCCCGTTGCCGCGAACGTGCTCGGCTTGTCCACCCGGCTGCTCGACGCCGCCCGCAAGGGCGACTACCAGCGCGGTCGCGACGCGCGCCAGCTCGACCTGGGCTACGCCGGCTCGTCGCTCGTGCTGCAAGGTCCGGTCCGATCGCATGCACTGCAGGCCGGCGACCGCGCACCCGATGCCCCGATCCATCGCGCCTCGGGTACGCAGGCTCGGCTGTTCGATCTGTTCCGGGGGCCGCATTGGACATTGCTGGGCAACGCGGTGGACCACGACGCGATCCCCGTACACGCGCAACTGCGCGTGCATGTATTTGGCGAGCGCGGCGATGTGGTCGACACGCAGGGTTATGTCCGCGACGGCTACGGACTGGAACCAGGCAGCTGGGTGCTGGTGCGCCCGGACGGGTACACGGCCGGTTTCGCGACCACAACGGACACTGATGCGCTGCTGACTTATCTGCATCAGGTCGGCGTGACCACGGCCACGGGTATGGCGGCAGCGGCGTGCCGTTGAGCGCACGCGCGACTGTTCGGCAACGCGGGAAACCGGCTCAACCGTCCCGCTGGCCGCAGGTGGTCAAACCCTTCTCACAACATCACGCAGCGGTTGCGTCCGCGGTGCTTCGCGCGGTACAGCGCGCGGTCCGCGCGATCGAAGGCATCCCCCGGCGTATCACCCTTGCCCAGCACGGTGACCCCGCATGAAAGGGTAATTTGCACGGGTCGTTTCTGACCGCGGAAAGCAACGCTTTCGATGCAGGCGCGCAGGTTTTCGGCCATCGCACGGCCGGCCGCCGCATCGGTTCGTGGCAGCAGGACCACGAATTCTTCGCCACCGTAGCGCGCCAGCAAGTCGTCGGCGCGCAGCCGGGTGGCGAGTTGCTCGGCCACGATGCGCAATGCGCGATCACCCGCGGCGTGGCCGAAGCGATCGTTGATCTTCTTGAAGTGATCGATGTCGATGACCAGCAGGCAGGCTTCGGCGCCATCCTGCGTTACCTGCGCGCAGACCCGCTCGATGTCCTGCTCGAACGCCAGCCGGTTGGCGATGCCGGTAAGCGGGTCGATCGAGGCAAGCTGCTGCTTCTGCCTGAGACGGGCCTCGAACGATTGCGCGGAACGCTCCAGTTCGCCGATGCGCTGGCTCATCCGCTCCGACTGTAGGCGCCATTCGCGTTCGCGCGCGTCTTCGCGCTCGCGAAACGTCTTCAGGTGGCTGGCGATCGCGCCCAGCCGTGATTGCACCTCTTGGTGCAGGCTGCTCACATCGCGCGCCTGATGCAAATGGGTGCCCAGCGCGTCGATTTCGCTGGTCAGGTGACGGTCCAGTTCCTGTCGTGCGCCCTTGCCGTCGTGACGGTCGGTGCTCTCGTGGTCGAGGTAGCGCGTCAGTTCGCCCAGTTGCAGGGTGACCTGGGCCAACAGCGCCTCGGCGGCTGCGCGCTGGTCGTCGAGCTGCCGGTGATGGCGGTTGACCATGCAGGCGACAATTTCGGCCTGCGCGGCCAGTGCCGCCTCATCACTGGCCTGCAGAATCGCCTTGCGGACGTTGTCCAGGCGCTCGGTGGCGTTGTCCTCCAGTCCCAGGCGGTCGATCAATTGCAGCAACAGGCTGGCGGTGGCCGAACGCGGTGGCACAACTACTTCCGCCGCCACCTCGTCCATCGGCGCGACCGGCGCTGCTTCGACAGGCAAGGCATCAAGCGCGCGCACGGCATCGGTAAGACGAAGCAGCAACGACTCCAGCGCGGCCTCTTCGAGCGGCTCACGCAGGCGCTGGCGCAGTTCGCTCAAGGTGGCGTCGAGTATCCCGGCGCGGCCTTCGGCCGCATAGGTCAGGCGGGAACACAACCGACGCAACAGATTGTCGACCCGTCGCCAGCCCTCGCAGGCGCGTTCCAGTTGCTCGACCGTTTGCGACGACGCGACTATTGACCCCTGGGTATCCATCGCCTGCGCTTGCTCCGATTTTTTCGCATGTTAGGCGCCGGAATAGCGAAACGCACGCGTTATGGCAGGTCGCCGAGCCAATGAGGCTGTTGAACCGAACCCGGAGAATAGCCCGGCGAGGCGTCCACGCCATGACCAGGATCAGCACGGGCGGGCGAGTCAAACGGTAGCTTGCAGCGACTCAATGGGAGCGTCCTGCATATGTCGTTCGATATCGTGATCATTGGCGCCGGCCCCGCCGGACTGTGTTTCGCCCGCTCGCTGGCCGGCAGCGGCCTGCGCATCGCACTGGTCGAGCGACAGCCCGAGGCGGCGTTGAGCGCCCCGGCGGATGACGGGCGCGAAATCGCGATCACCCATCACTCGCAGCGCCTGATGCGCGAACTGGGCCTGTGGGCACGGCTGCGCGAGGACGAGATCGGCACCTTGCGCGACGCCATGGTGATCGATGGCGATGATCGCGACGGCTTGATGTTCCGCCACGACGAGACCGGCAAACCGCAGTTGGGCTGGCTGCTGTCCAACCATGCCATCCGCCGCGCGGCGTACGCCGAAGTGATGGCGCTGCCCGAGGTCGAGCGGATCACCGGCGTGCAGGTCACCGGCGTGCGCGCCGCCAGCGACGGCGCCCAGGTCGAGTTGAGTACCGGCGACATCGTGCACGCCCAACTGGTGGTCGCCGCGGACAGCCGCTACTCCGAATCACGCCGCGCCATGGGCATCGCCGCGGACATGCACGATTTCGGCAAAACCATGCTGGTGCTGCGCATGCAGCACGATGTGGCGCACCAGCATGTGGCGTGGGAATGGTTCGGCGTCGGCCAGACACTCGCCCTGCTGCCGCTGCACGATCCGCACACCTCCTCGGTGGTGCTGACCCTGCCACCGCAGCACATGCAGGCCCTACTGGTGCTGGGCGATGCGGCGCTGGAAGCGGCGATGGCCACCCGCTTCCAGCAACGCCTGGGCGCGATGCGGGTGGCCGGCCCGCGTTGCAGCTATCCGCTCGTCGGCGTGTACGCCAAACGCTTCGTGGCCGAACGCTTCGCGCTGATCGGCGACGCTGCCGTCGGCATGCATCCCGTCACCGCGCACGGCTTCAATTTCGGCCTGCTCGGCCAGGCCACCCTGGCACGCGAACTGCGCGCTGCGGCTGCGGCCGGGCAACCGATCCACAGCCCCGAGCTCCTGCGCCGCTACGAGCGCCAGCACCGCCTGGCTACGCGTCCGTTGTATCTGGCCACCCAGATGCTGGCGGGTTTGTATACCGACGACCGACGGCCGGCGCGGGTGGTGCGCAAGCTGACATTGCGGGCGGGCGCGCGGCTGCGGCCGTTCCGGATGGCGGTGATGAAGGGGCTGGTGGCGGAAGGTGGGACGGGAGTACGCATTTCCCGGTTTCGATTCCCGCGTCTGGGACGGGTGCTACCTGTTGGACCAATCACCCCTGACACGAATGGCACTGACCTAAGCCCGTCATCCTCGCGAAAGCGAGGATCCAGTGCCATTGGCCGTCCGTAAAAAACCGAAGTCACTGGATTCCCGCTTTCGCGGGAATGACGAAAGAGTGGCGATTCACGCTCAAATCAGCCATTCGTCCCTGACACCTTGTCTGCGGAGAATGACTCTCCGCCCCGTTTCTCAGTGGCCGCTTTCGGAAACCACCGAACCCGCCGGCGACGCGGCACTGCTCGCGCCGGCCAGCTTCTCGGGACGGGCGTCCCCGGACGCGTACTGCCCCACCTGCAAGGTGAACTGTGCTTTTTGTCCTGATGCCACTGCGGCAGGATCAACGTACACCTGAATCCTGTAAGTCGTCGCAGCGCCAACGGACTGCGACCACGTCTCCGCCCCGGACGTCGCCGTGTCGACCAGCGGCTTGCCATGGGTCTGGTCATCCACCTTGAAGTGCACCTTGGCGTTGCTGGAGATGACATTGACCTTGACGGTCATGCCTGCAGCGATGGCCACGCTGAAGTTCTGCGACGTGGCGTCCGCCCCCAGTATCCAGCTTTGCACCGCCCATGGTTTGCCGGGTTCGAACGTCACGGCAGTCGCCGGCGCCTGAAAGTCTTCGACCCCGTATTGGCCGATTTGCAACGCGTATTTCACGGTCTCACCGGAGGGCACCGCGGCAGGATCGATGTAGACCTGGATCGTATACGTCGTGTCCGCCGGGTTGACCGTTGTCCAGGTGGTCTCGCCAGTCTTCTGCGAATCCAGGACTGCTTTTCTGCGGTTCTGATCTTTCACCTTGAGTTGCACGTTCGGGTTGCGGGTGAGGAGATTGAGCTTGAACGTCTTGCCCGCCACGCCGGCAACCGTGTATTCGACCGACTTGTTGGAACGGTCAAGACTGCCGATTTCCTGCGCCCACACACTGTTTGGCGCAAAGGTCACGGCAACCGGCGTGTCGGCGGATACGGGCAGCGATACGCAGGCCACAGCCAGGCCCAGCCCCACGCCGACGGCGCCGCGGAGAAAATCGAAACGTGACATGTGTGGAACCCTCGCGTGGTTTGGAATTCGCTGGGGGATGCGTCGATGATTCCACGCCCGTGGCACCCGCATCGGCGCGGCATTCCAGTGCATGGCGGCACCTCACCCCTGAGTCGGCGCCGTCTGCGAACGATACGCCTAGTTCGCGTGGCTCGCGATATTGTCCTCGACAGGTTTTCTCCAACACGACGTTGCGCACGATCAGGTGGCGTGGGAATGATTGGACATTGGCCAGACCATGGCCCTGCTGCCGCTGCATGATCCCTACACATCCTCGGTGGCTGACCCTGCCACCGCAGAAAATGCAGGCCCTGCTGGCACTGGACGACGCAGCGCTGGAAGCGGCGGGACATAGTCCCTGACAACTTCGCTGGTCAAGCAAAATTGACCGTGCACCTTTGTGCTGGCGCACCAGCCCTGGCTAGTCCGAGCCCAAAACTTGCGGAACATAGACCCTTTTCAGCGGGATCATGCCTTTGTGCTGGGAATCGAACTTCTCGTAGTGCTGAAAGATCAGTTCAACCAGTTCGTCGCCATCGATCAGTCGAAGATTTGCCTTGCTCTGCTCGAAATTTCGGGATTGCGGGCTGAACGTGCCCAAGGTGATGAACAGACCGTACTCGCTGAGTGAGAGCTTGCCGTAGAGCGCGGACACGTCCTTGTCGGTAGCGGTGCCGGGGCTGCTTTTTACCTGAACCTTGATGATGGGAGGCTCGATGCCAAGATCGTCCTTGTGCGCGATGACATCGACGCTCGGCTCGTTCTTCGGCGTCAGGCGCGCGTGATAACCCATGCACTGCAGAAGGTGTACGACAAAACCTTCCAGCGGCAAACCCTTCAGCTGCTGCGCCAACCGCTTAAGCACGAAGTCACGGGTCGTATCCTCGATCTCTTCCGAAACCCCCGACACGGTCTCGTCCTGATCCACGGTCACAACCGCAGTGTCCTTGCCTTCCACCACGGCGCGGAACTCGTCCGCATAGTTCTTGATCTGGAACAGACTGAGCGCCGAGCCGATCTCGTACAGCGCGCCCTGAGTGAAATCGAGCCGCGGTACGTGCTTGAGCCATTTCACCTTGCGGCGATGCGGATAACCCTTTTCGCCGCTGGGCTCGTAGCGGTACTCACCGACGATGCGGCCAATGTGGATCTGTTTGTCCTGCTTGGATGGGTACGCCACCAGATCGCCCTGCTTCATTTCATGCAGAAAACGAAACGGGACGCCCGAGACCGTGGCGATGCCGCCCTTCTTGGCGTTTGGATAGGCCTGCACATACCGCTGCCTGAACGCTTCGCGGTCAGGCGACAGTTCGGACAAGTCGCCCATCGCATCCCAGCCCAACGCAATGCAGTTCTGCTTGAGGAACAACACGTCCGCATCACCAGTGCGTCCTGCATGGATACCCCAGATCGCGTTCTCGCTCATTCGACACTCCCCCTGGTCGCGCTCGTGTTCAATGGATTTCCGGATTCAAGCATGGCCCTTGCGTCATTCCAAAGGATTCGCTGCCATTCGCTGTCCTGGCCCGGTGGCGGGTCGATCAGATCCGAGGGAAACCAGCGATGGGTGTCGAGGGCTAGCACCTGCGGGACGAACAGCTGGCCATCGTCAAGACGCGCGAGCGCCTCCTGCCTGATGCCATGGCCGATGACCATGATGTCGAGATCGGCCGCGATGGCGCAGAGCGCCATCAGGTTGACGGTGCAGGGCGAATGATCAAGGCGCCAGTGATCGGAGAGCAGCCAGTAGCGGCTCAGCTCCTGCGTATCGAGCGTGTCGAAACACTCGCCGTAGGCAATGCACAGCGACCCCGTGCTTTGCGGGCCTAGCGGTTCCTTGCTGGCCACGAAGACGTGGATGATGCGATCGAGGTCGGGGAAAAGTTTCTGCCGCTGTTGCAGCCAGTCGTGATAGATCGACGGGTGCTTGTAGCCCTGCACGCGATGATGGCGCTGGGAGTCAACGCCATCCAGCCAACCACGGCGAAGGGCCACGTGTCCGCCGCCCAGTCGAGCAAGCGTGGCGTGAGTTTGTCCTTGAGATCATCCGCGTCGGCGAAGGCCGCGTTGGGCAGGGCCAGTGCCTCGGGCAGCAGACGGGGAATCTGCACACCGGCGACGCCGTGGGCGGCGAAGGCATCCAGCAGGCGTTGTGCCTGGGCGCAGGCGGGATTGCGGCGCCTCTTCCAAGCCGCCATCCCGTCGCGGCACAAATCCAGCGCGGGTTTGATAACGGCGCTCAGCATGAAGGCGATTGGGCGGCTGCGCTCACCAATGCATCGGCGAGGCGGGACTGGGTGGCGCGGGCTTGCTGCAGGCGCTCGCGCAGCTCGGCGCAGAGGCGGCGCAGTTGTTCGACGCGGGCGACGATGCGGTGTTGTTCGGCGAGGGGCGGGAGGGGTATCAAGAGCGCCCGAATATGACCTTGGTTTACGGTCTTCTGGCCAGCAGTCGTAACAAACATGGCCGATATTTTGTCCCTCACCACCTTCGCCGATCCAACCAGCTCAAGAAATTCGGGTGCAACAACCGATGCTGGCAACCGCATGCGGATGAAGTGATCGCAGTAGATTGCGTCTAGCTTTTGGGTACAGCGTACAAATTTCCCTACCAAGTCGGAGCTACCGTTGACCCTGATGATCAGGATGTCACCTGGGTCGATCCCGTACTTTCGCACTGAAACGGCATTGATGGGCAGCACTCTCGGGTCATGTAGCGCAACCCGGCCGTTGTTGATATCAGCGAGCCGAATGACTGTTACCGGAATTCCATTTGGATCGCCCCTACTTGAGGCGCCGTTCTGAAATTCAGGGTGCAGCGACCCAAGTTGCCGCCACTCCCAGCCTTCTGGCAAGTCGAATGGCTGACTTTCCTCAGGCACATCTGCAGACGTCATGCCACCGAGCAATTCGCTGGCTGGTTCGTCAGTGGGGTCCTGCGCAACGAGCAATCCGCGGACGGCGAGTTGCAGGAGGGTTTGTTCGAGGGCGTCGACGGCTTCGGGGCGGTCGAGCAGCAGGTCGAAGTGGGTGGCGATGCGCTGCCAGTTTCCGGCCAGCGCCTCGGCGGACTCGCTGGCGGCGAGCGCGTCGAACAGCGTGGCGACCAGCCGCGCATGCTGCTCGTCCTGCAGCCGGCCGTGCGCTTCCAGCGTGTCGCAAAGCTGCATTAGCTCCTCGACGCGGGCGACGATGCGGGCTTGTTCGGCGAGGGGTGGAAGCGGAATGACAAACTGTCGAAGCTTTCCGATGCTCAAACCTTCTCGTGACACGCCGACCTGCACATCCATCACAGTTTGTTGTACGTGCGAAGACATCAGCACGAGATGCAAGAACTTCCGGACGCTTCCGAGCACCGTTCGGATGATGGTGACGTGCTGACTTACGTTGGCCTCATCGAAATCGTCGGGCACCAGCGCGCAACGCCCAATGGACGCACCCGTAATGTTGAAGAGGATGTCGCCGGCCACAACCTTGGTGCCGCTCATCCGCTTGTGAACCGCCTCCGAAATGTAGGCCACGCCGTTCAACGCGAGGCCATCATTCCAGACGTTCTGAGAGCGAAGGAACTTCACGCCTGCAGAGACATAGACCTCGCGTCCTCCCAGTGGCGTACTTCCGGCTCCGATTTTTGAAAGCAGTTGGTCGAGACGAATCCATTGCCAGCCTGCTGGAAGCTCATAAGGAACCTCGTCTTCAGAGATTGGAAGACAGGGTTTCCCACGTTTGATCTCACCAACTGCAACCAACTTGGCCTTTTCTTCGTCAACCATCTGCATCAGGACAATTGCTGGTGCATCAGTGCGGGATTGCTCGACAAGCTTCCCCCGCACCGCCAACGACAAAATCAACTCCCGCAACTTCGCCACGCCCTGCGGCGCCGTCGCCAGCAGATCGAACGATATCGCAAACGCTGGCTCCGCTCGCAGTGCATACGACATGCCGCGTTCCGCGATACGCGATGCGTTCATACTTGCCTCGACAGTTCAACCATCGTCATTCCAGCGAACGCTGGACAAGCGCGCAGCGCGCAGAACGTCCGGAGGACGGCCTCGCAGGGGCAAGCGAAGCGAGTCATCCAGTGACTTTCAGAGTGCGCGGAGGCGCTGGACCCCAGCTTTCGCTGGGATGACGGCGTGGGGGTATGCAGTTGCATCTGGCTCATGCCTGCGCCTCGTCACCGCTCAACGCGGCACCGAGCAACGCCTTGAGCTGATCGCGCATCCCCCGCGCCTCGGCCTGCAATCGCTGGTAGTCAGCCAACAACTGATCCGGATCGAGACTGACCTGCTCCGCCGTGTGCGGATTCTTCTGGTCGAGGTTCCAGTTGGCCGCCTTGATCGTGTCGATGTCGACTTTCCAGGCGAACGCGTTCTCCACGCGGCTGGCGTAGTTGTCGGCCGGGTCTCCCCACCACGCTTTCTCCACGTCGAATTCCTCGATGCGGATCGGCTTGGTCTTGTTGTAGTTCTTTACGCCGGCCGGGTATTGATGCTCGTAGTACCAGACGTGCCGGGTGGGCTGGCCCTTGGTGAAGAACAGCAGGTTGGTCCTGATGCCCGTGTACGGGCTGAACACACCGTTGGGCAGGCGCACGATGGTGTGCAGGTTGCACTCGGTGAGCAGTTGCTCCTTGATGCGTGACTTGACGCCTTCGCCGAACAGGGTGCCGTCGGGCAGCACCACGGCGCCGCGGCCGTGGGGTTTCAGCAGGTGCTTGATCAGCACCAGGAACAGGTCGGCGGTTTCCTTGGTGCGCACGTCGGCAGGGAAGTTGCCCTCCACGCCTGGCTCTTCGGTGCCGCCGAACGGCGGATTGGTGACGATAACGTCCACGCGATCCTTGGCGCCGTAGTTACGCAGCGGATAGGTCAGCGTGTTGTCGTGACGGATCTCGCTGGGCACGTCGATGCCGTGCAGCAGCATGTTGGTGACGCACAGCAGGTGCGGCAGCTGCTTCTTCTCCACGCCGCGGATGGAGGTTTGCAGGATGGCTTCGTCCTTCGCGCTGCGCGCCTGCTTGCGCAGGTGCTCCAGCGCGCAGACCAGAAAGCCGCCAGTGCCGCAGGCGGGATCGAGCACGGTTTCGCCAAGCTGCGGATCGATCATGTCGACCATGAACTGGGTGACGGCGCGCGGCGTGTAGAACTCGCCCGCGTTGCCGGCGGACTGCAGGTCGCGCAGGATCTTTTCGTAGATGTCGTTGAACTGGTGGCGGTCGGCCTGACGGTTGAAGTCGATCGCGTTGATCTTGTTGATCACCTGGCGCAGCAGCTGGCCGGACTTCATGTAGTTGAAGGCGTCCTCGAACACGCTGCGGATGACGAAGCCGCGCGGGTTGCGCTTCAGGTCGCCGGGCAGCTCCTTCAGCGTGGGGAACAGCTGGATATTGAGGAAGTCCAGCAGGTCGTCGCCGGTGCGGCCTTCCGGGTCGGCAGCCCAGTCGCGCCAGCGCAGGTGCTCGGGCAGCGGCGACTTGTAGTGGTCGTGCATCACTTCGAGCTGTTCTTCATGGGCGTCGAAGATCTTCAGGAAGAACAGCCAGGTGAGCTGGCCGATCCGCTGGGCGTCGCCGTCGACGCCGGCATCCTGCCGCATGATGTCCTGGATGGACTTGACGATGGAGCTGAGGTTGGACATGGATGGTTCTGTGTTTGATGGGATTCCTTCTCCCATTGGGAGAAGGTGGCCCGAAGGGTCGGATGAGGGTTCAGGTGGAGCGTGGGGTTCGGGCTTCGGCCGTACCCTCACCCCAACCCTCTCCCGAAGGGAGAGGGGGCTAGGAGCCGGGTGGAGCTGGGCGGTACAGCTCCGCTTCCAGCGCCTGCAATGCCTGCAGGTATTGTGGCTTGCCGCCGAACGCCCGTACCAGCTCGATCGGCGTGCCGAGGTGGTCGATGGGCGGCAGGCGCAACACGTCCATGCTTTCCAGGGTCTGCACACCGCTGTCGGCGTACTTGTCGATCAGCGCGGCGATGACCTGGCGGGCGACCGGGCCGTATTGGGTGAACACGTTGCGCTTGCGCACATGGTTGGCGCGTTCGGCGCGGGTGAGCGGCGGCATGTCGTAGGCGACGTGCAGCACCAGGTCGAACGGGTCGAAGTCCTTGCCCACTTCGTCGGCCAGCGCGTCGGGGAACACGCCGTGGTCGTCCAGCTCGGCGATCAGCGCGGCTTTGCGCTCGGCCGTGCTCCATGCCTGCAGGAACGCATCCAGCGACTCGTACTGCCTCTTGATGTTGATGCGGGTGTAGTCGCGCAGGCTTTCGGTGATCAGCTTGCCGTCCGCATCGAGGTACTGCACGCGCTCCTTGGAGACGCTGACCGGCACGCGCCTGCCGTCGATGACGAAGCGCTTGACGATCTCGCCGCCTTCGCCGGGGCTGGCCGTGCTCGGGGAATCGCCGCCCTCGGCACTCCACGGACCGGGCTCTTCCCGCGTCCCGCCGGTCGACGGTGATGCCGGAGTCGGCGGCGGCTCGACGGGATCATTCGGGCCGGGCTGGTAGACCTGCACCGGATCGCCGTCGAAATCCTTGTCGGCAAACATCTCGGTGGCGCGCTTGAAATCCATGATGGTGAACCAGGTCTTGCCCAGATCCTCGCGCAGCCGCGTGCCGCGACCGACGATCTGCTTGAAGGTGGTCATCGACTTGATGGTCTGGTCCAGCACGATCAGCTTGCAGGTCTGCGCGTCGACGCCGGTGGACATCAGCCGCGAGGTGGTGGCGATGACCGGGAAGGTCTTCTCCGGGTCGATGAAGTTGTCCAGCTCCAGCTTCCCTTCCCGATTGTCGCCGGTGATCTGCACCACGTACTTTGGCTGGTTGACGCAGATGTCGGCGTTGGCGTTCGACAGCGCCTGGCGCATGCGTCCGGCGTGGTCGATGTCTTCGCAGAAGACGATGGTCTTGGCGTAGCGGTCGGTGGCCTTGAGGTACTGGGTGATTTTGTCGGCGACGAGCTGGTCGCGCGCTTCCAGCACCAGCGAGCGGTTCATGTCGCGCTGGTTGTAGATGCGATCCTCGATCAGGTTGCCGTGCTTGTCGGTCATGCCGGCGCTCGGGCGCCAGCCGTGCACGTCGCGGTCGAGGTCGATGCGGATGACCTTGTACGGCGCCAGGTAGCCGTCGTCGATGCCCTGTTTCAGCGAGTAGGTGTAGAACGGCTCGCCAAAGTAGTCGCTGTTGGAAATCTCCTCGGTTTCCTTCGGCGTGGCGGTAAGACCGATCTGCGCGGCGCTGCTGAAGTAGGTCAGGATCTCGCGCCACGCGGAATCCTCGGCGGCGCTGCCGCGGTGGCACTCGTCGACGATGATCAGGTCGAAGAAATCCGGCGAGAACTGCTTGTAGATGTTGTCCTCGTCTTCGCGGCCGGATACGGCCTGGTACAGCGACAGGTAGATTTCGTAGGACTTGTCGACCAGCTTGGTGGTCTTGTGCACGGCCAGGTCGAGCTGGTCGATGAAGCGCTGGCCCGTCTCGGCATCGACCCGCTCCACGCCCTTCTGGTTCGGACTGAGCTTGGCCATCGCACCCTTGAAGGGCTTGAAATCGTTGACCATGGTCTGGTCGATCAGGATGTTGCGGTCGGCCAGATACAGGATGCGTTTCTTCGCGCCGGACTTCCACAGCCGCCAGATGATCTGGAAGGCGGTGAAGGTCTTGCCGGTGCCGGTGGCCATGACCAGCAGCACGCGGTCGCGACCCGCGGCGATCGCCTCGACGGTGCGGTTGACGGCGGCGATCTGGTAATAGCGTGGCGGCTTGCCGGGAAACCACGCCGATTCCGCCACATGACGCACGTCAGCCGACCAGCCTTTCCAGGCGCAGTAGCGTTGCCACAGTTCGTCGGGGCCGGGGAATTCGTCGAGGGTGATCTCGCGTTCCAGCACGCCATCGCCCAGCGTGCGGTCGCGGAAGAGAAAGCCGTCGCCGTTGCTGGAAAACGCGAACGGCACATCCAGCAGGTCGGCGTATGCCATCGCCTGTGGCATGCCGGCGTTGAGCGAATGGGTGTTGTCCTTGGCCTCGATCACCGCCAGCGGGCGATCCGCGCGATGACACAGCATGTAGTCGGCGCGGCGGATGCTCGACTTGTCGCGCGCGGCACGGTGGCCCCGCACCACGATGCGGCCGGCCTTCAGCGTGAATTCCTGAAACACCTGCTCATTCACGTTCCAGCCGCTGGCGATCAGGGCGGGCGTGATGAACTTCAGGCAGATGTCCGCTTCGGACAGCTTTTTCTTATCCATGAAGCATGACTCTGGCGATTCCCCCGGCTCGAACACGCCAGAGCATAGGGCGTCGGATCGAACCGGGCCAGTCGACGGTGCATGTCGATGTCTTCGCACCGCCGCGTGCGCGGCTCTCAAACCAGCCGTGACCGTTGCCCGCTGCTCAATAGTGATACCGCAACTGCGCAATCAGCAGTGCGTCGGCGGTGGCCTTGTACACCATGCGGTGCTCGTCGTTGATGCGGCGCGACCAGTAACCCGCCAACCCGTGCCGCAAGGGTTCGGGTTTGCCGATGCCTTCGAGGGGATGGCGCATGTTGTCGTCGATCAGCTTGTTGATGCGCGCCACCAGCTTGCGGTCGTGGGCCTGCCAGTGGAGGTAATCCTCCCAGGCTGCATCGGAGAAGATCAGCTGCATGCCGGCCAGGTTCAGCGGGCCAGCTTGCGCGGCTTGCCGCCACCGGATTCCAGTTGCGCCATCGACTCCAGCAGACGGCGCGCATTCCTGGGGCTGCGCAACAGGTAGGCGGTTTCTTCCATCGACTGGTAATCGGCCAGCGACATCATCACCACCGATTCGTCCTTCTTGGTGATGATCACCGGCGCATGATCCTCGCAGACGCGCTCCATCGTCTCGGCGAGACTGGAGCGGGCCTTGGTATAGGTGATGGTGTCCATGGGCTGTCTCGATATGTACAATATTCTGTACGCAATCTAGCCGACGACCCGCAGGCAGTCAAATGCCCCGATGATGGGTTCAAGCCGGCGGTTCAGCCAGCGAGCGCCTTGCGTTTCTCCACCCCTGCCAACGCATGCATCACGTCCACCGTGCTGTCGAGCACCCTGGCAACCTTGACCCCGCGGGTGGAGAAGATTTCCGTCAGCGCCTGGTAGTAGCCGAGCGTGCCATCCCGGCCGCCGGTAAAGCGGTCGAACACGCGGGTGGCGACTTCGGGGTCTTCGAGGTCCTGCACGATGGCGCGGGCGTTGTGCAGCTTGTCGCAGGCCGAGACCAGCAGCGTGGCATCCGACGCTTGCCTGAGGTGCGCGAGGTAGGCGAGTTTGCGCTCGACCCAGTCGCGGCGTTTGGCTTCCGGATCGGTGTGGCTGGCCTTGCCTTCGGCGGTGCCATCGGTGCAGTCCATGACGATGTTGGCCACCGCGTCGCCGAACTGCCTGCGGATTATCGCTTCCTGCCCCGCCCCACAATCCTCGACCGTGTCATGCAGCAGGCCGGCGATGACCTGGTCTTCGTTGCCGCCAAACTCGATCACCAGGCTGGCTACGCCGAGCAGGTGATAGAGGTACGGGATATTCGAGCCTTTGCGCACCTGCGCGGCGTGGGCAATGCGGGCGTAGTCGACGGCCTGGCTGACGCGGTCGGAGAGTGTGGTCATATTGCCCCCTGTGGCGGTTTCATCGTGGCCAATGATGATGGTGGCGCGTCGCAAGGGTTGAGAGCGTAGTGGTGTCTCAGTCTGCCCGAGTTCGCTGAAGACGAATTCGTTCGACCTGGCTGGGTCCACCCAGTCATCACCATCAGAAAAGCAAAACGCCCCATGCGGGGCGTTTGTTTTTTGGCGGAGAGAGTGGGATTCGAACCCACGGTAGGCTTACACCTACGGCAGTTTTCAAGACTGCTGCCTTAAACCACTCGGCCATCTCTCCAAACTTGGTTCTTTATCCGCCGCATCAAACAAACCGGTGAATTGCCCTTCGACTTCGCTGCGCTACGCTCAGGGAGAACGGCTAGAGGGCGCTTGCGCGGGCTGCAATCCTATCAGGAACGGCTTTGCGGGGGACGGCTGGCGTCCTTCTTCGACAGGGCCACCAGGCAAACCGCCAGGATGGCCACCGGGATCAGCGCGCCCAGCAATGGCAGCAGCAGGATGGGTTCGCGCACGACCATGGGCACGAGCTGGGTGGCGGCGGCGAAGGTGATGATGGCGAGGCGCCAGCGGCGGCTGTGGCGGGCGAGCCAGAAGGCGGCGACCACGAGGATCAGCGCGACGACGGAGAGGTCGAGGTCGATGGTGGGCAGGTGCCAGACGTCGGCAAAGCCGAGGCGCATGCCGATCACGGTGGCCAGCACGGCCAGCAGGAAGAAGCTGGTGTAGAACTCCACCCTGCCCCAGCGCCCCGGCGCCCCGGCGGGCGCGTTCATGCGATGCGGTCCAGCCCGGCCATGTAAGGGCGCAGGGCTTCGGGGATGGTGATGGAGCCGTCGGCGTTCTGGTTGTTTTCCATCACCGCGATGAGGGTGCGGCCGATGGCGAGGCCGGAGCCGTTCAAGGTGTGCACCAGTTCGGGCTTGCCGGTGTCGGGGTTGCGCACGCGGGCCTGCAGGCGGCGCGCCTGGAAATCCTCGCAGTTGGAGCAGCTGGAGATCTCGCGGTAGGTCTGCTGGCTGGGCAGCCACACTTCGAGGTCGTAGGTCTTGCTGGCGCCGAAGCCCATGTCGCCGGTGCACAGCAGCAGCTTGCGGTATGGCAGGCCGAGCTTCTGCAGCACGCTTTCGGCGTGGCCGACCAGTTCTTCGAGCTGCGCGTAGGAGTCGGCGGCGCGGCTGATCTGCACCATCTCGACTTTCTCGAACTGGTGCTGGCGGATCATGCCGCGGGTGTCGCGGCCGTAGCTGCCCGCTTCGGCGCGGAAGCACGGCGTGTGCGCGGTCAGGCGCAGCGGCAGCGCGTCGGCATCCTGGATGGTGTCGCGCAGTAGGTTGGTCAGCGGGACTTCGGCGGTGGGGATGAGGTAGCGCCGGGTTTCGCCGACTTCGGTGGCGAACAGGTCGTCCTCGAACTTCGGCAGTTGCCCGGTGCCCTGCATGCTGTCGGCGTTGACGATCACCGGCACGTTGCATTCCAGGTAGCCGTGCTCGGCGGTGTGCAGGTCGAGCATGAACTGGCCCAGCGCGCGATGCAGGTGCGCCAGCTGGCCGCGCATGACGGTGAAGCGCGCGCCGGACAGCTTGGCGCCCGCGTCGCCGTCGAGCCAGCCGTGGCGCTCGCCCAGTTCGACGTGGTCTTTCACGTCGAAGTCGAAGCGGCGCGGCGTGCCCCAGCGGCTGACTTCGACGTTGTCGTTCTCGTCCTTGCCCACCGGCACGGATTCATGCGGGATGTTGGGAATGCCCAGCGCGATCTGCGCCAGCTTTGCCTGTACGTCGGCCAGCGCCTGCTCGTTGCTCTTGAGCTTGTCGCCCAGGCCGGCGACTTCGGCCATCAGTGCGGTGGTGTCCTCGCCCTTGGCCTTGGCCTGGCCGATGGCCTTGGAACGGGCGTTGCGCACGCTCTGCAGTTCCTGGGTTTCCATCGACAGCCGCTTGCGGTCGGCTTCCAGTTGCTCCACGGCCGCCGTATCCAGCACATAGCCGCGCGTCGCCAGCCGCTCGGCGGTTTCGGCGAGATGCGCTCGCAGCAGCGTGGGGTCGAGCATGGTCGTTCCTTTGGGTGATCAGACCGGCAATTATCGTGGCAGCCGGTGAAGGGGGCAAACGCATCGGCAGGCGCGGTGGCGCCAGAGAATGGCGGGGCCCAGGTAACTTTTCCATTGGCCGCAGCGAAGGATGGCTGGAATGCTTGCAGCAGGAGCTCGTCATCCTCGCGCAAGCGGGAAACCCGAGCTTGGGAATCGCAACGCATCAATCACGAGGATGACCAACTGATGACGAAGCAAGCTGCAACTTGGATTGGCGATGGCGGGCCGCCGTCGCCGACTCGCCTCAAGCCAGTGCAGGCGCGTCACCCATGAAGGGGCGCCGCCTGCTGCCCCGCCTGTTCATCGCGCTGCTGATCGCCGCGGCGATCACCGGCTTCTTCGTTTTCGACCTGTCGCACTACCTCAACCTGCACACGCTCAAGGCGCAGCAGCAGTCGCTGCAGGCGTGGCGCGGCGAGCATCCATGGCTGCTGGCTGGCGGCTTTCTGCTGGGCTACATCGCGATGGCGGCGGCGTCCCTGCCCGGCGCGGCGCTGGCCACGATTGCCGCCGGCGCAGTGTTCGGGCTGGTGGAAGGCACGCTGCTGGCCTCGTTTGCCTCGTCGATCGGTGCGACGCTGGCGTTTCTGGCTAGCCGCTTCCTGTTTCGCGATGCGGTGAAGCGCCGCTTCGGAAAGCGGCTGCACGTCATCGACGAGGGCCTCAAGCGCGATGGCGCGTTCTACCTGTTCACCTTGCGGCTGGTGCCGGCGCTGCCGTTTTTCGCGATCAACCTGCTGATGGGCGTGACCGCGCTGCCGGCGCGCACGTTCTACTGGGTCAGCCAGGTCGGCATGCTGGCCGGCACCATCGTCTACGTGAACGCGGGCACGCAGCTGGCGCAACTGGACTCCGCATCAGGCATCTTCTCGCCGGTGCTGCTGGGCTCGTTCGTGTTGCTGGGCATCTTTCCCTGGATCGCACGGGCGCTGGTGGCGCTGGTGCGCCGGCGCAAGCTTTATGCGCGCTGGAAGAAGCCGCGGCGCTTCGATCGCAACCTGGTGGTGATCGGCGCCGGCGCGGCGGGGCTGGTCAGCGCGTACATCGCCGCCACGGTGAAATCCCGCGTGACGCTGGTGGAAAAAGGCGCGATGGGTGGCGACTGCCTCAATGAAGGCTGCGTGCCGTCGAAGGCGTTGATCCACAGCGCACGGCTGGCCGCGCGTGCGCGCGATGCCGCCGCGGCGGGCGTGCAGGTGGGCGAGGTCAGCGTCGATTTCGCCGCAGTGATGGCGCGCGTGCAGCGGGTGATCGGCGACGTGGCGCCGCACGATTCGGTGGAGCGCTACAGCGAGCTGGGCGTGGACGTGCGCAAGGGCCACGCCACGATCGTGTCGCCATGGGAAGTGCGCATCGGCGACGAAACCCTCACCACCCGCGCCATCGTGATCGCCGCCGGCGCGGAACCGCTGGTGCCGGACCTGCCGGGGCTGGCCGGTTCCGGCTACCTCACCTCGGCCACCTTGTGGGCACTGCGCGAACTGCCGCCACGGCTGGTGGTGATGGGCGGCGGCCCGGTGGGTTGCGAGCTCGCGCAGGCGTTTGCGCGGCTGGGTTCCCGCGTGACCCAGGTCGAGCTGGGGGAACACCTGCTGGGCCGCGAGGATGCCGACGTCTCGGCGTTTGTCGAAGCTCGCCTGCGCGAGGACGGCGTCGACGTGCGCACCGGGCACAAGGCCGTGGCAGTCGAATCGGACGCGCAGGGAAAATCGTTGCGCTGCGAGCACGACGGCGAAACCGTCACCCTGCCCTTCGACACTTTGCTGGTGGCCGTCGGCCGTCGCCCGCGCGTCGAGGGTTACGGCTTGCAGGAACTGGGCATTCCCACACCGCGCACGGTCGAAACCGACGCGTACCTGCAGACGCTGTATCCCAACATCTACGCCTGCGGCGACGTTGCCGGCCCCTACCAGCTCACCCACGTCGGCGCGCACCAGGCCTGGTACGCCACGCTCAACGCCCTGCTGGGCGGGTTGTGGCGCTTCAAGGCGGATTACTCGGCCATCCCCGCCACCACCTTCGTGGACCCGGAAGTGGCGCGGGTGGGGCTCAACGAACGCGAGGCCAGCGAGCAGGACATCCGCTACGAGGTGACCCGCTACGACCTGGCCGACCTGGACCGCGCCATCGCCGAGGACGGCACGCGCGGCTTCGTCAAGGTGCTTACCGTGCCGGGCAAGGATCGCATCCTGGGCGCCACCATCGTCGGTGCGCAGGCCGGCGAGCTGCTGGCCGAGTTCACCCTGGCGATGACCCACGGCCTGGGCCTGGGCAAGATCCTGGGCACCATCCACGCCTATCCGACCTGGGCGGAAGCGAACAAGTACGCCGCCGGCGCCTGGCGCAAGGCACACGCACCGCAGGGCGCGCTACGCTGGGCGGAACGTTGGTTTCGCTGGCGGCGACGATGAAGACCCGGTTACTCCTGTGCATCGCGCTGGGCCTTGTCGCCTCGTCGGCCATGGCGGGCGACGAGGCGCTGTCGCTGCGCTTTTCCGACAGCGCCACCGGCAGCCAGTTGCCCGCGGGCTGGAAGCACTACCCGATGTCGCGGCACAAGACCCGCGCGACCATCGGGCTGGTGCGCGACGGCGACACCACCGTGCTGCACATCGATGCCAACCGCGGCGCGGGCGGCATCGCCCATGCGCTACGGTTGCCGCCGGAGCAGATCCTGAGCTGGCGCTGGAAGGTCGACCACAGCGTGGCGAAGGCCAACCTGGCAAGGAAGCGCGGCGACGATTTCGCGGCGCGCGTGTACGTGTTCTTCGACGTGCCGGCCAGCGCGCTGAGCTTCGGCCAGCGGCTGAAACTGCGCATGGCGCGCGCGGTGATGGGCCACGCCTTGCCACGCGCCGCGTTGTGCTACGTGTGGGACAACACCCACCCCGTGGGCACCATCGCGCCGAACGCCTACTATGGCGCCGTGCGCACCATCGTCCTGCAAAGCGGCAACGCGCACGCAGGCCAATGGCAGAGCGAGCGGCGCGATGTCGCCGCCGATTTCCGCGCCGCCTTCGGTCGCCCGGCGCCAGAAATCACCGGCGTGGCCGTCGCCAGCGACACCGACAACACCAGCGGCCATGTCAACGCCTGGTTCGGCGACCTCACCTTCTCGGCGCCCGCCGCCGCATCCGAGTCCACCGATGAATGACATCACCGTCGAGGCGCGACCGTCGTTCGCGCGCACGCTGCGCACGCATGGCGTGGCCCTGCCGCGCACGCCGCTGGAAATCCTGCAGGTCAACGTGGGCAAGCTGTGCGACCTGGCCTGTCATCACTGCCATATCGAGGCCGGCCCCAGGCGCACGGAGATCATGCAGACCGCCACGGTGGATCGCCTGCTCGCGCTGCTGGCCGACGCGCCGGCCATTCACACGGTGGATCTCACCGGCGGCGCGCCGGAGATGAATCCACACTTTCGCCAGCTGGTGCGCGAGTCACGCGCGATGGGCAAGACGGTGATCGACCGTTGCAACCTCACCGTCCTGTGGCGCGAGGGCCAGGAGGATACGGCGCAATTCCTGGCCGACCAGGGCGTGAAAATCGTGGCCTCCCTGCCCTGCTACACCAAGGCCAATGTGGAAAAACAGCGGGGGCAGCACGTGTTCGACCCGTCCATCCGGGCGCTGCGCATGCTGTCGCAGCTGGGCTACGGGCGCGAGGGTACCGGGCTGGAAATCGACCTGGTCTACAACCCGCTCGGCGCCACCCTGCCGCCATCACAGGCCGCGCTGGAGGCGGATTACAAGCGTGAGCTGGCGCTGCATTTCGACATCCACTTCAACCACCTGTTCACCATCACCAACATGCCGATCAAGCGCTTCCTGCACCTGCTGGAGCGCGAGGGCCGCTACGACAGCTACATGCAGACCCTGCTGGATGCGTTCAACCCGCAGGCGGCGCTGGGGGTGATGTGCCGCAACCAGTTGTCGGTGGACTGGCGCGGACATTTGTACGATTGCGATTTCAACCAGGCCCTGGAGCTGCCGCTGGGCGGCCGCGAGCTCACGTTGTGGGACATCGAGGCGCTGACCGAAATCGAGAACGAACCCATCGCCTTCGGCAGCCACTGCTACGGCTGCACCGCCGGCGCCGGCAGCTCCTGCGGCGGCGCGCTCACCATGTAGCGGGACCTGTAAGAGCGACTTCAGTCGCGACGCTCTCCGACGAACAGTAAAAGCGTCGCGACTGAAGTCGCTCCCACAAGGGAGCAGGTCGCGCGCCATTCACCAAACAACCACCCGAATCACAACCATGACCGACCACACCCAAACCAGAACCTGCTGCGGTGATGACTCCCGCGTTCGCGACGACGTGCGCGCGTACTACGGCGAGACGCTGAAAAACAGCACCGACCTGCGTACCACAGCGTGCTGCAGCACCAGCGCGATGCCGCTTCACCTGCGCGAAACCGTCGCCCTGCTGCACCCGGAAATCACCGCGCGCTTCTACGGTTGCGGCTCGCCCATCCCGCCCGCGCTGACCGACGCCACCGTGCTGGACCTTGGCTGCGGCACCGGTCGCGACGTCTACCTGTTGTCGCGCCTGGTGGGCGAACAAGGCCGCGTGATTGGCGTGGACATGACCGCCGCACAACTGGCCGTGGCCGAACGCCATCGCGATTACCACGCCCGTGCGTTCGGCCATGCTCGCAGCAACGTCAGCTTGCTGGCCGGTGATCTGGCGGATCTGGATGCGCTGGGCATCGCCGACAACTCGGTCGACGTGGTGGTCTCCAACTGCGTGCTCAACCTGGTGCCCGACAAGGCGCGCGCGTTTGCGCAGATCCTGCGCGTGCTGAAACCCGGCGGCGAGTTGTATTTCTCCGACGTGTTCGCCGACCGCCGCCTGCCCGCCGCACTGATGCTCGATCCGGTGCTGCTGGGCGAATGCCTGGCCGGCGCGTTGTACGTGGAGGATTTCCGCCGCCTGCTGGGCACGCTGGGTGTGGCCGACGCGCGCGTATGCGAGCGCAGCCCGGTCGAACTGACCGACCCCGCGGTGGCGCAGCGCATCGGCTTTGCCCGTTTCGAATCCATCACCTGGCGCGCGTTCAAGCTGCCGCTGGAGGACCGCTGCGAAGACTACGGCCAGGTCGCCACCTATCTGGGCACGCTGCCGCACCAGCCGCATGCGTTCGACCTCGATGACCACCATCATTTCGAAACCGGCCGCCCGCTGCGCGTCTGCGGCAACACCGCCGACATGCTGAGCGCCAGCCGCTACGCGGCGCATTTCCGCATCGACGGCGACAAGCAACGGCACTTCGGCTTGTTCGATGGCGTGCCTGATACGCGCGCCGTCGCTGGCACGGGCGGCGCCTGCTGCTGATGAACGCGAAGCCCGCCAGCGGCATCGATCAGGACATGGTGGCCGCGGGCACGCTGCGCCTGTCGGTGATCGTGCCACTGGCGCCGGGTGAAACAGCATGGCGCGGCTTGGTCGGTCAACTGGCCGAAGAGCTGCCCGACGATTGCGAAGTGATCGTGGTGCACGCCGACGCGCCGCCGTTGCCACCGCTGCCGTCGACGCGAGCCACGCTGCGCCAGATCAGCAGTCCAGCGGGTCGCGCGCGGCAGCAGAACAATGGCGCGGAAATCGCGCGCGGCCACTGGCTGTGGTTCGTGCATGCCGACTCCCGGCTGCAACCGGAAACGCTGACGGCCTTGCAGCGATTCACGCAGCGCGCGGATGACGCGCTGGGTTTCTTCGAGCTGGCTTTCGATCGCGACGGCCCGCGGCTGGCCGCGTTGAACGCCTGGGGCGCCAACCGTCGCTCGCACTGGCTGAAAATGCCGTTCGGCGACCAGGGACTGTTGTTGCCGGCGCATTGCTTCACCGCGCTCGGCGGCTTCGACGAGCGCGTGCGCTACGGCGAGGATCACCTGCTGGTATGGACCGCGCGCCGCGCCGGCCTGCCCATCGTCGGCGTGGGCGCGGCACTGCAAACCAGTGCTCGCAAATACGCGCGGCATGGCTGGTGGCGAACCACTTCGCGGCATCTCTGGCTGACCCTGGTGCAGGCGTGGCCGCAATGGCGCCGCCTGCGGCGTGAGCGGCGATGAACACGGCGCTGGCCATCTTCGTCAAGACGCCGGGCCATTCGCCGGTGAAGACGCGCCTGGCGGCGAGCATCGGGCAACGCCGTGCAGAACAGTTCCATCGACGGGCAGCCGCCGCCGTGGCCGCCGTGGCGCGAGCCGCGATGCCCGCGGTTGAACCGTGCTGGGCGGTCGCCGAACGCGACGCCCTCGACGATCCGATGTGGCACGCGCTGCCCACCCTGTGGCAAGGGGAAGGCTCGCTGGGCGCGCGGCTGCATCACGTCTGTGCGTCGCTGCAGCAGCGCCACGGGCGCGTGTTGCTGATCGGCGCCGATGCGCCGCAGATCGGCGCCGGGCTGTTGCGCGCCGCCGTGGACGCGCTGCGCGCTCCAGTCACGCCCTTCGTGCTGGGACGCGCGAACGACGGCGGTTTCTGGCTGTTCGGCACGCGCCAGCGGGTGCCGGAAGCGGTGTGGCTGGCGCCGCGTTATTCATGCGCCGACACCGCCAGCATGTTGATCGATGCCTTGTCGCGCCATGGCGCGATCGCGTCGCTGCCCATGCTCGATGACGTCGATGACGTCGACGATTTGGCGTCGCTCGTCACCGAGCTGAAAGCATTGGCCGAGCCGCTGCCCGAACAACGCGAACTGCTCGCGTGGCTGCTGGACGAATGCATGGACGACCCGAGAGGCCTCGAAAGATTGCTCCCCCTGCGCAGCGGGGGGAGCTGCCCGAAGGGCTGAGGGGGGCTTTTGGTCATGCGACACAAGATCAAGAGCGCCCCCATCCGCCTTCGGCACCTTCCCCCGCGTTGCGGAGGAAGGAAGCGTGAAGCGCAATGCCACGCCCGAACATCCGTACACCAACCTGCCTGGAGCCATCGCATGAATACCCAACCACCCACCGTCACCAACCGCCCCTGGACCCGCCGCATCGCCACGCTCGGCATGCTGGCCGGCGTCGTCGCGCTGCTGGCCATGCTGTCGGGGCCGCTTTATCGCGCCGGGTTGATCGGCCTGGGCGCCGCCTTTTCGAGCGTGTTCTTCGGCTACTGGATGGGCCTGCTGGCGGCGCTGTTCGGCGTGGTGGCGCTGCTGCTGGCGCTGTTCGGCCAACCGCGGCGCTACCTGGCGCGGGCGCTGGTCGCGATCGTGCTGGGCGTGATCGCGTTCGTGCCGCCGATGCTGTTCAAGCACAAGGCGGGGTCGGTGCCGGCGATCCACGACATCACCACGGATACCACCAACCCGCCGCCGTTCCAGACCCTGCTGGCCGCCCGCGCGGACGCG
This sequence comes from Rhodanobacter caeni, assembly GCF_039523575.1. NCBI lineage: Bacteria > Pseudomonadati > Pseudomonadota > Gammaproteobacteria > Lysobacterales > Rhodanobacteraceae > Rhodanobacter > Rhodanobacter caeni. The sequence continues at coordinate 731,598 of NZ_BAAAFO010000001.1, read as the reverse complement.
CCGAATTCGGCCGTCTACGGTGGCGCCGAGGTGGCGGCCAAGCAGCACGCGGCGTATCCGGACATCCAGCCGCTGCAGTTCGACGCGCCGCCGGCGACCGTCTTCAAGGCGGCGTTGGACAGCGCCAAATCAATGGGCTGGGTGATCGCGGCGCAGGTGCCGGATGAGGGACGCATCGAGGCCACCGCCACCACGTTCTGGTTCGGCTTCAAGGATGACGTGGTGATACGCCTGCGCCCCGAGGCCGGCGGTACGCGGGTGGACATCCGTTCCGAATCGCGCGTGGGCGGCAGCGACGTCGGCGCCAACGCCGCGCGCATCCGCGCCTACAGCCGCAAGCTGCGCGAGGCGGTGGGCGCCCACTGACGCACAAGCTGCTGTAGGAGCGCACCCTGTGCGCGATGCGTTTGAGTGACGTGGAACAGCATCGCGACTGAAGTCGCTCCTACAGGTTCACCGCCGATGGAACGGTTGCAGCATCAGCGCGCCGAAACGCTGCTCGCGAGGTTCGCGAAACCGGTCCAGCCCCAGCTGCAGCGTGGCCTGCGGCTGGCGCGGGGCGTCGCGATAGCTGCGGAACAGGCGGTCCCACCACGACACGTTGAAGCCAAAATTGCTGTCGTGCTCGTCGCGCCGCACCGAGTGGTGGATGCGGTGCATGTCCGGCGTGACCACCAGCCAGCGCAGCGCGCGATCGAGACGTGGCGGCAAGGCCAGGTTGGCGTGGGTGAACATCGCAAAGCCGTTGAGCAGGATCTCGAACGCCAGCACGGCGGCGGGCGCGGCGCCCAGCGCCAGCACCGCGCCGATTTTCAGGCCCATCGAAAACAGGATTTCCAGCGGATGGAAACGCACGCCGGAGCTGGCATCCAGCGCCAGGTCGCTGTGGTGCAGGCGGTGCAGCCGCCACAGCCAGCCCACGCCGTGCATCAGCCGGTGCTGGGCGTAGATCAACAGGTCCAGCGCCAGCAGGGTCAGCGCGAACGCCAGCCACGATGGCACGGCCCACAGGTGCAGCAGGCCGAAGCGATGTTGCTGCGCCCATGACGCGGCATCGATGGCCAGCCACGGCAGCAACAGGCGCAGGCAGAGCGCGCCGACCAGGCCGAAACCCAGGTTCACCGGCCAGCGATGCCGACGGTCGGGGTCGCCCTGGTGGCGCGGCCAGCGCCATTCGGCCAGCACCAGCAACACCAGCAGCAACGCGAAGATCGAAATGCGCCACGCCACGGCGTTTATGGGGATGCCGGCCAGCGCAGTCACGACCCTTGCGCGTCGCGACGACGCTTGCGCAGGTCCAGCAGCTTCTCGCGCAGTTGCAGTTCCAGGCCGCGCTCGACCGGCTCGTAGAACACGGTACCGACCAGCGCATCGGGCAGGCATTGCTGATCCAGCGCGATGCCGCCTTCGGCGTCGTGGTCGTACTGGTAGCCCTTGCCGTAGCCCATGCCTTTCATCAGCTTGGTGGGCGCGTTGCGCAGGTGCATGGGCACCTCCAGCGTGCCGCCTTCGCGTACGGCGGCGCGGGCCTTGTTGTAGGCCATGTAGGCGGCGTTGCTCTTGGGGGCGATGGCCAGCCAGATGGCCAGTTGCGCCAGCCCAAGCTCGCCCTCGGGGCTGCCCAGCCGCTCGTAGGTATCCCATGCATCCAGCGCCATGCGCCACGCGCGTGGCTCGGCCAGGCCCACGTCTTCGACCGCCATGCGGGTCATGCGGCGCGCGAGATACAACGGGTCGACGCCGCCATCGAGCATGCGGCACAGCCAGTACACGGCGGCGTCGGGATCGGACGAGCGCACCGACTTGTGCAGCGCCGAGATCTGGTCGTAGAACTGCTCGCCCTGCTTGTCGAAGCGGCGGGTGCGGTCGGCCAGCACCTGGCTCAGCGTGGTCTGGTCGATGCGCCGGTCCTCGGCCAGCTCGGCGGCGATTTCCAGCAGGGTCAGCGCACGGCGCACGTCGCCGTCGGCGGCCTGGGCGATGGAGTCCACCGCCTCATCGTCGACCTGCAACTGCAGTGCGCCCAGCCCGCGCTCGCTGTCGGCCAGCGCGCGTTTCAGCGCAGCGATGATGTCGTCGCGGGAAACCGGTTCCAGCACGTGCACGCGGCAGCGCGACAGCAGCGCGGAATTCAGCTCGAATGAGGGGTTCTCGGTGGTGGCGCCAATGAAGATGATCACGCCGCGTTCGATATGCGGCAGGAAGGCGTCCTGCTGGGTCTTGTTGAAGCGATGCACCTCGTCCACGAACAGCACGGTGCGCCGGCCCTGGGCAAAGTTCATCTCGGCCTCGGCCAACGCCTTGCGCACGTCCGGCAGGCCGGAAAGCACGGCGGAAATCGCGCGGAAATCCGCTTCGGCGTACCGCGCGATCAGCAGCGCCAGCGTGGTCTTGCCGCAACCGGGCGGCCCCCACAGCACCATCGAATGGATCTTGCCCGCCTCCAGTGCGCGGCGCAGCGCCTTGTCCGGCCCCACCAGTCGTTGCTGGCCCACGATTTCGTCGAGGCTGCGCGGGCGCATGCGCTCGGCCAGCGGCTTCAGCGCGTCGGTGTCGGTGGCGAACAGGTCGGCGGACGGGGAAGGGTTGCGAGGCATGGGCGGATGATAACCCGCCGTTTGTGGGCGCCGCGTTCGGTCAGGCGCCGGTCGGCGCGCGGCGGCGATACAGCGTATAGCCGAGGCCGCACAGCCCTGTCAGCACGGCCGGCACCAGCAGGGTGCGCTCATGCAAGACGGTGAAAAGCCGTGCGCCCACTGCGCTGCCCAGGGTGAACGTGACGATGACCAGCACGCAGACCCGCACGCGCAAGGTATCCACAGTGAGACCACGCAGGCGCTGGCCGATGTAGATGCCCAGGTCGGTGAACATGCCCGAGACATGGGTGGTGCGGAACACCATGCCGCTGTACGTGCTGGCCATGCCGTTCTGAAGACCGGCGCCCATCGCGGCCAGGTAAAGCCCCAATGAATCGTTCTGATGCAGCAACGGCACGGCGGCGAACAGCAGGATGGATTCCAGCACCAGGGTCACCCCGTAGCGACGCCCCAGCTTCAGCGTGCTCTGCTGCACGATCATGCCACTGAGCATGGCACCGAGCACGAAGGCGCCGATGGAGAGCGCCCAATGCCACGCCTCGCCGCCGTCGCCGGTACCCAGCGCCACGCCCAGCAGGCTGGTGGAACCGGTCAGGTTGGTGATCGACTGGTGCCGGAATCCCATGTAGCCGGCCGCATTGACGATGCCGGCGATGAACGCGAGCACGCCGCCACCAAACCAGGCCCAGCGTGGCAATTGGCGCAGTACCGGCATGCGGGCGGGTCAGTTCTTCAGCGGCTGCACGTCGATCACCGGCGCATCGCCGATCACGTCGGCGCCGGGCGGCGGCACGAAGTTGAACATGGCAGGCGGGATCGCCACATTGCGCTGCCAGTTGGAAAAGCGGATGTCCGTGGTGGAGCCGAGCTGGTCGCGGAAAGTCATGCGCGCCAGGCCGTTCGCGTCGAAGCCCAGGTCGGCGTAGTCGAATTGCGGGTCTTTCGCGGTGGAGGTGAGCCGCAGCCATTGCAGGCCGTCACGCTCGCCGCGTTCGGCCACCTTGAAATTGCGGTCCAGTTGCGACACGTCGGTGAGCACGGTGAGCGGGCTGTGCGCCTCTTCGGCGCTCTGGATGCGCACGGTGACCTGGTCCAGCTCCGGGTCGTACATCCACACCCGGCTGCCGTCGGCCACGATGGTCTGCTTGTACGGCGTCAGTGTCTCCCAGCGGAACTGCCGCGGCGCCTGCAGTGCCAGCGTGCCCGAACTGGTCTTGCTGCCCTGCCCGTTGATGTCGATCAGGGTCTGGCTGAACTGCCCGGTCAGCGAGTGCAGGTTCTGCGCGAACGCATCCAGCCGTGCGCGGGCCGGCCCGGTGGCGGCCTGTGTCACGAACGACAGCAGCAGGAGGGCGGTGGCAAAGGTGAAGCGTTTCATCGGATTTCCCAAAGCGATGGCGGTGCGGATTGTGGGGCGTATTGGCTTAACGCACCTGTAGGAGCGGCTTCAGCCGCGACCGCCCTTTGCAGATGCATGGCCTGGCAAAGGCGGTCGCGGCTGAAGCCGCTCCTACAGGTGTCAGGCTCAATCCCGCGGTGGCGGCGGCGCCAGCACTTCGCGGTTGCCGTTGTGCTGGGGCGGGCTGACCACGCCGTCCTGCTCCATCTGCTCGACCAGGCGGGCGGCGCGGTTGTAGCCGATGCGCAAATGCCTCTGCACCCCCGATATCGAGGCGCGTCGGGTCTGGGTGACCACGGCCACCGCCTTGTCGTAGAGCTGGGCGTCGGCGTCGCCGCCCTCCTCGCCATCCTGCGGGATGCCCGAGTCGTTGATGAACTTGCCGTCGCTGGTGGCCTGCACTTCCTCCAGCACGCCCTCGATGTAATTGGGCTCGCCCTGGGATTTCAGCCAGTTCACCACGCCATGCACCTCGTGGTCGTCGACGAAGGCGCCGTGCACGCGCTCGGGCGTGGCGGTGCCCGGCGGCAGGTAGAGCATGTCGCCGTGGCCCAGCAGCGCCTCGGCGCCGGACTGGTCAAGAATCGTGCGCGAGTCGATCTTGGAGGACACCTGGAACGCGATGCGGGTGGGGATGTTGGCCTTGATCAGGCCGGTGATCACGTCCACCGACGGGCGCTGGGTGGCCAGGATCAGGTGCACGCCGGCGGCGCGCGCCTTCTGCGCCAGGCGGGCAATGAGCTCTTCCACCTTCTTGCCGACGATCATCATCATGTCGGCGAACTCGTCGATGATCACCACGATGTTCGGCAGCGGCTCCAGCGGCTCGGCGGCCAGGTTCGGCATTTCCGGGTTGGGCCGGAACAGGGGATCGAGCAGCGGCTGGCCGGCCTTGTCCGCCTCGGCCACCTTCTTGTTGAAGCCGGCCAGGTTGCGCACGCCCACGGCGGCCATCAGTTTGTAGCGGCGCTCCATCTCGGCCACGCACCAGCGCAGGGCGTTGGCCGCCTCCTTCATGTCGGTGACCACCGGCGCCAGCAGGTGCGGGATGCCCTCGTACACCGAGAGCTCCAGCATCTTCGGGTCGATCATGATCATGCGCACGTCTTTGGGGCTGGCCTTGTACAGCAGGCTCAGCACCATCGCGTTGACCGCCACCGACTTGCCCGAACCGGTGGTGCCGGCCACCAGCAGGTGCGGCATCTTGGCCAGGTCCACCACGACGGGTTTGCCACCGATGTCCTTGCCCAGCGCCAGCGCCAGCGGCGATTTCTGCTGGTCGTACTTGTCCGAGCGCAGGATCTCGGAGAGGTAGACGATCTGCTTGCGGGTGTTGGGGATCTCCAGCCCGATCACGTTCTTGCCCGGGATCACGTCGACCACGCGCACGCTCACCACCGACAGGCCGCGGGCGATGTCCTTGTCCAGGCTCGATACCTGCGAGCCGCGCACGCCGGCGGCGGGCTCCAGCTCGAAGCGGGTGATCACCGGGCCGGGATACACGCCCACCACCTTGGCCTCGATGCGGAAATCCTTGAGCTTCAGCTCCACCTGGCGCGACAGCACTTCCAGGGTTTCTTCCGAATAGCCCGGGCCCTGCTCCGGCGCCTCGTCCAGCAGCGACAGCGGCGGCAGTTCCCCCGGCACCGAAGCGCCCACGAACAGCGGGATCTGCGTTTCCAGCCGGGCGCGCTCGCTTTTGGTCACCGGCGCGGGCGCCGGCTCGATCCGTACCGGCTCGCGCTTCGCCTGTTTCACCGCGTCGTCTTTCTTCACCGCCGCGCGCTCGGTGCGCGCCAGCCGCGCGGCGCGTTCCTGCGGCGCCTGGCGCAGGCGCTCGCGAACCAGTTCGGTCAGCCGCAGCACCGTGCGTCCGGTCCAGTCCATCACCTTGAACCACGACAGCCCGGTGGCCAGCGTCACCGCCACCAGGAACACCGCCAGCAGCAGCAGCGGCGCGCCCTTGTAGCCGAAGACGTATTGCAGGCCCTTGCCCACCGCCTCGCCGATCATGCCGCCGGCGCCCTGGGGCGCCATGCCGCTGTCGGGAAAATTGAGCCAGCACAGGCCCGGCGCGGTGATGAAGAAGAACACCGAGCCGATCAGCCGCAGCGACGGCTCCCAGCGGCTGGCGCTGGGTTGGGCGCCGTGCCGCAGCACGTTCACGCCCAGCAGCACCAGCAACAGGGGAAACGCATACGCCACCATGCCGAACAGGTAGCGCAGCAGATCGGCCACGTAGGCGCCCAGCATGCCGCCGAAGTTGCGCGCGTGATCGGCGCTGCCTACGTGCGACCAGCTGGGGTCCATCGGGTTGTAGCTGAACAGGCAGACCAGCAGGTACAGCGCCAGCGGCAGCAACAGCAGCGCACCGGCTTCGCGCAGGCGCCGTTTCAACTCTTCGCTGAGGCCTTCCCGGGCCGGTTGCCTGGCGTTCGTGCTGCGTGTCGCCATGGACGACCTCTTCCTGTTGACCAACGTCAGAGCATACCTTGCAACGCCGGATCTGCCAGCGTACCGCCGCGGGCGGGCCGATTCGGGCGTGGGGAACAGCAACGCGCCGCCGGGCGGCATCCGCGGGGCAATGATGTCGGCGAAGTGATCGCGCCATCGGCGCGGCGGCGTCGAGCCCGCCGCTCGCCTTGAATCGGCGCACCGGATTCCCCATCCTTGCGGACTGAACCGCCGCTGTCGCCGGCCATGCGCAAACCCTCGCGGAAACGCGACCGCGCCAGGCCATTGGCAGCCACGGATCACCTCGATGCGCCGCTGGCCAGCGGCCTGCAGGGTCTCGACCGACCTGGAACCGTTGGCCCCTCGCGCACCTCCCGCCACCGTCGCAGAACTCCGCGGAGTAACTGGTAAAAATGAACACCGTTCCCAAGCACAGCCGCTTGCTGATCCTCGGCTCCGGCCCCGCCGGCTATACAGCGGCGGTGTATGCCGCACGCGCCAACCTCAAGCCGACCATGATCACCGGCCTGCAGCAGGGCGGCCAGCTGATGACCACCACCGACGTGGACAACTGGCCCGGCGACGTCGAGGGGCTGCAGGGGCCGGCGCTGATGCAGCGCATGGCCGAGCACGCCGAGCGTTTCCATACCGAGATGGTGTTCGACCACATCCACACGGTGGACCTGAAGCAGCGCCCGTTCCGGCTGCGCGGCGATTCGGGCGACTACACCGCCGACGCGCTGATCATCACCACCGGCGCCACCGCGAAATACCTGGGCATCGCCTCGGAGGAGAAGTTCAAGGGCAAGGGCGTGTCGGCCTGCGCCACCTGCGACGGCTTCTTCTTCCGCGAGCAGGTGGTGGTGGTGATCGGCGGCGGCAACACCGCCGTGGAAGAGGCGCTGTACCTGTCCAACATCGCCAGCAAGGTCTACCTGGTGCACCGGCGCGACAAGCTGCGCGCCGAGAAGATCATGCAGGACAAGCTGTTCGAGAAGGCCGCCGCCGGCAAGATCGAGCTGGTGTGGAACCACAGCGTGGACGAGGTGCTGGGCGACGACTCCGGCGTCACCGGCGTGCGCGTGAAGGACGTCAACTCCGGCGCCACCCGCGACATCGAGGCCACCGGCTTCTTCGTGGCGATCGGCCACACGCCCAACACCGGCATCTTCCAGGGCCAGCTGGAGATGCACGATGGCTACATCAAGATCCACAGCGGCCAGCAGGGCATGGCCACGATGACCTCGGTCGAGGGCGTGTTCGCCGCCGGCGACGTGGCCGACCATGTCTACCGCCAGGCGATCACCTCGGCCGGCTTCGGCTGCATGGCCGCGCTGGATGCCGAGCGCTGGCTGGATCAGCAGACGCCGGTGGCCTGAGGGCCGGGATTCGGGATTCGGGATTTGCAGGCGCGTCGCAGGCACGTGACTGCAGGAACATGAAACGTCGCCTTGCAACCTCGACCCCGCGAAAGCGGCAGCGAGTCCGAATCCCGAATCCGGGACAAAGGTATCCACAACCCGCTGATGCTCACCACCCGCTTCCATGACGCCATCGCCGAGCTGCCCGCCGCGGCGTGGGATGCGTTGCGTGGCGAGGACAACCCGTTCGTGTCGCATGCGTTCCTGGCCACGCTGGAGCGCTCCGGCTGCATCCGTGCGGACTGGGGCTGGCAACCGCACCACGTTGGCATCTACGAGCGCGACCGGCTGATCGCCGCTGCGCCGCTGTATTTCAAGGGCAACTCACACGGCGAGTTCGTGTTCGATTTCGGCTGGGCCCGCGCCTGGCAGCAGGCCGGCGGCGAGTACTACCCGAAACTGCTCAACGGCGTGCCCTACTCGCCGGTGACCGGGCCACGGCTGCTGGCCGGCCGCGATGGCCAGACCGCCCTGCTGCAGCGGGCGCTGGCCGAGGCGATGCGCGGCGAGGCCGAGGAGCTGGGGCTTTCCTCGGTGCATGCCAATTTTCTGGAGGCGGCCGAAGCCGAGGCGTTCGACGAGGACTGGCTGGCGCGCTCGGACGTGCAGTTCCATTGGCACAACCATGGCTACCGCCACTTCCCGGCGTTCCTGGCCACGCTCAACCACAAGAAGCGCAAGAACATCCTGCGCGAGCGTGAGCAGGTGGCGGCCAGCGGCCTGGCGATCGAATGGCGCGGCGGCAACAGCCTCAGTCTGCTCGAATGGCGCCGCGTGCATGCGTTGTACGAGGCCACCTTCGACGCCAAGGGCAACCACGCCGCGCTCACCGCCGCGTTCTTCAGCCACCTGGGCGACCTGGGCCAGACCGCGCAGCTGGCGCTGGCGCGCGATGGCGACACGATCGTGGCGATGGCGCTGTTCATCCAGGGCGGCGGCGTGCTGTACGGGCGTTACTGGGGCGCGTCGGTGGACGTGCCCGGCCTGCATTTCGAGCTGTGCTACTACCGCGGCATCGACTACGCCATCGCGCAAGGGTTGAAGCGTTTCGAGCCTGGTGCGCAAGGCGAGCACAAGCTGGCGCGCGGCTTTTTGCCGGTGCGCACGCATTCGCGGCATTTCCTGGTCAACCCCGGTTTCCGCGCCGCCGTGGCCGACGCGCTGACCCACGAGGCGGAGGCCGTCGACGGCTACGCGGCCGAACTGCTGGCGCACAGCCCGTATGCGAGGAGCCGCGAGGCGGCGCGCGAGGGCAACGAACCCGGCCCACCGCGCGACCTGTCGCCGTGATCCGGCTGCCCCTGCTCGATCCGGACGCGCCGACGTCGTTCCCCGATCCCGGGCAGGCGTTGACCGAACCCAACGGCCTGCTGGCGTTCGGCGGCGACCTTTCGCCCGCGCGGCTGCTGGCCGCCTATGGCAAGGGCATCTTCCCCTGGTTCAGCGATGGCGAGCCGATCCTGTGGTGGTCGCCCGACCCGCGCTGCGTATTGCGCACGCAGGACCTGCATATCGGCCGCAGTCTGCGCCGGCAGCTGGCGGGCAAGCACTGGCATCTCACGCTCGACCACGCATTCGACGCGGTGGTCCGTGGCTGTGCCGCGCCGCGCCGCGACGCCTCGGGCACCTGGATCGTGCCGGCGATGATCGATGCCTACAACCGCCTCTACCACCTGGGCCACGCCCACAGCCTGGAGGTGTGGGAGGGCGGGCAACTGATCGGCGGCATCTACGGCATCGCGCTGGGGCAGCTGTTCTGCGGCGAGTCGATGTTCAGCCGCCAGAGCGGCGCGTCGAAACTGGCGCTGGTGGCCCTGGCCCGGCTGCTGCACGACTGGGGTTTTCCGCTGATCGATACCCAGGTGGCCAATGCGCACACCTTGAGCCTCGGCGCGGTCGAGATACCGCGCGCGCAATACCTGCAGGACGTGGCCACATTGCGCCGCCTGCCCGGCCAGCCCGGCAACTGGGCGCCGTTCACCGACGCCCTGATCCAGCCTTGCGCCCCCTTGTAGGAGCGGCTTCAGCCGCGACGCGCCTGCTTTTATCGGAAAGCCGGAGCAAGAGCGTCGCGACTGAAGTCGCTCCTACAGGTGTGCGGAACGCCCCGACGGTTCGCTCCCATCCGGCGGCTCGCCCAGCGCCTTGAGCTCGTCGTAGTGTTCGATGAACAGCGCGACCAGGTGGGGATCGAGCTGGCTGCCGGCCACTTTCTGCAGGTAGGCGATGACGTCGGCCTCGGGCCAGGCGGGCTTGTAGACGCGCGGGGAAATGAGCGCATCCCAGATGTCCACCACGCTGAAGATGCGTGCCGCCAGCGGAATGGCCTCGCCGCGCAGGCCGGCCGGGTAGCCGGCGCCGTCCCAGCGTTCGTGGTGGCTGTACGGGATGTCGCTGGCATCGCGCAGGAAATCCACCTTTTGCAGCATGTCGCCGCCGAAGCGCGCGTGCTGGCGCATCACCGCGATCTCGCCCTCGTCCAGCTTGCCGGGCTTGACCAGGATGGCGTCGGGCACGGCCAGCTTGCCGATGTCGTGCAGCAGCGCGCCGAAGGACAGGTTGCGCAGCGCGTCGCCACGCACCCCCGCCACGCGCGCCAGCCCGGTGGCCATGCGCATGACACGGTCGGAATGGTCGCCGGTTTCCTTGTGCCGGATGTCGATCGCCGACACCAGCACGCGCAGGGCCTGCTGCTGGCCTTCCAGCAGCATCTCGTTGGCGCGCCGCAACTGGCGCATCTCGCAGCCCAGCACCCAGTAAAGCAGCGCGCCGGTGCCCAGCACGAACAGCCAGCCCTTGATGCTTTGCAGGAACGCCAGTTCGGATCGGGTGGCGACCAGCGCGTTCAACGCGAGGTCGGAAAACCCTATCCACAATGCGGAAACCGACACGTAGATGACGACCGTGCGCAGCTGTGGATGTTTCGTCACGTAATGGCGTCCTTGGGATCGTGAGCGTGGCCTGCGCAAGGCTGGCAACGCAGTGTGGGCAAGACCATGCCCGCGCATTGTGACGTATCCGTCAGCTCGTGCGAGCGGTGTACTTGCGCTCCACGTAATCGTCCAGAATGCCCACGAATTCGCTGGCGATATTGTCGCCGCGCAGGGTCATCGCCTTTTCGCCGTCGATGAATACCGGCGCGGCCGGCGCCTCGCCGTTGCCCGGCAGCGAGATGCCGATGTTGGCGTGCTTGGATTCGCCAGGCCCGTTGACGATGCAGCCCATCACCGCCAGGGTGAGGTTCTCCACGCCGTCGTACTTCACCCGCCACAGCGGCATCTGCTCGCGCACATGTTCCTGCACGGTCTTGGCCAGCACCTGGAAGAACTCGCTGGTGGTGCGGCCACAGCCCGGGCAGGCGGTGACCAGCGGGGTGAACGAGCGCAGCCCCATGGTCTGCAGCAGCTCCTGCGCCACGATCACCTCGCCGGTGCGCGGCGCGCCGGGTTCGGGCGTCAGCGAGATGCGGATGGTGTCGCCGATGCCTTCCTGCAGCAGCACCGCCAGCGCGGCGCTGGATGCGGTGATGCCCTTGGAGCCCATGCCGGCCTCGGTGAGGCCCAGGTGCAAGGCGTAATCGCAGCGCGCGGCCAGGTCGCGATAGACCGCAATCAGCTCCTGCACGCCGGAGACCTTGCACGACAGGATGATGCGGTCGCGCCCCAGGCCGAGTTCTTCCGCCTTGGCGGCCGATTCCAGCGCGGAGCGGATCAGCGCCTCGCGCGCCACCTGCGACGCGTCCCACGGTTCGGCCCGCTGCGCGTTCTCGTCCATCAGCGCGGCCAGCATGCTCTGGTCCAGCGAACCCCAGTTGACGCCGATGCGCACCGGCTTGGCGTAGCGCAGGGCCATCTCGATGATCGAGGCGAACTGGGTGTCGCGCTTGGCGCCGAAACCCACGTTGCCGGGGTTGATGCGGTACTTGGCCAGCGCCTCGGCGCAGGCCGGCTCGCGTTCCAGCAACTGGTGGCCGTTGTAGTGGAAATCGCCCACCAGCGGCACGTCCACGCCCATCATCGCCAGTCGCTCGGCAATGCGCGGCACCGCGGCGGCGGCGGCGGGCGTGTTGACCGTGATCCGCACCAGCTCGGACCCGGCGCGGGCCAGCTCGGCGACCTGCCTGGCGGTGCTGGCGGCGTCCTCGGTGTCGGTATTGGTCATCGACTGCACCACGATCGGCGCATTGCCACCGACGCGGACCTTGCCCACCTGCACGCCGACACTCTGCCGGCGCGGGGCCGGGCCCGCCGCCAGGCGCGTTTGTGTAGCCATCTCGCTGATGCTTCCCATCCGAAGAAATACCGTCAAGGATACCCGATCACGGCCGCCGACCCGCGCCAGACCGGCGCCCCGGCGCGGCGCGCGCCGGTCGGCGGCAGCCGTCGCGCATCCTCCGCAGGGCCGTTCACGAAAACTGCAAGCCGCCGGCGCCACCCTCGGATCAGTGCGGGCTGGTACGCATTGTCGCAGCGACTTGATTGACGTCATGGCATCGCGTCACGCTTTACGCAGAATGGCGCAGTTAACCGTTGGGAATCCGCATGCCGAACACTGAGTATTACAACGACAAAGTGGTGCGCCAGTTCCTGCTGGCAGCTGCCGTGTGGGGGATCATCGGCATGTCGGTGGGCGTCTACGCCGCCGCCGAGCTGGCCTGGCCCGCGTTGAACTTCGACACCTCATGGCTCACCTTCAGCCGCATCCGCCCCGACCACACCTTCGGCGTGATCTTCGCCTTCGGCGGTTCGGCGCTGATGGGCACCTGCTATTACGTGGTGCAGCGCACCGGCCACGCACGGCTCGCCTTCGGCAAGTTGGCGGCCTTCACCTTCTGGGGCTGGCAACTGGTCTGCGTGCTGGCGATGGTGACGATGCCGCTGGGCATCACCCAGAGCAAGGAGTACGCCGAGCCGGAGTGGTTCATCGACATCCTGATCGCGATCGTGTGGGTGAGCTTCGGCGTGGTGTTCTTCGGCAGCCTGACGCGGCGGCGGATCAAGCACATCTACGTGGCCAACTGGTACTACGGCGCGTTCATCATCGCGGTGGGCCTGCTGCACATCGTCAACAACCTGGCCCTGCCGGCCTCGCTGTTCAAGTCGTACCCGGTCTACGCCGGCGTGGTCGATGCGATGGTGCAGTGGTGGTACGGCCACAACGCGGTGGCGTTTTTCCTCACCGCCGGCTTCCTGGGCATGATGTATTACTTCGTGCCGCGGCAGGCGCAGCAGCCGCTGTGGAGCTACCGCTTCTCGATCGTCAATTTCTGGGCGCTGATCTCGGTCTACATGTGGGCCGGCGCGCACCACCTGATGTACACGGCCCTGCCCGACTGGGTGCAGTCCGTCGGCATGGCGTTCTCGCTGGTGCTGCTGATGCCCAGCCTGGGTTCGGCGGCGAACGGCCTGCTCACCTTCAACGGCTCGTGGCACAAGCTGAAGATGGACCCGGCGGCCAAGTTCATGGTGCTGTCGCTGGTGTTCTACGCCGCCTCGACCTTCGAAGGCTCGATGATGGCGATCAAGACGGTGAACTCGCTGTCGCACTACACCGACTGGACCATCGCCCACGTGCATTCGGGCTCGCTGGGCTGGGTGGCGATGATCACCATCGGCTCGCTGTACGCGATGGCGCCGCGCGCGCTGGGCCAGCCGAAGATGTATTCGCAAAAGGGCATGGAGTGGCATTTCTGGATCCACACCATGGGCCTGCTGCTGTACGTGGGTTCGATGTGGACGGCCGGCGTCACCGAAGGCCTGATGTGGCGCAAGACCCTGCCCGACGGCTCGCTGGCGTATGCCTTCATCGACAGCCTGATCGCGATCAAGCCGATGTACTGGATCCGCTGGCTGGGTGGCGTGTTCGTGCTCAGCGGCATGGTGATCATGGCCTGGAACCTGTGGCATACCGCGGCCGATGCACGCGCCCATCTGATCAAGCCGATTCCCGTGCCGATTCCCGAACCCTATCCGCACCAGGTGCCCGAACCCCTGCCCGCGAGCGCCGGCTGATGCGCTCGCCCGCGGGTGCCGTGGCGATCGACTTGCCGTTTCAAGGGCGCAACCCGGCCCTGCAAATCCAAAGGCGGCCATGCATGACCGCCGTCTTGAAGTAGAGCTCACCTCATGGCCTACAAACATTTCGAAGTCATCGAGAAGCACGCCGGCCTGCTCGGCGTGCTGATCGCGATCATGGTGTCCATCGGCGGCCTGGCCGAGATCACGCCGCTGTTCGTGCAGGCCCATTCGGTGACGGCGCCGCCGGGGGTGAAGCCCTACGACGCGTTGCGCCTGGCCGGCCGCGACGTGTACGTGCGCGAAGGCTGCTACCTGTGCCATTCGCAGATGATCCGTGCGCTGCGCGCGGAGACGCAGCGCTACGGCCACTTCTCCACCGCCGAGGAGTCGGTCTACGACCGCCCGTTCCAGTGGGGCTCCAAGCGCACCGGGCCGGACCTGGCGCGCGTGGGCGGCAAGTACTCCGACCACTGGCAGCGCCTGCACCTGGAGGACCCGCGCCAGGTGGAGCCCGAGTCCAACATGCCGGCGTATCCATGGCTGAATGACAACAAGCTGGACATCGCCGACGTGCAGGCGCGCATGCGCACGCTGCGCCGGCTGGGTGACCCGTACACCGACGACGACATCGCCAAGGCCAGCGAGTCGCTGGCCGGCAAGACCGAGATGGATGCGCTGATCGCCTACCTGCAGGGCCTGGGCATCAAGAACGAGCCGGTCTCCGCGGTGCCGGTGCCGGTCGGGCACGGAGACAAGCCATGATGAATCCGATCTGGGGCCATATCACCGGCGTGGTGACCGTGGTGCTGATGCTGATCTTCATCGGCATCTGGGTGTGGGCATGGCGCAAGCGCCACCGCTCCACCTTCAAGCGCATGTCGGAGATCCCGATGGAAGACAAGCCCGAGGGCCCGCTGCCCGACCCGGCCGAGATCGCCAGGAAAGACGCCGCCGACAACGAGGGAGGCGAGCAGCCGTGAGCACAGGACTGTCGCTGTGGGTGATGTTTCTGGTGACGCTCAATCTGGGCATCACCTTCTTCCTGTTCCTGTGGGCGCCGCGGGCCAAGATCCCCACCCTGCCCGACCAGACCAGCGGCCACGTCTGGGCGCACGGCACCGTGCGCGAGGGCGTGCGCAACCTGCCGTTGTGGTGGCTGCTGTTTTCCGCCGCGATGTTCCTGGCCGGCTTCGTCTACCTGGTGCTCTACCCGGGTTTCGGCAGCCACAAGGGCATCCTGGGCTGGACCTCGCACGGCGAACTGGCCAAGGCCGAGGCCATCAACGATGCCAAGCTGGACGTGCTGCTGGAGCGCTTTCGCGAGTATCCGGTGGAGCAACTGGCCAACGACCCGGCCGCCCTGCAGATGGGCGGACGCCTGTTCGTGGACAACTGCGCCGCCTGCCACGGCCGCGGCGGCTACGGCAACGTCAAGGTGGGCGCGCCCAGCCTGATCGACGACGACTGGCTCTACGGCGGCACCGGTGCGGACATCCTGGCCAGCATCCACGACGGCCGCAGCGGCCTGATGCCGCCGTGGGCCAGCCTGGGCGAGGACAACGTCAAGAACCTGGCCCAGTACGTGTTGAGCCTGTCCGGCTCGCCGCACGACGCGGCCAAGGCCGCCGCGGGCAAGCCGCTGTTCACCACTTGCGCGGCCTGCCACGGCGCCGACGGCAAGGGCAACCCCGCGCTGGGCGCGCCCAACCTCACCGACCACATCTGGCTGCACGGCGGTCGGCTGGAGGACATCGAGCGCTCGATCGGCGGCGGCCGCCAGGGTGCCATGCCGGCGTGGAGCAAGCGGTTGACCAACGACCAGATCCGCGTGCTCGCCGCCTACGTCTACCACCTCGCGCACCAGGGCGACGCCGCCGCGGGGCAAGGCCATGCCGGGCGCTGACGCACCGCGCCTGTCCGCCCGCACGGCCTGGTATCGCCAGCCGATCGTGTGGCTGGGCGTGACGCTGTTCGTGGCCTCGCTGGCCGGATGCGTGTGGATCATCGTGGTGGCCGCGCACCACCCCGATGTGCCGGTGGAACACGCCGGCAGCGGCCTGTTCGGCGTGCCGTCCGCGGCGCACAGCAGCCACGGCCCGCCACCCGCCACGCCGCAATGAACGCGCACGCGGCCTGGGCGCATCCGCAGCTCGCCGCACAGGTCATGCGGCCGCGCCGCGACGGCCGCAGCGAAATCGCGCTGCGCGTCGAAGGCCTGCATGGCGCCCGCCAGATCCTGACGCTGGAGCAGCTGATCCGCGCCCTGCCCGGCGTGCAGCGCGTGGCGATCGACGCGCCGGCCGGGCGCGTGCGCGTGGTGTGGGATGCGCAGCGCACACCGTTGCCGCGCCTGCTCGCCAGCTTCGCCAGCGCGCACTGCACGGCGCAGCCGCTGCGCAACGACAGCATCGACGACGCCCGCGCCATCGAGATGCATGCGGCGCTGAAACGCCTGCTGGTCGGCGGCATGTTCGCGATGCAGGTGATGACCTATGCCTTCGTGATGTACATCGGCGCGGTCGATTTCGTGGACTTCACCACGCGCGGGCTGTTCCGCTGGCTCAGCCTGCTGTCCACGATTCCGGTGGTGTTCTATTGCGCGCAACCGTTCTTTGCCGGCGCGCGCGCCGAACTGCGCCAGCGACGGCTGGGGATCAACCTGCCGGTGGCGCTGGCGGTGGCACTGGTGTTCCTGGCCAGCGCCATCAACACGCTGCGCGGGCATGGCGAGATCTATTTCGACTCGGTGAGCATGTTTGTCTTCCTGCTGCTGGGCGGACGCTACCTGGAACTGCGCGCGCGCCATCGCAGCGGCGCACTGGGCGACGCGGTTATCGACGCCACGCCGCTGCTGGCCGAGCGTTGCCGCGCGGACGGCCAGCGGGAAACCGTGGCCGCGATCGAACTGGCGCCTGGCGACCTGGTGCACGTCAGCGAAGGCGGCACGGTGCCCGCCGACGGCGTGCTTGAAAGCGCCATGGTGCGCGTCGACGAGGCGCTGCTGTCCGGCGAATCGCGACCGGTGACGCGCCATGCCGGCGAACGGCTGGTGGCCGGCAGCGTGGTGCTGGCCGGGCCGGCGCAACTGCGGGTGGAATCCAGCGGTTCGCACACCGCTGCCGCGCGGCTGGGCGCGCTGGCGGCGCGGGCACGGCAGGCGCGCTCACCCGCGATGCAGGCCAGCGAACGCGACGCCAGCCGCTTCGTGGGCCGCGTCCTGCTGTTGACCGTGCTGACCGCGCTGGGCTGGCTGCTGGTCGATCCCTCGCGCGCGTTCGAGGCCGCCGTGGCGGTGCTGGTGGTGGCCTGCCCCTGCGCGTTCGCGCTGACCGTGCCGGCTACCCTCACCCGCGCACTGGGCGTGCTGGCGCAGCGCGGCGTACTGGTCACCGACGGCGCGGCGCTGGCCCCCCTGGCGCGGGTCGACTTTGCCCTGTTCGACAAGACCGGCACGCTGGCCACGCCGCAGCTGTCGCTGGCCACGGTGGAACCGTTGCGCGGCGACGATCCCGCCCGCGTCCTGCAATGGGCCGCCGCGCTGGCGCGCGAAAGCTCGCATCCGCTGGCCCGCGCCTTGGCCATGGAAGCCGCCGCGCACGGCACGCCGGCGCACGCCGCGGCCGTGCAGGTCGTCGCCGGCGCCGGTATCCGCGGCGAGCTCGATGGCCGCACCCTGCGTCTGGGCCGCGCGGATTTCGCGCTGGCACCCAGCGGGGAGAAGGCCGCGGCCTTGGCCGCCGGTACGCTCGTGCTGGCCGATGCGCAGGGCGCCATCGCCGCGTTCCACCTGCACGAACAGGCCCGACCCGACGCCGCTGCCACCGTGGCGTTTCTTCGCGCCGACAACATCGCCTGCGCAATCGCCAGCGGCGACGTGGCCGAACGCGTGGCTCCACTGGCCGCTGCGCTGGGCATCGATGAATGGCACGCACGGCAAGCCCCGGCGGACAAGCTGGCGGTGCTGCAGGCGGCGCGCGCGCGCGGCCATGTCACCCTGGCCGCGGGCGATGGCACCAACGATGCCCCCATCCTTGCCGGCGCCGACGTCTCCGCCGCGCTGGACAGCGGCACCGGCCTGGCCCAGGCGCACGCCGATCTGTTGCTGCTGGACGGACGCCTGGATGGCCTGGCCAGCGCCCGCATCGTGGCGCGCGAGGTGAGCCGCGTGATGGCCCAGAGCCGGCGCTGGGCGCTGGCCTACAATCTCTGTGCGGTGCCGTTTGCGGCGTTCGGGCTGGTGCCACCATGGCTGGCCGGCATCGGCATGACCCTGAGCTCGCTGGTGGTCGTGCTCAACGCGCAGCGCGTCGGCACGACCGCACCCGCGGCGAAAGCCCCTGCATGAACATCCTGCTGATCCTGATCCCCGTCACCCTGATCGTCATCGGCGTGGCCGTGGCGCTGTTCTTCTGGGCCGTCAACCACCAGCAATTCGACGACCTGGACAGCCCGGCCGAGCTGCCGCTGATGGATGACCAGCCGGCGCACGGAGATGAAAAAGGCGCGCCCGGGGGAAGCTCTGATTTTGACGCCGATTGATCAGACCTTCCCTGGCTGCCTTCCGAACCAGAAGCCAGCGAAACGATGCATGTGTCCAGCCCCGTCTGATTGTTTAATTTTCTGACGAAGAGTTCCGGGCGTTCCGCGCGCCATCCGTCCGTCAACATCTGGGCAGTACCACCCGCCCCGTTGTCCATCTGTCGGTCGGAAGCAATCTGTCGCGCCCTGCCGGCCGCCGCGCCAATGGGGTCGAATGCTTCTTGGTATCGCTGGTTAACGTCAGCCGCCAAGCGCGATTCGTTCGGATTCGCCATGTGCTCACCCAGCTGGGCACGGGTATCAGCCGCCTGTGAAACCATAGACTGAATGCCCGCACGAGAAGCGGCGTCAGCCTCACCGTCCACCTGCCCCGCGACCATCGCACGACCTTGTGCCCGAACCGCATCGGCATCCAGTCCGCTACCAACGCCAGCGTGTTGCACTCCTTGCGTTGCTGCACCCGACTGAACAGATCCCCCGAGCCCACTGGGAGCGTTCCCCGCCCCGCCTCGTGTCCAGGCTCATTGCCAGTAGCTGGCCTTGCGCTTCAGGTGAACCACTTCTTTGCTTCCCGAGAACGATCCGGTCAGCTCTCGCAGCCCGATCGTTCCGATGAAGTCTCCTCGCGGATCGACGGATTCCGGTACCGAAAATTTGATTGACGTACCGGATATTGCCGCAGGCACCACCACGGGGGTTGTCGGCTCACCCTCGCTGGACTGATAGACGACGAAGTAGCCGTCGCGCGCGTAGGTGACGAAAATTTCCGTACCGAGGAGATCGCCCCCTTCGTCGTTGTATGCCATGTCCGAAAACATGCCCGTCAGCTTCGGTCGCCCGGTGTTGCCAGCGGCCTCGGCTGTCGAGGCGACACCGAAAACAAGCAGCATCAGGCACACATAAATCATCCGTTTCATCATCTTCCTCCCGAAAAATCGTCAATCATCGGCTACCCGGCTCTACCCGATGCACGAAACATCCGGCGCGCCTATTCCCTGCTGGTTTACCGATTGAGCAATCTGCTGCACCTTGTACTGGCCCTGCTGTTGCAAGACCTGATTGATCTCCGTCAGCTGCCGCGTGCTCAGCTCGATCGGCCTATTGATCGCTCTGGCCGTATCTACACTGGCGACGTTCGTTGCCACGCCAAGCATGGGTCGCTCGGCAGCAAACGCCTTGGAGCCATCGTCGCTAAGAACAACACTGTCGATTTGCTTCAAACCCTGCGACTTTGCCTCGACAGCCAATGCGCCGGCCAGGTTCTCGCTGAACTGATCGGACGCGCGCCCTCGCTCTGCATCCAGCTTTCTGACACTGGCGTACGCTTGCAGAAATAGCGCGTGATCCGGATGTGAGGCTTCGTCCAGCCGGGGTGCGGTCTGTGCCGATGTGGTAGATGCCGGATGCGCATGTGGTGCCCGCAACGCGTCCCGCGGCCGAGTTGATGCGTTGCGCTCAGACGCGGGCGGCCGATGGTGCCCCGTCAGCTCGTTGTATTGCCGGGTTGCATTTGCGATAGCCGTGCTTTTGTCTATGGGCGGGTCCGCATAAAAATGCGGCGGGTCGCGCCGGTGGAAATTGCCACCCCATTGCAACCCTGCGTCGCGTGCGGCCGTTCGGATGACTTCACGTTGTTCCTCGCTGACGGTCGAGTAATTTACATCGACGGCAAACCCGGCCGAATGAAGACTGTGCGTGGCCGGCGTAATCGCGTTGGGATCGTGACGCAAACGTTCCTGATGTTCTGGGGTCCTGAACGCACTGTTGAAATGGAGGCTGACACCGTGAGCTTCCGCATTCGCGATGAAAGCGCTGACCTTTGGAACCATCGATTGGTCGAGATAGGTACAACCCAGGCCAGGCAGCGTAACGGGCACGAGTTGAGTTGCTGTTCCGTGGTGCGTGTCAGTCATGGACAGGAACTCCTTTGGGTCCAAATGCGCTTTGGGCTACCTGCTAACGGCCTGATGGATGCACTGTTCGTTTGGGCACGATCTTACTTCTGGCGGAATGTGGTTTCGTCGTGGGCACCGCGGCCAAGATGTGTGGAACATCGCAGGATGGTCGCATTGCCGCGACCGGCACAGCAAACGTCCCTCGGGATGCTCTGCGCTGGTCCCCGACAACGAGCATCGCGACTGAAGCCGCTGCCACCGCCGTCGTCTACCGGGCTTTGCGCAGTGCCGCCAGCAAGATCCGCTGCTGCAAGCGATCCTTCAACGTCACCGGCGGCGCCAGCCCCATGCGCTGCAAGGCCTCCGCTTCGCCTGCCGCCGGTGCGCCGGGCCGGGCCACGGCCTGCAGCAAGCGCCATTTGCCACGCCAGCTGGCGGCGCAGCCTTTCAGCCAGTTCAATGCGGGCAGCAATCGCTGCTCCACCTCATCGAAGTCGCTGCCGAACGGGAACGTAGGCAGCAGGCCCTTGCGCTGCAGCGGTGCCAGCGACTGGCGCAGGCAGTCGGGGCGGTTGCGGCGCCAGGCGGCGGGTATCACGAAATCCGGCGCCAGCTTGCCGTGCGCCTTTGCCTCCACGCATAGCGCGTCGATGAAGGCGGCGTCGGTGATCGACAGCATCGCCTCGACGCATTCGCTGTCTGTCTTGCCGCGCAGGTCGGCCACGCCGTATTCGGTGACGACGATGTCACGCAGGTGGCGCGGGATGGTGGTCTGGCCGTAGTTCCAGCGGATGTTGCTTTCCAGCCCGTTGCGGCCCACGCGGGTGGCACGCAGCAGCAGCACCGAGCGGCCGTCGGCCAGCTCGTGCGCCATCGCCACGAAGTTGTACTGGCCGCCCACGCCGCTGACCACCGCGCCCTCTTCCAGCGTGTCGGATACCGCCGCGCCCAGCAGTGTGGCCATCATGCAGGTGTTGAAGAAGCGCGCGCCGCGCCGCTGCAACGCGGCCAGCGCCTGATGGTCGCCGTACAGCTGGTTGACGCGGGAGACCGGGCACATGTCGATCGCATCCGGGTCGGCCGCCTCGGTTTCGCCCAGCCATGTGTACAGCTCGCGCGAACCCAGAAAGAAGGCGCCGCGCAGGTAGTGGCCACCCGGCGTGGCCGGATTCAGCCGGCCCGCGACCGAGGCGCGCTCCAGCGCCAGGTTGTCCCAGCTGCGACGCTTGAGGATGCCGCCGC
Source organism: Rhodanobacter caeni (assembly GCF_039523575.1). Lineage (NCBI taxonomy): Bacteria > Pseudomonadati > Pseudomonadota > Gammaproteobacteria > Lysobacterales > Rhodanobacteraceae > Rhodanobacter > Rhodanobacter caeni. Next base: position 710,034 of record NZ_BAAAFO010000001.1, on the reverse strand, counting down.
GCTGCAGGTGCATGAAGCCGTCCATCACCATCTCGCTGGCGCCGTACAGGCCGGTGTCGAATGGCGCCGTGCCGCCCACATAGCCGGCCAGCGTGCGCGTGTTGCCGCCGACGTCCAGGGCCGCCAGTGCGCCGCGCCAGGCGCTGTTGGACTGCTGGCGCAGCAGCAGCGCCTTGACCAGCGCGTCGGACAAGGCGCCGATGCCGATCTGCAGGCAGCCGCCATCCTTGACCAGCGCGCTGGCGTGCAGGCCCAGCGCGTACTCGGCCACGTCCAGCGGCAGGCGCGGCAGGGCGAACAATGGCGGCGAGGTTTCCGGTTGCAGCTCGGCGTCGAAAAAGTTCTCGGGCACCTCGGCGGCACCGCTCATGTAGGGCAGGTCCGGATGCACCACGGCCACGCACAGCGGCCGCGGCTTGCCGGCGGCCTGTGTCTGGCGCAGGAAATCCAGCGTGAGGTCGGGGTTGCTCGACAGACTGTAGTGCACGCCGTCGGGGCCCTCGCGCTTCGCCACCAGTTGCACCAGCAGGTTGATGTCCTGCAGTACCAGGTCGCGCGCCACGTGGGTGTAGTTCTGGCTGATGTAGCTGCGCTGCGCGCTGGCCGAATGCAGCAGCGCACCGGACTGCAGGTAGAACTCGTGCACGGCCACGTTGGGCGGCAGGGCATTGCGTGCCTGGTCGATCGCGTATTGCGGATCGACCTGGTCGGCACCGAAATGCCGCCGCAGGAAGGGCTCCAGGAAACGCGCTTCCAGCCCCTGCCGTGGCCGCGGGCGGGTCAGCGACAGCGCCGTGTACAGCCGCATCGAGCGGGTGGTATCCGCGGCGGTGAGCGCATACAGCGCGTTGAGCAGGCCGTGCGGCTTGCCCAGGCCCAGCGGCGCGGCCACGCGCAGGTCCGGGCCCAGCGCATCGGCGACCTGCTGCGCGCAGGCGGCGGTATCGGCGTAACGGCGACGGATCGGCATGTCCGCGATCATGCCAGAAGCGTCGCGCGGCGACGGCGCGGCGTGAACAGGCCATCGCTTACACTCCGGCCATGTCATCGCTACCGCTCATCCCCACCACCCCGAGCCGCCTGCTGGCCGAACAGGCGCTGAGCCGTGCCGCCGGCGCGCCGCTGCTCGGCGGCAACGCGGTCGAACTGCTGATCGATGCCGCCGCCCACTACGAGGCGTGGCTGGCGGCGATCCGTGGCGCGCAGGACCGCGTGCTGCTGGAGAACTACATCATCCGCGACGACGAGGTGGGCCGCGCCTTCCGCGACGCCCTGGTCGAGCGGGCGCAGGCCGGCGTGCGGGTGAACGTGGTGGTGGACTGGATGGGTTGTCTGGGCCAGTCGCGCCGCGGTTTCTGGGCGCCGTTGCGCGCGGCCGGCGGCGAGGTGCGGGTGTTCAATCCGCCGCAACTGGGGCAATCGTTCGGCTGGCTCAGCCGTGACCACCGCAAGGTACTGGTGGTCGATGGCGTGCTGGGTTTTCTCTCCGGCGTGTGCATCAGCGCCAAGTGGCTGGGCGACCCCGCGCGCGACGTGCCGCCGTGGCGCGACACCGGCGTGGCGCTGCGCGGGCCGGCAGTGGCCGAGCTGGAAGCGGCGTTCGCGCAAAGCTGGTGCGGCATCGGTACGCCGCTGCCGCCGTTCGCGCCGCCGCCGGAACCGACCGAGCCGGCCGGCTCGGTCGCGCTGCGGGTGATCGCCACCCAGCCTGCCACGGCGGGCATGTACCGCTTGGATCAGCTGATCGCCTCGATGGCGCGCAAGACGCTGTGGCTCACCGACGCGTACTTCGTGGGCTTGGCGCCGTACGTGCAGGCGCTGGTGGCGGCCTCGCGCGACGGCGTGGACGTGCGCCTGCTGGTGCCGGGCAACAGCGATATTCCGGTCGTGGCCAGCATGTCGCGCTCGGGCTACCGGCCGTTGCTGAAGGCCGGCATTCGCGTGTTCGAGTGGAACGGTTCGATGCTGCACGCCAAGACCGCCGTGGCCGATGGCCAGTGGGCGCGGGTGGGTTCGTCCAACCTCAATATCGCCAGCTGGTTGAGCAACCGCGAGATCGACGTGTCGGTGGAGGACGCCGGCTTCGCCGGCCAGCTGGCCGCCCAGTACGAGCGCGACCTGGAAAACGCCACCGAGATCGTGCTGGCGCCGCGGCGCCGCCGTCCTGGCAGCGAGCGCGTGCGCAGCAGCCAGGAGCGCCCGCGCCGGGTGCGCCATGCCGGCGGCAGCTCCAGCCGCGCCGCGGTGGGGGCCTTGCGCATCGCCAACACCGTGGGCGCGGTACTGAGCAACCGCCGCGTGCTGGGCGACACGCCCAGCGGCCCGCTGTTCGCCGGCACCGCCGCGCTGACCGTGCTGGCGGCGGTGTCGCTGCTGTGGCCCGCCTGGGTCGGCTGGCCGCTGGGCGCGCTGGCGGCGTGGTTCGCGCTGAACCTGGGCATCGCCGCCTGGCGCTTGCGGCGCAAGCGCAGCAAGGCCGCGCGCGGCGAGTGAATCGTCCGCCATCCGGTCAATGCAGTTTCTGAGCATATGGCGCCAAGCGGATGTTTCTGCAGGACCCGGTGCGGCAGCGCGTGCTAGGCTCGCCGTCCCATGCCCGCCTTCGACGACAGCACCACCCGCCACGTCCTGACGCCCAGTTCGCTCAATCGCCTGGTGCGTGACCTGCTGGGCGACGCGCTGCCGCAGGTGTGGATCGAGGGCGAGCTGTCCAACGTGGCCCGTCCCGCCTCCGGCCATGTGTACTTCACGCTGAAGGACAGCAGCGCCCAGGTGCGCTGCGCGATGTTCCGGATGAAGGCTGCCGCGCTGCGCTTCCGTCCGGTCGATGGCATGCAGGTGATGGTGCGCGCCAAGGTCGGCCTGTACGAGCCGCGCGGCGAGTTCCAGCTGGTGGCCGAGTACATGGAGCCCTCGGGCGAAGGCGCGCTGCAGCGCGAGTTCGAGCAGTTGAAGGCCCGGCTCAACGCCGAAGGGCTGTTCGAGGCCTCGCGCAAACGCGCCTTGCCGCGTTATGCGCGGCGCATCGGCGTGATCACCTCGGCCACCGGCGCGGCGGTGCGCGACGTGCTGAGCGTGCTGGCACGACGCTGGCCGCTGGCGCACGTCGAGATCCTGCCGGTGCCGGTACAGGGGCGCGAGGCACCGCCGGCGATCGTGGCGATGCTGGGCAAGGCCTCGGCCTGCACCCGCTACGACGTGCTGCTGCTGACCCGCGGCGGTGGTTCGCTGGAAGACCTGTGGGCGTTCAACGAGGAAACCGTGGCGCGCGCCATCCATGCCAGCGCGGTTCCTGTCATTTCGGCCGTGGGCCACGAGATCGATTTCAGCATCGCCGACTTCGTCGCCGACCTGCGCGCCCCCACGCCTTCGGCCGCCGCCGAATTGCTGGTGCCCGACGCGGTGGCGATCGATCGCCACCTGCGGCAATTGCAACAGCGCCTGGTCACCGTGCAGCGGCGCCAATTGCAGGCGCGGTCGCAACGGCTCGACCATGCCCTGGCGCGCTTGCAGGCGCAGCGCCCGCAGGCGCGGCTGCAACGCGACCGCGAACGCCTGCAGCATCTGCGTCTGCGCCTCGCCACGTTGCTGCGCGAACAGCAGCACCTGCGCAAGGCCCGCCTCCAGCGCCTGCACAGCGGCCTGCTGGCCCAGCACCCGCGCGTGCGCCTGCCCCTGCTCACCCGCCGGCTGGCCGAGCAGGACCAGCGCCTGCGCCGCGCCATCGCGCAAGCGCTCGAACGCCGGCAAACCGCCCTGCGCCATGCCGGCCGCGCCCTGCACGCGATCAGCCCGCTGGCCACGCTGGATCGCGGCTACGCCATCCTGTTCGACAGCAACGGCAAGGTGCTGCGCTCGGTCCAATCCGCCCCACCCGGCAGCGTTTTGCGCGCACGACTGGCGGATGGGGAGCTGGGATTGCGGGTGGAGCAGAACACCCCGGCCGAACGACGCGAGTAGACGCCCCGGCTGCATGGACCGGACGCGAGGGATATCAGCGCAAGCCCTGCCCTGCGGTTTGCAGCCGCTTCAGGCCCCGCCCTCGCGCCAGCATCGTCGGCGCGATGCCGAACATGCGGCGGCAGGTGCGGCTGAGGTGCGCCGAGTCGGCAAAGCCGGCCTGCTGCGCCGCGTCCGTCCACGAGCCGCCCGCCATGCCGCGCGCCACGGCCAGCCCCACGCGCGCCCACAGCAGGTAGGCGCGGAACGAGATCCCTGTCTGCGCCACGAACAGATGGCGGAAGCGGCTCGGCGAAAGATGGGCGATGGCGGCAGCCTGGGCCAGGGGGAGTTCGGCGTCGGGATGCTCGCGGATGCGATCCAGCACGCGTGCGATGCGCGGATCGACGGCCTGCGGTCCCGCGGGGTGGGCCGACAGATGCTCGACGATGCGTTGCGCGGCCTGCACCAGCGCAGCGTCGGTCCCTCGCGTCTCGAACACGGAAAGCAGCGCCGCCGTGCGCGCCGCCAGCCCTTCGTCGCCCAGCAGGTCCACGTCGTGCTGCCGATGGCGCACGACCAGTTCGCGACCGGCCAGTGTCTCCGGCTCGACGAACACCAGCGCCACCGTGTGGCCGCACCCGTCGAACAGGTGCGGCCGGTCCGGCATGACGATGGCGGCCGAGGTCTGATGCCAGGCCTCCGCCGCCGCGCCCCGGATGCGGAACGGTTGCGCCGCCGCCAGCGTGATCTGGATAGCGTGGTGACTGTGCGCCCGCGCCTGGCCGGTATCGCGCCCGACCCACACGCTGCCGCCCTTCCACATGGCCACGCGGCCGATGCCGATGACGGCGCGTCGGGGTTCTGCGGCGGGCGTGGACAGAGACATGACGGCGCATCGCATCGAGGCAGGAGGTGCGAAGGTTAGCCCCTTGGTTCAAGCCGCCGGAAGAGGCGATGCCGACAATGTCGCCACGGAGCGAACCTCCGTATTCTCTTTTGCCAACTTGACGAGGACACCACCATGAACACCATCGACACCGTCGCCTGCCGTTGCTCCGACTGCGCCGGCGCCACCTGCACCTGCGGCTGCCAGGGCGCACCCGCCAGCCAGTCCGGTTGCGGCTGCGGTTGCGGCACCGGCCAGCCCTGCCGTTGCGGCGGGACGGACGCCTGAGCGAGCCATTCCAAGGGCGGCGCGTCACACGCGCGCCGCCCGGAACTTTCCCATGTCCTACGACCTGATCATCTTCGACCTGGACGGCACGCTTGCCGATTCCTTCGCGTTCTTCGTCAGCGTGCACAACCAGCTCGCCGACCGCCATGGTTTCCGCCACATCGCACCGGCGGAAATCGACGCGCTGCGCGGCCGTTCGGCGCGCGAGGTCATGCGTCACGTGCGGCTGCCGCGCTGGAAGCTGCCGTGGGTGGCGCGCAGCTTCGTGCGCCTGATGCGCGCGGCGGACATCCCGTTGTTCGCGGGCGTCGGGCCGATGCTGCAGCAGCTGGAGCGCAGCGGCGCCGCCCTGGCGCTGGTGTCGTCCAACGCCGCGGACAACTGCCGGCGCATCCTCGGCGATGCCCATTGGCAGCGGCTGGTGCATGTCGAGTGCGGCGCGTCGATCCTCGGCAAGCGCCGGCGCATCGCGCGCGTGCTGCGGGCCACCGGCATCGAACCGACCCGCGCCATCTACGTCGGCGACCAGATCACCGATGCCGAGGCGGCCCGCGCCGCCGGCGTGGCTTTCGGCGCCGTCGCGTGGGGCTATGCCACGCGCGCTTCGCTGCAACGGTTGCAGCCGGCCCACCTGTTCGACGCCGTCGAAGAGCTGGCCTTGCTGACGGCGTAACGGCTCCGGCGCTACGGCCCCGCCACCGGGCGTCGCCCCTTGCGCCGCCATGCGGCCGGCGGCATGCCGAACTCGCGCTTGAAGGCGCGGTTGAACGCAGCTTCGGATTCGTAGCCGCAGTCGCCGGCCAGCGCGGCGACGGGACGCCGGGTGTCCTGCAGGGCGGCGGCCGCGCGGCGCAGGCGCCAGCGCGTGAGGTAATGCATCGGCGGCATGCCGATCAGTTCGTTGAAACGCTGCGCGAGCGCGGAGCGTGACAGGCCCGCATGCGCGCCCAGTTCCTCCACATTCCAGGCATGCATGGGGCGTTCGTGCAGCGCATTGAGCGCGCGGCCGACATAGGGATCGCGCAGGCCGGCCAGCCAGCCGGTCTCGTGCGCCGGCAAGGCATCGATGTGGCGGCGGATGGCCTCCAGGAACAGCAGTTCCGCGAGCTTCGCCTTGACGCTCGCCGCGCCCGGCCCGGGCGCGTTGTCCGCATGCGCCGCGTGGTAGAGCAAGTCCAGCAGCCAGCCGCCGCCCGCGGCGCCGGCGAGCGGCACGCGCAGGATGTGCGGCAAGGCATCGAGCAGCGGTTGGCACAGGCGCGGCTCGCAGGCCAGGAAGCCGCAGATGAAGCGCGTCTCCTTGCCGCCACCACCGTGGTCGATGCGCATCAGCCCGCCCGGCGGCGCCGGCTGCACCAGGGTGTCGGACATCACCGCCGCCAGCTGCAGGTCGCTGCCCAGGCAATGCGCGTCGTCGTGCGGCAACAGCAGCAGGTCGCCTGCCTGCACCTGCAAGGTGTCGCCGCCGCTGCGCAGTCGCACGCGGCATTGGCCGCGGGTGATCGCGTGGAAAAAGATGATGTGGCCGAGGCCGGCGAAGATGCCGCCGGATTCGCGCGCGGGGCGGGATTCCACGCACCACGGCGCCGTGAAGCGCGAGTCCAGGAACAGCGCCCCGTTCAACTTGACCACCTGCAGCAGGTCGGAAAGAGCGTCCATCAAGAAAGCCGGCGGATCGGCAAAGCGCGACGGCGCGGGTGCGGCAAATACTACTCCCGCGTTTTCCCCCCACATCGTCCGCCGCCAGGAGTCCTCATCATGTCCGCCGTACCTTCCCCCGTGCCCGCGCCCGACCTTGCCGCCATCAAGACCCGCCAGCAGGCGGTGTGGTCGAGCGGGGATTACGCCGCCATCGGCACCACGCTGCAGATCGTGGGCGAGAACCTCTGCGAAGCCCTCGACCTGCGCGCGGGCAGCCGCGTGCTCGACGTCGCCGCCGGCAACGGCAACGCCACCCTCGCGGCGGCGCGGCGCTTCGGCGACGTGGTGTCGACCGACTACGTCGCCACGTGGCTCGCCGCCGGGCGCGCCCGCGCCCAGGCCGAAGGCCTGTCCGTCCGCTTCCAGGAAGCCGACGCGGAGGATCTGCCGTTTGCCGACGCTTCGTTCGATGCCGTGCTGTCCACCTTCGGCGTGATGTTCACCCCGAACCAGGAACGGGCGGCCGCCGAGCTTGCGCGGGTATGCCGGCCGGGCGGCCGGATCGGCCTGGCGAACTGGACGCCGGAGGGCTTCATCGGCCAGCTGTTCAGGATCATCGGCCGCTACGCGCCGCCTGTCGCCGGCCTGCCGTCGCCGCTGCTGTGGGGCACGCGCGCGCGGCTGGAGGCGCTGTTCGGCCGGTCGGCGAAGGCGATCCGCGCCGAGCCGCGGCACTTCACCTTCCGCTACCGCTCGCCCGAGCACTGGGTGGAGGCGTTTCGTGCCTGGTACGGGCCGGTGAACAAGGTCTATGCCGTGCTTGATGCCACGAAGCAGGACGAGCTCACGCGCGACATCCTCGCCCTGATCGCCCGCGGCAATCGCGCGGACGACGGCAGCATGGTGCTGCCGGCCGAATACCTGGAGGTCGTGATCGAGCGGCGTTGAACGGTGGTCGTCGGCAAGGCTCACGGCCACTGAACATCACGACGTCCTATGCTTGCCCGATCGCAACCGCGGGCAGGCACCATGTTGAACAAGAGCTATCCCTACTACCTCGCCAACCAGCCACAGCAGCCGAACACCGACCTCGTAGTGCGCGACAAGTACAGCGGCCGCATCGCCACCCGTGTCGCCGTGCCGGATGCGAAGACGGTGGAGAAAGCCATCGTCGCCGCGGTGAAAGCCACCACGCCGATGCGCAGCTTCAAGCCCTGGGCGCGCCAGGCGGTGCTGCGCCATTGCGTGCAGCGCTTCGACGAGCGCCGCGACGAGCTGGCCGAGGCGCTGTGCATCGAGGCGGGCAAGCCGATCCGCGATGCCGCCGGCGAGGTGACGCGGCTGATCGAGACGTTCCAGATCGCCGCCGAGGAAGCCGTACGCATCAACGGCGAGACGCTGAACCTGGAACTGGCCAGCCGTCTGGACGGCTATCACGGCTACACCAAACGCGTGCCGCTGGGGCCGGTGTCGTTCATCACGCCATTCAATTTCCCGCTGAACCTGGTGGCGCACAAGGTCGCCCCCGCGATCGCCGCCGGCTGCCCGTTCGTGCTGAAGCCGGCGGAGAAAACGCCGATCGGCGCGCTGATCATCGGCGAGATCCTGGCCGAGACGGATCTGCCCAGGGGCGCGTTCTCGATCCTCCCCATCGACGGCGAGCACGCCTCGCCGCTGGTGGAGGACGAACGCTTCAAGCTGCTCTCGTTCACCGGCAGCCAGATCGGCTGGGACCTGAAAGCGCGCGCCGGCCGCAAGAAAGTGGTGCTGGAGCTGGGCGGCAATGCCGCGTGCATCGTCGACGCTGACCAGGGCCCGCACCTGAAGCGCGTGGTTGATCGGCTGATCTTCGGCGCGTTCTACCAGTCCGGCCAGAGCTGCATCGGCGTGCAGCGCATCTATGCCCACGACGACATCTACGACGCCTTGAAGAAACGGCTGGTGGCGGCCACGAAAAAACTCAAAAGCGGCGACCCGAAAAAAGACGACACCTTCCTCGGCCCGATGATCGACGAGGCAGCCGCCAAGCGCCTGCACGGCTGGATCGAGGAAGCGCGCGAGGCCGGGGGCAAGCTGCTGTGCGGCGGCAAGCGCGAGGGCAACATGCTTGAGGCCACGCTGATGGAAAACGTGCCGGCCGATACCAAGGCCAACCGCATGGAAGCCTTCGGCCCGTTCGCCCTGCTGCAGCGCTACAGCAGCTTTGACGAGGCCATCGCGCTGGTCAACGATTCGGACTACGGCCTGCAGGCCGGCATCTTCACCGACAGCCTGGACCACGCCATGCGCGCCTGGAACGAGCTGGACCAGGGCGGCGTGATCGTCAACGACATCCCCAGCTTCCGCGTGGACAGCATGCCCTACGGCGGCGGCAAGCTGTCCGGCTTCGGCCGCGAAGGCATCCGCTACGCGATCGAGGACATGACCGAGATCCGCCTGATGGTGATGCGCGAAGGCTGATCGGGCCCGCACAACCTGTAGGAGCGACTTCAGTCGCGACCGCTTTTGGTACGGCGCGCGGAGAGCATCGCGACTGAAGTCGCTCCTACAGTCGCCCCTACAGTCGTCCCCGCAGCCCTTCCTACAGCCATCGGCCGGTACCGCCGTGCCGCGTGTTGCGCCATCATCGCCGGCATCTCCTCGCGGAGCGGTGCCATGACCACGCTTGTATTCGTCCACGGCTGGAGCGTCACCAACACCTCCACCTACGGGCAACTGCCGCGGCAGTTGCAGCAGCAGGCCGCCGCGGCGGGGATGCCGTTGACGCTGGCGGACATCTGGCTCTCGGAGTACGTGAGTTTCGACGACGCGGTGACGATGGCCGACCTGGTGCGCGCATTCGACCACGCGCTGCGCGACCTGCACCTGCTGGACGCGGGCATCGCCTGCATCACCCACTCCACCGGCGGCCCGGTGGTGCGTGAGTGGCTGCGTGCGCAGCGCGACAAGCCCGGCAGCCACAGCACCATCAAGCTGAGCCATCTGGTGATGCTGGCGCCCGCCAACTACGGCTCGGCGCTGGCGCAGTTGGGCAAAGGCGCGCTGGGCAAGCTGAAGTCGTGGTGGAACGGGGTGGAGCCCGGCCAGCGCATCCTGGACTGGCTGGCGCTGGGCAGCGACGCGTCGCTGTCGCTGAATCTCGACTACATCCATGGCGCCGACCCCACCAGCGCCGGCCAGTACCTGTTCGTGTTGACCGGCGACCGGCCCGACCGCGCGTTCTACGATCACCTCAACAGCTACACCGGCGAGGACGGCTCCGACGGCGTGGTGCGCATCGCCGCCGCCAACCTCAACGCGCGCCACGCGGTGCTGGTGTCCGACGGCAAGGCCGCGACGGTGGACACCCTGGCGCTGAACCTGCAGCGCGGCCCCCGTTGCGCGTTCAAGCTCATCGCCGGCGCATCGCACTCCGGCGACGCCCACGGGATCATGGCCAGCGCCGCGCCCGCCACCGTGGATGCCATTCTGCGCTGCCTGCAGGTGCGCAGCGCCGCCGCGTATGCCGCGCTGTGCACCGCGTTCGAACAGGAAATCGCGGCGCGCGACGCCGACAAGGTGGAGCTGGAACCGGCCGGCCCGTTCGCCCCGCGCGTGCACATCCACGACCCGCGCAGCCTGCTGATCGTGCGCCTGTCCGACGAGGCGGGCGAGCCGCTGCCCGAGGCCGGCTTCCTGCTGACCGCGGGGGTGCAGGCCAGCCCCGACCTGATGCCCGACGGCTTCCTGGTGGATCGCCAGGCGAATGCGAAAAGCCGCGCGGTATCGCTCTACCTCAACCACAGCCTGCTGGCCGGCGACGATCGCGTGGCCGACCCGCGCAACACCCGCAAGACCTTGCGCGCGGCCGTGCCCAGCCATCGCCCGTACGGGGCACGCGTGCAGCCGGCCGATCTCGCCGGGCTGGTGCACCATGCGCTGGCGCAAAGCGCGCCGGCCGACGACCTGTTCAACATGCTGGGCGCGCACCAGACCACGGTGCTGGACGTGGTGCTGCCGCGGCACGTCCACGAGGGCGTGTTCCGCCTGACGAAGGACCTTGCGCCGCACGATTTCCGCAAGCCCGAACCCGGCCCGCTCATCAGCTGATCAGCCTCAGCTGCCGTTGGGGTTTGTGGCCTATGATCGCGCTCGCTCCGCCCGGTCCGGACGTGCTCCGCACGCGGCCCGCCGGCGGCCACACCGACCACGCTCATGCCCATGAAACCCGTCTTCTTCGACCCCACCGGCCGTCGCGCCGGCCGGGTTTCGCTGCTGGTCCTGCTGGCCGGCGTCATCAGCACGCTGTTCGTGGTGGCCTGTGCCGCCAGCCTGTTCGTGGGGCCTACCATGGGCGGCCTACACATCGGCGAGCACGCCCGCACGCGCCACGCGCTGGCCAACGTCAAGGCGGCCGCGCCGGAACTGCTCAAGCCCGCCGCGAAGCTGGCCGCCGAAGTGCGTGCCCGCCAGAAGCAGCTGCATGCGCCGCACGTCCACGCCAGCAAGGCGCCGGCCACCCACGTGCCGCCGCTGTCGCTGGACAAGCCCGCCGGCCGGCCGCTGGCGATCGGCTTCTACGTCAACTGGGACGACAGCAGCTACGCCTCGCTGAAGCGCAGCCTGCCGCAGCTGGACTGGGTGATCCCTTCGTGGATGAGCCTGAGCGGCAAGGACATGGCGCTGCATACCAGCATCGATGCCAAGGCGATCGACCTGATCCGCAAACAGAAACCGTCCACGCCGATCCTGCCGCTGCTGCAGAACGCGGTGGACGCCAACTGGGATGGCCCTGGCCTGGCCCGCATGCTGGCCGACCCGGCGGTGCGGCAGGCGCGCATCGCGCAGATCGTGGCGTTCATCGCGGCCCACCATTTCCAGGGCGTGACGGTCGATTTCGAGGAGGTGCCCGATACCGCGCAAGGCGACCTGAAGAACTTCCTCGGCGAACTCAACGCCGCATTCGACCCGCACGGCTGGGGCATCGTGCTGTCGGTGCCGTTCGACGACGCCAACTGGGATTACGCCGGCTACGCCGACATCGTCGATTTCGTGGTGCTGATGGCCTACGACGAACACTGGGCCGGCAAGACCCCGGGCAGCATCGCCGGCCAGTCGTGGTTCGAGGACACGCTCGAAAAGCGCATGAAGGACCTGGACCCCGCGCAGACCATCGTGGCGATCGGCAGCTACGGTTATGACTGGTCGCACGGCAACAACGCCGAGGCGCTGACCTTCCAGGATGCGATGGACCGCGCGTCCGACGCGCAGGCCGATATCAGCTTCGACCCGGACACGCAGAACCCGCACTTCTCCTACGACGAGGACGACGGCAGCACGCACCAGGTCTGGTTTCTCGACGGCGTCACCGCGTACAACCAGATCCACGCCGCCGACGAGTACAAGCCCTACGGCTACGCGCTGTGGCGGCTCGGTTCGGAAGATCCGTCGGTGTGGTCGGTGCTCGGCCGCCCCTACGGCGCCGCGGCGCCCGACCTGCTGCGCTCGATCGGCGCGGGCGAGGACATCGACATCGAAGGCCAGGGCGAAGTGCTGGAAGTCGCCTCGCAGCCCTCGCCCGGCGCGCGCACGATCGAGCTCGACAAGGACGACGGCAGCATCGACGACGAAAGCTACACCAGCCTGCCCGGCTCGTACGTGATCCAGCGCGCCGGCACACTGCCGCGCAAGATCGCGCTGACCTTCGACGACGGCCCCGACCCGGAGTGGACGCCGCAGATCCTCGACATCCTCAAGGCCAGGCATGTGCCGGCCACGTTCTTCATCATCGGCGAGAACGCCGAGATGTCGCCGAAGCTGGTGCAGCGCGAGGTCGCCGAAGGCCACGACGTGGGCAACCACACCTTCACCCACCCCAACTTGGGCGAAAGCCCCGACGGCATCGTGTCGCTGGAGCTCAACGCCACCCAGCGATTGTTCGAGGCCTTGACCGGGCACTCGATGCGCCTGTTCCGTGCGCCCTACTTCGGCGATGCCGAACCGACCACCGCCGACGAGCTGGTGCCGATCCAGATCGCGCAGAAAATGGGCTACCTCTCGGTGGGCCTGCACGTGGACGCCGAAGACTGGCAACGGCCCGGCGTCGATGCGATCGTGAAGAACGTCGTCGCCGGCATCGAAACCACCAACGTCGATCGCAAGGGCCAGGTCGTGCTGCTGCACGACGGCGGCGGCGAACGCTCGCAAACCGTGGCCGCGCTGCCGCGCATCATCGACGGTCTGCGCGCGCAGGGTTACCAATTTGTCACCGTCTCCGCGCTGGCCGGGCTGACCCAGGCGCAGACCATGCCCGCGATCCAGCCTGGCTCGGTATCGCAATGGGCCGACCGCATGGTGTTCCTGGGGCTGGGCTTTTTCGGCCACTTCATCCGCTGGCTGCTGACGGTAGCCATCACGCTCGGCGTGGCACGGCTGCTGGTGCTGGGCGGTCTCGCCCTGCTCAACCGCCGTCGCGAAAAGCGGCGCATCGTGCCGGTGCTCGGCGACGCGCCGCCGTTGGTGTCGGTATTGATCCCGGCCTACAACGAGGCAAAGGTGATCGCCAGCGCGATCCGGCAGATCCTCAAGAGCCACTACGCCAACCTCGAAGTGATCGTGGTCGACGACGGCTCGATCGACGCCACCTCCGCCGTGGTGCGCCAGCACTACGCCGACGAGCCGCGCGTGCGGTTGATCACCACCCCCAACGGCGGCAAGGCGCACGCGGTCAACACCGCCTTGCGCGAATCCCGCGGCGCGGTGGTGGTGGCACTGGATGCGGACACCCAGTTCGAACCGGACACCATCCCGCACCTGGTGCGCTGGTTTGCCGACCCGAAGGTCGGCGCCGTGGCCGGCAACGCCAAGGTCGGCAACCGGATCAACCTGATCACCCTGTGGCAGGCGCTGGAGTACATCACCGCGCAGAACCTGGAGCGCCGCGCGCTGGCCGCACTGGGCGCGATCACCGTGGTACCCGGCGCGGTCGGCGCGTGGCGTCGCGAGGCGCTGGAACAGCTTGGCGGCTTCCCCGCCGACACCCTGGCCGAAGATCAGGACCTGACCCTCGCGGTGCAGAAGGCCGGCTTCACCACCTTGTTCGACGCCGACGCCATTGCCTGGACCGAAGCACCCGACACCGCACGCGGCCTCGCGCGCCAGCGCTTCCGCTGGTCGTACGGCACACTGCAATGCCTGTGGAAGCACCGCGACGCCACGTTCAACCCGCGCCACGGCGCGCTGGGCACGGTGGCGCTGCCGCAGGTGTGGCTGTTCCAGATCCTGTTCTCGGTGGTTTCGCCGCTGGTCGACCTGGTGCTGGTCTGGCAGATCGTCGCCACCACGCTGGATTACCTGCAGCACCGCGGCCAGTTCGACGACACCAACCTGATCAAGATGCTGGTGTTCTACGCCGCCTTCATGGCCGTGGATCTCGCCGCCTCGGCCCTCGCCTTCGCGATGGAAAAGAAGGAAAAGTGGAGCCTGCTGTGGTGGCTGGTACTGCAACGCTTCGGCTACCGCCAGCTGATGTACTACGTGGTGGTGCGCTCGGTATGGACGGCCATCCGCGGACCATCGGTGGGCTGGGGCCGACAGGAGCGCAAGGCGACGGTGAACGCCGCGGAGGCCGCAAACCACTGATCCCTCACCGCACGGCCCATTGCCTGTGGGGGCGCCTCAGCCGCGCAGCCGCATCGTCAAGCCCTTCAGGAAATTGCGCAGCAACTGGTCGCCGCACAGCTTGAAGTTCTTGTGGTCGGGTTGGCGGAACAAGGCACTCAGCTCCGGCTTGGAAACCGGAAAGCCGACGCTCTCGAGAATCTGGTGCATGTCCACGTCCTTCAGCTCGAAGGCGACGCGCAGTTTCTTCAGCACCACGTTGTTGGTGACGCGCTTTTCCGGCGGGCGCGGCGGCTGGCTTTCGTCGCGGCCGCGGCGGTCCACGACCAGGCCATCCAGGAACAGCACCAGCAGCTTGTTGCTGCACGCCTCGTGGCCCGGTTCGCCCTCTTTCTTCAGGTAGGCCTGCACCTGCTCCCGGTCCAGCTCCACCGCCGGGTCGGCCAGGTTCACCAATTGCGCCACTTTCGCGTCGCTGAGGTCGAGCATGTAGCGGATGGCGCGAAGTATGTCGTTGTTGATCATGGAATCGTCGGGTTTTGCGGGGACGCCATGCTACCGCGACCGGGATCGGCGTGGACCTGCCAACCATCCGGCCGCCCAAAAGGCCATCGAATTCGCTTGAGCCCATGCATACACGACACAGCAAATGCACGATGATCGATGAACCACCGATGGGACATTGCCGATGAAACTCGTGCGTTATGGAAACCCCGGCCGCGAAAAGCCCGGCATGCTGGATGCCGAAGGCCGCCTGCGCGATCTCTCCGCCGCCGTGGCCGATATCGATGCCTCCGTACTGAGCCGCCACGGGCTGCGCCAGCTCGCCGCGCTGGACCCCGAACGGTTGCCCCTGGTGGACGGATCGTCGCGCTACGGCACGCCGGTGGCGCAGGTGGGCAAGATGATTTGCGTGGGCCTCAACTACGCCGACCACGCCGCCGAAAGCGGCGCCAGGGTGCCGGAGCAGCCCGTGCTTTTCATGAAGGCCACCAGCGCCATCATCGGTCCGAACGATGACGTGATCCTTCCACGCGGCTCGGTCAAGACCGACTGGGAAGTGGAGCTGGGCATCGTGATCGGCGACACGGCCCGCGACGTGTCCATCGACGACGCGCTGACACACGTGGCGGGCTACACGGTGGTCAACGACTTGTCCGAGCGCGAGTTCCAGCTCGAACACGGCGGCCAGTGGGTGAAGGGCAAGAGCTGCGACACCTTCGGCCCGATCGGCCCCTGGCTGGTCACCGTCGACGAAGTGCCGGACCCGCAGAACCTGGCGCTGTGGCTGGAGGTCAACGGTCATCGCTACCAGGACGCCAGCACGCGCACCATGATATTTGGCGTGGCGCACCTGGTGAGCTACATCAGCCGCTACATGACCTTGATGCCCGGCGACGTGATCAGCTCGGGCACCCCGGCCGGCGTCGGCCTGGGCCTGAAGCCGCCCACCTACCTGCGCGCCGGCGACGTGATCGAGCTGGGCGTGCAAGGCCTGGGGCGCCAACGCCAACGGGTGCTGGCCCATCCCGCCGACCGCTGAAACGCACCCCACGCTGCGAGGCGACGGACGTGCGATTGCAGGGAAGCCGCGCGCACGGCCGCCATCCATGACACAGGATGCATGCGCGACAATGCATGGATGAGCGAAGCCCTGCACGCCCTCACCGAACGCTTCCACCACAGCGAAGAAATCAGGAAGAGCCGCTTCCTGGCCCAGGCCGCGCCCGTCGCCACGGCCGCGCAGGCACTGGATTTCCTGCGCGAGGCGAGCGACCCCACCGCCACGCACAACTGCTGGGCCTACCGTATCGGGCAGGCCTATCGCTTCAACGACGACGGCGAGCCGGGCGGCACCGCGGGCCGGCCGATCCTGCAGGCGATCGAGGGGCAAGGCATCGACAACGTGGTGGTTGTGGTCACGCGCTGGTTCGGCGGCATCAAGCTGGGTGCGGGCGGCCTGGTGCGTGCCTACGGCGGTACCGCGGCCGAATGCCTGCGGCTGGCGCCGCGCGAACCGATCGTGGCGATGGCGCGGCTGGGCCTGCATTGCGATTTCGCCGAACTGGCGTTGCTGAAGGCACGGTTGAAGGAGCTGCAAGCCGAGGTCGAACAGGAAACCTTCGCCGCCGATGGCGTGGCCCTGCAACTGCGCCTGCCCGAGGGCCGCGTCGCCGAGGCGCAGGCACGCATCAACGACATCAGCCGTGGCCGCGTCTTGGCCAGGCGCATCGACTGAAAGCGGCCTCGCTGCTCCCTCCCCTGCTCGCAGGGGAGGGCTGCGGAGGGGTCGCTCTTGATTTTCGGCCAGCCCACGCAACCCCCTCCCGGCCTCCCCCTGCAGGCAGGGGGAGGAGCCCGTGGTCCATGCGAATCCCGACTCCCGAATCCCTACCCCAACAATTGAATCCCCCACCACGCCCCCCACTTCAATGGCGGCGTGCCGCGCACGCTCTCCTCCAGCCACTGCGAGATTCCATGAGCGCCACCGACCAGACGTCCAAACCCAGCCGCCGCATCGGTGCGTTGCGCGAGTTGTGGCCCTTCCTCAAGCCGCACAAGGCGCTGGCGTTCGGCTGGCTGCTGTTCCTGACGCTGTCCTCGGGCGCTTCGCTGGTGTTGCCGATGGCGTTTCGCCACATCATCGACCAGGGTTTCGGCAACGCCAGCCTGGCGGTGATCAACGAGACCTTCCTGGCCATGTTCGGCGTGGCGCTGGTGCTGGCCTTTGCCACGGCGGCGCGCTACTTCTGCATCACCTTGCTCAGCGAGCGCGCGCTGGCCTCGTTGCGCGATGCGCTCTACGCCCACGTGATCCGCCTGGACGTGAGCTTCTTCGAGAAGAGTCGTGTGGGCGAGCTCACCTCGCGCCTCAGCGCCGACACCGAGGTGGTGCAGGCGCTGGTGGGCTCGGGCGTGTCGGTGGCGCTGCGCAGCGCGGTGATGCTGGTGGGCGCGGCGGTGGCGATGGTGTGGACGGCGCCGTCGCTGGCCGGGCTCACCGCGCTGGTGATTCCCGCGGTGATGCTGCCGATCCTGGTGTTCGGTCGTCGCGTGCAGAAGCTGTCGCGGGCCAGCCAGGACCGCCTCGCCGACGCCGCGGCCATTGCCAATGAAACACTGAATGCCTCCACCGCGGTGAAGGCGTACGCGCGCGAGGCCATCGAGAGCCGCCGCTATTCCAGCGCCATCTATCGCGCGCTGGCCACGGCGCGGCGACGCATCGGCATGCGTGCGCTGCTGACGCTGTCGGTGATCGTGCTGGTGTTCGGTGCCATCACCCTGGTGCTGTGGGCCGGCGCCCGCCACGTGCTGGCCGGTACGCTGGACGCGGGCGTGCTGGGCCAGTTCGTGCTGTACGCGATCTTCGCCGCCGGCTCGGTGGCCGGCCTGTCCGAAGTGTGGGGCGACGTGTTGCGCGCTGCCGGCGCGATGGAGCGCATCGGCGAACTGCTGGCCGAGCGTCCCGGGATCACCGCGCCAGCCCAGCCGCTGGCGCTGCCCTCGCCCATGCGCGGCGCACTGCAGTTCGACCAGGTCACCTTCCATTACCCGTCGCGCCCCACGACCGCGGCGCTGGAAAATTTCACGCTGCATGTCGAGCCCGGCGAAACGGTCGCCCTGGTCGGCCCCTCCGGCGCTGGCAAGAGCACCGTGTTCGCCATGCTGCTGCGCTTCTACGACCCGCAATCGGGCACCGTGAAGCTCGACGGCGTGGACCTGCGCGCGCTGGCCCTGCCCGACCTGCGCGGCGCCATCGCGCTGGTGCCGCAGGAAACCATCATCTTCAGCGGCAGCGCCGCCGACAATATCCGCTTCGGTCGCCAGGACGCCAGCGACGCGGAAGTCGTCGAAGCGGCCAGGGCCGCCGAAGCGCACGAGTTCATCGGCGCGCTGGACAACGGCTACGACGCCGAGATGGGCGAGCGCGGCGTGCGCCTCTCCGGCGGCCAGCGCCAGCGCGTGGCCATCGCCCGCGCGATCCTGCGCGACGCGCCGTTGCTGCTGCTGGACGAAGCCACCTCCGCACTGGACGCGCAATCGGAGGCAGCGATCCAGCAGGCGCTGGAGCGCCTGGAAAAAGACCGCACCACCCTCGTCATCGCCCATCGCCTGGCCACCGTGCAGCGCGCCGACCGCATCGTGGTGATGGACGGCGGCCGCATCGTGGCGCAGGGCACGCACGAGAGCCTGCTGGCCGAAGGTGGCTTGTATGCGGAGCTGGCGCGGTTGCAGTTCGTGGCGTGAGCGTGCCCGCAATGGATTCCCGTTTCGCGGGAATGACGGCCTTCAGCGATCCTCGGCCCGATGGCACACCGCCTCGACCCTGTTTCCATCCGGGTCCAGCAGAAAAGCCCCGAAGTAGTGCTCGTGGTAGTGCGCACGAATCCCCGGCGCTCCGTCATCCGTGCCGCCATGGCGAAGGCCGGCCTCGTGGAAGGCGTGCACCTGCGCGTGGCTGGTCGCCTTGAAGCACCAGTGACGGCGAGGGTCGCTCGCCGCGCTGTCCGAGGCGTAGACCGCCAGGCAGGTGTGCAGATCTTCGGCAGCGCTGCAGCGCACGCCGAACCCCAGCGCATCCTCGCGATCGTAGACTTTGGCGGCGCCCAGCGCGCCCATGATGGCGTCGTAGAACGGACAGCAACGCGCCAGATCCGTGACCGTGATGGAGACATGGTCGAGCAGAAACATGGCCGGTCCTGTTGGCACTGAAGCGCCGCAGTGTGCCACTTGCGCCGCGCGAATCGCCAGCGGGTTCCTCGGCCTGTGACAGCAGCCGACGCGGCACGCGATATCCTCGTGTGCTGACCCACCATCTGCCAGCGCCATGTCGATCATCCTCACCACGTTCGCCCGCACCCGGCTGTTTCCCCGCGACCGCCGCCCCAGCGCCATCCGCGATTGCAGCGCCGAGGCGTTCGAGCAGCGCCTCAATACCGAGGCGCCGCTGAAAGTGCTGGACGGCTATGCGCCGTTCTGCAAGCTGCACGTGCACCGCAACTGGACGTCCACGCGCTGCACCGCCACGCCCATCACCGAGGCCAACCGGCACCTGCTGCGCTCGGCCTACGAGGCGCGCAGCAGCGACGAGCTGCCGGTGCTGGTGCGCTGGTTCGAGGGCATCGATCCGCCGGTGGCGAACTACCTGCTGCCGATCCTCTACAGCCGCGAGCAACTGGCGAAGGAAGGCGCGCCGATCGATGCGGACTGGGGCGTGGTCGGTTGCCTCTACACCACCGAGCCGGAGGAAATACCGATGGTGCCGATCACCATGTTGCGCAATGCGCTGGGCGTGGCCGAAGGCGGCTCGGGCGTGCCGCTGGATCGCGACGCCTACCGACGGGCGGTGGCGTTCTGGAACGTGCACGCCAACTGGCGCGGTTAGACGTCCAGGCTGGGCGCAAGGCGCGTCATTGCCGCGGCATCGCGCCGTCTCGCGCCGGCATCTTCATCGGCGTTCCCGCGCGGAGCCATGCGTGCTTTTTCCGTCCATGTGGCACCGGCGGGGCCCGATGCGACACCCGGCGCCGCATCCGTGTACAGTTGGAACGCCCAGCCAACCTTCTGGTTGCGGTCTGGTCTGTCTTGTCTGCTGATACGAAAACGGATGCTCAGATCAGTCGTTTTGCTTTGCGAAATAGCAAGACCATGTCCATATAACGGGGGTTATATCGTGTCCAAGACCAAAATCTCGGTAATGCTCGTCGCGCTCTCCATGACCGCGGGCTGCTCGCCCAAGTATCAAGTGAAGCTGGATTCGTCGCCGCAAGGGGCCTCGGTCGTGTGCGCCGGGACCAAGCAAGGCAATACGCCGGTGACCATCAATCTCTACAAGGACCCGAAGAATCCCGGCTTTATCGATGCCAGCGGCTGCAGCGCCAGGTGGACGAGCGGCGCCAATGCGGCGTATCCCGCGCGGCTGAAGATTTCGTCCGAGGGTGAGACCGAGTACACGGTGAAGCGGCCCGATGCGCCCGGCATCGAAAAGGACGAGCGGTTTGCCCAGAAAATAAAGCAGAAGAGACAGGAGAAGAAGTTCTTCTCCGAAACGGACTCCAGTGGCAAAAACCACCCCAGCACCATGCTGTGTTCGTACACCGGCGCCGAAAAGACCTGCCTCTGACCCCGGCAAGCGTCACGACCCACAAACCGCTCAAGCCGCGCCTGGCCATTGAATGGCCAGGCGCGGGGACGAGCCGCCGCGGCGCTTGGCGCACCCGGCCCCGCACCTTCCCGTTCATCGCCACGTCGGCCTTGCGAGCGCAGACGGAACAGCCGCTGGCGATCCGTCCCAAGGCCATGCCCGCCACTTCCGCAAGCGGGGATGAGCAAGCCCTCGCAGCCGCGCTGTTGCCGTCGCCTTGACGCCGCAAAGCCTAGCGTGGGCGACCATGCGCGACGACCTGCTGCAACGGCGTTCCGAGGGGCTCTACTGCCCTGCCGGCGATTTCTTCATCGACCCGCGCTGGCCGGTCGAGCGCGCGGTGGTGACCCACGCGCATGGTGATCACGCACGCATCGGCAACGCCGGATACCACGTCGCTGCGGCTGGCGCGGCCCTGATGCGGCAGCGGCTCGGCGAGGATGCGGTCATCGAAACCCATGATTACGGCGCCGCCTTCGTGCTGGGCGACGTGCGCGTGTCGATGCATCCGTCCGGCCACATGCTGGGCGCGGCGCAGATCCGCATGGAACATGACGGTCGCGTGGTGGTGGTGTCGGGCGACTACAAGCGCGAGGCCGACCCCACCTGCGAGCCGTTCGAGCCGGTGCCGTGCGACGTGTTCGTGACCGAGTCCACCTTTGGCTGGCCGGTGTACCGCTGGCCGCCGATGGATGACGTGATCGCCGACCTGCTGGCGTGGTGGGACGACTGCGCGCGGCGCGGCGTGCCGGCGCTGCTGTTCTGCTACGCATTGGGCAAGGCGCAACGGCTGCTGGCCGAACTGGCGCTGCGTTGCCCCGACCGTGTGGCGCACCTGCACGGCGCCTTGCTGCAACCGGTGCAGCACTATCGCGATGCCGGCATCACCCTGCTGCCCACCGCACCGCTGGAGGAGAAGGTGGGCGGCGGCGCCATGGCCGGCGAACTGGTCATGGCGCCGCCTTCGGCCGCCAACTCGCCCTGGATGCGCCGCTTTGTCACGGCGTCCACCGCGTTTGCCTCGGGCTGGATGCAGGTACGCGGCAACCGGCGCCGGCGCGGTTTCGATCGCGGCTTCGTGGTCTCCGACCACGCGGACTGGCCGGGCCTGCTGCGCAGCGTGGCGGACAGCGGCGCTTCGCGCATCTACGTCACCCATGGCGATGGCGATGTGCTGACTCGCCATCTGCGCGAACTGGGTCACGATGCGATGGCGCTGGATGCACTGGGAGAAGCCTGATGCGTCGCTTCGCCGCGCTCTATGCGCAACTCGACCGCACCGCTTCCACGCTGGCCAAGCGCGAGGCCATTGCCACCTATCTGCATGACGCGCCGCCCGCCGATGCCGCGTGGGCCGTCTACGTGCTGGGTGGCGGCAAGCTGCGCCGATTGGCCACGACCACCGAGATGCGCACAGCCGCGCAGCAGGCTACGGGCTTTGCCGACTGGCTGATCGACGCCAGCTACCAGCACGTGGGCGATCTGGCCGAGGCGGTGGCGCTGCTGTTGCCGCCCGGCGACGCCAGCCTGGCCGACACGCCACTGCATGTGTGGATGGACGATTGGCTGCCCGCGCTGGGCAAGCTCGATCCGCCAGCGCGGCTGACGCAGCTGCAGGCGTGGTGGCAGGCGCTGTCGGTGGAACAGACATTCCTGCTCAACAAGCTGCTGACCGGCGCGCTGCGCGTGGGCGTGTCGCGACGGCTGGTGGTGCAGGCGCTGGCGCAATGGTCGCAATTGCCCACCGACCTGGTCGCCCACCGCCTCAGCGGCGACTGGCAGCCGCATGCCGCGGCGCTGGCCACGCTGGCCGAACCGCCCACCGATGACGAGCATCTGTCCGACCGCCCCTACCCGTTCTTCCTGGCCTCGCCGCTGGAGCAGGCGGTGGAAACGCTGGGCGAGCGCGCCGAGTGGCTGGCGGAATGGAAGTGGGATGGCATCCGCGCCCAGCTGATGCGTCGCGGCGGCGAAGCGCGGCTGTGGTCACGCGGCGAGGAACGTCTGGACGGCCGTTTCCCCGAACTGGAAAGCGCCGCGGCCGCGCTGCCGTTCGACGGCGTGCTGGATGGCGAAATCCTGGCGTGGAATGCCGCCGGCCATCTGCCGCGCGCGTTCACCGCGCTGCAGAAACGCATCGGCAAACTCAAGCCCGGCGCGAAGCTGCTGGCCGATACGCCGGTACGCTTCATGGCCTACGACCTGCTGGAACACGACGGCGAGGATCTGCGCCAGCAGCCGCTGCACGCCCGCCGCGAACGCCTTGCCGACCTGCTGCGCGAGGTGTCGCCCGCGCTGATGCTCTCGCCTGCCCTGCCCGCCACCGACTGGCCGGCACTGGCCGACGAGCGCGAGCAATCGCGGGCGCGACAGACCGAAGGCCTGATGCTGAAGAAGCTGGATTCGCCCTACCGCGTGGGCCGCAAGCGCGGCGACTGGTGGAAATGGAAAGTGGAGCCGTACACGCTGGACGCCGTGCTCATCTACGCCCAGCTCGGCCACGGCCGCCGCGCCGGCCTGTATACCGATTACACCTTCGGCGTGTGGGATCGCGGCCACCTGGTGCCCGTGGCCAAGGCCTATTCGGGGCTGGACGACGCCGAGATCGCCACGCTGGACCAGTGGATACGCAGCCACACGCTGGAGCGCTTCGGTCCGGTGCGCTCGGTGGAGCAGGTGCACGTGTTCGAGCTGGCGTACGAGGCGATCCAGCGCTCGTCGCGCCACAAGTCCGGCGTGGCCGTGCGCTTCCCGCGCATCCTGCGCTGGCGCACGGACCTGGCCATTCGCGATGCCGACAAGCTCGACGACCTGCGGCGGCTGGCGATGGATTGAGTGCGTGCATCGCGCGGTGGTGGCTCGCTGCAGCCCGCCCCGCTCCGACGGGGCGTTGCAAGGCTCCCTCCCCTGCTTGCAGGGGAGGGCTGGGGTGGGATGCTTTTGACTTTACGGTCAACGCGTGCCCCCTCCCAACCTCCCCCTGCAAGCAGGGGGAGGGGCCTGTCGGGCGACATGAATCATTCCGGGCAACCGCGAGCTTTCGCCGGGATGACGGAATCGAGCGACACGCCAAAGACCACGCCGCGGCTCACCGCCCGCCAACGAAAAAACCCCACCGCATCATCACACTCACAACGGCTGCGCATCCACGGCACGCTTCACCGCCACCACAAAGGCACGCCGCGCGGCCACCAACGCATCGGAGGTGGCCTGCGGCCACGCACCCACCTGGGCGATCACCAACTGGCGCGCAGGGTCGACGTAGATCATCTGGCCGAAGATGCCGATCGCGGCATAGCTGCCGTCGGTATCGGTCCACCACAGATAACCGTAGCCACGGTCCGGCGCGTCGACGCTGGCCTGGCGTTGCAGCGCGCCTTCCAGCCAGGCCGCCGCGATCACCGGCTTGCCGTCGATGCGGCCGCCATCGAGCATGAACTGGCCCAGACGCGCGTAATCGCCCAGGGTGGCCGAGAGGCCGCTGCCGCCGGTGTCGCTGCCATCGCATTCGTCCCTGATCCAGGTGGCGTCGCTGGCCATGCCGTACGGCTTCCAGATCGTCTGCGACAGGTACGCCGCCAGCGAGCGGCGCGTGGCCCGCTGCACCAGGATACCGAGCAGGTCGGTCTCGGCGGTGTTGTAGTTCCAATGCGTGCCGGCGGGCCACTGCCGCGGCTGCTTGCGCAGGTACGAGAGCACATGCGCCTGACCGTCGACGCAGGCGCCCAGGTACATCTGCGCCACATCCGATTTGGGATCGGCGTAATCCTCGTTCCACTGCACGCCGGAGGTCATCGTCAGCAACTGCTGCACGGTGACGTCGGCGTAGGCGCTGTCGCGCAATTCGGGAATATAGGCACCCAGCGTGTCGTGCAGGCTGTGGATGTCGCCGCGCTGCAGTGCGATCCCCAGCAAGGTGGAGGTGACCGACTTGGCCACCGAGAACGACTCCCAGCGCTGTTGCGGCCCGAAGCCCAGGCCATATCGCTCCATGCGAACGCGTCCGCGCTGCAACACCATCACGCCCGCAAGATGGTGCTGCTGCATGTAGTTCGCCAGCGACATGGATGGGAGCGCCAGAGGCCTGCCTGGCGGCAGTTCGTGGACATGCGTGCCGCGCGATGCGAGGTCGCTGGGAAACCGCCTGGCCATCTGGCGGAATTGCGCCTCGCGCTGTGCCTGCGGCCAGAACAGCACCTGCTCGCGTTGCTGGCCGATGGTGGGAGCCGCCGGCGCGGCCGCGGCCGATGGCAGCGCGATCAGGCAAAGGACAGCGGCGAGCAGGCGGGTGGCGCGGTACATGGCAGTGCGGCCGGGTGATGACGGGAACCGCCATTTTACCGGCCGGCACCGCGGGGATCGCGGGTGCGGGACGCCGCCGGCCTTCAGCAGATGCGCATCGACAACTCCACGTCGCCGCCGAATGGCGTGGACAAATAGCCGTGGTCGGGCGAGCGCACGTGCGCCAGGTATTCGGGACTGTAGTCGGCATTGTCCGCAATGACGAAGGCGCCCGGCCTGAGCCGACTCTCCACCAGACCCAATATCTCCGGGTAGAGCGACTTGGCGCCGTCGAGCAGCAACAGGTCGACGCTGTCGGGAAGATCGCTGCGCAAGGTCTGCAGCGCGTCGCCCTCGCGGATGTCCACCAGGTGGACGAGGCCGCCGGCGGTCAGGTTTTGCCGTGCCCGCGCCACCTTGGAAGGCTCGAATTCGCTGGTGATCATGCGGCCGCCGCCGTTGTCGCGCAGGGCCGCGGCGAGGTACAGGGTGGAGATGCCGAACGAGGTGCCGAACTCCACGATCGTGCGCGCCTTGCCGCTGCGCGCCAGCATGTAGAGCAATGTGCCGGTTTCGCGCGAGACGGCCAGCGGCAGGTCCTTCAGCTGCGCGTAGAGATCGACGTAATCGGTCTTGCTGCGCATCAGCCGTTCGCGGTCTGCTTCCGAAAGCGCGGCCAGGGCCGGCGCCGTGGCCGGCGATGCCTCATCGGCCTCCTGGAAAAGGCGATCCAGCAGCGGCGCGAGGGGAGCTTTGGTGATCGAGGTCATGCAGGTTTCTCCGGGTGGGAATGCGTCGGTCTTGACGTGGAATCAGAATGCGACTAATTCGTCAGGTTGACCATTCGCATTGCGCCGCGCCCCATGACCGAACGCCGAAAGCCCGGAATTTCCCTGCGAAAACAGCCCAAGCAGGCACGCTCGACCGAGCTGATCGCCGTCGTCCTGGAGGCGGCGGCTCAGGTTTTGGCGAAGGAAGGCGCGCAGCGTTTCACCACGGCGCGCGTGGCCGAGCGCGCCGGCGTCAGCATCGGATCGCTGTATCAGTATTTTCCGAACAAGGCGGCGATCCTGTTCCGCCTGCAGAGCGACGAATGGCGGCAGACCACCGACCTGCTCGGCAGCATCCTCGGCGATGTCCGGCGGCCGCCAGCGGACCGGTTGCGCAGGTTGGTGCGCGCCTTCCTGCGCTCCGAGTGCGAGGAGGCGGCGATGCGCGTGGCACTCAACGACGCCGCCCCGCTCTACCGCGACGTGCCGGAAGCGCAGGAAGCCAAGGCGGCGGGCCGCCGCATGTTCCAGTCGTTCATGGTCGAGGCGCTGCCCAGGGCGACCGGGAAAACCCGCGCACTGGCGGGCAGCCTGATTACCACGACGCTCAGCACGGTGGGAAAGGACTTCTCCGAAAGCCCGCGGACTCCGGCGGAAATCGACGCCTACGCCAGGGCGATGTCCGACATGTTCTGCGCCTATCTCGAAGCGCTGAACAACGGAACCAGGCGGCCATAGGCCGGCGCAGGAAGGTTTCCGGCTTCACGCCGCGACGACGTTGCCGCGACGGCCTTCACGCTGCATTGCGCACGACATGGTTCGATCAGGGCCTTGCCGGGCGCTGGCAGCGCCTCATGGCTTGGGCGATGCCGGTGAGCCGGCACGCCATCTTGGTGCCAACCCGAAAAAGGAGCTATCGATGATCAAGCACACGCTTCCCCTGCTGATTGGACTGTCGGTTTGCAGTGTGGCCCTGGCACAGGATCCACCTGTCACGACCCAGTCGCAGACAACGACCACCCAGACCACCACGACCGCATCGACCTGGAGCACCACGCCGCCCGAAGGCGCGCTGAGCGAGGAGGCGATCAAGACCGCGATCGCCAACGCCGGCTACAAGGAAGTGAAGGACCTGAAATTCAAGGACGGCGTCTGGCGCAGCGAAGCGCGCGGCGGCAACAAGCAATGGGTGAAGATTGCGGTGGGGCCGGAAACCGGCAGGGTCTACGTCAGCGATGCGCCGTCCAAGCTCAACGAGGATGAGGTGAAGGCCAAGCTGGCCACCGCGGGCTACGAGAAGATCCACGACGTGGAATACGAACACGGCCTGTGGAGCGCCGATGCCACCACCCGCCACGGCACCGCCGTCGACCTGCTGGTCGACCCGAGCGATGGCAGCGTGGTGGCCAAATCGCGCGACTGACGTCGCGTTGCCCCCAAAAAGAAAGCCCGGCGCAGCACGCCGGGCTTTCCTGCATCAGGTCGAACGGCTGCCACGGTTTCGCAGCGTGCCGGTCGTAGGCCTCAGCGCAGTTTGAGCATCACGATCGACTTGGCCGGCAGCGCGACCTTCAGCTGGTCGCCCTGCACGCGCGCGCCGTCGAACGCCGCCGGCTTCACCGCATCGGGCTGGTCGAAGGTGTTGCGCGAGGTGACCTTCGGCGCGGTGAGGATCTGCCCGCTGACGCCCCTGGCCTGCAGGCCCTGCACCTTCACCTGCACCTGCGCGGCACGCGCCGGGTCCAGGTTGGTCAGCGCCACGTAGACATGGCCGTCCTTTGCGCGCACCGCGGAACCGTGCACCTCGGGCACCGAGATACCGTCGAGCGTGTACTTCGGCGTGTCGAGCCGCAACGGCAGTTCGGTGGCGTCCTGGTACGGCAGGTACATGGCGAACACGTGGTAAGTGGGCGTCAGCACCATCTTCGGGCCGTCGGTGAGGATCATCGCCTGCAGCACGTTGATCATCTGCGCGATGTTGGCCATGCGCACGCGGTCGGCGTGGCGGGTGAAGATGTCCAGCGTCAGCGAGGCCACCAGTGCATCGCGCAAGGTGTTCTGCTGCTGCAGGAAGCCGGGGTTGCTGCCAGGCAGCGGCGCGTACCAGGTGCCCCACTCGTCCACCACCAGGGCCACTTTCTTTTCCGGGTCGTACTTGTCCATCACGGCGCTGTGGCGGGTGATCAGGTCATCCATCCGCAGGGCTTCGGACAAGGTCTGGATCCAGCCCTTGTTGTCGAAATCGGTCGAGGACTGGCTCGGCGGCCAGCCACCGGCCACGGTGTAGAAGTGCATGCTCAGGCCGTCCATCAGCTTGCCGGCCTCGCGCATCATCACCTCGGTCCAGTGGTAGTCGTCGCCGTTGGCGCCCGGCGCGATCTTCAGCATGGTCTGGCCGGCGGGCACTTTCACGAAGGTCTGATAGCGGCGATACAGGTCCGCGGCGTACTCCGCGCGCATGTTGCCGCCGCAGCCCCACAACTCGTTGCCGATGCCGAACAGCGGCAGCTTCCACGGCTTTTCGCGGCCGTTGGCGACACGCTCCTGCGCCAGCGTGGATTTGCCCGTGGCGGTCATGTACTCGGCCCACTGCGCCATTTCCTCCGGCGGCGCGTTGCCCACGTTGCCGGCCACATAGGCCTCGCTGCCGATCAGCTCGACAAAGTTCATGAACTCGTGCGTGCCAAATGCGTTCGATTCGGTCACGCCACCCCAGTTGGTGTTGACGCTGGTCGGGCGCTTGTCCTTCGGGCCCACGCCGTCGCGCCAGTGGTACTCATCGGCGAAACAACCGCCGGGCCAGCGCACGTTGGGCACGTGCAGCGCCTTCAGCGCCGCCACCACGTCGTTGCGATAGCCGTCCGTATTGGGGATGGAGGAATCGGGCCCGACCCAGAGCCCGCCGTAGATGCCGGTGCCCAGGTGTTCGGCGAACTGGCCGAACAGGTGGCGCGAAACCAGCGCGCCGGGCTTGCCGGCATCCAGCGTGCCGTGCACGGGTACGTCGGCGGCCACGGCCTGCCCCATGCCCAGCGTCATCAGGATCGACAACGTAAAGCGGCGCCAGTGTCGTGCGGGTTTTTGTGACATGTTGGAGATCTCCCCTTGGAGTCAGTGCGGCAAGGCGCACGGGCTTGAAAAGTCGGCAATGGCCCAGTGCCGGCGGCCATTCCCTTGAGCGTAGCCGGCGCAGCAGGCGAAGTCGAAGTGTCGCCCGGGTTCCAGAGGCTGCGAATGGCCTGCTTTCGCTTCCCCCGTTCACGGGGAAGCTGCCCGAAGGGCTGAAGGGGGCGTTCTTCGGTCGGCGTAAAAAGCGACAGCAGCGCGGCTTGCCGCGCCCCCCCTTCCGCCCGCTGGGCACCTTCCCCCGCAAGCGGGGGAAGGGAAGCTGCGGCCGCCGCTCAACCCTCCAGCAGACCCAGATCGCGCACGGCGCCCTTGTCGGCACTGGTCACCAGCTTGGCGTAGGCCTTCAGCGCCGCGCTGACCTTGCGCTTGCGCGGCAGCGCGGGGCGCCAGCCCTTGGCGGCCTGCGCCACGCGGCGACGCTCCAGCTCCTCGTCGCTGACCTCGAAACGCACGACGCGGTTGGGGATGTCGATGGTGATGGTGTCGCCGGTCTGCACCAGCGCGATGTTGCCGCCCTCGGCCGCCTCCGGCGACGCGTGGCCAATCGACAGCCCGGCGGTGCCGCCGGAGAAACGGCCGTCGGTGATCAGCGCGCAGGCCTTGCCCAGCCCCTTGGATTTCAGGTAGCTGGTGGGGTACAGCATCTCCTGCATGCCCGGTCCGCCGCGCGGGCCTTCGTAGCGGATGACCACCACGTCGCCGGCTTTCACCATGCCGCTGAGGATGGCCGCCACTGCCGCGTCCTGGCTTTCCAGCACCACGGCCGGGCCGCTGAAGGTGAGGATGCTCTTGTCCACGCCCGCCGTTTTCACGATGCAGCCGCGCTCGGCCAGGTTGCCGTAGAGCACGGCCAGGCCGCCGTCCTGGCTGTAGGCGAATTCGCGCGAGCGGATGCAGCCGGCTTCGCGGTCGGTGTCCAGCGTGTCGTAGCGGCAGCTTTGCGAGAACGCGGTCTGGGTGCGGATGCCGGCCGGGCCGGCGCGGTAGAACTCGCGCACGGCGGCGTCCTGCGTGCGCGCCACATCCCAGGTATCCAGTGCCTCGGCCAACGTGGCGCTGTGCACCGTGGGCACGGACGTATCGAGCAGGCCGGCGCGATCCATCTCGCCCAGGATCGCCATCACGCCACCGGCGCGATGCACGTCCTCCAGGTGGTAGCTGCTCGATGGCGCCACCTTGCACAGGTTGGGCACCTTGCGCGAAAGCCGGTCGATGTCGGCCATGGTGAAGTCGACACCGCCCTCCTGCGCCGCCGCGAGCAGATGCAGCACGGTGTTGGTGGAGCCGCCCATGGCGATATCCAGCGACATCGCATTGACGAACGCGGCCTTGCTGGCAATGCTGCGCGGCAACGCCCGCGCATCGTCGCCTTCGTACCAGCGCCGGGCCAGCTCGACCACGGTGCGTCCCGCCCTGCGGAACAACTGCTCGCGATCGGCATGCGTGGCCACCAGCGAACCGTTGCCCGGCAGCGACAGGCCCAGCGCCTCGGTGAGGCAGTTCATCGAGTTGGCGGTGAACATGCCCGAGCACGAACCGCAGGTGGGACAGGCCGAGCGCTCGATCGACTGCACCTCGGCATCGGAGACGTTGTCGTCGGCCGCGGCCACCATCGCGTCGATCAGGTCCAGCGCCACCTCCTTGCCGGCCAGCCTGGTCTTGCCCGCCTCCATCGGACCGCCGGACACGAACACCACCGGGATGTTCAGCCGCAGCGCCGCCATCAGCATGCCCGGCGTGATCTTGTCGCAGTTGGAGATGCACACCAGCGCGTCGGCGGTGTGCGCGTTGCACATGTACTCCACGCTGTCGGCGATGATGTCGCGCGACGGCAGGCTGTAGAGCATGCCGTCGTGACCCATGGCGATGCCGTCGTCCACCGCGATGGTGTTGAACTCCTTGCCCACGCCGCCGGCCTTCTCGATCTCCTCGATCACCAGCTGGCCCATGTCCTTCAGGTGCACGTGGCCGGGCACGAACTGGGTGAACGAGTTGGCCACCGCGATGATGGGTTTCTGGAAATCGCCATCCTTCATGCCGGTGGCACGCCAGAGCGCGCGGGCACCGGCCATGTTGCGGCCGGCAGTGCTGGTGCGGGAGCGATAGGCGGGCATGCGGGATTCCCCTGGTGGTTGGCGGGCGAACGCCCATTCTGCTTGGCGCTTTCCATACCGTCCAATACGATACCTGCGACCCAGCCATACGGAGTACGAATAGTGGAATTGCGCCAGCTTCGCTACTTTGCCGCCATCGTCGAGGAAGGCGGCTTCTCGCGCGCGGCCGAACGCCTGCACGTCTCGCAGCCGCCACTGTCCACCCAGATCCGCAACCT
This sequence comes from Rhodanobacter caeni, assembly GCF_039523575.1. NCBI lineage: Bacteria > Pseudomonadati > Pseudomonadota > Gammaproteobacteria > Lysobacterales > Rhodanobacteraceae > Rhodanobacter > Rhodanobacter caeni. The sequence goes on along the minus strand of NZ_BAAAFO010000001.1, from coordinate 679,021 downwards.
GGAAACCGAACTGGGCGTGCAACTGCTGGAGCGCAGCAACCGCGGCGTGGCGCTGACCACGGCCGGCACCGTGTTCTACGACGAGGCGCAGGCGGTGCTGGCGCGGCTGGAGCACGCCCGGCAGAAGGTGCAGCAGACCGACCGGGGCGACATCGGCATGCTCTCGATCGGCTTCGTCTCGATCGCCGATTACGGCATCCTGCCGCCGGCGCTGAAAAGCTTCCGCGCCCGCTTTCCGCGGGTCGAGGTGCAGTTGCACGAGCTGACCACCGATGCGCAGATCCGCGAATTGCGCGCGGCGCGGCTCGACCTGGGCATCGCGCTGGCGCCGGTCGACGAGCCGGACCTGGCGTTCAAGGGCGTGATGCGCGAGGAACTGGTGCTGGCCGCGCCCGCCGGCGACCCGGCCGCGAAAGGCGACGGGCCGATCAGCCTGCGCAGCCTGTCGAAGGCCAGCTTCATCGTGCCCCCGCGCGAGGTGGCCTCCGGCCTGTACGACCTCACCATCAGCCATTGCCATGCATCCGGCTTCGCGCCGCAGATCACCCAGCACGCGCGCCAGATGCAGACGGTGATCGGGCTGGTGTCCAGCGGCATGGGCATCGCGCTGGTGCCCTCGTCGGTGCGCAACTTGCAGCGTCCGGGCGTGCGCTATCGGCCGCTGCGCGGCAAGCCGGCCTTCATCGAGCTGGGCATCCTGCGCCTGCGCAACGCGGCCAGCCCGCTGGCCGACAATTTCATTGCCGCGCTGCGCACCGCGGCGACGGAACGGCGGCCGCGCAAGCCGGCAGCGTGATGCTGCGCGCCACGCCCTGCCCCCGCCACCTCATTGCCAGCGCCGGCGGAAGTCGGCACGATCGGTACTCGTTGGGCTGATCCAGGCGCTGGCTGGGTTCATGGCGGACATGTCCTTCCTGTCGGGTGGCGGCGAAATGGGTGCGCTGATGCGCGCCCATGACTGGTCGCGGCACCCGCTGGGCATGCCCGGAAGCTGGCCGCAGACCTTGCGCACCTCGCTGCGGCTGATGCTCAACTCGCGCCACCAGATGTGCGTGCTGTGGGGCAGCGAGGCGTTCTGGTTCTACAACGACGCCTACCGGCAAACACTCACGGCCGAGCGCCACCCCTCGTCGCTGGGCAAGCCGGGGCGGCAGGTGTGGGCCGAGATCTGGGGCGACATCGGTGCGCAGATCGCGCAGGTGATGCGCGGCGGCAGCGCCACCTGGCACGAAAACCAGCATCTGGTGATGCAGCGCGACGGTCGCGACGAAGACACCTACTGGACCTACAGCTACAGCCCGATCGACGACGAGAGCGTTGCCAGCGGCGTCGGCGGCGTGCTGGTGGTGTGCACGGAAACCACCGAGCAGGTACTGGTGTCCCGGCGCGCGATGGAGGAACGCCAGCGGCTGGCCGAGCTGTTCGAGCAGACGCCCTCGTTCATGGCCATGCTGCGCGGTCCCGAGCACGTGTTCGAGCTGGCCAACCCCAGCTACCTGCAGCTGGTCGGTGGCCGTCCGCTGCTCGGGCGCACGGTGGCCGACGCCCTGCCCGAGGCCGCCAGCCAGGGTTTCGTGGGCCTGCTCGATCTCGTCTACGCCAGCGGCCAGCCGTACGTGGCCTCGGCCACGCCGTTCGCCATGCAGCCGGCGCCGGGGGTGCCGGCCCGCCAGCGCTATCTGGATTTCGTCTACCAGCCGATCAGGGACGACGCCGGCAAGGTCACCGGCATCTTCGTCGAGGGCACCGACGTCACCGAACGGGCGCTGGCGGAGAAGGCCTTGCGCGCCAGCGAAACCCGGCTGCGCGCGATCAACAGCGACCTGGAGCAGCAGGTGGTGCAGCGCATGCAGGGGCGCGCGCGCACCTGGCAACTCAGCACCGACATCATGGGCGTGCTCAATGCCGAGGGCATCTTCGAGCTGTCCAACCCGGCCTGGCAGCGCGTCCTGGGCTGGCCCGAGCAGATCATCGCGTCCACGCCGTTCTTCAACTTCGTGCATCCGGACGACCTGGAGCGCACGCGGCTGGCGTACGCCCGCGGCATCGAACTGGGCGAGCCCGCGCTCAGCTTCGAGAACCGCTATCGCCATGCCGCGGGCGGCTACCGCTGGCTGTCGTGGGTGGCGATTCCCGAGGACGGCAAGATCTACTGCAGCGCGCGCGACATCACCGCCGACAAGGAAGCCGCCGAATCGCTGGCGCGCACCGAGGCCGCCCTGCGCCAGGCGCAGAAAATGGAGGCCGTCGGCCAGCTCACCGGCGGGCTCGCGCACGATTTCAACAACCTGCTCGGCGGCATCATGGGCGCATTGGAAGTGGCGCGGATGAAGCTGGAGCAAGGCAAGGTGGAGGATGTGCCGCGCCTGCTCTCGCTGGGCGAAGCCGCGGTGAACCGCGCCGCCTCGCTCACCCAGCGGCTGCTGGCGTTCTCGCGGCGGCAGACACTCGACCCGCGCTCCACCGACATCAACCGGCTGGTGGCGGGCATGGAGGAACTGATCCGCCGCACCATCGGCCCGTCGGTGCAACTGGAGGTGATCGAAGCCGACGCGCTGTGGCCTTGCCGGGTCGACCCGCCGCAACTGGAGAACGCACTGCTCAACCTGTGCATCAACGCGCGCGACGCGATGCCCGATGGCGGGCAGCTCACCATCGAGACGGCCAACCGCGCGCTCGACGATGCGGCCGCGGCGGCGGCGTTCGACCTTCAACCGGGGCGCTACGTCTCGCTGTCGGTCGCCGACACCGGCAGCGGCATGAGCCCCGACGTGATCGCGCGCGCCTTCGATCCCTTCTTCACCACCAAGCCGATCGGCCAGGGCACCGGCCTGGGCCTGTCGATGATCTACGGCTTCGCGCGGCAATCCGGCGGCCAGGTGCGGATCCACTCCGAACCCGGCAAGGGCTCGGTGTTCACCATCTACCTGCCGCGCCACCACGAGGCGCCGCAGGAGACGCCGGCCACGCCGCCCGCCCGCATACCGCAGGCCACCCGGCAACGCGGCACGATCCTGGTGGTGGAGGACGAATCGTCGATCCGCGAACTGGTCTGCGAGCTGCTGAGGGAGGCGGGCTTCCACACCTTGCACGCCGCCGACGGCAGCGCCGGCCTGCGCATCCTGCAGTCGGCCGTGGCCATCGACCTGCTCGTCACCGACGTCGGCCTGCCCGGCCTCATGAACGGCCGGCAGATGGCCGACGCCGCCCGCACCGCGCGCCCCGATCTGAAAGTGCTGTTCGTGACGGGCTACGCCGCGCAGTCCGTGGTGGGCGATGGCCACCTGGAACCGGGGATGCACCTGCTCACCAAGCCGTTCTCGCTGGACGTGCTGCGGCAAAAGATCGACGACATCCTGGCGGCGTAGACCACCGGCAGGCTTTCGCCGCCACCCTCACTGCACCACGCCGACGTCCAGCCGGCGCGCGTCGCTGCGGCCGTGATCGTCCACCACGCGCAGTTGATACGTGCCGGCCCGCACGGGCTGCCACGTCAATGCCTGCCCCGGCGTGGCACGGCCAACGTAGGCATCGTTGACGAACCAGTACAGCGCGCGCACGTCGGCGTCGCTGGTGGCGGCAAGCATCACGGCGTTGCCCTCGGGGCGGTCCAGCCGCAACGCGTACGACGCGCCGCGCAAGGGCGAGGTGATCGCCGGCGGATCGCCCTGCGCCCGGCCGGCATCGGCGCAGGCCGGGTTGTGCGGCGGCTTGCGGATCGGGATGCCGGCGCGGGCGAACACGGCGGCAAGATCCGACGGCCAGTACTGGAACACCTCGGTGCGGGTCGAGCCGGCGGCGTACGGCGGGCACGCCGGCAGGCCGCTGGCGTTGTCGATCACCAGCGGGCGGTACACGTTGCCCGCCTTGATCGGGGAGACGCCGGGAATGAACCAGCTCCAGCCCGTGGCCGGGCACCAGCGGCTGGGCAGCATGCCGGTGGCCAGGCATACGCGCACGCGCTTGACCCCATCGGGCAACGGACGCGATGGCGGTTTCAGATCGGGATGGCCGGCCAGCAGCGCGTCGTGGATGCGGAAGAACAGCGGCGCGGCCGCGTCGATGCCGACGAACGCCGGGTTGGGCGTGCTGTCGAAATTGCCCACCCAGACCACCAGCACGTACGGGCCGAAACCGCCCGCCGTCCAGGCGTCGTGGAACGCCCATGAGGTGCCGGTTTTCCAGAACACCGGCGCGGTACTGGGACGGCTGCCGAAGGTGGTGCCCGGGCGCGGGTTCTGCTCCAGCATATCGGTGACGATGAAGCTGGCCGCCTCGCTCAGCAGCCGCCTGCCCGGCACCGGTGGCGCGTCCTGGCGCAGGCGCAGCGGTTTCAGCACGCCGCGATTGGCCAGCAGCGCATACAGGCGCGCCAGGTCCTGCATGGTCACGTCGCCGCCACCCAGCACCAGCGCCAGGCCGTAGTGCTGCCTGCTGGCCAGGTTCCGCACGCCGGCCTGGCGCAGAAAGCCGTACAGGTCCGGATCGCGCAATTGCGCATCGACCCACACGGCCGGAATGTTGCGGCTGTGGATCAGCGCCTGGGTGGCCGTCACCGGCCCCAGGAAACGCCCGTCGAAATTCTCCGGCGTGTACGGCCCGAACGAACTGGGCACGTCGCGCAGCACGGTCTGCGGCCCCAGCACGCCCTGGTCCAGCCCCAGCCCGTAGATGAAGGGTTTCAGGGTGGAACCGGGCGAGCGCGGCGCCAGCGTGCCGTTGACCTGGCCGTGGATGTCCTCGTTGAAATAGTCGACCGAACCGACCAGCGCCTTGACGCCCATGTCGCGCGTATCGACCAGGATCGCGCTGGCGTTGCGCACGCCCACGCCGGCCATGTGCCGCACGTAACCGCGCACCTGCCGTTCCAGCAACTGCTGCAGGCCGAGATCGATGCTGCTGCGCACCTGCGACGGCAGCGGATCGCCGCGCGCGTTCGCGGCGGCGATCAACTGGTCGACCGCGTGCGGCGCCGCAAACGGCAGTTGCGCCACGGTGCGCAGCGCCAGCGGCATGCGGAAGACCGCGCGCCATCGGGCATCCTCGGGATGCTTGCGCAGCCAGCGCCGGAACAGCCGGTCGCGCGCGGCGGCAAGGCGCGGCGCCACCACGCTGGCGTCGGGGCCGTGGCGGCTGTCGAGCCGGCGCGAGGGGTCCTGCGGGATCACCGCCAGGGTCAACGCCTCGGGCAGGGTCAGACGCGCGGCGGGCTTGCCGAAATACACCAGGCTGGCGGCGCCCACGCCCTGGATATTGCCGCCATACGGCGCGCTGTTGAGGTAGGCCTCGAGAATGTCGTGCTTCGAGTAGGACAACTCCAGCCGCACCGCCAGCGCCACCTGGCGCAGCTTGCCCAGCGGCGTGCGCGTGTCCAGCCGGTACAGCAGCCGCGCCAGCTGCATGGTGAGGGTGGAACCGCCTTGCGGATGCCCATGGCGCACATAGGTGACCCACGCCCCGCGCAGCAGCCCCCACGGGTTGAAACCCGGGTGCCAGCGGTACCACTGGTCCTCGTGCATCAGCGTGGCGTCGATCAGCGCTGGCGAAATCTCCGCCAGCGGCGTCCACAGCCGATACTGCTCGTCGCTGGCCAGCGTGAGGCGCAACAGGCGGCCGGCATCGTCATGGATGGCGGTCGATCGTGGCAAGGCATCGCGCAACGACGGATGCGGCCACAGCCGGCAGCCGACCAGGATCACCGCGACCAGCCCCAGCGCCGCCAGCACGTTCTGCCAGCGGCGCACCCAGCGCCCTGCCGCGGTGCGCGCCGCGCTTGCCCACGCCGTGCGCACGCGCCCTCAGCTCACTTCGGTCGCACCACGGTCAGCACGCCGGCGGCGGGCGCTTCGGCCTGCACATCGGGACGGTACATGGCCGAGGCATAGGCCGGCGGAATGCGGAAACGGCCCGCATTGGTGGCGCGGATCCGGTACACGAACTCGCGCACGTCGGACGAGACCGAGCCGTAGATCACCACCCGATCCTCGCGCACATCGGCGTGGTCGGCGTGCCAGCTGGAACTGTCCAGGCCCAGCGGCGAGGTCCATTGCGCCTGGGCGTCGTCGTCGCCATCGGCGTACTCGTCGTCATCCGAGGTGTCGGCAGTTGCCGGTGGCGGCGTGCGCAGCACGGGATCGAAGCCGCCAGGCAGCAGATCCACCACCGCGATGTTGTCCAGCGCCTGGTCGCCGATGGCGCGAACCTTCACGTGCACGTCGATCTCCTGCCCCACCGTGACCTTGTCCAGCGGCCGGCCCTTGTCGTCGGTGTAGTCGCGCACGATCTCCAGGCCCTGCTTGATCGCCTTGGCGGACGCCTGGCGGTCGTAGCCGCTCTGGGTCAGCACGCCCCATGCACTTTGCGTGCTTTGATTGACGAAGCGCAGCCTGGCCGTCGCCGCAGCCCATGCCTGCGCCTGCAGCAGGTGGCCTTGCGCCTTGCCGATGGACGTCGCCGCGCCACCCGCGTCCACCGCCTCGATGGAAAGCTTGGCCAGGTTGCCCGGCTCCATGCCGGCATAGCTGTCCAGCGCCAGGATCGTCATCGCCGACGACAGCGTGTTGTAGTCGTTCTGCTGCAGCGGCCAGGCGATGTTCTCGAACACCTGCGGCGGCAGTGCCTTGGCCTGCGCCGGGAATTGCCGCGACACGATGTACAGCACGCTGGCATCGCGCACCGCGGGGCTGTAGTACTCGGCGAAGTCGAAGCTGTCGCTGTCCGGCTTGCCGCGTTCGAGTACCTTGATCGGCCCGGCAATCAGCTTGCCGGCCTCATCGTCCTGCTGCAGCAACTTGTACGAGGCCGCCAGCCACGCGGCGACCAGGTCGCTGCGCCACTGTTTCGCGTACAGCGCTTCCAGGCGCTGCTGCACGGCGGCGATCTGGTTGGTGGTGACGTTGCCCTGCACGGTCAGCAGGTAGATCGCATACGCGCGGTCGCGCAGCTGCGCCAGCGAGGTGAGGCTGTCGTCCGCCGCCAGCTCGCGCAGGTAGGCGTTGCCGTTGTCCAGCACGTTCTGCGGTACCGCCACGCCGCGCTCGCGCGCCTCCAGCAGGAAGTTCATCGCGTAGGCGGACACGAACGGCAGCGAGGTCGGCGTGGCCGACCACAGGCCGAAGCCACCGGCATCGTTCTGGCGCGTTTCCAGCGTGCCGATGAAATCGGCCAGCGCCCTGGCGTTGCTGACCGGCTTGCCCTCGAACGCCGGCTGCAAGGCCTGCGCGAACGCGGGGGCCGCGTCCCAGTTGGCCACGATCAACCGCGGCATGGCCGCGCTGATGATCTGCTCGGTGCAGTAGTTGGGATAGTTGATGAGGTAGCTGGTGAGCCCGCGCGCCAGCACCACCGGCGAGGACGACAGCACCGCATCGCGCCGCGCATACGGCGCATACATCGCGCGCAGCGTGGCATCGTCCGCCTGGCTGCCCGGCTTGATCCGGGTGGTGGAGATCGAGGTGCGATACGGCACGTTCGGCCGCACCGACAGGTCGACCGTCTGCCGCGCCGAATGCGCACCGTGGCTGGCGCTGAAGGCGAGATCCGCCGATCCCAGCGTGTCGGTGGCCTTGACCTTGAACAGCAGCACGCCTTCGCGCATCGACGCCAGGTCGATGCTCTGCGTGGCCGCGCCCACCACGGTGAGCCCCGCGCCCGTCTTCAGCGTGACCGCCACCGGTACCGCCTGCTTGCCGATGTCGGTGAGGTTGTTGGCCACGCCCACGCTGACCTCGGCCTCGTCGCCCGGCGCCAGCGTGGTCGGCACGTTCGGCGACAACACGAAATCGCCACGCACGGTGGTGGTGCCCTGCCAAGTGCCGATGCGGTCGGGCGACACCGCCACGGCCATCACCCGCAGCGTGCCGTTGAAATCGTCCGGTACGGCGTAGTGGAAATCCTTCTCGCCATCGACGTCGACGATGCCGGACCAGTACGCCACCGGCGCCTTCTTCTTGCGGCTGAACGGGTTCAGCTGCCGCCCGATCGCCGCGTCGGAGTCGCCACCGGTGGACGCTGTCAGCGACATCAATTTCTCGAAGTCGGGCAGGATCAGGTCGAGGATCTGCGCGGTCGACACGCCCAGCATGCGCTTGCGGAAGAAGTACTCCAGCGGGTCGGCCAGCTCGTAGCGCGCCACCTGCAGGATGCCCTCGTTCACCGCAAACAGCACCACTTTCGCCGGCTGCTCCGCATGCAGCTTGAACGTGGCGGTGGTGCCGGGCTTGACCAGCTTCGGCACATCCACGTCCAGATTGTCGCGATGCGCGGCGAGGCTGAGGCGGAACGGTGCCACGCCGTAGCTGAGCGGGCTCATGAAGATCGCGTCGGAGGACGGGTCGCGCACGAACTGCACGTTGACGTAGCCGTTGCCCTCGAAATCCGCGGGGATCGTGATGTGCTGCACCGAGCTGTTGGTGTCGGTGCGGAACCAGCTGTGCGCGTAGACCTTGTCACGCTCCAGCGTGATCAGGCCGCTGCCCACGTAGGGCGCGTGGATGGCCACCTCGATGGTGTCGCCTGGCTGGTAGGTGCGCTTGTCCAGGGTGAGCTGCAGCTCGGCATTGCGCTCCAGCGAGCGCGACAGGTTGGCCGCGCCGGCCACCGAATACTCGACCCGGTTGACCTCCTTGCCGTCGCTGGCGCGCAGGATCAGCAGCGCGTAATTGCCCGGCTTGTCCGTCGGCAGCGCGTAATCCATGCCGCCGGCGGCAATCGTCAGCGGCTTTTTCTGCAGCGGGATTTCCTTGAGCCGCGACTCGTACTTGTACACACCGGAATGCTGTTTGGTCAGCACCGACACGTATTTGCGCTCGACCACTTGCGCGGTGAGCCCCGGCAGCGCGATCGACTTGGCCTGCGGGTCGATCGCCACCAGACGCACGCGGCGCACCGCGTCGCGGTCGATGTAGTCGAGGTTGCCCGTACTTTTGTAACCGACCAGCCAATCGTCGTTGGACACCATCGATTCGGTGGCCGCCGCCACGGCGCGGCCTCCGTCCGCCTCGTAGACCCTGGCCAGCAGGTGCAGCTGATAGGTGGCGTCCTCGTAACGCGACAGATCCAGCGGAAACACGGCGTGTCCCTGGGCGTCCGTCTGCTGATCCTGCAGCTCCTGCTGGTAACCCTGCCTGGCGCGGCGGATGTCGTAGAAGTGCCAGCCGGCCCAGCTCTTGAACGCGGGGAACGCCGGCTGCAGGCTCATCGACACCGCCACGCGGCGGTTGGCCGCCGGCGTGCCGAACAGGTTCTGCGCGTCCACCACACCCTGCAGCTGCGCCGGCTTCACCCAGCCTTCGGCGACGGTTTGCGACAGGCTGGCGCGTACCTTCATGCGATCGGGCAGGAACTCCTTCACCTGCACCGTGGTGCTGCCGATCTGCGTATCGGCGCGGCCATCGCGCACGATGTAGAGATTCACCGTCCACGCCCCCGTGGCCGCGGTGTCGGCCGTGGTGTAGCCCAGTTCGCCGAAACCGGAGCGGTCCAGCGTCAGCGGAAACTGCTTTACCGTGTTGCCGCGCGGATCGACGATCTCGGCCTGCAGCGGCATGCCGGCGACGCTGCGCGTCCAGCTGGCGGCCCGCACGATCAGGCCGACATGGATCAACTCGCCCGGCCGGTACAGGCCGCGGTCGGAGAACAGGTGGGCGGACAGCCGGCCGGGGTTCGGCGCGTTGTCCGCACCGCCCACGTCGAAGCGCGAGTAGTCCAGCTCCCGCCCGCTGGCGCCAATCGGCAGGAACGACATGTCCGCGCCGCGGGTGACCAGGTGCATCACCGGCCGCCGGTCGTGATCGAAGCCCGACAGGCTGGGGAAACTCGCCATGCCGTCCGCGCCGGTCGTGCGCGACAGCAGGGTCTTGCCGTTCACCGCCACCACCGCCACCGTGGCACCGGCCACCGGCTCGCCGCCGTGGATGGATTGCACGAACACATCCTGGCTGCCGTCGTCGGCCTTCTTCACCAGCATGCCCAGGTCGGTGACCACGATCAGGCGGCTGTCGGTGGGCGCGTCGTCCATGCTGCCGGCGCTTTCATCGACGGGGTCGCAGGCCGGAATGCCCGCGGATGCCGCGGTGTTCGTCGACCTGCCGGCTGCCGGCGCCAGCCGTTGCTTCGCCGCCGTGCAGCGGCGCGCCGCATCGCGCGTGGCGCGCTGCTCGATCGCTGGATCGTAGCCACCCAGGTGCAGCAGGAACACGCCGCGCTTGCCGTCGGCCAGGTACTTGCCCAGGTCCACGCCGGTGTAGCTGGCCTTTGCCGGGCTGGCGTCGGGCAGGCCCTGCTTGATCACCTGGCGCTCAACGATCTGGTCCTCGCTGAAGCCGTACATCAACTCCGGATGGCTGTAGTCGCCCTGGTTCAGGCTGACCAGATGCTGCAACTGCTCGGGCAGCACGCGACCCACCACCAGGCGCATGCCCGGCAGGTTGCGCGACACCACCGAAATGCGCTTGCTGCCGCTCATCGACAGCAGCGAGCCGGAGCCGACGAAACGCAGCAATTGCGGGTAGTCCGGCACGGTGATCACCCGCGCCACCGGCTGGCCCTGCACGTAGCCGCCAAAGGATTTCAGCCCCTTGTCGATCCGCACGTAGATGCGCTGGCCCGGTTGCGCGTGGAAACCGAAACTCTGCAGTGCCTGGTAGTTCTCCTCGGTCGGCGTGGCGGTGAGCGGCAGCACCTGCGATTGCCGCAGCACGTCGGCGCCGACCTGGGACACGCTCCACGGATATGGGCGATCGTCACCGCTATCGGGCTGGCCGGGTTTGCGGTTGGGCAGCACCCACGCATGGACCAGCGGCGCAACCTCGTCGGTGCGCACCGCGCCGTTGAAATTCAGCACCAGCACCTGCTGCGGTTCGTTCCTGTCGTCATCGACCAGGGTCGGCCTGATGTCGTCCACCGTGAGGCTGTAGAGGCCGGGAATGCGCACCCGCGCGTGCAGCGCATCGCGCGTGCCGTCGCCGCCGCGCGAACTGGTGACGCCGTCATCCACGTTGACCAGCAGCAGGCCCGGATCGTGCGGCAGCGCCAGCTGCTGCGAGTGGATCCACGCATGCAGCTTGTTCTTGTCGTAGGTGACGCTGAACTTGACCGGCGTGGTGGCCTTGCCCTCGGCATCGGCGTTGGACAGGCTGATGCGTTTTTCCAGTTGTGCCGGGTCCACCGGATAGTTGAAATCCAGCTTCTGGATCACCTGCTTGGCACTGGCGTTCTGCGGGTCCTGGTAGAACTCGCCCTCGCCCAGCGTGGCGGTGAACGCCTCGGTGGCAAAGTCGAAATGATCCTCGGCCAGGTGCACCTGGGGCGCCAGCAGCTTGCGCGGGTCCAGGCGCACCGTGTACTTCTGCCCCACCGGCCAGTCGGCCGCGGGCGTGAACACGAGCCTGCGATCGTCGGTCCACTTCCATTGCCCCTTCACCGCGGGACTGCTGGCGATCCCTTCGGTGACCGCCTTGTCGACCTGCTCGATCGGCGCGGCCGAACCGGAGAACGTCACCACCAGCGGCTGGATGACCGGCGTGTCCTGGCTGTAGTCGGTGACAGCCGGTGCCGTCACCTCGAACGTCATCTGCTGCGGACGTGGCCGGTGCTGGTACCACTGCCAGCCAAACCAGCCCGCCAGCGCCAGCCCGACGAGGGCGAGCACGGCGCCGCCGGAACGGCGCGGATGGCGCCGCACCACATGCATCCAGCCCGGCGCGCCCCAGCTCACGTCGCCCAGCACGGGCCGCAGGCCGGCGCCAAGCAGGCGGGTCAGCCAGCGCACTACGCGCCAGGGCAGCATCAGCAGCCATTTCAGCAGATCCATGATCTTCCCCGTTGAGCAGAAGGCGCCGTCCGCCAGGGCGGGCGTGTGCGCTGGTGCGGATAGTAACGGGCGATTGTGGCCAATGTGGGGACACGCGCGGCGATCGGTGGGCGTGCACGGGCGGGAGGTCGGCAAGAAGGGCCCCGACCACGAGCGCGCCGTTGCGCGCTTGTTGGATAATCGCCCGACGCCACCTTGCCGAAGAGCCTTGCATGAACAGCGAAACGTCCAGCCCCATCGCGTGGCGCTTTTCCGAGCGCGCCGGACAACTGCAAGGATCGTTCATCCGCGAAATCCTGAAGGTCACCCAGCAGCCGCAGATCATCTCCTTTGCCGGCGGCCTGCCCTCGCCGGCCACGTTTCCGGTGGAGGCGATGAGGGCGGCATTCGACAAGGTGCTTTCCAGCACCGGCAGAACGGCGTTGCAGTATGGCCCCACGGACGGCTATCCGCCGCTGCGCCAGTGGATCGCCGAGCGGCTCTCGCAGGACGGCGCGACCATCGTGCCGGAGCAGGTGCTGATGGTGTCCGGCTCGCAGCAGGCGCTGGATCTGCTGGGCAAGGTGCTGATCGACGAGGGCAGCCGTGTGCTGGTCGAAACGCCGAGCTATCTGGGTGCCTTGCAGGCGTTCTCCGTGTACCGCCCCGAATTCACCTCCGTGCTGACGGACGAGCACGGCCTGGTGCCCTCGTCCATCCCCGCCGTGGCCGAGGGCGCGCGCCTGCTCTACGCGCTGCCCAATTTCCAGAACCCCACCGGCCGCACGCTGTCCGTCGCGCGCCGCATCGAGCTGGTGGAAACCTGCGCCCGCCTGGGCCTGCCGCTGATCGAGGACGACCCCTACGGCGCGCTGTCGTACAAGGGTGAGCCGCTGCCGAAGATGGTGGCGATGAACCCGGCCGGCGTGATCTACATGGGCTCGTTCTCGAAGGTGCTCACGCCCGGCATCCGGCTCGGTTACGTGGTAGCGCCGCTGCCACTGGTGCGCAGCCTGGAGCGGGCCAAGCAGGCCGCCGACCTGCACACGGCCCAGCTCACCCAGATGGTGGTGCACGAGGTGGTGAAGGACGGCTTTCTCGACCGCCACATCCCCACCATCCGCGAGCTGTACGGCAACCAGTGCCAGGTGATGCTGGACGCGATGGCCGAGCACTTCCCCGCCAGCGCCAGCTGGACGCGGCCCGAAGGCGGCATGTTCATCTGGGTCACCCTGCCGCCGCACATCGTCGCGATGGAGCTGCTGGAAGCGGCGATCCAGGAGAACGTGGCCTTCGTGCCCGGCGCCCCGTTCTATGCGAACGCGCCGGAAACCAACACGCTGCGCCTGTCGTTCGTGACCGTGCCGCCAGAGCGCATACGCCACGGCATCGCCACGCTGGGCAGGTTGATCGCCGAGCGGATGTAAGAGCGCAAGTCCTGCGGCCTGGGTTTCAGCGGCGGCTCTTGCCGCCCACGCCCCGCGCCTTGCTCCGCGCCTTTGGATCAGCGCCAGCGCCATTCACCAGCAACGATCCGGCAATGACGCCAAACAGGTGATCGGCGCGCGACGCCAGCGCCGGCTGGTCGCCCAACCATGCCAGCGCCGCCACCAGCGCAAACAGGTCGGCGCCATCGATATCGGTGCGCGCCAGGCCCGCTTGCTGCGCACGGGTGAGCAGTCTTGCGCCGGCGGCCTTCATGCTGACGCACGAGGCATGGAGTGCCGAGTCCTCGTCGTCGATGGCAGCGACCATCGACGCCACCACGTCGCGGTAATCGTTCGCCAGCGTGACCACGTCGCGCAGCCACGTCACCAGTGCGTCGCCCGGCGAAGCTGACGTTTCGCGTTCGATCGCCTCCGTTGTCAATCCATCGAAGCTTTCGCGCAACAAGGCCTCGAGCAACGACTCGCGCGTGGGGAAGTGCCGGTAAAGCGTGCCGAGCCCGACGCCGGCCCTTCGCGCCACGTCGCGCAGCGACGCGCCGGCGCCCTGCTCGACGACGACAGTGCGCGCCACGGTGAGCAGGTCCTCGTAGTTCTTCCTGGCATCGGATCGCATGCTGGCCTCTTGATAAGCGGAGCATTGCTCCGCATAATCGGAACACTGCTCCGTTAATTATAGAAGGACAAGGCTGATGCCGACAAACACGATGAAAGCGATCCGGTTGCACGCCTTCGGCGGCCCCGACGTATTGCGTTACGAAGACGCGCCGCTGCCCGCACTGAAACCCGGCGAAGTGCTCATTCGCGTGCACGCGGTGGGCGTCAATCCACCGGACTGGTATCTGCGCGAGGGGTACGCCAGCTTGCCGCCGGAATGGCGGCCGCCGATGTCCTTGCCCATCATTCCGGGGACGGATGTGTCGGGCGTGGTCGCCGCGGTCGCCGATGACGTCGCCGGTTTCGCCATCGGTGACGAGGTGTATTCGATGGCCCGCTTCCCCGAAGGCCTTGCCGGGGACAGCAAGGCCTACGCCGAGTATGTCGCGGTGCCCGCGGCGGAAGTGGCAACCAAGCCTGCCGGCATGGACCACGTGCACGCCGCCGGTGCACCCATGTCCCTGCTTACCGCCTGGCAGTTCATGATCGAACTGGGCCACGACGCCCCCAACCCGCTCCAGCCACACGCGCACGCGCCGGTGCCGCTGGCGGGCAAGACCGTGCTGGTCAACGGCGCAGCCGGCGGCGTGGGTCATTTCGCCGTGCAGCTGGCCAGGTGGAAGGGCGCACGGGTGATCGCGGTGGCGTCCGGCAAGCACGAGGCGTTTCTGCGCGACCTGGGCGCGGATGAATTCATCGATTACACGAAGACGGCGCCCGAGCAGGTGGTTCGCGACATCGATCTGGTCGTTGACGCGGTGGGTGGTCCGGGCGCGGCGCGCTTCCTGCGCACGCTCAAGCGTGGTGGCGCGTTGTTCCCGATCTTTCCGCTGGGTTTCGCCGGTGCGGATGAGGCCGGCAGGCTGGGCGTCACCGTGTCCGCAACGCAGGTACGCTCAAGCGGCGCCCAACTGGCGGAACTCGGCAAACTGCTCGATAGCGGAACGGTACGCGTCGCGGTCGATAGCACGTTCGCCCTGGCGGACGCGCGCGAGGCCCACGAGCGGGCGGCCCACGGACACATCCAGGGAAAGATCGTGCTCACGGTCCGCTGATGGAGCCTTGTCATGACCACCCTCAAAGCGGCCATCGAAGACCTGCTCAACAACCGGCGGCTGACCGCCGCCGAAGCGGCCGACCGGCACTTTAGTTCCGACTTCCGCCAGCGCACGAACGGGACATGGGACGACCGCGCCACGTTCCTCGCCCGGATCGACCATATCCGCGACGTGGTCGCACACGCCACGGTCACCGTTCTCGACGAGCTTGGTGATGCCGACCGCTACGCCGAGCGGCATGTCATCGACCTGCTCCAGCGCGACGGCGGGCGGATCCGGCAAGAGGTCTACGTGTTTGCGACGCGCGATCCGGACGGGCGCTTCGCGCGCCTCGAGGAGACGACGCTGGTGCTCGAACACCAGAAGATGCCCGAAGCGACTTGAAGCGATGGGCTTGCGGGCGCGTCTCGCCGTCCAATGCGCAATAGACTGGCCATTGGACTTCTGCCTGGCCGTTCGCCCCCACCCGCATGACGTGGCCCGAAAAGCACAACACATCCCCGGTTTCGCGCCGCTCCATGATCGTGGCGGCGCTGTCGACGGTGGTGGAGTGGTACGACTTCACGCTGTACCTGTATTTCGCCACGGTGCTGTCGCGGGTGTTTTTCGGGGGCGGCGAAAACGCGCTGCTGGCGACGCTGGGCGGGTTTGCCATTTCCTATGCGATGCGGCCGCTGGGCGCGATGGTGTTCGGCCATATCGGCGACCGGCTCGGGCGGCGGCACACCCTGCTGTTGTCGATGATGCTGATGACGCTGGCGATGCTGGCCACGGCCTTGCTGCCCGACTACGCCGCGATCGGGCCGGCGGCAGGCGTGCTGCTGATCGGGCTGCGTTGTCTCATGGCGTTCTCGGTGGGCGGCGAATACACCGGCGTGGTGGCCTATCTGCTGGAGGGCGCGCCGGCGAATCGCCGCGGCCTGATCACCTCGCTGGCATCGGCCGCCAGCGAAGTCGGCGCATTGCTGGCGGTGGCGCTGTCCGCGCTGACGGTGGCGCTGATGAGTGCCGCCCATCTCGACAGCTGGGGCTGGCGCCTTCCTTTTTTCGTGGGCGCGGCACTGGCCGCCTGTGTGTGGCTGGCGCGATCGACCATGCAGGAGTCGCCGGATTTCCTGCGCCAGGTGTGGCAACGCACCGTGCCCTCCGCGCCGCTGCGCCACACGCTCGCCCACCACAAGCCCGCCCTGCTGCGCACCTTCGCCATCTCGGCGCTGGGCTCGATCACCTACTACGTGGGCATCACCTACGTTCCGGCGTTCCTGACCTCGTCGGGCACCGTTGCCGAGGGCCGTTCGCTGGGGCTGTCCAGCGCTGCCGCCGTGGCGGTCATCCTGGTCACGCCATTGGCCGGCGCGCTGTCCGATCGCGTGGGACGAAAGCCGGTGCTGGTGGGGTTCGCCGTCGCCAGCATGCTGTTGCCGCTGGCGATGTTCGGCTTGATGGGTGGCGGCGGTGACGTTGCGATAGCAGGCGGCGCGATCGTGCTGGCCTGCCTCGCCGGTGGCGTGAGTGCCGTGGGCGCGCCGGCCACCGCCGAGCAGTTTCCGGGCGAAGGCCGGCTCAGCGGACTGGCTCTGGGCGTCACCGTGGCCACCGCCATCTTCGGCGGCCTGACGCCCTTCCTCGCCGAGCTCCTGCTCAGGCAGACCGGTTGGCATGCCGTGCCCGGCGCGATGATCGCGGTGGTGGCCCTGGTCGTGCTTCCGGCTTTCCTGACGATGCCGGAAACGCACCCGGAATGGCATGGCGCGGCGGGCCGCCGATCGGCGGACCGGCCAACGATCGCCAGCCGCGTCGGTGGCGACCCGCGCTAGCACCACGCCACGCGGCATCGCCACGGCGGCATGACGGCCCCTTGTGGCGCGGTCCGGCGGGAACCTTTTGCGCACCGGCCTCATCCGATTCGCAGCCACGGTGCTGCGCATCCGCGCGGACAAGCGCGTGGCCAGCGGGCTCGCCCGCGAGCCGCTTCCACAAAAATCGCCGAGTTCGATGCCGACACCGTTCTTTTCCATCGTCATGCCCACCTGGAACCGCGTTGCATCGCTTGACCGCGCACTGACGTCGGTGCTGGCGCAGCGCGAGCCGTCATGGGAGTTGCTGATCGCCGACGACGGCTCGTCGGATGGCACGTGGGCATCGCTGTGCGACTGGAAACGCCACGACCCGCGCCTGCGCTGTTGGAGACATGCCAACCGCGGCCCCGCCGCGAGCCGCAATGCGCTGCTCGGGCACGCGCGTGGCGAGTGGATCACCTTCCTCGACAGCGACGACGAGCTGCGACCCGACCATCTTGCGCTGCGCCGCGCCGCCATCGCCGCGCAACCGGGCACGGATCTGTGGTTGTCGCCGATGCACATCGTGGGCAATCCCTTCGTGCCCAGCTGCCTGCATCCGGGCGAGATGATCCACGTCGATCGCTGCATCGGCGTGGGCATGCTCACCGTGCGGCGCGAGACGATCCTGCGTGCCGGCGGCTTTCCCGAGATCCGCTACGCCGAGGACGCCGCGCTGATGACGCAACTGCGGATCATGGGCACGCGAACCGCCTGGCTGACGCATCGCAGCTACGTCTATCACCGCGACCACGCCGACAGCATCACGGCCCGCCAGGCACAGCGGACACGCGCCACGCTGCCGTATGCCATGGCTGAAGCGGCCGTGGATTGACCCACGCATCGCTCCACTTTCGCCGCACCTCACCGGCCCGCGCGCCAACCGCCCTCGGCTACACTCCAGCGCTGGCCGAAGGTTTCCTCCCATGGCGCCAACCGTATCCCGCGAACGCCTCCTGCTGGGCGCAAGCACCATCACCTTGTCGCTGACGTCGCTGGCCGGCGCTTCGGCGACCGTGCTTGCGTGGATCGGGCCGGTGCACCGGCCGCTGGACATGGTCATCCCGCCGGTGATGACCGCCCTGTTTCTCGTCCTGCTGGCCATGCTCCTGCGCTGGCCGCATCGCGTCGGGCTCATCATGCGCGTGGCGCTGGCCGCTGCGCTGGCAGCGCTGGTCGCGCCGGCGTGGTTCTACACCTGGCAGGCCAGCGTGACCCCTGGCCTGCGGCTGGTCGACATCTACCCGCCGGTGGCATCGCTGCTGCTGATCCTGATGGTGACGGCGATGATCTACCTGCCGACCCGGGAGGGCGTGGCGATCGTGGTGGCCGGCTGGCTGCTGGTGGCCCTGCCGGTGCTGGTCTACCTGTTTGCCCACCCCCAGGAAATGCGCACGCCGCGTGGCGCCGACCTGTTGATGACGTATGGACCGGTCTTCGTGCTGTTCCTGGTGCTGCTGCCGGTGCAGCGCAAACTGACCGCCCGGATCCAGCACCTGGTCTCGGAGCAGGTGCAGATGGAGGCGATGGTCAACCGCGATCCGCTGACCCGCATCTACAACCGCCGCTTCTGCCAGCTGGTGCTGCAGGACCTGCTCACCCGGAAGATTCCCGCGGGCGTGATCATGTTCGACCTCGATCGCTTCAAGGCGATCAACGACACCTACGGCCATCCGGTGGGCGATCGCGTGCTGCAGCGCGTGGCGCAGCGGTGCCAGGAGCTGCTGCGCAAGAACGAATGCCTGGCGCGCTGGGGCGGCGAGGAATTCCTCGTCGTCGTGCCGGACGTCGATGCCACCGCCCTGCCTGCCTTGGCCGAGCGACTGCGGACATCCATCGCCGAACTGTCCATCGAGCCGGTATCGCTGGTGAGCGCGTCGGTGGGCATCGCACGGATGATCGATGGCGACACCGCCGACGCCCTGCTGCAGCGGGTGGATGAAGCGCTCTACCGCGCCAAGAAGCAGGGCGGCAACGTGGTATCGGCGTGAGCGGCGAACGCGACCCGGCGGCTACCTGCCCGGCGCCGCCCTCCCCTCATGCTGTGCCGCCAGCGCCAGGAACATGAAGTTGGTGGCGCCACCGCCCAGCACGTATTCGCGCTGCTGCCAGAAGTACGGCCAGATTTTCAGCTCGGGCAGATCGGGCCGGATCAGCGCCGTGCCGGAGATCACGCCGCCGGGGATGTAGCTCCAGTCGGCGCGATTGGCGCCGTAGGCCACGGTGGCGGACATCGCCCCCACGCCGGAGGCGAACGACTCGGGGTTGTCGCCCGGATGCACGCCGAGCACGAAGTTGAGGGCCTCCATTTGCAGCGTGTCCGGCGTGAACTGCGGCCATGCCTTGCGGAAGAAGTACTGGTCGACGCCGAACTTCTGGATGTCCCAGCCGGCACCCCAGATGTACGGCACGTACGGCACGCCATACGGTGTCTTGCTGGCGTCCGCCGTAAGCCTGGCCTGGTAGGCCTTCACCGCCGCGCCGACCTCGTCGATGAACGCCTGGTCGTGGATCAGCGGCATCGCCTCGGCCAGCTTGGCGCCGGTCTTGTCGATATGCGCCACGATCTGCGGCTTCATCGCAACCAGGCGCTGCACATAGGCCGCGTCGTTGGTGGTCTTCGCCAGCTCCGCCAGCGCGAACACCTTGGCACCAAGGTCGTCGGCGCGGTCGATGGCGTGGCGGTAGAGGTCGAGCGCGGCGTCCAGCGATTGCCTGGCCATCGCCGGATTGGCCGTCTTCAGCACCCGTGCGGCGGTGGCCAGCTGCGCGGCCGTGCCCAGTTCGCGATCGGGATTGTCCTCGGTGAACACCCAGCGGTCGTCGGCGATGGACGAGGTGGTCGCGGTCTTCTGGCCCGGCTTCAGCGCGCTGTCGTAATCGAGCCCGTCGGTTTGGGTGGAGACGTCGCCCAGCAGCACGTACTGATCCAGCGTCGGCTCGATGATGCCGCGATAGGTGCGGCCCAGCGCCTGGTAGCCGCCCAGCACGCTGAGCAGGCCGTGCTCCATCTGCTGGATCGCGTCGTTGATGCCGTCGGGCTGGTGGATGTGCGCCACCTTGTTCGTCTCGTCGATGCTGGTGGCGTCGTAGTCGAGGCCGAACTCCTCCACCATCTTGGCCAGCAGCCATACCGTGCCCATCTGGCTCTCGACGCGCAGGTCGTAGTCGCCGGCATCATGCCAACCGCCGGAAGTGAGGCCCGGCACGCGGTCGCCGGGCTTGTAGCGGGTCAGCGTGTCGGGCCCCTGCGCATAGCCGTCGAAGTGCACGCCCACCTGCGCCATGCGCGCATCGTCCTGATGGTCGAGCCCGTGCCAGGTGCGGAAGTTCTCCTTCACCAGCATGTGGCACATCTGCACCGGCAGGAAATATTCCAGCGTGGGCTGCCAGACGCCGCGATCGTAGACATCGTCGGCAATGCGGAACACGTGCGTCTTCTGCCCGCGGTAGGACAGCTGGTACATGCCCGGGGTGGTCACCGCATCCAGGTCGGCGGTGAGGTAGTTGTAGCGCAGGAAGTGGCCCCACGGTTTGGGCGTATAGACGGCCACCTGCTTCGGGCCATCCGCCGTCATCCGGTACAGCGTCAGCGCGTCGGCCCGGGTGTCGCGCTTGTCCTGCTCGATCACCACGGTCTTGGCCTGGCCCGGGCGATAGCCCACCTGGGACACCTGCACCACCGGCGCGGCGCGCCAGGCCGGATCGACGTTCGGCGTGATGATCCACGATACCGCATGCTTCGTGGCGCCCGGACGCGTGATCTCGCGCACGATGTACCAGCCGTTGTTCTGGTTGCCGCGTCCGTCGAGCAGTTCGAGCCGGCCCGTGCGGCTCTCGATCTTCATGCGCTGCAGCCTGCTTTCCGGCGCCACCACCAGGGTCTTGCCTTCGGCCATCGGGGCGGTGATGAGCTGGCCGTGGTCGTCACTGACCGGGCCGTTGGCCTGGCGTGGAAACGTGCCCGTCGTACCGTCCATCAACCAGCTCTTGCCGAACAGGTCGGTGGGAAACAGCTCGAAGTTGAAACCCACCTTGCCTTCCCAGTCGGCGGGCAGCGGCTTGTCCAGGTCCACGCTGACCTTGAACGCATCGCCGTCCAGCGGCGTCACGCTGACGCGGTAGCTGAAATGCAGGTCGGGGTAATCGATCGGGTTGAAGCCCTTGCGGTTCTTCGTCTCGTCGGGGTAGTGCAAGGTCTGCGTGACCGTCTGCGTCGCCGCGTCGACCACCGGCTTGCCGTCGCCCGCCGGCATCGGCGACCACTGTCCCGGCGACGGCTCCAGCCGCAGGTCACCGTTGGCCGCCACGCGCGTGCCGTGCTGGATCACCGTCACGCCGGTCTGGTGCCCATCGGGATAGATGTCGGCAAACACCGTGACGTTCAGCCCCGGCGCCTCGAAATAACCCTTGTCGTTGAGCTTCAGCTGCGGCTCGGCCCGCGCCGCGGCAGTGCCCGCCGCCGACAGTATTGCCAGCAGGCCGATGGTGATCGAAAGCATGTGTTTCATCAGCTATCCCCTGGGCGCCGGTCCGCTTGGGCCTCGCCGTGATTGAACGCCAGAAACTAGCCCACGCATCCGGTCCACGGCAAGCAACCGCAGCAGTCCCATTTTTCGCGAGCAAGTTATCCGCCTCCGGTCGACGCTTGGGCCACGCTAGACTCACCGGGCGGAGCGCCTTCCGCAGGGGAATACGGCATGCGCGAATCAAGCGAAAGGCCTGGCAATGGTCGTCTTTCCACCGATTTCTTTGGCCGCCAGGACGATGCACGGCGTGCTACGCGACGCATGCTGGTATTGTTCGCGCTGGCCGTGGTGTCGGTGCTCGTCGCGCTGGTGGGCGCACTGGCGCTGGGCAAATACGCGTTCATGCATTACTTCGGCCTGGCCTACGCCGGCTATTCGCCATGGCCGGCGACATCCACGATGGTCGGCATCGCGATCACCGCCACCGTCGCCATGGCATGGGTGTCATGGATGCGCATACGCGAGCTGGGCCAGGGCGGCGCCGTCGTCATGGAATGGATCGGCGCCCGCGAAATCGCACCGGATACCACCGACCTGGTGCACCGGCGGCTCAACAACATCGTGCAGGAAATGGCGATCGCCAGCTCGATCCCACCGCCCGACGTCTACCTGCTTGCGCACGAGCACGGCATCAATGCCTTTGTGGCCGGCCACGGCACGACCGACGCCGCCATCTGCGTCACCCGTGGCTGCCTGGAAAAGCTCACGCGTGACGAACTGCAAGGCGTGATCGCCCACGAGTTCAGCCACATCGTGCATGGCGACATGCGGCTCAATATCCGCCTGATCGGCCTGCTGGCCGGGGTGATGTTCCTGGCGACCACGGGGCGATCGCTGATCTACGGCGATTTCAGCAGCGGAAAAAAGGACCCGACGTTCTACATGCTGGGGCAATACAGCATCGGCCTCATCCTGCTGTGCGTGGGATCCATTGGCCATCTTGCCGGCCGTGTGGTGCAGGCAGCGGTCTCGCGTTCGCGCGAGTTCCTGGCGGGCGCGGCGGCGGTGCAGTTCACCCGCCAGACGCTGGGCCTCGTGGGCGCGCTGCGCAAGATCCAGGCACTCAGCACCGGCTCCGCGCTGCATGGTTTCGACAGCAGCGAGGTGGCCCACATGCTGTTCGGCGAGGGCGACCGCTGGTCGCGCCTGCTGGCGACGCACCCGGCCGTCCCCGTGCGCATTCGCGCGCTCGGCATGCCCTACAGGGAGCAGGATATCGCGCGCATCGCCAACGCATGGAAGACCACCGTGCCGGCTGCCGACGTGAACGCCCGCCACGCCTCGATCGCGGGGCTCGTCCCTTCCTCGCCGACAATGGGCGGACACGCCTTCGACACCATCCGCACCGTCGAGACACCGCGTGCGGCAACGCCACAAACAGTAATCGCCAGCATCGGGCATGCCACCGAAACAGCCGTCCAGACAGCCAAACGACTCATTTCATCCGTACCCGCAAGGCTCCTCGACGCGGCGACCACCGCCACCGGCGCCCAGGCCCTGATACTGAGCCTCGCCGTCGGCATCGAGCGGGGATGGCGCGCCGCCCAGCTCGATGGCATCGAGCAGCATATGGGCACCGCCACCCGCACCCAGGTCGAAGCCCTGCTCGACGCCAGCACCCGGCTGGCGCCGATGGCGCGCCTGCCCCTGCTGCAGCTGGCCCTGCCGCGCCTGCGCCGCATGTCGCGCGCGCAGGGGCAAACCCTCGTGCAGGCGCTGGAGGCACTGGTCCACGCCGATGGCCGCATCGACCTTTACGAGTTCTGTCTGGTTCGGCTGGTTCGGCTGCATCTGGCCGAGACCGCCCACCCGGCGCGCGCCCGCTTCGCCGGTCCGGCCCGACTGTTCGACCGGCGCGCCGATTTCGCCACGTTGTGCGCGATTCTCGCCGGTCGAGGCGGTGTCGACGGCGATGCCGCACGTCGCATCTGGCAACAGGCCATGGATAGCACCCTGCCCGGTCACGGCCTCGTCCATACCGTGCCGCCGGCGTGGCAGTCCTCGCTGGACGCACTGCTGCAGCGGCTCGATGCGCTGCGTCCGGTCGACAAGGAACTGGCCGTCGAGGGCCTGGCCACGGTGGTACTCGCCGACCAGCGGGTGACCGTTGAGGAATCCGAATTGCTGAGGCTGATCTGCGCCTGCCTGCACTGCCCGCTGCCACCGTTTCTGACGGCAGGGGACAGCCGCGACCATCGCGAGCCCCGACCGCCATCCCCGGCGGCGGAACCCGACGCCCGTAAACTCGACGTTTCACCGCTGTCCACTTGAGCGTCTGGCCATCTGGCCGTGCATCACCGGCTTGCGCCGGCAGCAGCCGATGGACCCCGGATGGCCCGACCCATTCGGCAGGCCGGTTGCTGCGCATTGCGCCGGACATCGTGCTGATGATCATGGACGCGGACGACGACGGCTTCGAGTTGTATCGGCTGGAACGCTGAGCGGCACACGTTGGGCCGCCCATCGCGACGCTTCCGCCTTGAATCCGGAATACTGCAACGACGCCCAGCCCAAGGCGGGGCAACCATCAACGGAAGGGACGACGACGCGCAATTACTCGGGCACGCCGCCGACCATCTCGCTTATCAACTGCGGCCGATGGAACAGGTAGCCCTGCCCGATGGCCAGGCCGGTCGAGCCGAGCAGATAATCCTTTTCCTCGGCGGTCTCGATACCCTCGGCCACCACCGTCATGCCCAGGTTCGTACCCAGCGATTCGATCGCCCGCAGGATGCCCTGGTTGCGCGGGCGCTGGCCTATCGACGCGACCAGCGAGCGATCCACCTTGAGTTCGTCGGCGGTGATGTCGGCGAGGATGGCCAGTGAGGAATAACCGGTGCCGAAATCGTCGATCGACAAGCCGATGCCCGCCGCGCGGATCAGCGGCAGGCATTGCAACTGGAACACGTCGGTGGCGAGGAAGGTTTCCTCGGTCAGTTCGAGCAGGAAATTCCTAGCGCGCCCCGTATCGGCGATGCGCCGCACCAGTTGCCGCACGAACGACGAACGGGTCGCCTGCACCGGGGATACGTTGATGCTGTAGCTGACGTCCGCACCAAACCCGCGGTCGAGCCAGGGCAGCGCCTCGCACAGGTTGTCCAGCACGATGGCGGTGATGTCGTCGAGCATGTCCAGTTCGCTGGCCAGCTTGAGGAACCGGGCAGGCGGGTGAATGGTGCCGTGGCTGTCCACCCAGCGCACCAGCGCCTCGAAACCCACGACCCGGCGCGTGCGAAGATCGACCTTCTGCTGCAGGGCACACTGGAATTCCCGCTTCGCCAGTGCTTCGCGCAACTGCTGCTCCAGCGACATCCGCTCCGACATCTCGCGCCCCATCGACGGATGGAAGAAGGTCACCCCGCCCTTGTGGGTGGCCTTGGCCCGATACATCGCCGTGTCCGCATAGCCGCGCAAGGTCTCGTAGTCGTGCCCATGCTCGGGCCACAGGGCGACACCGATCGAGCCCGAAATGGTGATGTCGTGGCCGCCTATCCGGAACGGCGCATGCAACCGCCTGCTGATCCGGTCCACCGCAACCACGAGCTCCTCGGTCTGGTCGAACGCGTCGAAGACGATGACAAACTCGTCGCCGCTGATCCGGCCGATGATGTCGCTCTGGCGCAGTTCGGCGCGCAGCCTGTCGGCAATGCCGACCAGGAGCGCGTCCCCCGCGGCATGCCCGTGGAAATCGTTGACCCGCTTGAAGTCGTCGATATCAAGAAAGGCCAGGGCAAACTTCTGGCTGGCGCCCTTCTCCGCGACGAGCAGGCCAACCAGCTCCTGGACATGCAACCGGTTGGGCAGCCCGGTGAGCTGGTCGTGGTTCGCCCGATGGGTCAGCGCCTCCTGGCTGGCCTTCAACTGCAAGGTCATCTGCTGCAGGCGCTGGCTCTCCGCCTCGGTCCGGCTTGCATGCGTGACGGCAAAGGCATGCGAGGCCAGCACGGAAAATTTTCCGGCCAGCCTCACGTGGTGCCGGTCAAAGCCGGGGCACCCGCGATCGCGCAGCAAGATCATGAGCCCGCGCCGGTCACGCACGCCCAGCGGCAGGTAAAGCGCGGGGCGCGCGTCGTCCTCGGTGGCCGGTGCCGACGCGTCGCCGGCTGCCGTCGAAACCGTCGTGACCGTGCGGCCGGCGAGCACCTTGTCCAGCTTGCGGTTGCGTTCCCGGAACGAGCCGACCAGCGCCGGGTCGTTCGACGCGATGCACTCCAGGTATCGTGGATCGGCCGGATTCTCGATCAGGACAATGGCACCGGAACACTCGAACACCGGCAACAGCGCCGCGAACACGCCGATGAACGGATCATGCTCGGCGCCCACGTCCAGCATCGCATCCAGCGCGTCGAGCAGCAGGTTGGCGTGTGTGGCCTCGACCCGCAGGACACTGATCTCCCGCCGCATCGCCACCAGTGTTTCGCGCAGTTCTTCGGAGCCCTCCATGGCGGATGCCTGCTAACGCGCGAAAGCGATGGCTGAGATCATCAGGTTGCCGTGCGCGTTTTTCTCCAGCATGGAGCCTTGTTCGCCGACCGTGAAACAGCCAAGGAAAGGCAGGCCCTCGAAGCTCGCGGAAACGGCGTCGGACACCTCGGGCATCTGCTCCCCCACCGCGAGCATGCAACCGGCGCAGTAGACCACCAGGCCGCCCGCCAGGCTCTTGCTGCCACCGGCGAGGTTGGCCGTCGCCGCGGCGGCAACCCTGCCGGCACGCTCGATCAGGCGCTCCCGCTTGCCGCGCATGCTGTACAGGCGGGTGCCCTCCTCGATGCATGCAAACGTCGAGAGCGCCCGGCCATCCAGGATCTTGTCGGGGTGGATGAGCAGGTAGTACGTGACACCCTCGATCTTTCCCGCATCGATGCCCAGGGGATACATCGTGGTGTTGGCGAGAATGCTGCCGCCCGCATCGAGCTTTTCTGCCAGGTCGCCGCCGATCCAGCGGTTGTACACCTCGGCCGCCGGCTCGTTGTCGATGGTCAGGATCTGTCGCCCCCTCACCCTGGTGGCCACGCCGCTTTCGCCCGACCGGTCGTAGCCCACTCGGGTCACGATGCCGCTGTGGCCGCTGGGCTCGTAGCCGCCCTGGAAGGCAAACCCGATGCCCCTGGAAGAAAACAGTACCGCCACCACCAGGCCATCGCTCATCGGCCCATCCGGTCCCAGTTGGCGCCATGCGCCACGGACGTCGTTGTCTGCGGAACTGCCGCCGATGATCGGACAACGGTCGCCGACCACACGCCGCAGGCCCTCGATGACGGCCTCCTCCTGGCCCGGCGCCTGGTAGATCCAGATCAGCTCCGGCAGCTCGCCGGCGCAGTCGGCCGCTGCCAGCGCCGCGTGTATGGCCTGCTCGGCGCAGGCTGCCGGGTCGGTGCCCAGACGCACGGCCGCCGCTCCGTAGTCACCCTCCGCATCCTCGATCAGCAACATGCCGATCGAACCTCCGCCGCCCAGGCCGGATTCGCTCATCACGCCATTGCAGGATGTGCCACCGAGCATCGCCGCCTGGGGAAAGCGGGTGCGAACGTAGTCGAAGATCGCCTCGTCGTCGTGCACGCCGTCGTAAAACACGTAGACAAGCGAGGGAGCCATGCCCGAATCGTCGATGGCACGATCCAGTTCCGCCAGCGTGTCCGCCGTCGACGAACCTGCCCGGACAAACGACTTCAGTGCGACCATGAACTTGTCCCCGTCATCCACGTGGCGAACGCGAACCGATGCATCCTGCAGATCGAGCACAGCGACCGCGCCAGGTCGGGTCCATCGTAAACGGTAAACGGCCACACCGCGCAAGCTTGCCTCATCGCCGTTCGTATCGACAGTGTGGCACCGGCCTGATGGACGAACAGGCACGACGGCATGTGCATCCGCACGTGCGTGTGCCCAGCCGGAAGCTCTGTGGTTGAATGCCCGGAAACCGACCGCGCACCGGGAACACCGATAGCTGCGCGTCGCCCAGCCCACGGCATTCCCTCCGTTACCCCGCCTCCGACGAGAACGACGCATTGCACCCCTCACCCAAGCCCACGCAAACCTCCCACCACAAAGACACGGCGCGTCGCACGGGCTGGGGCCTGCTCATCGCGCTGGCTGCCCTGCTCCTGGGTTCGCCGGCACATGCCAGCCGCACCACCCTCGTGTACGACAAGCCGGCCAGCCAATGGAATGAGGCGCTTCCGCTGGGCAATGGGCTGATGGGCGCGATGGTGTTCGGTGGCGTGCCCGACGAGCGCTTGCAGCTGAATCTGGGCACGCTGTGGGGCGGTGCGCCAAACGACTATATCGCGCCCGGCGCCGCCACCCGCTTGCGGCAGATGCAGCAGCTGGTTTTCTCGGGCCAGGTGGCGCAGGCCGAAGCGCTCAGCGCAGGATTCATGGGCGACCCGGCGTTGCTCATGCCGTTCCAGCCGTTTGCCGATCTGCGCCTGCACTTCCCGGACCAAGGCAAGGTCAGCGACTACCGAAGGGAACTGCGCCTGGACGATGCGATCAGCACCGTCTCCTACACCGTCGGCGATGTGCATTTTCGCCGCGAGGCCTTCATCTCCTATCCGGACCGCGTCCTGGTGATGCGCCTCGGCGCCGACCGACCGGCCGCGCAGAACGTCACCGTGGCGCTGGCCTCGCCCCAGCCCGGCGCCAAGGTCGCGCTGGTGGGCGCGAACACCATCGAGCTGAGCGGACAGATCCAGCCGCGCGCCAATCCGGCATCGTCGTGGACCGGTTCGTGGTCGCAGCCCGGGATAAGCTATGCGGGAAAGCTCGTCATCAAGACCGAAGGCGGCAGCATCCATAAAGCGGGGGACCACCTGGAGATAAGCGGCGCCGATGCCGTCACCCTCGTTTTCAGCGGGGCTACCAGCTTCAGGTCGTACCGCGATATCGGCGGCGATGCCGTGGCCGCCGCTGGCGTGGCCTTGGCCAAGGCCGCGCGAAAAGGCTACGACGCGCTGAAGCACGCCCACCTGGCCGACTATCGCGCGCTCTTCGACCGCGTGCATCTGAGGCTCGGCAACGACGCTTCCAGCGACAACGTCGCGACGGACCAGCGCATCCGCGACTTCAAGACCCACGACGATCCGTCCCTGGTGGCGCTCTATTACCAGTACGGACGCTATCTCCTGATCGCCTCGTCGCGCGCCGGCGGCCAGCCGGCCAACCTGCAGGGCATCTGGAACCCCGACCTGCTGCCGGCCTGGGGCAGCAAATGGACTACCAACATCAATCTGGAGATGAACTACTGGCCCGCCGAAACGGGCGACCTGGGGGAAACCCAGACACCGCTGTGGGATCTCATCGACGACCTGCAGGTGGCCGGCGCGAAAACGGCCCGGCGCTACTACGGCGCGCGCGGCTGGGTGCTCCATCACAACACCGACCTGTGGCGCGCCACCACGCCGGTCGACGGGCCATGGGGCCTTTGGCCCATGGGTGGCGTCTGGCTGTCCAACCAGATGTGGGACCACTACGCCTTCAGCGGCGACGAGGTTTTCCTGCGCGATCGCGCCTACCCCGCCATGAAGGGTGCGGCGCAATTCGTGCTGGATTTCCTGGTGGAAGCACCCAAAGGTTCTCCGGTCGCCGGCAAGCTGGTGACCAACCCCTCCACGTCGCCGGAAAACCGCTACCTGCTCGACGGCAAACCGGCTGGCCTCACCTACGCCCCCACGATGGACATCGAGTTGATCAACGATCTCTTCGACCACGTGCGCGCCGCCGCCGGGCATCTTGGCGTCGACACGGCGCTCGTAGCGCGCATCGATGCCGCTCAGTCACGCCTGCCCCCGCTGCAGATCGGCCACAAGGGACAACTGCAGGAATGGATCGAGGACTACGCCGAAACCGAGCCGGATCACCGCCACGTTTCGCACCTCTACGCGCTCTATCCGGGCAACGCGATTTCGCCGGACAGGACCCCGGCGCTGGCCAGCGCCGCGAAACGATCGCTGCAGTTGCGCGGTGACGGCGGTACCGGCTGGGCGCGCGCATGGAAGATCGCGCTGTGGGCACGCCTCGGCGACGGCGACCACGCCTCAACGCTGCTGCACGACCTGATCGCCGAGAACACGCTGCCCAACATGTTCGACGACCATCCACCGTTCCAGATCGACGGCAACTTCGGCGGCACGGCGGCCATCGCGGAGATGCTGCTGCAAAGCCGCATCGGCGAAGTCACCGTGCTCCCGGCCCTGCCGGCCCGCTGGCACGAGGGCGAGGTCGACGGCTTGCGCGCCCGCGGCGGCGTGCGGGTCGGCATCACCTGGCGCAACGGCATTCCCGCCGAAGTGCGCCTATCGAGCAAGGTCGCCACATCGGTACGCATTCGCTACCGCGACCAAGCCCTGGCGGTAACGCTTGAACCGGGCAAAACGCGGGTGGTGGAAGGGCCACGGTTGCTGACCGCCGCCACGGGGATGGGCGATCCCGCCAGCCACGAGTGAAGCGCGTCGAGGCGCGACCGGTTGCGTCTACGGCAGCCGGCCCGGCCCCACCGGTGCAAGAACCGCGCAAATCCATCATGTCCGCGCCAAAAAAAACGCCCCGTCACCGGGGCGTTCTTCGTATCGTGCCGGACGGCTTCAGGCGGACTTGCGCGCCTTGAAACGGTAGGCCGAGCCCACCAGGAGCAGGCCCAGGCCGAACATGGCAAGGGTTTCCGGCTCCGGCACGCCGACGGGCGCCGTGCTGAACGCCACGTTGTCGAATTCGAACGCGTAGGAGCTGCTGGTGGCAACGACCTTGTCGAATGACTGGGTCAGGAAATTGATGTTCACGTAGCAGGTGCCCAGCGCGTTCTGCAGGCCGCCGATGCAGTTGCCCGTTCCGGCCGATGCACCCACGTCGGCGCCGGTAAAGGTCGCCACCGACGCGCCACCGCTGAAGAACTCCAGCGTGTTGTACGCATCCACCGAGCCCCACAGCAGGCCCAGGTATTTCTGCTGCGTGTTGAAGGTCAACGTGGTCGAACCGTTGGGGCCGCCGCTGGTGAGATACGTGGTGGCGTCGATGCCGTCGGCCTGGCCACCGAAGTTGGCGCCATTGCCGCCGGAGAGGACCGGCGCCGCGTACAAGCCGCTTTGTGCGCCCTGCACCGCCTTGCCGTCCGGCGAGAAGCTCACGGTGAGTCCGCCGCCAAGCACGGTGGTGGTCGATGTGCCCGGCGCGAGGCTGTCAAAGGTCTCGTAATGATCCGCGCCCGTGGGCACGCCGCCGACCGAACCGGAAAGGACGGCCGTGGCGCTGGCGGTCGTGGCCGCCAAGCCCATGCCCGCGGTCAGCACCGCCGCACCGAGCAGCGACCGGAGGAAACGCGGGCCGTGCGACTTGCCTGGGGTTTTGCTGTTCATTGGTGATCTCCATGAAGACGGTTATACGGGCACAGGTGGTCTTGGCGAACCTTCGCGGCCGCCGATTGCGTGGAATGGCAAGCATGTTTTGTACCATCGGCCAAGCCCTTGTTTTTGCTTCATCACCGTTCCGTCACGCGGAGTCGCCGCGGTCGCTTTTGTAAAGCCGGCCGACATTTTGCCGGCATGCTGAAGTAGGGCCGTCGCCATCCCGGCCGCGTCGTTGCAGGGCGAAACGCCGTGGCGCCCGGGATCGCCCTGCCTACAATGGACGGCACCGCCGCGACGCCTCGCTCAGCGCGACTTGCGCAAACGACATCGGTTGCCGGCGTCGCCCGCCCCTCGATCCGCCGCCCAGCGACCCTGGAGATTCTTTTGAGCATCCTGCATTCACGCCCTGCCCTTGCCCTCCTCGCTGCCCTGGCTGCCGCGCCCGCCCTGCCCGCCACCGCGCAGCAACTGGCGATCACCTGGGATGACCTGCCCGCACACGGCCCGCTGCCGCCCGGCGAAACGCGGGTGGAGATCGCGCAGAAGATCATCACCGCCATGCAGCAGGCGAAGCTGCCGCCGGCCTACGGGTTCGTCAACGGCGTGCAAACGCAGAACGAACCGGCCTCCACGCCCGTGCTGCAACTGTGGCGCGACGCCGGATTGCCGCTGGGCAACCACACTTGGTCGCACATGAACCTCAACACGAACCCGCTCGCGGACTGGGAGCAGGACGTGACCCGGAACGAGGCGATGCTGCAGAAGTACATGGGCGATGCCGATTGGCGCTGGCTGCGCTATCCGTACCTGGCCGAGGGCGACACCGCGGCGACGCGCGCGGCCGGGCGCCGCTTCCTGGCCGGCCGCGGCTACAAGGTCGCCACTGTCACCATGGGTTTTGGCGACTACCTCTACAACGAGCCGTACGCGCGCTGCGTCGCGAAAAAGGACAGCGCCGCCATTGCCAGGCTGGAAAGCAGTTACTTCGCTGCCGCCGATGCCGCGATCGTCTACAGCCGCTCCCTGTCGAAAGCGCTCTACGGCCACGACATTCCCTATGTGCTGCTGATGCACGTCGGCGCTTTCGATGCCCGCATGCTGCCGCGCCTGCTGGCGCTCTATCGCGAACGCGGCTTCCGTTTCGTCACGCTGGAGGAGGCCGAGAGCGCGCCCTTCTACAGGAACGCTATCGACCCGGGCCTGCCCTCGTCACCCGATTCGCTGGAAGCGGCGATGACCGCGCGCGGGCTGCCGCTGCCTCCGGCACCCGGTCCCGGTCTCGACCTGGATGCGCTCTGCCGCTGACCGCGGTTCGCTGTTCCGACGATAGCTGACGCCCGGCGCGGAGCAGGACCACCCGGTCCGCGCGACGGGATGCTCTAGTATCGAATCCGTCGCACGGGCACGGGACCCACATGGACCGGAGAGACTTCATCCAGAAAAGCCTGCTGGCCTCGGTCGCCGCCGCGGCAGGGTCGGCCAACCTCGGCAGGGCGCAGGCGTTTGTCCCGGCCCACAACTGGGACGGCTACAACTTCGGCAGCGGCCCGGCGATCACCGACCGCCTGAACCAGGGGCCTTTCCCCACCTACAAGCCGGAACAGGTGGTGCCGGGCGCGGACGTCATCATGGCGACGACGCCTTCGCGAGAGCGGGTGCCGAACTACGGCATGGGCCTGGCCACCTACCTTTGCGACGAAGCGGGTCCGGCGTACAGGAAAAACGAATCGCTGGAAAAGTCGCTCGAAAAACTCGTCGCGCTGCCACTCACCGACGTCCTTTATGTGCGCCTGGACTGGCGTGACATGCAGAGCCGGCCGGGGAGGCTCGATCCCTGCGAGCACTGGAAAATCGCCTTCGACCTGGCCAGGCAATACGGCAAGCGCATCGGCTTTCGCATCCAGCTGATGAGCCCGGTGATCAAGCCGCAGTCGATGCCCGATTTTCTGCTGGGCAAGGTTCCGCTCTACGCGCTGGGCACCACCAGCGAAGTCGGCGAGAACCTTCCCGGCAAGGTGCATTACGCGCCGCAATACAACCACCCGGCGTTCATGGCGGCGTTGAAGGAGATGGACGGCCTGCTGGCCGATGCCCATGATGGCTCGGCCCAGGTGGAGTTCATGGACACCTACATGTACGGCTTTTGGGGCGAGGGACATACCTGGCCGTTCGAGGACCGCAACCCCTTCCCCGATTACGCCACGGCCGCCGCCACCTTCAACAGCATCTTCGACATGCAGTCGGCGCATTGGCGCAGGACGCCACTGGCCACGAACACGCAGCCCGACTACAACCGCGTGGGCAACGCCGAGCTCGTCGACAGGACCATCCGCTCGCACAACTGGTTGCGCACCGACACCATCTTCATCGAGAACATGCAGATCGAGAGCCTGAGCAACCGGCCGCCATGGGTAGCGGGGTTTGTCGAGAACGCGCTGTCGGACGGCTCCCCAGAAAACCTGAAAATATCCGAAGGCGTCACCCGCAACGACAACATCATCGCGCATGCCCGCGACGTCGGCCCGAACTATTTCTCGTTGTGGAACTGGCACAAGATCCAGGCCGAGCGGCTGATGAGCTACTACGACCGCTATCCCGACGCCATCGACGGGTTGGGCAGGCGCATCGGCTATCGCGTGCGCCCCTCGTGGATATGGGCCTTCGAAAAGGATGGCTACCCCGGCCTCGTGCTGGGCCTGGCAAACGACGGCGTTGCCGGCGTGCCGGGCGCCTTGCGCATTGTGATCCGGAGCGAACGCGGCCAGACCCTGAGCGAGGGAAGCCTGGACCCCGGCTACCCGCTACCGGGAAAGATTCGCCAGGCCCTGTTCAACCTGCCCAAGGGGACGTCGCTCGAAGGCCTGAGGATGTACGCGGAAATCGAAGTGAAGGGCATACGCCGGAAGGTGAACTGGGCCTGCCGCCAGAAAACCGAAAAGGACGGCGCGCTCGTGCTGCGCAGGAACATCTAGCCGCCTGCACCGGTACGGTCGATACCGCCGTGCGTGAAGCAGGCGCAGACGCCGTCGCGATCAACCCGGCTTGCGCCCGGTGAACGCGTCCATCGACGAATACACCTTGAACACGCTGCCGGCGAGCCAGTCCCACAGGGGCAATGGCAGCAGCCCGCGCAACACGGCGCTCAGCGTGACGGTCCACGGCATCATCAACCGCGGCTTGCCGGCCTTCATCGCGGCCCAGGCCTTGTCGACAACATGCGCCGGCTCGAGCAGCGGCGTCAGCAGCGGGGCGCGGGCGCCGGCGAACATGCCGGTCTTGATGTAGCTGGGGATCAGCGTGGTGACGCGCACATGGCCATGGCCCTCGCGCTTGAGCTCCAGCCGCAGCGAATCGCTCCAGCCGATCAGCGCCCATTTCGATGCGGTGTACACGGTCATCCGCGGCACGGATACCAGTCCCGACGCGGACGCCACGTTCAACACCCGCGCGTCGTTGCCGGCGGCGATCATGGCGGGCAGGAAAGCCCGGGTGACGTGCATGGGCCCCAGCACGTTGACGCCGATGACGAACTCGGTGTCGGTGATCGGATCGTGCTCCGAGAACGGTTTGCCGCGAACCACGCCGGCGTTGTTGATCACGATGTCCGGCGTGCCGGCTTCGGCCGTTACCCGCACCGCCATGTCTGCGACCTCCTGCGCCGACGACACGTCCACCACATGGGCCAGCACCCTGGCACCGTCGGCGGAGAGTTCGGTGCAGGTCGCCTGCAATGCCGCGGCGTCCCTGTCCCACAACACCACGGCGGCGGCGCGTTCGGCCACCGCGCGCTCGGCATACAGGCGCCCCATGCCCATGGCGGCCCCGGTGATGAGAACGATCTTGCCTTCGACGCTGCGCATGCCCACCTCCGGTCTGTCCGGTGATTATGCGCCAGGGCCGCCGCTTTCCCGCGGCACGTTGCGCGGCGAAAGTCCCCGATGCACGACACCCCAGGCCACCTCCTATATGCTTTCCCTTCGCCTTGGAACGAGGGGAAGAAATGGCATTCAAGACGCTTGCGGCCGCAGTGCTTCTGCTGAACCTGTACGCGGCACCCGCGGTGTTCGCGAACGCGCAGCATGACCCGGCCGCCTCGGCTTGCGCGCAGGATGGACGGGCGGAAGCCGGCGGTTACTGGCTCGACGCCACCGTCGCCCGAAGCGCGAACGCGTGGACCCTCACGCCGCAGACCAATCTCCGGTTTGCGCCGAAGCAGTATGGCGGCGCGGCGGTGCCGGGCACGGGGCATATCCATCTCTATCTGAATGGCCAGTTGATCGGCCCGATAACCCATGCCGGCCCGGTCAGCCTGCCGCTGCTCGACCGCGAAACCTACGTCGTGAAGCTGGCGCTGACCACCAGCGACCACAACGAGACGAATTTCGGCGTCTGCCGCGAAGTGCGCATTGCTGCCCCATCGTCGACCGATGATGGGCAAGCGCCAACCTCCACCCACCTGAAGAAAGGTCGAGCATGAGAATCCTTGCAGCCATCGCGCTGGCGTTCGTCGTTTCACCGGCCGTGTCGGCTGACATGCCCGCATTCGCGCCACAGAAGCTGGTGCTGAAAGACATTCCGGCCGCCGCAGGGCCGGCGATTGCACTGTTCAACGGCAGCAACCTGGACCAGTGGGATGCCTGGCTGGGCTATGCCGACCCCGGCCAGACGTACCTGGCCAAGCACGACACTCCCGTCGGCGTGGGCGGCAAGGGCAGCATCTTCACCGTGACCAGCGAGGACGGCGAACCGGCGATCCACGTCAACGGCCCCACGTGGGGCAGCCTGGTCCATCGCGGCGATTACGCCAACTACCACCTGCGGCTGGAATACAAGTGGGGCAAGGCGCGCTACGCGCCGCGGCAGACGATGCCGCCGAACAACGGCCTGCTCTACCACACGCACGGCGCACCGGGCGCGGTGTGGGGCACATGGGCGCGCTCGGTCGAGTTCGAGATCATGTCCGGCAGCGTCGGCATGGTGGTGCCGGTGGGCGATGGCCTGCGCGTGACGACCACCGCCGCGCACGATGCCTCCATCATCGATCCGAAGCTGCGCTTCATGGTCGGCGGCGTGGCCGCCAGCGCCATCGGCAACACCGCCACGTGGAACGTGGAAAACAACTACAACGCCGATGCACCCGATGGCGAATGGAACGTGCTGGACCTGTACGTGGTCGGCAACCATGCCATCCACGTCGTCAACGGCGTGCCCGTGATGGAAGTGCGCGACATCTGCGAACCGGACGCGGCAGGCGCGTGCCAGCCGCTGACGCACGGGCATATCCAGCTCCAGTCCGAGGGCGCGGAGACCTTCTTCCGCCGCATCACGGTCGAGCCGATCACGCGGCTGCCGGTGATCGCGGTGGACTCGCGCGGCACGTCGCACTGAGGCTACCGGCCGGATCGTTTCCGGGTTGGCCTGATGCGTGACTGGCGACCCTGACCGAAACGCGCCAGGCCTCGCGATCCTCCTTGCGGGATGATCCGCGCGGCCTGGCAATCCTCTGCACGCCTGCCTAATCACGCAGCTGCACTTGCGCGATATTCAGCGTTCCGTTCCGTATGGACGCCAGGCGCTGGCCATCCATGTCGCCCCCCATTTGCCGGGGCACCAGCTTGCAGCGCGGCCCGCCGGACGGCACCGAGCGCTTGCAGTACATGTTCACGATGGCGATGGTTTGCCGCGCCGCGTCGACGAGCTGGATCTGCTTGGCGACGCCGACGCCGGCCGAATTGTCGATCGCCACGGAGACGATCGGCTGCGACGCGAAACCCTGCTTCCTGCGGGCTTCGGCCTGCTCTGCCGCGCGCCTCGCCTGCATGTAGTGCGTGTGCGCGTTGCCGACCAGCGCCTGCAGGGTGAAGCCCGCCGGCAAGTCAGCCGCATAGGTTTCATAGGCAACGGGTACGCCGCTGACCGTGACATTCTGCATTTCGGTGGGCGGGGACTGGGTCTGGGCGATGCTGGCGCCGCTGGCGAGGATTAGAGCGAGCGCGGTGGTGGCGATAAGCGGTTTCATGGGGTTCCTCCCGACGGACACCGATGTCCGTGGAGAGATTCTCGGCGCGGGCCAGCGCCCTTGCTTGAGGAATTCCCGCGCAAATCGCGTGGGTTGTCTGAGGATCTTCAGTCGATCCCCATGACAGCACCGCCGCTGCCATGGCCACACGCGGCAGGCGTTACGTCTGGCAGGTGTCCCCTGCGACCGTCGGGCACACACTCCAACGGCAGGGCAAGCGAACAACAGGCACGGCCATGTCCTTCCAGACGCGACCATCCCACCTGCGCGATGAACGCATCGCCGCTCCCGCGCACGCGGCGATACCGCCCGCGCGGCGTGGCTCATGAAGCGGTGATTTCGCCATGACCAACCCGCCCCCGCACCCTGCACTCTCGCCCTTGCGCGAAGCTCCCGGAGGTTCGATTGCCTCTCTCCCGCCGCTGTGATATTGCCGTCCCCGTGGCCATGGCACCGAACAGTCCGCGGACCATCTACGCGTTCGGCGACATCACCGTCGAGCCGATGGCCCACCGCGTGTCGCGCGATGGCCACGAGCTCGAACTGGAACCCAAGGCCCACGCGGTGTTGCTGCAGTTCGTGAGCCATCCGGGCGAACTGGTCAAGCATGACGACCTGCTGGAACGCGTGTGGGGACACAAGTTCGTCACCGCCGCCACGCTGAGCCGGGTCATCTCGCAGCTGCGCCAGAAGCTGGGCGACGATGCGGCCGAGCCGCGCTACATCCAGACCGTGCATGGCCTGGGCTACCGATTGATTGCACCGGTCACCGCGAGCGACCCCGCGGATGTTGCGCCCGCCAGGATCGACACCCCGCCGCCGCCATCGAACCATCGCGACGCAGACCGCCACGCCATCGCCGTGCTGCCGTTCGTCAACATGAGCGGCGAGATGGAAAACGAATACTTCAGCGACGGCATCGCCGAGGAAATCCTCAGCCTGCTGACCAAGCTGCCGCAGCTGAAAGTGTCCTCGCGAACCTCCTCGTTCTTCTTCAAGGGCAAGGAGGCCGACCTGCAGATGATCGCCGCCAAGCTCGGCGTGGGCACCGTGCTCGAGGGCAGCGTGCGCCGCGCCGGCAACCGCGTGCGCATCACCGCGCAGCTGATCGACGTGGCATCCGACTCCACCCTGTGGGGAGAGACGTACGACCGCGAATTGCGCGACGTGTTCGCCATCCAGGACGACATTGCCCAGAGCATCGTCGATGCGCTGAAAGTCACGCTGTCGCCGAAGGAGCGCCGCGCGATCCAGTACGTGGCCACGGCCGACGTGCAGGCCTACGACGATTACCTGCGCGGCCGCAGGTACTTCTACGCATGGAACCGGCGCGACTCGCTGCACGCCATCGCCATGTACGAGCGTGCCATCGCACGCGACCCGAAATATGCCGCCGCGTGGGCAGGCCTGTCGGATGCGTACGTGATGCGGCATCGCTTCCTCGACCGCAACCCCGAGCACATCGCCCATGCGATGGAGGCCAGCGAGCGTGCCTTGCAAATGGACCCCGACTCGGCCGAGGCGCATGCCTCGCGCGGCCTGGCGCTGTACATCAGCAAGCAGTTCGAGCAGGCCGAGCGCGAGTTCGAGACGGCGATGATGCTCAACCCCAACCTGCTCGAAGCCTATTTCCTGTACGGCATGATCTGCAGCTCGCTGGGCAATTTCCAGAAGGCGGCCTGGCTGTATTTGCGCGCCGCCGAAGTCAGCCCCGCCGACTACCTGCCGCTGGTCTACCTGAGCCAGGCGTACAGCGAGATGGGCCGCAAGGAGGACGAACGCAAGAGCCGCCATCGCGCGATCGAGCTGATCGAGCGCGCGCTCGGCGTGAACCCGCACGACGCCCGCGCCCGCTACATGGGCGCCGCGAATTTCGCGGCGATGGGCGAAAAGGCCAAGGCGATCGAGTGGGCGAACCTGGCGCTGCGATCGAGCGCGGACGAGCCGATGGTGTACTACAACGCGGCGTGCACGTTCGCGGTGCTGGACGAACACGACCGCGCGGTCGACCTGCTCGAACGCGCGGTGCAACTGGGCTGGGGCGACCGCGCCTGGATGGCGAACGACAGCGACCTGGCCTCGTTGCGCGACAAGCCCCGCTTCCAGGCGCTGCTTGCCAGCCTGAACTGATCGGCGGCAGCTGCTGCTGCCCACACTGGCTCACGCCGGTCCGATGCGGTCACGCAAGAACGGCTATCCATCGGCAAGGTGTGTCGCGGTGCCCGCGGCACCGCTTCAAGCGCGGCGTTGCGCCAGCGCGGACACGATCGTATCGGCCGCGACCGCGGCGCCGTCCTCCCTCGCTATCTGCCGCCCGACGCGTGCCGCCGCCGACGCGTAGCCGGGCGCGTGCAGCAGCGCGCGCAGCTCGGCCGCGATACCTGCGCGGCGCCAGCGCCGCCGGGGCAACTCCCGCCCCACGCCAAGCCGCACCACCCGCGCGGCATTGTCGGGCTGGTCGACCAAGTAGGGCGTGACCAGTTGCGGGCGGCCGGCGCGCAGCGCCTGGGCGGTGGTGCCGATACCTCCGTGGTGGACGATGACGGACGCGCGCGGGAACAGCACCGAATACGGCGCATAACCCGTCACGTGGATCGTGCCCGAGCCACGCGATGACCAGCGCCGTGCCCTTTCATCGTCCAGCACCAGCACCGCGCGCAGGCCAAGCAGGTCGATGGCGGCAAGGCTCTCGCGGATGAAATCGTCGGCATCGTGGATGGCCGACGTTCCCTGCATGAACACCACCGGCGGCGCGCCGGCGTCGAGGAAGGCCTGCAGGGCGGACGACAGCGTTGGCGGCCCACCCTTTTCACTGTCGTAGAAGGCGAAGCCCGCGATGGTGGTATGCGGCGGATGATCCGCCTGCGCCGGTCCCAGCAGCGGCGAGTACAGGCCGATCGCACCGGCGCTGCCGAACTGGCCTTCGAACAAGGGGTGCGCGCTGGCCGGCGGCAGGCCGACCTGCCGGCGGAAGCGGTCGATTGGCCGTGCCCAGCGACGCGCGACGCGCCGGCCCAGCCGCACGAACGCGCGCGTCCACGCCGGCCCTCGACGATAGATCCAGCGCGACAACCGCGGCATGTCCGCCACGACGGGCGGGTCGTAAACGGAGGCGAACAGCATCGGTTGCAACACGATGCCGACCTGCGGCAAGCCGCATTTTTCCGCCGCCAGCCGCGCGCCGTAGGCAACGGAATGGGTGACCACCAGATCGGCGCCGGCAAGGGCCATCAGCGCGTCGTCATAGGCCTCGTGCAGCGAGGGCAGGATGATGCGCTGAAGGAGGAACTGTGGCCGCGCCGCCACAGCGCGCGCCAGCTGCTGCGGCGCCAACGCCAACCGCCCGGCCACGGCCTCCACATCGGGCCGCATGGGGAAAAAGTCGATGCCCTCGGCCACGACCTTGTCACGAAACCCCTCGCCGGCCGCCAGCACCGGATCGGCGCCGCGCTGGCGCAGCGCCAGCGCCAGCGCCAGGAAGGGATGGAGATCGCCATGGGTGCCGAAGGTGGCCAGCACGATGCGTGGTCGACGCGGCTGCGAATCCATGGCGCCACTCATGTCGGCACCACGGCGCTCATGCCGTCATGGGCCCTGGACCGCGCATCGGCAGCCAGCACCGCGCGGGCCGTCGCCCGTTCCACCAGCGGACAACGCAGGTTACCGATGGCGCGCGTGCGCACGGTGCCGCCCGGTTGCCGCCATCGCCAGCAAGGCAGCGCCACCCAGCACGCGCCGGAACGGGCTGTCACCGTCCAGCAATTCCCGACCGGCCCACCAGGCCAGCGCCGCGTTGCGCGCCGTGCGCAGGAAAGGTTTCGCCGGCCCTGCCGAGGTGCGCGCCGCCACGGCCAGCGCACTCCACGCGAGTATCGACCCGTTGGGTGGCTGTGCCACGACGACGCGGCCGCGGGCATCGGTGATGAATCGACGTAGTGCTGAATTCATGGCGACTCCGGTGGTGGATATCGATCAGCCTGGCACGCGCACCGCGCAGGAAAGGTGACAGTCTCGGGCAGGAGGGCCGGCCGGCAAGTCCGTGCGGCGTGACCCCGCACGGCGGACCGCTGCCACCTCATGGCTCAATGTCGAATGCCGCCTGCGCTGTCGCCTGCGAGCTGCCGCCCACCCATGCCGTGTAATGCGTGGGCTCCACAACCTGGCGGCTGTGCACGTTGTAGAAAGAAAGTTCCGGAAAACCCAGCTCGAAGCGTAGCTGCCGTGACTCGCCCGGCTTCAAGGTGACGCGTTGGAAACCCTTCAAGCGGCGCACCGGTTGCTCGACGCTTGCACCGAGGTTGCGCACGTAGAGCTGCGCGACTTCCGTGCCTTCACACGTGCCGGTGTTGGTCAGCGTGGCGGTGACCGTCAGCAGCGACCTCGCCTCCGGCCGGTTGGCCTCGGCCAGCGGCAGCGTGCGACGCGATACGCGTACGTTGGAATACGCGAAGTCCGTGTAGCTCAGCCCGTAGCCGAACGGGAACAGCGCGTCGTTGGGCACGTCGATGTAGCGCGAGATGAAGCGCGTGGCGCCGCCGGGCGGCTTGCTCAGGTCGGCGTCGCCGGCCGGACGACCGGTGGGGAACTGCGCGTAATACAGCGGCTCCTGCCCCACCGCGCGCGGAAAGCTCATCGGCAGCTTGCCGCTGGGCGCCACATCGCCGAACAGCACGTTGGCCAGCGCGTTGCCCGCCTCGGTGCCGGGAAACCACACCGCCATGATCGCCGGCACATGCTGCGCGGCCCAGTCCAGCACCAGCGGCCGGCCGGAGAACACCAGCAGCACCACCGGCTTGCCCGTCGCCACCACGTTCTGCAGCAGTTGCTGCTGATTGCCCGGCAGGTCGAGGTGGGCGCGCGAGCCGGCCTCGCCGCTCATTTCCGCCGACTCGCCCAGCGCCATCACCACCACGTCGGCCTGACGCACCGCCTGCACGGCGGCGTCGAAGCCCGCGCTGGAATCGCTCAGGACGTCGGTGCCGTGCGCGAACAGCAGGCGACCGCCGCGCTGCTGCATCCGCCGCTCCAAGGCCTGGCGCAGCGTCACCACGTCGGACGCCTGCGTGGCACCACCCCAGGCGCCCTGCATCTCGTTGGCGGCATCGGCCAGCGGGCCGATCAGCGCCACCGACCGCACCTTGTCGCCCAGCGGCAACACCGGTTGCCCTGCGACCGGGGCATTGCGCAGCAACACGAACGATTCCTCCGCGGCGCGGCGCACCAGCGGGCGATGCGCGTCCACCGCGTGCGTCACCTCCGCACCCTGCGCGTAGGGATGCTCGAACAGCCCCAGCGCGAACTTCACCCGCAGCACCCGGCGCACGGCCTCGTCCACGGTCGCCATCGACAACTTGTGTTCGGCCAGCAGCCGGGGGATCTGGGTGTCGTAGAAGTGGGACATCATGTCCACGTCCACGCCCGCTTCCAGCGCTTTTTTCGTTGCCGTGGCGGCGTCCAGCGCGATGCCGTGATGGGTCAGTTCCATCACCGCCGTGTAGTCGCTGACCACGAAGCCGTCGAAGCCCCATTCCTTGCGCAGGATCTCGTCCATCAGGTACGGATCGGCCGTGGCGGGCACGCCGTTGAGCGCGTTGAACGAGCTCATCATCGTGGCCGCGCCCGCCTCCACCGCCGCCTTGTAGGGTGGCAGGTAGACCTGGCGCAACCGGATGTCGGACATGTCGGTGGTGTTGTACTCGCGGCCGGCCTCGGCGGCGCCATAGGCGGCGAAGTGCTTGACCGAGGCGGCGACACTGTCGGGTTGCGACAGGTCGCTACCCTGGTAGCCGCGCACATAGGCGCGCGCCATCGCCGAGCCCAGGTACGGGTCCTCGCCCGCCCCTTCGGTGGAGCGACCCCAGCGCGCATCGCGCGAGATATCCACCATCGGCGAGTAGAACCACTTCACGCCGGCGGTGGTGGCTTCGGTGGCGGCCATGTGGGAAAGCTGCTGCACCAGTGCGGTATCCCACGACGCGGCCAGGCCCAGCGGCACCGGATAGATCGTGCGATAGCCGTGGATCACGTCGGCGCCGAACAGGATCGGGATGTGCAGGCGGCTGTTCATCGCGGCCTGCTGGAAGGCGCGCGTCTTTTCCGCGCCGATCACGTTGAGCATCGAGCCCAGCCGGCCCTGCCTGGCCAGCGCCATGGCGTCGACCTGGGTCCTGGTCTCCGGGTTGGCGGCCAGCACCTTGTCGCCGTTGGCGGTGGTCGGCGCGCTGAAGCCCTGGTCGTTGTACTGCACGAGCTGGCCGATCTTCTCCTCCAGCGTCATCCGCTTGAGCAGCGCGTCGACCCGGCGTTCGATATCGGGCGACGCCAGTTGCGCGTTCGACGGCGCCGTGGCGTGCGGCAGCGCGCGGACGACCTGCGCATGAGCTTGGGCGCCTACGAGAAGCGCAGCGGCGAACAGCCACATGGCGGAGTGCAAGATCGAAGTCGTTGATCGTTTCATGGCGGTACCGAATGCGAGCGGAGCGCCCGCTTGCAAGTGACGAGGTGTACACCGGCAGGTGTGAAAAGATTCAGAGCTTCCCTCCGACATCACCACTCCTCCCCCTGCTTGCAGGGGGAGGTTGGGAGGGGGTTGTTCGTACGGAGCGAAGAGCCCCCTCCCCGCCCCTCCCCTGCGAGCAGGGGAGGGAGTCATTCCCAGGACCTCAGGGGCAGGCACACAGCGATCGCTTGCGTGCATGAGGCACCGAGCCCTCCAGCCAGCCGCCAGTGAAGCCAGCTTTCTCCAAACCCTTGCGGATATACGGATTGCGCCGCATCACCTTCCACACG
The DNA here is from genome assembly GCF_039523575.1 of Rhodanobacter caeni. Classification (NCBI taxonomy): domain Bacteria; kingdom Pseudomonadati; phylum Pseudomonadota; class Gammaproteobacteria; order Lysobacterales; family Rhodanobacteraceae; genus Rhodanobacter; species Rhodanobacter caeni. Next base: position 635,554 of record NZ_BAAAFO010000001.1, on the reverse strand, counting down.
AAGTCGCTGCGCCAGTTTTCGATCATCAGCACGATCGGGCCCTGGTCGATGCCCAGTTGCACGGTGTCGACCCAGCCCAGCTCCGGCACCAGTCGCCCGGTGCGCAGCGCGGTGCGGGCATGGAAGCTCGGGTTGAACGCATCGACGAAGCCGTAGCGGTTGTAGATCCACTTGCCGTAGCGCAGCTTCATCGCCGCAAGCGCCGGAATCACGATCTCCGGGGCGAACGCGATGGAGCCGCCGGCGGCCGTAGGCGCGATGGTGCCATCGTCGGCGATGTAGTCCAGGCCGGCGCCGCGCGCCGTGTAGCCGTTGAACTTCAGTCTCCTGTCGCCTTGCTCCACGACGATGTCGCCGGGCCCGTTGCTGGCGGTCAGTCCCCACACGTCGGCGCCGTAGCCGGTCCAGCGGCCGGGATTGGCAATGGCATAGTTGCGCTGGCTGTAGGCGGCGCGGCGGCTGTTCTCGAAATAGTCCAGGCCGTGCCGGCGGTTCCAGTCGTCGCGGATGCTGCGGAAATCCACCCACACGTGGCTGTACTGGTGCCCGAACAGCGGCGCGAAATTCAGGAACGTCTGCCCGTGGAACGTGCCCCAGGTCCTGTCGTTGGTCGACAGCCATGCCTGCCACGCGTCCGGCTTCACCGGATGGGTCGGTGAACCCAGCGCCAGAATGTAGACCAGCATGCCCTCGTCGTAACCCTTCCAGTCGCTGGGGATGAATTTGCCGCCCGGCGTCCAGCCCATGCTGATCAGCGGCGCGCGCACCTGCATCCACGGCCAGTCCACGCGCCGGTAGATGCGGTCGGCCAGTACGCGGATCTCGCGCTCGGCCGGGGTGTTGCCGTCGTAATAGGTCTGCGCAAACAGCACGCCGCCCAGCAGCAGCGTGGTGTCGACACTGGACAGCTCGATCGCGCGGTCGAAGCGCTTGCCCGTCTTCATGTCGAGGAAATGGTAGAAAAAGCCGTGGTAGCCCGCCGCGTCGTCCTCGCTGGCGTTCTGCGGCGCGCGGTCGAAGAAACGCAGCGTGGCCAGCGTGCGTTCGGCCGCCTGCGCACGCGTGATATAGCCGCGCTCCGCGCCCACGCCGTAGGCGGTCAAGGCGAAACCCACCGTGGCGATGCTGGAAAAGGACTCGCCCGGATAGTGATCCGGCACCAGGCCGGTGACCGGGTTCGCGCTGTCCCAGAACCAGTCGAAGGTGCGCCGCTCCAGGTCGTTGACGAACGCCTGGCGATCGGACGTCGCGATAGGGTTCGTCGGTGCAGTGGCGGGAATCGCCGGTGCAACCAGCGTAAGCGCCAGCAAGAACGCTGACGCGATGGTGCGGAAAGCTCGGTTTTTCATGAGCGATAACAACCTCTCTAAGGATGGACGCCGATCGAGCGATGAACAGCCGGCTGGCCCGAATCAGCCGTCATCCCGGCGAACGCCGGGATCCAGCGCCTCGATTGCCGCATGAAGGCACTGGATTCCAGCGTTCGCTGGAATGACGGCAAAGACGGGTCGGAACATCCCTGGATGGACAATCAGCTCCACCGTCCGGCCAGCCGTGACCGCATGGCGCGCGGAAGCGGAGCGCGGAATGCGCCCCGTTCCCTGCCAGGCTCAGAAGTTCAAACCCACCTCGAACTTGAACGTGCGCGGCACGAAGGTGATGTTGCCGGTGCGGTTGTAGCTGACGTTGACGCCGCCGTCCGCATAGACGGGGATGTAGTTGACGTAGTTGTCCCAGTTGAACACGTTGAGTACGTCGAAACGCCCGAACAGCGTCACGCCATGGCCCAGGTCGAAGTTCTTGGTGGCCTGGAAATCGATGTCGCGGTAACCCCAGATCTTGCCGCCCACCAGGAACTTCGAGCCCGACGGCACGCCGGCGACCGGCCTGCTGTCATGTCCACCCGTAAACACCATGCCCGGAAACGTGCCGATGCCGTTGAACGGCAGCGGCGTGGCCAGGGTCAGCTTGGCCGACAGCGTGATGCCCCACGGGCCGTCCATGTTGCCGGTGGCCACGAAGCGGTGCTTGGCTGCCGCGTTCGAGGTGATGAACGGGTAGTCGCCGATGGTCGCCTCGTCGAACGCGTAGTGCTCGTTGATGTCGCGGTTCTGCTTGGCGTGCGTGTAGGTGTAGGCAAGGGTCGCGCCCCAGTGGGACTCCCTGGTATACGGCTTCTCCGCCGACAGCAGCAGTTGCGTGGTGCGCGTCTCGATGCCGTTGTTGCCCACGATCAGGCTGCCGAAACCCGGCACGCCGTTGCCCCACGGCTGGCCGTTGTCGCGCCAGAACGAGCCGTCCGGGCGGCGGTTGCCCAGGGTGAAGGCGAAGCCATCGTGGCTGAGGATGCGCGACACGGTGGCGCTGGTGTTCCACTCGCCGATCGCGTTGCGCATGCCTAAGCTGAACTGGTCGGAGTACGGCGCCTTCAGATGGTTGTTGAGCAGGTCGACCTCGGTGCCCGTGTTGCTGCTGGGCCCGAGCAGCGCCTGCAGGTTGCCCAGGCCGTTGAGGTAGGCCGGGTCCCAGTCGTAGCACGGCGTGTTGTCACGGTGGCACAAGCCGGTGGCCGGGTCGCGGAAATAGATCGTGTACTGCGGCAGCGCGGACTTGGTCGTCTCCAGTTGCAGGTAGTCGTACAGGTCGCGATCGTAGGCGCGACCGGCGCCGCCGAAGATCACGTGCGCCTCGTCACCGAACAGGTCGTACGAGAAGCCCAGCCGTGGCTGCCATTCGCCGCGATAGGCCGAGCGGTTGCGGCCGGTGCTGATGTAGTCGTTGACGTCGATGCCGCCCAGCGCCAGCGCCTGGGCGTAGGTCTGGCCCGCCGGTGCCTCGGGATCGGGATTGGGCCCGTTGAGCGCCGCCACCACGTTCGCCGGCGTGACGAAATCGGTGTACGAGGGCGTGCGCTCGTAATCCCAGCGCACGCCCAGGTTCAGCGTGAACTTGTCGGTGATGTCCCAATCGTCCTGGATGTAGGCGCCGAACTGATGGCTCCTGGTGGACACCGTAGGCGCCAGGCCCAGCCCGCTGACCGGCTTGGTGAAGAACGCCTTGTAGGGAGTGGCGGCGGCGCCGTCGGGCGTCACGCTGTAGGTGAACTGCGGGTTGACGTCGGCTGCATCGGCCGCGCGCAGCGTCACCATCTTCTTCTTGAAGCCCATCTTGATCACGTGGTTGCCGTGCCAGTCCAGGTCGTAGAAGGTCAGGTCGTCCTGCAGCGCGGGCCCCTTCTGGCCCTTGTTCTGCGTGGCCAGCGGCGAGGCCGCCCCGGTGTTGATGAGCGCCGGGTCGTCGGTGGCGCGTTGCCATGTGTAGATGTAACCGTTGCCGTAGTTCAACGCGGTGGGTGCGTTGCGCGCGTCCTCGTAGGTAAAGAGCAGCTCGTTGAGATAGGCATCGCCGCTGTGCTGCCAGCGCAACGTATAGCGCTTGTCGTCGTTCCTGGTGGAGTAGCCGGCGCTGGGCGCGTTCTGGTCGCCGATGCCGCCGTACTGGTTCTCCTTGCGGATTTGCGCGCTGGCCTCGAAGCGGTCGCGGTCGGTCGGCTCCCAGTCGATCTTGCCGAAATACAGGTCTTCCTCGAATGGCAGGTTCGCCGGCCCGAACTCGTCGGCGACGGTGGCCGGCAGGTATGCCACGCCAGGGATGGCGTCCGCGCTGGGTACCACCGTCCTGGGCGTGTCGAAGCGCTTGGCCTCGTACGTCACGAAGAAATGCATCTTGTCCTGGATGATCGGGCCACCCAGCGCGAAGCCGTATTCCTTCTCCTTCGACGGGGTCTTGCTGTGGTCTTCCCTTTCCGAAGGCGTTCGTTCGCGGAATGCGTCGTTGGTGTAGCGGTAATACGTCTCCCCGTGGAATTCGTTGGTGCCGGACTTGGTCTGCGCCGTCACCGCGGCCGAGGAAATCTGGTCGTACTCGGCCTTGTAGTTGGAGGTGATGACCTTGTACTCGCCGATCGCCAGCTGCGGGAACGGGTTGCCCTGGCTGCCGCTCTGGCCGCTGATGCCACCTTCCTTGACATAGCTCTTCTGGCCCACGCCATCGATGTAGACGTTCACCGAACTGTTGTTCATCGCACCACCGCGCAACGAGGTGTTGCCGTTGGCGTCGACGCTGAACACCATGCCCGGCACCGTATCGGCAAACTCCAGGAAGTTGCGCGAGATCTGCGGGATGGTCTGGATCTGCCGCAGCGAAATCGTGTTGCCCACTTCCGGCGTCTTCACCTCGGTCAGCGTGGTCGCGCTCACCGACACGCCGCCCAGCGTGGTGGCGCTGGCGGTGGACGGCGCCGCGGCAGCCGCCGTTGGCTGCAGATCCAACGTGGCGGTGGACGCCACCGTCAGGGTGACGGTGCGCTCCGTGCCCGGCCCCGCATCCACCTGGTAAGTGCCCGGCGGCAGGCCCGGCAAGGCATAGCTGCCATCCGCGCCGGTGCGGGTGCGCCGCGTCGCACCCGTCGCCACGTTGCGCGCGGTGACCTCGGTATTGGCCGGGCCGGTGCCGCGCAGGGTGGCGTTGGCGCTTTGTGCCCACACCACGCCCGGGCCAGCAGCCAACGTGGCGACCGAGCCGGCGATCAGGCTCGCCAACAGGCCCTTCTTCAGCACATGGAAAGTCGTATTCATCGCTGCCTTCCTCGATGATCGGGTGCGACGAATACTCGTTAAACGAAAGTGACGGCGACGTGCGCGAAACGTGCCCGTACCTAGTGCGCGGCATCACTTTGCCATCGGAAGGATCGCGTGCCGAAGCGATTCGATTTCAGACAGCGGAGTGCCTTGCATCGGCTGTCGCCGACAAACCAAAAGAATGAAAAGCCGCGAGCTGCGTCTTTCCCAAAACCACGGTGTCGGCCTACCGATCGCCTATCGCCAACGACAACTCGCACGTTCGTTCACGAGAGAACAAGCGTGAAATATCGGGATCTGGCCGTTGCAGCACAGATCGGAACGATGATGTCGGCGAAGGCGTCGCAGGCTCATGACATGCGCGTTATCGACATCTTCAAGAACCAGGCTCTGATCGGAAAGGTGATAAGCGTTCGTTCCTGCATGGGCATCCATCTGCGCGCCGACACGGATACCTCGGAGGACCTCTTCGTCCTGTATCCATGCGACCGGTCATCGCCATAGTCGTTGAACGCCGCGCGGCGCGCTATTTTTTGCATCACCTACCTTTGGTGGAATATGACTGGCTCCATCCGGTGCTCAGCTGCCCCGCCCGCGACAGTGCCTCAATGCAAGGGGCCGAGTTGACGGTGCGGCCATCCACACATCCTGCTCTTTGGGCGTTGGATCGATCCAGATAACTGGCGTATTCGGCCTCCGTGAGCCGATGATCGCCCGCCACATCGTATTGATTGAAATGCGCCCGCAAGGCTCGCAATTGCTTGGGGATTTCCGAGCGTACGAGCACGCCATCGCGGTTCACGTCCAAGCTGCTGAATGCAGGTTGCGCCACCGCGGAACTCGGGGCCGCAACATCATCCATTGCCGATGCCATCGTGGTTGCCGCAAGACCGAGGACGCCTATCGCAACGAGGGTGGTTTTGGAGATTGAGACTTTCATCGATTGCCTCCGTGTACGGCGAGAGTTCAATGGTGGAAAACATGCTTCCGCATGGCCGAACCTGTTTCAAAAAAATTTCGACTAAACCGAAAGCCAAAAAGCGGGATGACAGAGGACTCGCGATCAAATTGTTCGAATCGAGCGTGATCGCAAGACGATCAATTACTCGTAAAAGTGGTATCGGTCAACCGCTATAGATCCAGCTGCAGCGATCAAGCGAGCTTCAAGCCTGGCACGCCGTCGATCCAACGCCCCGCGCCGGGTCGAAAGCCAGGCCTCGGAACCATGCCAACAACCGCCGGTTTCAGCTGTCCACGCTTGACAGACCATTTACGTGCATATACACATATATCCCATGACACCCGATCTTTCCGTGTTCGCCACCACCCGCTGCCTGTGCCTCGCGGCGCGGCGCGCGGCGCGCACGATCACGCGCGAGTTCGACCAGGCCTTGCGCCCGCATGGCCTGCGTGCCACGCAGTTCACCTTGCTGGCGGCGCTGCACCTGGCCGGTTCGAAGTCCATTGGAGAGCTGGCCGAGATGCTTTCCGCCGACCGCACCACGCTGACGCGCAACCTCGCCGTTGCCGAACAACGCGGCTGGGTGAGCCTGCGCAGCGATCCGGCCGACGCGCGTTCGCGCCTGGCGGCCATCACGGCCAAGGGCTCGCGCACGCTTCTGGCGGCGATGCCCAGCTGGAACGCCACCCAGCAGCGACTGCTGCAGGACGTGGGCGAATCCGCCGCGGCCAGCCTGCATCGCCTCGCAGGCGGCCCGTGTGTCATGCCGTTGCCACCCATGGAAGAGACGAACAAGCCGCCATCCCGGTGAACGGCGGGATGACGAAGGAGAAAGTCGAAGCACCGCAGCACCCGCCATGCCCACGCCTTGTCGGAAATCCGGAACCCCCTTCCGCCGCACTCCAAGGAGACGTCCCATGAAGCTCTACTGGTCCGATGTGCTTTGCCCGCGCAAGGTCTGCGCGGTCGCGAAATACCTGCAGTCCCCGGTCGATTACGCGTATGTCGACCTGGCCCGCGGCGAACACAAGACGCCCGATTACCTGGCGCTCAACCCCAACGGCAAGGTGCCGACGCTGGTCGACGGCGCGCGCGTACTGTGGGAAGCCGACGCGATCACGTGCCACCTGGCGGCGCGTTCGGACTCGGACCTGTGGCCACAGGACGATCGCCAGATCGATGCCCTGCGTTGGCTGAGCTGGGCCGGCCAGGAATTCAATCCGGTCGCCAGCCAGCTCTACTTCCAATACGTCATCAAGCCGCGCTTCAGCATCGGCGAGCCCGATGCCGAGGCGGCGGCGCGCGCGCAGGATGGCTTCCGACGGCAGGCGGCCATCCTCGAAAGCCATCTGCGGGACCGTCGCTGGCTGGTGGGCAAGACGCTCACGGTGGCGGATTTCGCGGTCGCCATTACCCTGCCCTACGCCGACGTCGCACACATTCCGCTCAAGGAGTTTCCGGCTGTCCGGCGCTGGCACCAGACGTTGTGCGAAATCGATGCGTGGCGCGAGCCGTTTCCCGATATCGCCGTCGCTGCCTGACCGCGGCTATCGATACCCTTCGCAGCGACCGCTGCGCCCATTCCCTTGCAAGAGGACATGCCATGAATATCGTCAGCTATCTGTTCTTCAAGGACGCCGCCGCGGAGGCGTTCGATTTCTACGCCCGCGCCCTTGGCGGCAAGGTCACGATGAAGATGACCATGGGCGACATGCCCGGCACCGAGGCACTGCCCGCCGAAGCCCGCCACCTGATCGCTCACGTACGGCTGGAAGTCGGTGACGCCGTGTTGATGGGCTCGGACTGGTGCGGCCCGACGCCCGAGCCGTATCCGGGCATCCATGGAAGCGCGGTGTCGCTTGGCGTGGACGATCCGGGCGAAGCGGAGCGCGTTTTCCAGGCCCTCGGCGAAGGCGGCCAGGTGACCATGCCGATCGCCGAAACATCATGGGCCTTGCGTTTCGGCATGCTCACCGACCGTTTCGGCGCCAGGTGGATGGTCAACTGCAACCGTCCGGCCGCGGGCAACGGCGCATGAAATGGACGTCCATACGGACGCCCGCAAAGTGACTCACCATGCGCAGATGCGCCGGCACAACAAGACCGACGGACCTCACCATGACCATCACCATCACCGCCTTCAGCAAATCGCCCGACCAAGGCATGGGGCTGGCGCGCGACACGCGTGTCCGTTGGGCGCTTGAAGAAGCGGGCCTGCCTTACGAGGTGCGCCTGGTTTCCTTTCGCGCCATGAAACAGCGTGCGCATCTGGGCATGCAGCCTTTCGGCCAGATTCCGACCTACCAGGAAGGCGATCTTGTGCTGTTCGAGACCGGCGCGATCATCCTGCATATCGCGGAACACCATGCGGGCTTGTTGCCGAACGATGCCCATGCCCGGGCGCGCGCGATCACTTGGATGTTCGCCGCCGTCAATACGGTGGAGCCGCCGATTCTCGAGCTGGTGACGGCCAGGATATTCGAAGGCGACAAACCATGGAGCAAGGAGCGCCTGCCCCTGGTGCACGATCGCATCCGCAACCGGTTGCGCCAGCTCTCCACCCGCCTGGGTGATGCCGATTGGCTCGACGGGTCATTCAGTGCGGGCGACCTGATGATGGTGCACGTGCTGCTCAGGTTGCGCCTTTCGGGCCTGCTCGACGAGTTCCCCAATCTCGCGGCCTACGTCGCCCGTGGTGAAGCCCGGCCTGCCTACCAGCGGGCCTTCGCCGATCAATGGGCGATCAACAAACCCGCCGCCAAAGCTCGTTGAAGCCCGTCGATTGCCGCCGAAACGAGCATCGCTTGCCTGCACCGCCACCCGGCAACCTGCCGATCTATCGTTTGCTCACGGGCCTGACGATGCCGCGTTCTGCAAGCGCGTGTCCGAAGGCCTGGCCCTGGGCTACGCGCTGCAGGGCTCGCCGTCGATCACGTTCAACGGCGAATCCGTCATCGCAGCCCAGGCCATCATCTGGCTGGTGACCCCCGGCTGACGTCGCCGCGGTTGTCGCGCGTCCATGCAGCGGACACCTCGCGACCGCGGGTCACGTCGTCCACCACCAGGATCAACTGATGCTGGTGGTCGCTGTAGAGCACTTCGATGTTCACGCCAGCGGCCGCCATGCGCTCGCAAAGCGCGCCCAACTGGCCGGGCACATCCTGGCGCAGGCGCTGCACCACGACGTCGCTCACCGCCGCTACCCGGATACCCGCCTTCGCCAACGCTGCTTCGGCCCGAGGCGCGTCAGCGTCATGCACCAGAAAATGCGCGTGACCCGATCCGCCCACGACCCAGGCGCCGCCGCCCTCCACACTGACGCCGGCATGGCCAAGCGCTTGACCCAGGCTGGCCAATGCGCCGGGCTGGTGGTCCAGGCGAATGCTCACGTCCTTCATGGAAGCTCCTTGGTGATTGTCGGTGGCGCGCCTGCGCAGCCGTGATCCTCGTCGCGGTAGCCCTGCACGGCGATGCCGCGGATCGTGGCGGGCCCATCATGCATCGCGTCGTTCCGGCATCGCTTCGGTGCCTATCGAACCGTTCCCGTCCGATTTCGTGCTCTCGCCGTGGTACCGCAGCCGCGCTGGCCAGCTCCACCGCTGGCGCCACGTTCGCAGCGAGATCGATTTCGTCCGTGCAGCCCAAAGAAAGCGGCCCGCCGTGGGGCGGGCCGCAAGGCACTACCGTAGTCGTCAAACGCCGGCATCGCCGGCATGCGGCCTTACGCCGCCTGGTTCTCGATCTGCCGCTGCGAGCTCTGTTCCAGCGTGACGCCCGCCGGCGTCGAGGTGATCGCGATGCGGCGCGGCCGCAGCGATTCGGGCACCTCCCGCTGCAGCTCGATGGTCAGCAGGCCGTCGGCCAGGTTGGCGCCCGTCACCTTGACGTGGTCGGCAAGCTCGAAGCGTCGCGTGAACGCGCGGCTGGCGATACCGCGATACAGGAACTCGCCTTCCTGCTCGGCGCTCTTGCGCTCGCCGGATACCACCAGCAGGTTCGGCTGCACGGAGATATCCAGTTCCTCGCGATTGAAGCCGGCTACCGCCATGGTGATGCGGTAACGGTCATCGCTGAGCTTAACCGTGTCGTACGGCGGCCAGCTGTCGACGGCCTGGGCGCGGGTGGCGTTTTCCAGCAGGTCGAAGATCCGATCGAAACCAACGCTCGACCGATGCAGCGGGGCAAGATCAAAAAGGCTGTTGCGCATGGCCATATCCTCATTCAAGCAACATGGGACGATCCGCCGGCCAAGTGGCCCGGCGCGCCAGCCAGACAGGCTGGCGTCTTCCATGTAGGGCCGCCGATAACGGTTTCAAGCGCTGCATTAATGAGCCGTTTAAATGGCCAAACGCGTGACGTCAGCGCGACTTCCCAGGCCGTTGTTGGCGGTTGACGGGGCAGCCCGATCGAGCCGCCGTGGCTTGCCACCGCGCCTGCCGCATCGAGTAACCTGGTCATCATGGGGACGCAGGCAAGCCATACCATCGAACCACGGCGGCAGCGCTGGGGCTACGGCGCACCCATCGCCGGGTTCCTTGCGCAGGACCCGCAGGCCGTCATCGGCGCATTGACCACCTGGCACAGCTTTGCCGTGGACCTGTCGCAGAAGGTGGCGTGGCTCGAACAGATTGCCATCCTCAAGAACCTGCTTCACTCGTGGGCCACCTCCACCGGCGCCGTGTTTTTCGAGTACGACATCCCACGCCTCGGCTCGCGCATCGATACGGTGGTCGTGCTCGAGCACGTCCTGTTCGTGCTCGAATTCAAGGTGGGCGCCAGCGACCATGCACGCGATGCCGACGATCAGGTCTGGGATTACGCCCTCGACCTGAAGAACTTCCACGATGCCAGCCACGATGCGCCCATCATCCCGATAGTCGTCGCCACCAAGGCCGGCGCGACAAAGCTTCAGATCGAGACCGGGCAACATGGCGATGGCGTCCCGCGGCCATTGCATTGCAACGCGACGACTCTGGCAGATGCCATTCAACTTGGCCTGGGTCACTTTCCGCCGGGGCGCATCGAACCGGAACTCTGGCAGCGCGGCCGCTACCATCCCACCCCAACCATCGTGGAGGCCGCCCGCGCCCTTTACGCAGGCCATACGGTGGAGGAGATTTCCCGCCGCGGGGCCGACGCCGGGAACCTAAACGTGACGGCGAACCGTCTGGCCGAACTGATTGCCGGCGTGAGGCAACGTGGCGACAAGGCGATATTCTTCGTTACCGGTGTCCCGGGCGCAGGCAAGACGCTGGTCGGGCTGGATATCGCCAATCGGCACACGGACAGGGGAGACAGCCTCTACAGCGTGTACCTGTCCGGCAATGGCCCGCTGGTAAGCGTGCTGCATGAAGCGCTGGCTCGCGACCAGGTGCAGCGCGCAAAGCGATCGGGCAATGCCCTGCGCATTGGCGAGGCCCGAAGCGCAGTCAAGCAGTTCATCCAGAACGTGCACCATTTCCGCGATGACTGCCTGGCCAGTGGCGACGCGCCCATCGAACACATTGCGCTGTTCGATGAGGCGCAGCGCGCGTGGGACCTGAACCAGACCGCAAGTTTCATGAGCCGCAAGAAGGGCGTCGAGGGCTTCGACCAGTCCGAACCCGAATTCCTGATCTCCTGCCTGGATCGTCACGACGACTGGGCTGTCATGGTTTGCCTCGTCGGCAGCGGGCAGGAAATCAACACCGGCGAAGCCGGCATCAGCGAATGGCTTGCCGCGCTTCGTCGGCGCTTCGACCGTTGGCAGGTTTACCTGTCACCGCGGTTGCACGAAATCGAATACCACGCCCGCGATGAGCTGGAAGCGCTGCAAACCCGTCGCCAGGCGCATTGGGACGATGCATTGCACCTGGCAACGTCCATGCGATCCTTCCGCGCCGCGCGCGTGTCCGAGTTCGTCAATCTGTTGCTGGCGCTGGAAACGGAACCTGCACGCAACGTCCTCGCGCAAGTCCTGCCCCATTTTCCCATTCGCCTGACCCGCAGCCTCGACCGCGCGAAAACATGGTTGCGCCAGCAGGCCCGTGGCAGCGAGCGATACGGCATCGTCGTGTCCTCCCAGGCCCAGCGGCTCAAGCCGCACGCGATCGACGTTCGCGTCAAGGTCGATCCCGTCCGCTGGTTCCTGGAGAACAGGCAGGATGTGCGGTCGTCCTATTACCTCGAAGACGTGGCGACGGAGTTCCAGGTGCAAGGGCTCGAGCTCGACTGGACATGCGTGGTGTGGGACGGCGACCTGCGCCTGAACGCCAACCAATGGGACCACTTCAGCTTCAAGGGAAAACGCTGGGAACACGTTCGCAGCGGCATTCGACAACGCTACCTGCTCAACGCCTATCGGGTGCTGCTTACGCGCGCAAGACAGGGAATGGTCATCGTGGTTCCGGAAGGCAGCATCGATGACCCAAGCCGCAAGCCCGGCTATTACGACCCGGCGTTCGGCTTGCTGGCCAGCCTGGGCATACCTCAGCTGTAGCGCAAAATCCGGGATCGGATCGCCGAAAACCAGCCGGTGTGCGGCGTTGTCCATCCCGCACGAACCGCTCGGGTTCAGCCGCAACCGTCGGCAGGGTTTACAGAAAGACCTCGTGCTGCCGAGGGCGCCACCGGCAGATCACTGAATCAAAAGGCAATTCCCCATCGGCACGGAGCTTGCTCACGAGCGGGTGGGCGGCTGCACAAGCAGGTTGGTGCAGTCGCATCGCATCAGGAGGCGTTTTGCCGATCGGCCGCGCAGGCGACATCGGAACAGACGTGCTCCGGACATCGTGCCGTCGACAGGGGAACGCCATGAAGATCAAATTTCCGATGTGTGTCGCAATGCTCGGCCTGATGGCCGCATTCTCGAATGCGTCAGCCACGGCGCTGACCGACACCTACCATGGCGGCGACGCGCACGGCTACGGCGATGTCATCGCTGGCGCCGGGGTACACATCTACGACGTGCACGGCATGGACGCGAGCCGGTCGGGCAGCGTGCTCACGGTCACCATCTACACGAATTTCGCCGGCAACGCGGGCACCGAGTCGCAGTGGACGAGGAACGGCACCGGCATCGGCTACGGCGACCTGTTCCTCTCCTCGGACTGGAACCCGCACGGTTCGGGCGTCTACGCCACGGACAATGCGGCCAACGGCAACCACTGGACGTACGCCTTCACACTGGACGACGCCTTCAGCACCACCGGCGGCGTCGGCACCATCTACGCGCTGGGCGCCGGCAGCGCCGGCAACCACAATCCCGACGCCCTGCTCTCGGATCACTTCATGAACTGCGCCGGTCGCTGCGTCTATCGCAACGGCCAGGAAGTCGCCGTGGATACATCGCGCGCCGTCGCCACCAACACCACCGGCACCTGGACCGTCGGCAACGGGTTCCTGAGCTTCAGCTTCGATACGTCCGACCTGGATCTGAACCCCAACAGCTTCGGCTTCCACTGGACGATGTATTGCGGCAACGACGTCATCGAAGGGCTGGACCCGGTGACCGTTCCGGAACCCGAGACCGCCGACGTGTTCCTGCTGGGCCTGGGGCTGATCTCGCTGGTGATGTTGCGGCAGCGCAAGGCGGCCGCGAAGCTGGCGTCGTAGCCGACCGGCAGAAAGTCTGGGCGTTTCCCGTGCCGGTCAGCGCCTGACCGGGCGGGCGGATGTCCCCGCGCCAGCGCCGCGTCGCGTGACATCTGCCACGCGAGCAGGCCGGCCATGATCGGGTGATGCGCGCTGGCACCGCCCAGCGCGAGGCCAACCGCGTCGCCTGGCGCCACCCGACCCGCCTGATCGGCGTGCTGACCGTCGCCTTCGGCATCGGCCAGGTCGCCTGCATCGCTGGCGCTGGCCGCACTCGCCCCCGCCGCGCGGGTGACGGCGCTTGTCACGGTGCTTCACCGCTCGCCGCAGCGGCTGGACGATGGGGCGTCCGGGATGGCCTGATCCCGCTTGCGCCAATCGGGAGCCGACTCGACCACGAGCCGTTTACGGTTGTGTTCGGCACGCCAGCAACATCCGCATCGAAGCGGCTATTTCACTCGCCGCGGCTTGTTACGCTTTCCGCATGACTCTGCGACATGCAACCGCGGCGCTGTTGGTGTGGCTGTGCGCAACGGCGTGCGCCGGCGCTGGCGAGCCGCTGTCGATCGAGCGTTCGGCCACGGCGGCGGAGCTGTTTCCGGTGGACCAGGCGCGGGCGCTGCGGTCGGTGTTGCCGGCCGACGAGCGAGTGACCTGGACCTTGCGCCTGCCGTCGACCACGCCGCGCAGCGTGCTGGTCTTCGTCAGCCCCGACGCCAGTGCCGATCCGCCACCCGGCTGGGCTGCGGTGCTGGATCGGCATGCGGTGGTGTGGATCGCCGCCCGCGACTTCGGCAACCGCGCGCCGAGCAATCAGCGCGTGCTGGCCGCGCTGATGGGGCTGGCGCTGGCACAACGCGATTACCTGGGCGCCGGTGCGCGCCGCTACATCGGCGGCATGTCGGGCGGCGGACGCGTGGCCAGCACGGCGATCTCGACGTTTCCGCACCGGTTCGACGGAGCGCTTTACATCGTGGGCGCCGACGATTTCGGCAAGGCCGAGCCGGCGCGGCTCGCCGCCATCGCCGCGAATCGCTACGTGTTCCTGACCGGTGACAGGGATTTCAATCGGCGCGAAATGCGGCGTGTCCACCGGCGTTATCAGGAGCGGGGCGTAGCACAGACCTTGCTGCTCGACCTGCCGCATTTCGCGCACCAGTATCCCGGCGCGGATGACTTCGAACGCGCATTGGCGTTCCTCGATGGCGGCGCGGGGCAGTGAATCAACCGCCGCTCCCGCAGCCAGTTGCCGGGTAGTGGATCGCGGAAGCGGCTTACTCCCGTATGATCCTCCCCGAAAAACGGCAGGCGGCTGGGGCGCAGGCCGCGCCGCGACAAACCACTACTGAAACCTTCCCGCACATCCGGGTGGCGCGCCGCTACCCGGCGTTCGACACGACACGCATGGAGTCCTGATGAAACGCACCACGCTCGGCACGCTGGCAAGCCTGCTCGCCTTTTCACTCGCCGGATGCAGCCCGGCTCCGGAGGCGGAGGACGCGCCATCGGCAAAATCCGCCCATGGCCAGAAGCTGTCGCAGGCCTGCAGCTCCGTCGACGCCGAGACCGGTGAACTGGTTCCCTTTGCGCGCCTGATCCAGCTGCATATGGAATTGCGCTACCGCACCGATTACCTGCATGAGTTCAACGCCGATGACGGCAGCGCCAGCGACCGGACGGAAATGCACGCGCTGGTCGAGGGTACCGCCGACCTGCTTGCCTGCACATGGGAGGAGTTCGGCCGCAAGCAGTACATGTTCCACCCCGCGAGCGAAGACGAGCTGCCGCCCTTTCCCAATACCGCCTCCGGCAGCGCGAGCCTGACCGGCGAGAGGACCGGGCGCGCCCTGGTGCACGGCGAAACCATCAGCTCGAAGGAAACCGTGCAGGCCAACGGCAAGCTCCGCGGGCTCACCTTGTCGATTCCCACCCGCGACGAAACCCTCGGGAACGGCACGTGCATCCAGGTCGCGTTCGACGCCCCCATGTCCGGCCGTCATGTGCTCGACGTCACGAGCACCGATGGCAACCACAAGCACGAGGAGTCGCCACCGGACTCGCTGCAGGAAGGCACCTATTCGGCCTTCGCCGTGCGAACATACGCCGAGGGCGAGTCCGAGTTCATCAACAACTCGCTGACGCTCTGCGATGGCCCGCGCAACCGGCCCGATCCCATACCGCAGGACTTGCCCGCCCAGGGCATGACGATCAGCGCGGACGAATCGGTGTGGACGCGCAACGGCGAATGGATCGGCCACAACTCGCTGCCGGCCGAGCATCGCTACGTCGACTTCTCGCTGAAGGTGGTGCCGCGAACGCTGCCGTATCCCAACCCGTAGGCGTGGTCGCTGAAGAACGTGCCGTCCGGCGCGTCCTCAGGCCGGCGCCAGCACGCCGTGTTCCGACGAGTTCGGTGAAACCAGGCCAAGCAGATGACGCATGCCCGGCGAGTCCGGGTGGTCGCCCTCGATCCATGGCAATTCGCGGGCCCACTGCTGTTGCGCCAGGCCCTGCAACACGCTGGCCGGCGCCTCGCGAAAACCCATGAACCAGCGGTTGAACCGGCGCCGCGGTATGGGCTGGAATTCGAGTTCCACCACGTCGGTGTGGCGCTGGGAGCGAAGTATCCGCGCGTAGACTTCATCGACGCCTTCCTTCGGCCCCTCGAAATACTGGAAGAAGCGACCTGCCCCGTACAGCAGCACCCCGGTGACCCCGAGCAGGGAGTTGGTCGAGCGTGCCGACGCCAACAACTGGTCGACGTCTTCCGCGTTCAGCCCGGGACGCGCCGTGCTGGTATAGGCCACACAAAAAAGGTCCATCAACGCTTTGCCACCTTGCAGGCTGCATCGAAGGCAGCAGGATTCAACGCCCTGGTCTTTCGCAATGCTGCGCGCGGCCTGCATTCGATTGCGATGGAGCAGGCACGGCCCAAGGCGGACGTTCGACGAGTCTGGGGCCATAGGCCGATCAGGTCCAGTGCAGATTGGCAGGGTCGCCGCTTGCGCCACACCTGCGGTGGGCATGCCGCCGCAGACAGACCCACGAGCCCGAACAAGCCGGCCCTCGCGACCGGCTCGTCGCGCTTTTTCGCTTCAAGGTGACGCCGGCAACCCCATCGCGTACCGTTGCCGCATGGCAAATCACAAGACATCGCTGGCGACACGCATTCTCTGGGGTCTGGTCATCGGCATCGTGGCCGCGCTGGCGACACTGGGCATCGGCCAGTGGCACGCGCCGACGCTGGCCTTCATGCAACGTGTGTCCTCGGCGGTGTTCGACCCGTTCGGGCAGGTGTTCCTGCGGATGCTTTTTTTCGTGGTCATCCCGCTGGTATTCGCGTCGCTGGCCTCGGGCATCGTGCAGCTGGGGCAGCTGAACAGGCTCGGTCCGCTGGCCGGACGCACCTTCGCCTTGTTCGTGGCCAACATGGTGATCGGCGTGGCCATTGGCCTGGTTCTGATGAACCTGCTGCAGCCGGGCCACCACATCGATCCGCTCACCGCCAGGAAACTCATGGCCGAGTACGGCGGCTCGGCCGCGCAAAGCGTGCGTACGCACGCCGAGCAACCCGGCCTCAGCCTTGGGCTGCTGGTGGAGATGTTCATGCCGCGCAACCTGTTCGGCGCGGTAGTGGGCAACAACCGCGGGGTGATCGGCGACGTGCTGCCGCTGATCCTGTTTGCCATCCTGGTCGGCGCCGCGGGCACGCAGCTTGCGCCCGACAAGCGCCAGCGCCTGCAGGATGGCCTGGATCTCATCAGCGAACTGATGACGAAGATCGTCGACTTTGCGCTGCGGCTGGCGCCGTATGCCGTGCCGGCAATGATCTACAGCGTGATCGTGAAAGTGGGGCTGGACGTGGTGTGGGCGCTGTCCGTGTTCGTGGTCGGCTGCCTGCTGGCCATGGCGCTGCACCTGTTCGGCACCATGTCGTTGTGGATCGCCTTGCTGGCGCGCAAATCGCCGTGGGCATTCTTCGGCAACATCCGCCCGGTGCTGGTCACCGCTTTCAGTACCAGCTCCAGCAATGCCACCTTGCCCACCTCGCTGGCCATCGCCCAGGAAGAACTCAAGCTGCGCCCCACCACCTCGGGCTTCGTGCTGCCCCTGGGCGCGACCATGAACATGAGCGGCACGGCGCTGTTCGAGGGTTGCGTGGTGCTGTTCGTCGCGCAGGTGTTCGGCGTCGAGATGAGCCTGGCCACCCAGGTCATCATGCTGTTGCTGGCGGTGCTCAGCGCCGTGGCCGTCTCCGGCATCCCGGGCGGTTCGTTGCCGATGATCGCGGGCTTGCTGGCCACGTTCGGGATACCGCCGGAAGGCATCGGCATCATCATCGGCGTGGACCGCCTCCTGGACATGGCGCGCACCACGGTGAACGTGGGCAGCGACATCGTCACCGCGCAAATCGTCGATGACAGCCTCAAGCGGGCCGAGGCGCGAAGCACGCTGCCGTAGAAGGGGATCAGAGCCCGCCGCGCCGAGGCACCGGCGGTGCTTGGGGAAAGTGTCGAAGCCTCTTACAAAAAACGGCCGATCGAAGACGGCTTGCCAAAACCGATTGCAGCAAAAACAACCGCCTGCACGACTGGCATATCCAATGCTTCGCCTCCGTCGGGGGATTCCGAAAAGAACGGGTCTGCAATGCGCCTTGCGCACGCCGTACACGCAGACCGCCGCGTTTGAACGCGATAAGAGGAATCACGATGAAAACAGGCATTTTGACGAGCGGTGCGATGCTGGTGATGCTTGCGTTTGGCTCGCATGCCAACGCCAGCCCGGTAAGAATCAACTTCAGCGCGGCGTTCGGCAGCGGTTATGTCGACCTGACGTTGGCGCCCGATCCCGACGCCAGCAGCAACTATCAGCCGACGTACAGCGAAAGCGACGCGGCCAGCAACATCTCCCCGCCGCTTTCCCCTTACGATCCCGCGGGCGCCCAGCACATCACCGGAGCCAGCGGCATGTTCTCCAGCGGCGGGGGCGATGTGGCGATCACCGGGATCATTGCGACCAGTCCGGGCGTCGCGCCTCCCGGTGAATTGCTCCCGAAAAGCTTCAGCTGGCTGGTTGCCGACGGCAATCCGCATTCCTACGACGACCTGTTCTACGCGAATGGCTCGCCCCTGGTATGCCCGCCGGTCGGCCCCACTCCCTACACGTTCTACGGCGGCTTCCTGGACATCTTCGGCGTGATGTTCGCGCTGGACAACGGCGACGTCCTGGGGCTTTGGAGCGACGGGCTGGTGCCGGCGAATGCGTTTGGCCCCGGGACGCCGGGGGAAGCGGGCGTGACCTACGGGCTTTCCCTGTTCACCGCCGCAGCGGGCGGTGGCTATGCGGAAGGCCCCAGCCAGTTCGCCGGCGTCACGGCGAGCGTGCCGGAGCCGGACTCGATATGGCTGTTCGGCGCAGGCATGCTCGGTCTGTTCGCTTGGCGCCGGTCGGCGGAATCGCGCCGGGCATCCCGCAGCGTTTGACGTTCGGCATGGTGGATGCCCTGCTCTCATCCATGGCTGCGTGCGTCGGCAGCCATGGATGAGAGGGAAACGGCTAACAAGGGCAACGGAAATCGGATCATCGGATGCAACCTCCCGCGCCCCGTTCAGAGGCCCGGGACGACTCGGCTATCCTTTGGCTGGTCCAACGGGAGACGTCCGCCATGTTTCGATTCGTGCTGCTGTCACTGATGCTGGCTGCCGCTCCGCTGGCCGCCCTCGCTGCCACGCCGGCCGAGGCCGCACTGACCGGTTTGCCGAATGTGTCGTTCCCGGCGCCGCATCGGGTCGCATCCGGCAGGTTGCAGGCGGTTGACGTGGCGGCGCTGAAACGCGCCGGCATCGCACAGGTCATCGACCTCAGTGCCGACAGCGAGACACCCGATTTCGACGAGGCGGCGGCCATGCGGTCCGCCGGCATCGGCTATCACGCGCTGCCGATCCATGGTGCCGGCGACCTCACGCGCACCCGCGTCAGGCAGTTCGACCGCTTGCTGCGGGACGCGGGCGAGCAACCGACACTGTTGCATTGCGCCAGCAGCAACCGGGTGGGCGCCATGATCGCGTTGCGCGCCGCCCTGGTGGATGGCCTTTCGACCGACGCCGCGCTGGCCGAGGGTCGGCGATGGGGCATGAAAAGCCTGGGGCCCGCGGTGCGCGAACGCTTGCACGCATGGTCGAGCGAGGCCACTGAAGCCACGCAGTGAACACCTGCCATCGTCCTCCCTGATGGAGCCGCGGAGGGCGAAGGCAAGGCCCCCTCCCCTGCTTGCAGGGGAGGGCTGGGGAGGGGTGCTTTTGACTTGAAGCTCAAAGCGTCACCCCCTCCCAACCTCCCCCTGCAAGCAGGGGGAGGGGCTGCATCTGGAAGCCACTTTTCGCGTAAACCAAGGCACGTCCGCCGAACGGGTCAACTCCACTCCGCGTGGAAGCTGCCCTTTTCGTCGATGCGCTCGAACGTGTGGGCGCCGAAAAAGTCGCGCTGTGCCTGCAGCAGGTTGGCCGGCAGGCGCTCGCTGCGGTAGCCGTCGTAGTAGGCGATGGCCGAGGAAAAACACGGCACCGGCACGCCGGCGGCAATGGCCGCGCTGACCACGTCACGCAGCGCCACCTGATATGTCCTGGCGATGTCGCGGAAATACGGGGCCAGCAGCAGGTTGGCCAGGCCGGGGTTTTCGGCGTAGGCGTCGGTGATGGCCTGCAGGAAGCGGGCGCGGATGATGCAGCCGCCGCGCCAGATCTGCGCGATGGTGCCGTAGTCGAGCCGCCACCCATACTCGTCCGACGCGGCGCGCAACTGCGCGAACCCCTGCGCATAGGAGACGATCTTGCTCAGATACAGCGCCTTGCCGACGGCAGCGATGAACGCGTCGCGATCGCCGCTGAAGGCCTTGCCGGCCGGCCCTTCGAGTTGCCCGCTCGCGGCGACGCGTTGGTCCTTGAGCGAGGACAGCACGCGGGCGAACACCGCTTCGGTAATCAGCGGCAATGGCACGCCAAGGTCCAGTGCGCTCTGGCTGGTCCACTTGCCGGTGCCTTTCTGCGCCGCGCGATCGAGTATCACATCGACCAGAGCCTTGCCTGTCTTGTCGTCCTTCTTGCCGAAGATGGTGGCCGTGATCTCGATCAGGTAGCTGTCCAGCTCGCCTTCGTTCCAGCGGGTGTAGACGTTGGCCAGTTCCGGGTTGGACAAACCCAGCACGTGCTTGAGTATCGCGTAGCTCTCGGCGATCAGCTGCATGTCGCCGTATTCGATGCCGTTGTGCACCATTTTCACGTAGTGCCCGGCGCCGTCGGGGCCCATGTACGCCACGCACGGCTTGCCGTCCTTGGCCCGTGCCGCGATCTCGGTGAGGATCGGCTCGACCAGGTCATACGCATCGCGCGGCCCGCCGGGCATGATCGACGGGCCGCGCAGGGCGCCCTCCTCGCCGCCGGACACGCCGGTGCCGATGAAGTGCAGGCCAGCGGCGGCCAGCTCCTTGTTGCGCCGGATGGTGTCGTGAAAGTTGGTATTGCCGCCGTCGATCAGGATGTCGCCCTTGTCCAGCAGCGGTCGCAGCTGGGCAATGGTGTCGTCGGTTGCCGCGCCCGCTTTCACCATCAGCAGGATGCGCCGGGGTTTCTCCAGAGAGTCGACAAACTCCTGCAGCGTGTAGGTGGCAACCAGCTTCCTGTCGCCATGCTCGGCGATCACCTCGTCGGTCTTCTCGCGACTGCGGTTGTAGATCGACACCGCGTGCCCGCGGCTTTCGATATTCAACGCCAGGTTGCGACCCATCACGGCCATGCCGACCACGCCGATTGCCTGCTGACTCATAGCGATCACTCCTCGTGCTTGTTGATATCAAAACGGGGCGAACCCTGGAGCGTGCAGTCAAGGGCGCCAGCTCGTGTGAAGAAATTGTTCAAGCAGTGAATCCGACGCGAGCGCCAGGTTTACTCGCCCCGTACCGGTTTCAGTACATTACCCGGACACGACAACGACAAAGGACACGCCCATGATCCGCGCCGTTTGCTTCGCCCTCGCCCTCCTCGCCACCGCCGCGTCCAGCGCCGCGGAGATCGTCGTCCACGACGGCGGCTCGCAGCCCGAGAGCATGGCCGTGGGGCCGGACGGCACGCTCTACGTCGGCAGCGCCAGCACACCCTACGTCTATACGGTAAAGAAGGGCCACACCACGGCAACACGCTTCATCGATGCCAGCGCCGCCGGCCCCGGCACCTTCTTTTTCGGCGTGCTGGCCGATGCGGCCACCCACACCTTGTGGACCTGCCAGCTGACGCCCGTGGCCGGCGCCACCCCGGTGCGCCGCAGCACCGCCCTGCGCGGCTTCGATCTGAAATCCGGCGCGCCGAAGCTCAGCTGGACCCTTCCGGGCGACAACTCCACCTGCAACGATTTCGCCGTGGGGCCGGACAAGGCGCTCTATATCACCGACACCGCCAACCAGAAAATCTACCGCCTCGCACCCGGCACCCAGGTTCCCAAACTCTATCTCGACCACCGCAGCCTGCTCGGCATCGACGGCATCGCCTTCCTCGACGGCACGCTGTACGTCAACAACGTCTTCTTCAACAAGCTCTATCGCGTGCCCGTGGGCGCCGACGGCAAACCCGGCACGCCCGTCGACATCTGGATGGATGCCCCGGTCCACGGACCGGACGGCATGCGCGCCGCCAACGGCAAGCTGTTTGTCGCGGCGAACGGCAGCGGTGAAATCAGCAGCCTGACGATCAACGGCAACACCGCCCACGTCACCGTCATCAAGGACGGGCTGAAGACCCCGACAGGCGTCGAACCGGCGGGCGATACCCTGTGGTTCACCGAGCGCGCGACGGGCAAGGTCTGGTCCGTACCGATGCCGGAATAGGAATGGCCCGCAAAGGCAAAGCGGCGATCCGCACTTGCTTGAGGGTGAATCCCCACTTCGCGAAGATGACGAGGTCAAGCAAGCACCGTTCGGCTGCGGTTACGTCAGTTCGATGATAGGCTCCAGGCATCTGCGAGCGCGCCAACGCGCTGGACGACTGCCTGCTTATGGCGAACCCGCAGTAAACCCCTTCTTCAAGGACGAAGACCATGCCCGCCTTGATACCCATGACCTCGATGTCTCGTGGCCCACCACCTGCTTTGTGGTGGGCCGCGGAACGGAGGCGAACGGCGGCTACACCATCGGGGCGATCCAGACGCCCCTTGGCTCGCCACCCACCGCCGAAGATCGATGCGGTGCGACACGCGTGGTCGTCATGATGAAAACCGGAACACAAATCCGATGCATTCGGCGAGGATGCCGTAGCTTTCCTACCCCTTCAATTCGAAAGCAAGGCTGTCGGCTCTCTCCGTTCGCCCTGAGCGTAGGCCACAGGCCGAAGTCGAAGGGCACCCGCAAGCCCCACCCTTCGACTTCGCCGCTGTGCGGCTACGCTCACCAAGGAATGCGTCCATGAACTTTCGCCAACGGCTTTCGGTGATCCTGTTGTGCCTCTTTTCCTGCGCCTGCAGTGCTGGCGAACCTTCGACAGCCAAGGGTCACGAGCAGACAACCACGGGCGGAGACGCGGTGGCGCAGCAAAACGCCATGGCCTCCACGACCTGTGCAGCGGGTGATCAGGTCGTGTTTTCCTGTCCATTGGCCAAGGGAACGAAGATCGCTTCCGTTTGCGCAACGCAAGGCAAAAGTGGAGCTGCGACGACCTTCTATTACGCGTTCGGCCATGCCGGCGCTGCCGAGTTTCGCTTTCCTGCTCCGGGTCATGGCGACAAGGCAACCTTCAGCCGGACCCATCTCGGCTTTGCCGGCAATACCGGCGGCTACGCGTATTCATTTGCCAATGCCGGGTACAAATACATCGTCTATGCGATTTCCGGCGAGGGTTCTTCGCGCGACGGCGGCGTGATCGTGCAACCCCTGGATCATTCGAAACCGGCGACGAAGCTGGCCTGCCGTGCCACAGCGATCACCGAAACCAGCGATGACCAGCTCATCGACACGACGTTGGAGCTGAAGAAGGATCCGCAGATCGAGTCCAGCGGCCTGCCCGAATCCCGGTAGTTGCCACCGCCACCAGGATCAAACGGAGAATGATGTGTCGTCAGAGGACAATGCCGACTACTTGCTGAAGCAAGCCCGGAACCATGGCATCACCAACCCGCAGGAGCTGGTCAACTTCATGGGCCAGATGCAAGTGGAAAGCGGCGGCTTCGCGCGCATGAATGAAAATCTCAATTACTCCGGCCATCGGCTGCTTGAGGTTTTTCCAGGGCGCAACGGCATGCATACGCTTGAGCAGGCCGATGCAATTTCTGCCGATGGTCCTGAAGCAATCGCCAACAAGATCTACGGTGGCACGTGGGGAAAGCTCAATCTGGGCAACACCGAATCCGGCGATGGCTGGACTTATCACGGCCGCGGGTACGTGCAACTGACCGGACGCGACAACTACGACCGTGTCGGACGTGAGATGGGGCTGAACTTCGTCGATCATCCGGAGTTGGCGGCAGACCGCGAAACCGCGGCCAAGATTGCCCTTCATTACTGGGACACGCGCGTTGTTCCGAAAGGCCATCAGACCGACGTCGCCGCTGCGTGCGCCGATATCAACGGCGGCCACAACGGCTTGCAGGCCCGCAAGGACGCGACCGAAGCGTGGCGTGAAAAGTTGGGCCACCAACGAGCCCCAGAGCGCCGGGTGACAACGGAAGACCGCCGCTGTACGCAGGCGACGCGCACCCTGCAACACGACCTGGAGGCCCTTGGCTACACCGGTGTTCATGGCCGGCGATTGAAGCCCGATGGAAACTACGGCCCAAACACCCGCCACGCTGTCGAGGCTTTCCAGCACGAACATCATCTGAAAGTGGACGGCATCGCTGGAGCGCGCACTCGGGAGGCGCTCGACCAGGCGATTCGTACCCATCAACACCAACCCCAATTGAACGACGAAAATCATCCGGGGTATCCGCTGTACCTCGAAGCCCAAAGGGCGGTTTACGCGCTCGATCGAAACATGGGCCGTACGTCCGACGCGCAGAGCGATCAGCTCGCCGGGGCGGCGGCTGTCGCTGCGCAAAAAGCGGGCCTCAAGCACATAACGGAAATCGTCCTGAGCGAAGACGGAGTTCGCGCCTTCGCAGTGGAACGCAGGGGTGCCCCCACGTTCGCCTATGTGCAGACCGCAGAAGCCGTCAACACGACGCTGGCGCAGAGCGGTGCGGCGTGGATGCAGCATGCTGCGCAGCAAGCGAGAGAGGCTCAGGCGCCTGCACCGGTGAAAGCCCCTGCACACGACGGCCCCACAATGAGCATTTGAGAACGGTGCCGAGGCAGGCGAGGCCGTCGCGGCTGATGCCGCCAATCGGCCCCGCCAACCGGGTCAAAGTTCTTTTGCCGAGGCGTGATGGCGCAACAGCCTGACCCGGAGCGACACCCCGTGATTCACAGGGTCTGTCCGTGCCGATACCGTAATACGAAGGTCCGCAAGCCTGACCGGACGGGTTCACTTCTTCACTAAATCAAGTGAACCTGCCCTCGGTTCCTGGTTACTTCCCCGCATCCCAGACCCGCCCCTCGACCGTGCCGCCCTTGTCGACCATGAACACCTCGACCGCGAACACCTGATAGGTGGGGTCGTCGCTGGCGTCGAAGTTGTCCAGGTTCGGAAGCTTCCAGCCGTTGGCTTCCCAGGCCTTCACGTGGTCGGCAAAGATGATCTTGTGGTCAACCCCGAGCGACAGCTGCTCCTTGGGCCGGCTCCAGTACTGGTAGAACGTGGCGGTGTTGTTGATCGAGGGCTTTTCCCTACGCACCGTGCGGTAGGTGGTGTACTCCACGCCGTCGCTGACGAAGGAAACGCCCTCCTCACCGCCCTGCCCCGGCGTACGCACGCCGCGCTGGACCACGTAGTACTCCACCAGGTGAGCCGGGTCGGACGGGTCCATGGTCTTGTCGTAGCCCCAGCCATACAGGGTTACGTAGCTGGCGCCCGAATCCTTGTCGAGGTGGTAGCCAATCACGCGGTTGCGGTCGCCATGATCCCAGCCCGCGCCGCCGACGTAGTTGTAGTCGCCCCCCACCCAGTCGATCTTGAAATTGCCCTGCTCATCCAGCTTGAACGAAGCCGCACCACCATCCTTCCAGTGGGTAAAGAACAGATCGCCCACATGACCGGTCGCATGGCTCTGCGTGAGCAGCGTCTCGCCACGGAAGCGCTGGGTGTACGCCTTGAACTTGGTGATCGGCGGCTTGGCTTGCGCCGCAGCGGACGGCTGGGCCTGCGGCTGCGCCGCAGCGGCCACACGCGCAGGATGCGAAGCGCAACCGGCGATACCAAAGATCACGGCGGAAGTCAGAAGGGTTTTGGTGTAGCGACAGGTCATGAGAGGCCTTTGCTGGATCAGGGGACGAACCTGCAGCATGGCCTGTCGGTGGCGTTTAGCCAAGGCTATGGATGACGCGGGTGCGAGAAATTGGGACGGAGGAAGTTAACCATCTTCAGAGCCGGTTCGCGCCTACCCGTCACTGGTCGTCCCGCCGATGCGATTCGCCGCTCAGCACGTCGACACTGAGGCCATCCCATCTCCGGCCAATGACATGCCCCGCCAAGCTCGTCTGGAAATCCCCGGAATTCCGCTGCATCTCACTCAGCGCGGGGTGAATCGATGCGCGATCTTTCTGGACGATGACGACTGCCGGCACTATCTTCGTCTGTTGCGCGAGAGCGCGGGAAGCCACGGACTGGAGGTTCACGCCTATGTACTCATGGGCAACCACGTGCACCTCCTTGTCAGTTCCGGCGAGCCGGGGAAAGTGTCACTGGCGATGCGCCAACTCGGTCAGGCCTGCGTCACCGGATTCAACCGACGCCATCGACGCACCGTAACACTTTGGGAAGGTCGCTTCAAGTCCTGCCTGGTTGACTCGGACCGCTACCTGCTCACCGCCTATCGGTATATCGAACTCAACCCGGTCCGCGCCGCGATGGTCGAGAAGCCCGAACATCACCACTGGTCCAGCGTGCATGCCAATCTGGCACTTTGCGACGATCCCCTGGTGACGCCGCATGCCTGTTTCATGGCGATGGGAGATACACGGCAACTGCGCGCCGAGGCCTACCGGACGTGGCTGGAGCAAGGCGTCAGTGACGACGAACTGATCGCCATTCGTCGGTATCTGCAACAGGAACGCGCCTTTGGCAGCAAGCGTTTTCAGGCGATGGCAGAAAAGACCTTGGGGCGGCCGGTGAGCGTGCGCCGGCCCGGGCGGCCGAGCCGTGACGACGAAGGCGGTGGCATTTAACTTCCTCCGTCCCGTTTTCGCGCGAGATGTTGCCGCGACTGGCGCGAGCCGTTGCCCTGTGCAAGCCTTGTCCGGAGCCAATCCTTCGTACCGCGAGCAACTATCTTGACTGAGGTTCGGCGCTAATCAGGATCGTTTTTTCCGGCCGATTCCATATCTTCAATGCCGATGCCACAACCACCAAAGCAATACCGACTAACACGCCAACTCCAAAACTCAAGGCCCTAATCCAATAATCGACGCGATCAATGCCTTCAGCTCCTATTACTGCAAAGACGAAAATAAGTACTGTGCCGAAAGTCGCAAACAGTATATTGCCGCAAGCAATAACAATCCATGTTATGCGCCCCAATCCACCCCATCCCACGAAATAACATTTTTTTGCCGTTGCTACCACCATGCCTGAAAGGCAGCATAAACCCGTGACGTATCCTATACAAAATAGCGCGAAGGCTTCGAAAATCATCAATGCAGCTCCAAATGATCTTTTACCGGAATCAGTTTATCTGGTTCGGGACCGTTCCTTTCATCAGGTTTGGGGCCTTCGACCACCGGCAGATGGATCACAGGTAGATTACCTGGATGGTCGGCAATTTGATCGCTGACCAGTTGTGCGGGCAAAACGACCGAAGTGCCCAAGACCGCACTCTTTGCAGCGGGAAGAGCGAACTGCTCCGCCACCTTCGCATTTGTCGTACCGACCACGCCTAGAGCTCCCGCCACGGCAATTTTTCCTGGGGAATATTCGTAACTCTTAAGGTCAGTGCCATGGGCCATGGCATTCTGCACGGTTTCAACAGTGCCCTCTCCCGCGATGCCAGAAGTGATGCCAGCGGTAACAGTTATGGCCCGCCCACTGCCTGCGCCAACGGTTAAGCCCGTTATTGCGCCGCCTACTGCGCCACCAGCACCCCCGCAATTGTTGTGCGCCAATTGCCTCCGCTAGATACGTAGGCCGTACTGGCTCCGATTACCGCGCCTGAGACAGCTCCGGCCACGGCGCACCATGGGCATCGCCCATCTGGATCAGTGTATCTGAGAGGATTGTTATATGCATAGGCGTATCGATTGAAGTTAAAAGTACTCCCCGGCTCCGGCCCGACCGGATCGATACTCAAGAACATTCCCACCACCGGATCGTAATAGCGCGCCTGCATGTACACGAGCCCCGTGTCCGGATCGTTCACGTGGCCCGTATACCCCGGCCCATTCGGCGCCGCTCCCATGCTGGTTACAGGTTGCCCATACGGCGTGTAGTCGAACCGCGCCGTGATGTTTCCATTGGCGTCGGCCTCTGCCAACGGCGTGCCCTGCGGGTCGGTATACACATAGGTCACGGTGCGGGCGTGTGCAGTGATGGCCAGCAGTAGCCATGAGCCCAGTATCGTCAACGAGCGCGTGCGATGGTTCATTGGATAGCTCCCTGCACTGTGCCGGATTCGGCTGGCTGGCTCATCAGCCCAAGCTCGGAGTGGAGTGTGACCGAGCCATAGCTGCTCCATCCGGAACAACCGGTGACATTGCAAGCCTTTACGCGGAACTTCACTGTTCCGGTCGCGAAAATGAGCGCGCTTGCGGACGTGTTGGGCCCACTGTAGAAAGTGTCACCCACGCTACTCCCTGGCTCGGTCTCTTCGACGACATAGCTGGACGCCCCGGCCACCGCGCCCCAACTCACCGTAACGACCGGTTTGTTCGTCGGGCCTGACGCTCGGACGCTGGGTGTGGCTGGCGCGGCCGGGATCACGCCAACGGCGATGGTCTTGGCCGCACTCCACTGGCCGCAGCCGTTGGCGTTGCATGCCACTACACGATAACCGTAGTTGGCAGTGGTCTTGCCGCTGAATGCCATGCTGCGGGCCGTGCTGTTCTGCACGCTGGTCCAGCTACCGCCGTTGACTTGCTCCTGCAGCGTGTAGCGCGTTGCCGTGCTGACACTCGTCCAGCGGAAACCGGGACCGGAAACCGGAAACCGGGACGGAGGAAGTTAAGCCCGCCTGGAAACCGGGACGGAGGAAGTTAAGCCCGCCTTGGCATTCTTCAAAGCTTGAACTCGAACTGCTTCACCATCTGCCGTTCCGCCCTCGGCCACACCGGGCACAACGCCTCCACCGCCTCCATCAACTCCACCCAATCCGACAGATCGCCCCTGCCCGCCTGCACGACATCCAGCACGTCGCTGCCGACCAGCGGCTCGCGGACGCCTTCATGCTTTGTCGTTGGCGATTTCGGCGAGTAGTTCATCCAGCATTTCCTTGCGATCGAACAGCGCGAAGTATTCCTGTACCTCGACCATGTTGAGCCGGCCGCGCTGCACGCGCAACAGCGCGCGGATGTCATCGAAGTCGCGCGTGCGGGAGGGGTTGTTGACCAGCGCCTGCAGCTTGAAGCCGATCAGGCCTTCGGCGCTGATGACGCGCAGCGGCCCCATGGCTGTGAAACGCTCCTCGGCGTCGGCGAGCAGGCGTCGCGCTGTTGGGCGATGCGCGTACAGCAGATCGAGGCCCTCGTCCTCGCGCAGGTAATTGGCCGCGTCCTCGCTGCGATGGACGCAGCGGTAACCGAGCGACAACAGGATCTCGTGCAGCCGATCCGCATCGTCCGCGTCGGCCAGGAAATCCACGTCGCGCGTCGCGCGCACCACCTGATGTGCTGCCAGCGCCAGACCGCCGATCAGCGCAGGCGTGGTCTTGCAGCCCACAAACGCGGCGACGGCCTGCTTGATCTGTTCGACAAGGCGGGACATGCGTTACATGTTCCGCCGGTATTCGCCGCCGACGTCATACAACGCATGGGAAATCTGCCCCAACGAGTTGTACTTAACCGCCTCAACCAACTGCTCAAACACATTCCGCCGATCCCGCGCCGTCGTCTGTAGCACCTTGAGGCTATCAGCAGCCAGCGCATTCCGCGCCTCCCCATACCGCTTCACATTGGCAATCTGCGCCCCCTTCTCCTCCTCCGTCGACCGGATCAACTCGATCTCGGTGGCAATTTCCCCGCCATGATCCTTCGGCAGGAACGTATTCACGCCGATCAGCGGCAACGAGCCATCATGCTTCTTGTGCTCGTAGTACATCGACTCCTCCTGGATCTTGCCGCGCTGGTACATGGTGTCCATCGCGCCGAGCACGCCGCCGCGCTCGCTGATCGCTTCGAACTCCTTGTATACGGCTTCTTCCACCAGGTCGGTGAGGGTGTCGACCACGTAGCTGCCCTGCCACGGGTTCTCGTTGAAGTTGAGGCCGAGTTCCTTGTTGATGATCATCTGGATCGCCACGGCGCGGCGCACGCTTTCTTCGGTGGGCGTAGTGATGGCTTCGTCGTAGGCGTTGGTGTGCAAGCTGTTGCAGTTGTCGAACAGCGCATACATCGCCTGCAGCGTGGTGCGGATGTCGTTGAACTGGATTTCCTGCGCGTGCAGGGAGCGGCCTGAGGTCTGGATGTGGTACTTCATCATCTGGCTGCGTGGGCTGGCGCCGTAGCGTTCGCGCATGGCGCGGGCCCAGATGCGGCGGGCGACGCGGCCGATCACGGTGTATTCCGGGTCCATGCCGTTGCTGAAGAAGAAGCTGAGGTTGGGCGCGAAGTCGTCCACCTTCATGCCGCGGGCGAGGTAGTACTCGACGATGGTGAAGCCGTTGCTCAGGGTGAAGGCGAGCTGGCTGATCGGGTTGGCGCCGGCTTCGGCGATGTGATAACCGCTGATGCTGACCGAGTAGAAGTTGCGCACCTTGTGGTCGACGAAGTACTGCTGGATGTCGCCCATCATGCGCAGCGCGAATTCGGTGCTGAAGATGCAGGTGTTCTGCGCCTGGTCCTCCTTCAGGATGTCGGCCTGCACGGTGCCGCGTACCTTGGTGAGGGTGTCGGCCTTGATGCGGGCGTAGGTTTCCGCGTCGAGCAGTTCGTCGCCGCAGACGCCTAGCAGGCCGAGGCCCAGGCCGTCGTTACCCTTCGGTAAATCACCGTGGTATTGCGGGCGCGAGGTGTTTTTGTAGAGCTTGTCGATGCGCTGCTGCGCGGTGGCCCAGCGCTGGTCGTCTTCCTTGAGGTACTTCTCCACGTTCTGGTCGATGGCGGTGTTCATGAACATCGCCAGGATCATCGGCGCGGGGCCGTTGATGGTCATAGACACCGAGGTGTGCGGGTCGCTCAGGTCGAAGCCGGAGTACAGCTTCTTCATGTCGTCGAGGGTGGCGATGTTGACGCCGGAGTTGCCGATCTTGCCGTAGATGTCCGGGCGCGGGGCCGGGTCTTCGCCGTACAGGGTGACCGAGTCGAACGCGGTGGACAGGCGCGTGGCCGCACCGCCCTGGCTGAGGTAGTGGAAGCGCCGGTTGGTGCGCTCGGGCGTGCCTTCGCCGGCGAACATGCGGGTGGGATCTTCGCCGCTGCGGCGGTACGGGTAGACGCCGCCGGTGTACGGGTAGTGGCCGGGCAGGTTTTCGCGGCCGAGAAAGCTGACGAGTTCGCCCCAGTCTTTCGATTTCGGCGGGGCGACTTTGGGGATTTTCTGGTGGCTCAGGGAGTCGCGGTAGTTGTCGACGCGGATGACCTTGTCGCGGACCTTGTATTCGTTGATGTCGGCGGTGACGGAGGCGTAGAGCGCGGGCCAGTCGCGGAGTTGGCGGATGGCTTCGTGGGTGAGTTCCTTCAGGGCGGCGTTGTAGCGTTGGCGCAGGAGGAGCATGGAGGGATCGGCGGAGGCCGTGCCCCCATCCGCCCGTTGGGCACCTTCCCCCGCAGGCGGGGGAAGGGAAGCATTCAGAGCGTCGCGGGCGTAGAGGTCGAGGGGCTTGGGCAGCAACGGATCGCCCAGCTCCTTCAGTGACTCGTAGTAGTGCTGCGCCTTGCTGGCGAATTCGGCCTGGGTTTCGATGGCCTTGTTGATGGCGCGGCCCTGCTCGGCGATTTCGGCGAGGTAGCGGATGCGGGCGCCGGGGATGAGGACGGTGGCGCGGGGTTCTTTCAGGGTGGTGTCGAGGTTGGGCTTCCAGTCGCATTTGCTGGTGTAGGAGCCCACCCTGTGGGCGATGCCTTCTTTATCGCCGTTCGACGCCGCGTGATCGCGCACAGGGTGCGCTCCTACAGGGTCGGTGCCGTCAGGCTCCGCGCCGAGGTGCAGTTTTTCGCGAAGCAGGCGACACAGGTTCGCGAACATCCAGGTGACGCCCGGATCGTTGAACTGGCTGGCGATGGTGGGATAGACCGGCACGTCGTCGTCGCTGACGTTGAACGCGGTGCGGTTGCGCTTCCACTGCTTGCGGATGTCGCGCAGGGCGTCTTCGGCGCCGCGCTTGTCGAACTTGTTGAGCACGATGAGCTCGGCGAAGTCGATCATGTCGATCTTCTCCAGCTGGCTGGCGGCGCCGTAGTCGCTGGTCATCACGTAGACGGGGAAGTCGACCAGGTCGACGATCTCCGAATCGCTCTGGCCGATGCCGGCGGTCTCCACGATGACCAGGTCGTAGGGCTGGCTTTTCAGGAACGCGATGCAGTCGTGCAGCACGGTGTTGGTGGCGGCGTGCTGGCGGCGAGTGGCCATGGAGCGCATGTAGACGCGATGGCTGCGCAGCGAGTTCATGCGGATGCGATCGCCCAGCAGCGCGCCACCGGAGCGACGGCGGGTGGGGTCGACGGCGAGCACGGCGATGCGCATGTCGGGGAACGCGTGCAGGAAGCGCAGCAGCAGCTCGTCGACCACCGAGGATTTGCCGGCGCCGCCGGTGCCTGTGAGGCCGAGCACTGGCGTGCTTGGCTGGGAACAGGGAACAGGGAACGGGGAACGGGTGGCGCTTGCCCAGGCGCGGCGTAGCTCGGTCAATTCGGCGTCGCTGAAGGCGCCATCTTCGATCGCGCTCAACATGCGGCCGATGCTGATCTCGTCGTCGATGTCGGGGGTTGTCTTTACCGATTCCCGATCCCCTATTCCCGATTCGCGCGCGCGCGCCGCGCGCGCAACTACATCCTCGATCATCTCCACCAGCCCCAGCTTCATGCCGTCGTTGGGGTGGTAGATGCGCTCGACGCCGTAGTCCTCGAGCTCGCGGATTTCCTCCGGCGTGATGGTGCCACCGCCGCCGCCAAACACGCGGATGTGGCCGGCGCCGCGCTCGCGCAGCATGTCGATCATGTACTTGAAATATTCGACGTGGCCACCTTGGTAAGAGGAGATGGCAATGGCGTCGGCGTCTTCCTGCAGGGCGGCGCGCACCACGTCTTCCACCGAGCGGTTGTGACCCAGGTGGATCACTTCGGCGCCTTGCGCCTGGATGATCCGCCGCATGATGTTGATGGCCGCGTCATGCCCATCGAACAGGCTGGCGGCGGTGACGAAACGCAGCGGCGTGGCTTCCGCCGGCTTCGTGTCGGTGGGGACGTGCTTGGCGGGGGAACTCATGGCAACTCCGTACATCGTGCGCGATCAACGCATCGATTCTAGTGGCGGCTGTCGCCAAGGGCTTGCTGCAGCGCGTGCAACCAGGCCGCTGGAGGCGATGGCGCAAGCCGTTGTCCGGGGCGATTTACGCCCTGCCCTGCCTGCTCGCATACTTGCCGCCGGCGGCACGGCATCCATCGGAAACCGGCCGAAGGGCTGTCGCGAAAAGGCGCGCGGGGTGCCGTGAAAGCATGAGTCGTCGGACGCGGCGCGGTTGCCGAAAGCCGCCCGGCGAATGGAACAACCGGATCGTTCAACGCTGTCTCATCCAGGGAAAACACGCATGAAAAGACTGATGCTCGGTGTCATCCTCGCCCTGGCCGCGATGGTCGTGCAGGCGAGCTCCAGCAGCGATATCGAAGCCTCCGCCATCGTCAATGGAACCCTCGTGGTCGCCCAGGACGGCACGGTGCAGGCCGTGGTCGTCGACGAGCCGGAAAAGTACGGGCAGCCGATCGTGGACCTGGTGCGCAAGGCCGTCTCGCAGTGGCGGTTCCAGCCCGTGCTTCGCGATGGTGCGCCCGTGGTGGCCAAATCCACCATGCACGTGCGGGTGGTGCTCGGTAAGAAGCCCGACGGCAACTACACCGCGCGCATCAAGGGTGCCAGCTTCGGCGACAGCGACGCGCCATCCACCGATGCGGTGCGCCGTGCCGAAATCAACAAGATGTTCCCGCCGAAGTATCCCGAGGCGGCCATCCGCGGCCGCGTACAGGGAACGGTGTACCTGGCGCTGCGGCTGGATCGCGGCGGTCGCGTGGTCGACGCGGTGGCCGAACAGGTGAATCTTGGCAACCTCGGGCCGGATCCTCTGCTCAAGCAGTTCCGCGCCGTGCTGGCCGACTCGGCCCTGAAGGCGGCGCGCCAGTGGCGCTTCGAGATTCCCACCACCGGCCCGCTGGCCGCGCAGGAAAGCTGGACCGTGCATGTTCCGGTCAACTACGCCCTGAACGACCACAATGCGCCCCCGCGCAACACGACCTGGGTCAGCTATGTGCCCGGCCCGTATACGCCGGCGCCCTGGCTCCACAAGCCGGACCTCAACGCGGCCGACGCGCTCGCCGACGGCAGCGTGCGTACCGATGGCGCAGGGCCGGTGCTGCTGTCCACGCTCGACCACGGCTGATACGTCGCCACGGCCGGGTGATGGGCCACACCGCCCGGCGGCGGCCACGGCAACACGGGCGTGTCGCTACGCCACACCGTACGGCAGGTTGGGCGAGCTCACCACGCGCTCGCCCACCGACCCGCCGCGCGCGAAAGCGATCACGGCAGCAACCACCTCGGGCGCATCCAGCACCCGGCGATGGCCCAGCCCCTGCGTGGTGAGCATGCGTGCGCCGGGCCAATGCCGGGCATAGCGCTCGCCCTCGCCCCACGGCACGTCCTCGTCGTCCAGGTCGTGCACGACCAGGCAGGGCTGGCCGTAGTCGCGCACGCGGCGTGCGATCTGCAGATCATCCACGTCGATGCCGGTGCGTTGCCGATGCCAGGCGAAGAACGGCTGGCGCAGGTGTTCGCCCAGTCGCACCAGGCGGAAGAAGCGGCCCGCGGCCGCGTGCATGTCGGCGGCGGGCGCCACCAGCACGCATTTCTCCGCGCGCCACTGCTCGTCCTGCGCAAACGCCAGCGCGGCGCCACCCAGCGAATGGGCGATGGCCAGCGCGGCGTTGCCGTAATGGCGGCCCACCGCGCGCACGGTGGCGGTGAACTCGGGCAACGTGCAGAGGCTGCCGCTGCTGTGCCCGTGGCCGGGTTGGTCGAACGTGACCACCGCCAAGCCCAGCGCGCGCAACGCGTCGACCCAGGGAAGAAAGCGCAGCCCGAAGCTGGACCAGCCGTGCAGCAGCAGCGCATACGGCTGCGTGGCGGGGTCGCCCCAGACATAGGTGGCGATGGTTTCGCCGTTGACCTGCAACTGGCCGCGGCGCATGTCGCTGCCCGCCTGCGCCGCCTGCGCGCGACGGCGGCTGCTGGCGAACGGCGTGGCGAACAGACGCGCGGCGCGGTTGACCGTACGCCCAGGCGCCAGCCGTCCACCCAGCGCGAACGCGGCACGAACGACGCCCAGCTTGAGGCGTGCGGAGAAGGCGGGGCGATGCATCGGCGTTCCGGTGGACATGGTGGGCCTCAGGTTTGCCAGCTGCGCCACAGGCGCTCGAACGCGCGCTCGGCGTGGCGTTTGGCTTCATCGAAACCGAACAAGCCGCCGTCGTGATGCAGGCCGAGCATCAGCGCATAGATCTCGAAGGCGAGCAGTTCGGCGTCGGTGTCGGCGCGCAGGTGGCCTTCGGCCACGGCCTGTTCGATCGCCTTGCACAGCTCACGGCGCCAGCCGGCCATCTGCTCCACCACGCGGTCGTGCAGCGGGCCGCGGCGGCCGTCGTATTCGCTGGCCGACGACAGCAGCACGCAACCGCTCTGGAATTCGCGGCCCCAGTTGAACCAGTTGGCCACGATCGCCCGCAGCCGCGGCAGGCCGCGTGGTCGCTTCAGCGCGGGCGCCAGCACCGTGGCCATGAAACGCTGGCCGCCCGCATCGAGCACCGCCAGTTGCAACTCCTCGCGCGAACCGAAATGCGCGAATACGCCGCTCTTGGACATGCCCACGTCGGCGGCCAGGCTGCCGATGGACAGGCCTTCCAGCCCGCCGTGGCAGGCCAGCGCATAGGCGTGGTCGAGGATGGTCTCGCGCGTGGCGATGCGCTTTCCGGTGGCGGCGGGGGTATTCATGGGCGAAGGAATAGCACGATCGTTCGTTCTTTTCAACAGCGCGCCCACGCGGCCGTGATGTGTTCTCCGTATGCTTGCCGTTACCCGTCCAAGGAGGAACACCATGAAATACCGTCACCTGTTGGCGCCGCTGGCCACCGTGCTGCTGAGCGCCTGCGTCACCTCGCCCACCGGCCGCTCGCAATTGATGATGGTGTCGGATGCGCAGATGAACGAGATGGGGCTGACCGCGTTCAACGACATGCGCAAGCAGGGCAAGTTTGTCGATGCGCCGCGCGAACGCGCCTACGCCACCTGCGTGTCGAAGGCGCTGATCGCGGTGCTGCCGCCGCCGTGGAACACGCAGCAGTGGGAGGTGCAGATCGTGGACGACGACACCGCCAACGCGTTTGCCCTGCCCGGCGGCCGCATCGGCGTGAACAAGGGCATGTTCAAGCTGGCCAACAACCAGGACCAGCTGGCCGTGGTGCTTGGCCACGAGCTGTCGCACGTGGTGGCGCGCCATGGCGCGGAGCGCGTGTCGGACAACATGGCCACGCAGGCCGCGGTGGCGGCCGGCACCGCGTATGCCGGCACGCGCGGCACCAACACCGGCTACGTTGCCGCAGCGTTGGGCTTGGGCGCGCAGGTGGGCATCCTGCTGCCGTTCTCGCGCACGCAGGAAAGCGAGGCCGATACGCTGGGCCAGCGCTACATGGCGCAGGCCGGTTTCGATCCGCGCGCGGCGGTGACGCTGTGGCAGAAGATGGGCGCGCAAGGCGGCAGCAAGCCACCGGCGTTTCTTTCCACCCACCCGTCCACCGGCAACCGCGCGCAGGCGTTGAACCAGCAGGCGCAGCAGTTGATGCCGGTGTACGAGCAGGCGCGCAAGAGCGGCCACGCGCCGAATTGCCGCATGTAAGCAGGAGCCCGCGTTTGCTGCGTCGCGGGAACACCTTCACGGGCGAAGTACTAAACTCCGCGCCAGTTTCATCGCCCCGGCCTCGGTCGGGGCGATCAGTTTCAGGGTTCCCCTGTTCCCAGGGCGGCCGCGTCGCATCGCCCCCGCTCCTGTCTGTAGATGCCGTTCGGCACCGTAATCCATGGAGTCACCGTTCCAATGATTTTCGAAACCATCGCCAACACGGGACACGAGGAAGTCGTCTTCTGCCACAACAAGGACGCCGGCCTCAAGGCCATCATCGCCATCCACAACACGGTGCTGGGCCCCGCGCTCGGCGGCTTGCGCATGTGGCCGTACAAGACCGAGCAGGAGGCGGTGAATGACGTGCTGCGCCTGTCGCGCGGCATGACGTACAAGAACGCCGTGGCCGGCCTCAACCTGGGCGGCGGCAAGGCGGTGATCATCGGCGATCCCAGCAAGGACAAGTCCGAGGCGCTGTTCCGCGCGTTCGGCCGCTTCGTCAATTCGCTGGGCGGCCGCTACATCACCGCCGAGGACGTGGGCATCGACGTCAACGACATGGAGTACGTGTTCCGCGAAACCGACTACGTCACCGGCGTGCACCAGGTGCATGGTGGCTCGGGCGATCCGTCGCCGTTCACCGCCTACGGTTCGCTGCAGGGCGTGATGGCGTCATTGCAGGCCAAGTACGGCAACGAGGACGTGGGCAAGTACAGCTATGCCGTGCAGGGCTGCGGCCACGTGGGCGGCGAGTTCATCAAGCTGCTGCGCGAACAGGGCGCCAAGGTGTTCGTCACCGACATCAACAAGGAAGCGGTGCAGCGCTGCGTCGACGAACTGGGCTGCGAGGCGGTGGGCCTGGACGAGATCTACGATGTGGATGCGGATGTGTACTCGCCCTGCGCGCTGGGTGGCACCGTCAACGAGCAGACCATCGACCGCATCAAGGCGAAGATCATCTGCGGCCCGGCCAACAACCAGCTGGCCACCGACGCCATCGGCGACGAGTTGCAGAAGCGCGGCGTGCTGTACGCGCCCGATTACGCGGTGAACGCCGGAGGCGTGATGAACGTGTCGCTGGAGATCGACGGCTACAACCGCGAGCGCGCCATGCGCATGATGCGCACCATCTACTACAACCTGGGGCGCATCTTCGAGATCTCCAAGACCGAGAACATCCCCACCTACAAGGCCGCCGACCGCCTGGCCGAAGAGCGCATCAACGCGATCGGCAAGATCAAGCTGGCGCACATGGGCAACGGTCACACGCGCTTCCAGGGGCGCATGCGCGGGCAGTAAGCACACCGGTCTCTTGCTCCTCCCCCTGCAGGCAGGGGGAGGTTGGGAGGGGGTGGCCCGGGCTGGCGAGAATGCCAAAGACCCCCTCGCCAGCCCTCCCCTGCGACCGGAGGAAGTCCCTTTGCGGCATGCAGGGAAGGGAGCAAAGCGCGGTCGCGCACGCAGCTTTTGGACGTCCATTCGGCGCAAGCGCGGGCCGCATCGTATGCTTCCCGCATGAAGCAAACGTCCACTCTCTCCAGCTACTGGTTTCGCCTGCTCGGTTACGACCGTTTTGCCGAATGCGTACGCGTGCTGCTGGCGCTGGGCGGCATCGTGGTCTACGGGCTGGTCAGCGGTGAGCTGGCGGCGATCATCCCGATCCTGCTGGGCGCCATCGCCTGCGCGCTGGCGGAAACGGAAGACCAGTGGCGCAACCGCCTGATCACCCTGCTGGTGACGCTGGCCTGTTTCACGGTGGCCGCGGTGGCGGTGGAGTGGCTGCTGCCGTACCCGGTGGCGTTCGCGATCGGCCTGTGGCTGTCGACGGTGCTGCTGGTGATGCTGGGCGCGCTGAGCGGGCGCTACAGCACGATCGCCGGCGCCACGCTGATCCTTGCGGTATACACGATGCTGGCGTCGGATCTTGCCGGCGGCGCGCCGACGGGCCTGCTGCTGGAACCGGCCCGCATGCTGGCCGGCGCCGCGTGGTATGGCGTGCTGTCGCTGCTGTGGAGCGCGCTCTCGCCGCAACAGGCGGTGCGGCACGCGCTGGCACGGTTGTTCAATGCGCTGGCCGATCAGCTGGACGGCAAGGCGGCGCTGTTCCTGCCCTTGCGCGGGCGCGACGACCAGGCTCTGCAACTCGAACTGGCGCGGCGCAACGAGAACGTGGTGACGGCGCTCAACGACACCCGCCTGATGCTGATCGACCGCATCGGCAGCCGCCGCGCGCGCGGCGCCACCGCGGTGCTGCTGCAGCGCTATTTCATGGCGCAGGACATCCACGAGCGGATCAACTCCTCGCACTACCCGTACGACGCGCTGGCCACGGCGTTCTTCCACAGCGACGTGCTGTTTCGCTGCGAGCACCTGCTGCGGTTGCAGGCCAGCCGCTGCCGCCAGCTCGCCGATGCCTTGCGCCGGCGCAGCCGGATCGGGCGCGACGACGACGT
Source organism: Rhodanobacter caeni (assembly GCF_039523575.1). Lineage (NCBI taxonomy): Bacteria > Pseudomonadati > Pseudomonadota > Gammaproteobacteria > Lysobacterales > Rhodanobacteraceae > Rhodanobacter > Rhodanobacter caeni. The sequence continues at coordinate 596,549 of NZ_BAAAFO010000001.1, read as the reverse complement.
GGAAGCCGCGTTTGCCGATGTGCGCACCTCGATCGAATCCCTGCGCCAGACGCCGCACGAACCGGCGCTGCTGCGTGCCCTCGACGGGCTGGCGAGCAACCTTGCCGCCATCCACGACCTGCTCGACGGCAAGGTGCTGCTGGACCGGCACATGGAATCGACCCTGCAGGACCCGGCGCCGCAATCGCTCGCCGATGCCTGGGCCCGCATCCGCGCCCAGTTCAGCCCGCGCGCGCCGCGCTTCCGCCACGCCATACGGCTGGCCACGGCGCTGCTGGCCGGTGATGTGGTGATGCGCCTGCTGCATCCGCAACATGGCTACTGGATCATGATGACCACGCTGTTCGTGTGCCAGCCCAGCTACCACGCCACCTGGCGCGTGCTGCTGCAGCGCCTGGGCGGCACCATCGCGGGGCTGGTGATCGGCTGGGCGGCGCTGAACTCGATCACGCCGCAATGGCAGTTGCCGCTGGTCGCGCTGACCGGCGTGGCGTTTTTCGCGGCCCGCCACCGGCGCTACGGCGTGGCCACGGCAATGATCACCTTGTTCGTCATCATGCTGGTGAACCAGGTGGGCGACGGCTATGCGGTGATGCTGCCGCGGCTGCTGGATACGCTGGCCGGCGCCGCGATTGCCGCGCTGGCGATCCATTTCATATTGCCGGACTGGCAGGCGCGACAACCGGGCCAGCTGCTGGCCGACACGCTGCACAGCGACGCGCGCTACCTGGCGCGCATCCTGCCGCAATACCGCAGCGGCAGGCACGACGATCTGGACTACCGCATTGCCCGCCGCGACGCCCACAACGCCATTGCCGCGCTGAGCGGCCTGCTCGGCCAGATGCTGCGCGAGCCCGGCGGCAAGCATCGCCACGACGATGTGCTGTTGCGATTCCTGACCGCCGCGCAGGTACTGCTGGGTCACCTGTCGACGCTGGGCAGCCATCGGCAGGTGCTGTCCGCCGACGCCGTCGACGCCGTCATGCAGCGGGGTGGGCAGGCCGTGGCGGCCCTGGAACGCGTGGCCGATGCCCTACAGCGGTCGGCGCAGGCCGCCGGCCCCGCCGATCATCCGGACGACCCCACCGAAGCCGTGCCCGACGACGACGCGGCGACCCTGGTACTGAACCAGTTGGCGCTGGTGCGCGGCCAATGCCGCAAGCTGGCCGATCTCACCGCCGAGTGGCAGCCGGCGTGACCTGGTGATGCGCGGCGGCCACCCGCATGCCGGGGCCGCCAGCACGCCCGGATCGCAGCGCGCCGGGGCCCGCGTCCCATGCCGAAAGATGGCTGACGCCGGCCCTGATTCTGCTACACTCCGTCACGCGTTTTTGACGCGTAAACCCTTGCCTGAAAAGGGCTAGGGCCACAGGGGGCCCGCGTCGCGGGAGGATCGGCCAGGCCGCTCCGCCAACATCGGAACCTCATGGGGACAGACACGGGAATGCCGGCGTCCGGGCGTGCGAAAGCGCCCGGCCCATTCCCCGTCCATGCCTTGCATGGCATCACCGGAACAAGAGCAGGCGGAAGAGTTATGAGCGCGATGATGATGGAAGCAGGGATCAGCGACGAGGCCATCCTGGACAGGCTCAGGGACGTGCTTCGCGACACGTTCGAGATCGACCCTGCGCGGGTCACGCCGTCGGCGCAGTTGTTCACCGACCTGGAGCTGGACAGCATCGATGCGGTGGATCTGGCGATCCACGTGCAGGAGATGACCGGCATGCGCATCAAACCCGAGGACTTCAAGAGCGTGCGCACCGTGGGCGACGTGATCGCCACCGTGCACACCTTGCTCGCCCGCTGACGGCGGCCTCTTGCGTCGGATGCCGGTCCCGCCGATGTCAGTGCCCGCGGCACGCCTGGCGCCGTGCGCGCTGATCCCGATCTACAACCACAAGGCCACCATCGCCCGCACCGTGCAGGCCCTGCGGGCGCAAGGCCTGCCCGTGATCGTGGTCGACGATGGCAGCGATGCCGAGACCCGCGCCGTGCTTGATGCGCTGGCCGCGAGTGGCGAGATCCAGCTGCTACGCCTGCCGCACAACCAGGGCAAGGGCGCGGCGCTGGTGGCCGGGCTGCTGGCCGCGCGCGAGGCCGGCCATAGCCACGCACTGCAGATCGACGCCGACGGCCAGCACGACGTCAACGACGTGCCGCGCTTTCTGGAAGCATCGCACCAGCATCCACGCGCCATGGTGTGCGGGCGCGCGGTCTACGACGACAGCGTGCCCAAGGCGCGCCTGTACGGCCGCTACCTCACCCACGTCTGCGTGTGGATGGAGACGCTGTCGCTGGCCATCGACGATTCGATGTGCGGCTACCGGCTGTATCCGCTGGACGAAACCTCCGCGGAAATCGCCCGCGCGCCGCTGCCGGCACGGATGGATTTCGACACCGAGATCGCCGTGCGGCTGGTGTGGCGCGGCGTGCCGGTGCGCAATGTGCCCACGCGGGTGATCTACCCGGCCGATGGGCTGTCGCATTTCCGCATGTTGCACGACAACGTGCGCATCACCGCCATGCACACGCGATTGCTGCTGGGCATGCTGCCGCGCGCACCGCGCCTGCTGTGGCGCCGATGGAAGGCAGGCCGCCTTGCGGCCACTGTCCCCCACCACCTTGACGAGAAGCCGTTGCGATGAAGCGCGTGGTGATCACCGGCATGGGCGGCATCACCGCGCTCGGCCACGACTGGGCAACCATCGAGGCGCGATTGCGCGCGGGCCGCAATGCCGTGCGCGCGATGCCCGAGTGGAACCATTTCGACGCCCTCAACACCCGCCTGGCCTGCCCGGTGGACGACTTCACCCTGCCGCCGTGGCCGCGCCGGCTCAGTCGCTCGATGGGTCGCGTGGCGCAGCTGGCGGTGGCGGCCAGCGAGCATGCGATGCGCGACGCGGGCCTGCTCGACGACCCCAGCGTGCGCGACGGTCGCATGGGCGTGGCCTACGGCTCGTCCGGCGGCAGCGTGGAGCCGGCGCGGGTGGTCGGCCACATGCTGGACACCGGCTCGATGCAGGGCGTCACCGCCACCAGCTACATCCACATGATGGCGCACACCACGGCGGTGAACATCGGCGTGTTCTTCCAGCTGAAGGGCCGCGTGATCCCCACCTCCAGCGCCTGCACCTCGGGCAGCCAGGCGATCGGCTACGGCTACGAGGCAATCAAGTACGGCCGCCAGACGATGATGCTCTGCGGCGGCGCGGAGGAGTTGTCCGGCCCCGGCGCGGCGGTGTTCGATGCGCTGTTCGCCACCAGCACCCGCAACGACGAGCCCGGCCTCACGCCACGTCCGTTCGACCGCGCCCGCGACGGCCTGGTGGTGGGCGAAGGTGCCACCACGCTGATCCTGGAGGAGTACGAACACGCCAAGGCGCGCGGCGCCACCATCCATGCCGAGATCATCGGCTTCGGCTGCAACTCCGACGGCAACCACATCACCCAGCCCACCCGCGAAACGATGGCCACGGCGATGCAGTGGGCGCTGCAGGACGCGGACATTTCGCGCGAGGCGATCGGCTACGTCAGTGCCCACGGCACCGCCACCGATCGCGGCGACGTGGCCGAAAGCCACGCCACGGCCGCGGTGCTGGGCGCGCGCGTGCCGGTGAGCTCGATGAAAAGCTATGTCGGCCACACGCTGGGCGCCTGCGGCGCGCTGGAGTCGTGGTGGGCGATCCGCATGATGCGCGAAGGCTGGTTTGCGCCCACCATCAACCTCACCGACGTCGACCCCGAATGCGCCGAGCTGGATTACGTCACCGGTGAAGGGCGCCGGCTTTCCACCGACTGCGTGATGAACAACAACTTCGCCTTCGGCGGCATCAACACCTCGCTGATCTTCCGGGCCAGCGACTGATGGCGCCCGACCTGCTCGACGCGCGCGGCCTGCCACGGGTGGTGGTGACGGGGATGGGCGTGGTCAGTTGCCTGGGCAACGGCCGCGAGGCATTTCGCGAGGCGCTGCAAACCGGCCGCAGCGGCCTGCGCGCGATGGACAGCTTCGCCCGCCGCGGCCTGAACACGCGCGTCGGCGGGCCGGTCGACGTCAGCACCCTGCCCGAGCCGCCGCGCAAGCTGCGCCGTTTCCTGGCCCAGCCGGCGCTGTACGCCTGGCACGCGATGGGCGAGGCAATCGAACACGCGGGGCTCGACGCGGCCCAACTGGAAAGCGGCGACTGCGGGCTGGTGATCGGCGGCGGTGCCTCGTTGAACGAATACGAAGCGGGCCTGGAGGCTTACCGCAGCAAGGGCGTGGGCCGGTTGTCGCCGTTCCTGGTATCGCGCGGCATGAGCAGTGCGTTGTCGGCCTGTCTTGCGCATGCGTACGGCATCCGCGGCGTCACCCAGACGGTGGCCTCGGCCTGCACCAGCGCCACGCTGGCGATCGGCCAGGCGATGGAGCTGATCCAGCTGGGGCGCCAGCAGATCGTGCTCACCGGTGGCAGCGAGGAATTGTTCGAAGGCACCGCCACCTGGTTCGATGCCTTCGGCGCGTTGTCCGCCGCCAGCGCCGACCAGCCCCAGCGCGCGTCGCGGCCGTACGACCGGCAGCGCGACGGCTTCGTGCTGGCCGCCGGTGCCGGCGCGCTGGTGCTGGAATCGCTGGCGCACGCGCGCTCGCGCGGCGCCAATGTGCTGGCCGAGCTGACCGGTTTCGGCGCCGGCACGGATCCGGCCAGCATGGTCGGCCCCGGCGTGGACGGCATGGTGCGCGCGCTGCGCCAGGCCTTGCAGCAGGCCGGCACGCTGCCCGACTACATCAACACCCACGCCTGCTCCACGCCGCAGGGCGATCTGCAGGAATGGCAGGCGATCGAAGCGGTGTTCGCCGAACGCGGCGCGCCGGTGCCGGCGATGTCGTCGATCAAGGGGCTGAGCGGCCACGCGCCTGGCGCCGCCGGTGCGCTGGATGCGATCGCCAGCGTGCTGATGATGCAGCACGGTTTCGTGGCCGCTGGCGCGCCTGTGATCGACGCCGATCCTGCTTTTGCGGCGGCGCCGCTGGTGCAGCAGACCCACGCGCGCCGCATTGACAGCGTGCTGTCGCACAACTTCGGCTTCGGTGGCAGCTGCGCCGCGCTGATGTTCCAGCGGCCGGCGGAGCAAGCCGCATGATCGCGCTGCGCATCGAGCAGTGGCGGGCATGGGCGCCGGGCGTGGCCAGCGCCGAGGAATGGCTGGCCTGGGCTCAATCGCCGCGCGTGCTGACCGATCGACAGGAGCAGCCGGAGTGCTTGTCGCTACCACCGATGCAACGCCGCCGCCTGAGCCGGCTGGCGCGGATGACGATGGAAGTGGCCTCGCCCTTATGCGGCGACAACGAGCAGTTGCCGTTCGTATTCGCCTCGCGCCACGGCGAAACCACGCGCACGTTCAACCTGCTGGGCGACGTGGCCGGCGAGCAGCCGTTGTCGCCCACGCAGTTCGGCTTGTCGGTGCACAACGCCATCGCCGGCCAGTGGTCGCTGCTGCGCGGCCAGCGCGGTGAATCGGTGGCGATCGCCGGCGAGGCGGATACCTTCGAGCACGCCATGCTGGAAGCATCGACGCTGCTGGCCGCCGGCGCCTCGTCGGTGCTGGCGGTGATCGCCGAGGAAGTGCCGCCGGACGCGTATGCCGGCTGGATCACCGACGTGCCGTTCTCCTACGCCGTGGCCCTGCGGCTGGGCCGCACGGATGCGTCGGCGGGCGACGGCTGGCAGCTCGACCTGCAGCCCGATGACGGCGACACGCCGCCCTGCCCGTGGCCGCATGCGCTGGATTTCCTGCGCGCCCTGCAGACCGGCGCGTCCTCGTTGCAGCACGCCTGGAAACGACGCCGATGGCAGTGGCAGCGCACGTGATGCACCGCCGCCGCGACGCGTGGCTGTGGCGCCTGCTGGCCACGGGCGCCAGCTTTGCCGTGTTCGGCATCGGCGGGGTGATCCTGCGGGTGCTGATCCTGCCGTTGTTGGCACTGCTGCCGGGCGGCCCGCTGGCGCGCCGTCGCCGCGCGCGCGCCGCGATCAGCCGCGCGTTCCATCTGCATGTGCAGTTCATGTACCGCACCCGCGTGCTGGATTTTCGCATCGACGGCGCCGAGCGCCTGGGGCGGCCGGGCCAGCTGGTGATCGCCAATCATCCGTCGCTGATCGACGTGGTGTTCCTGATCTCGCAGATGCGCGACACCAATTGCGTGGTGAAGGCCAGCCTGTGGAACAACCCGTGCATGCATGGCGCGGTGCGCGCGGCGCAGTACATCAGCAACAACGGCAGCCCGGAGATGCTGGAGCAGGCGGCCAACGTGCTGCGCCAGGGCCAGACCCTGGTGATGTTTCCCGAGGGCACGCGCACCACGCCGGGGCAGCCGCCGGTGTTCCATCGCGGCGCCGCCGCCATCGCCCTGCTCGGCGCGCGCACGATCACGCCGGTGTTCATCACCGTGGTACCCACCACGCTGACCAAGGCCGAACCGTGGTACCACATCCCCTGGCGGCGGGTGATGGTGCATCTGCGCGTGGGCGACGATATCGACCCGGCCACGTTCAACGACGCGCCCCGGCCGATCGCCTCGCGACGCCTGAACCAGCACCTGCATGATCTCTTTCTGGAAGGACTCGACGCCCCATGACCACCCAAGATCCCGTGTCCGCACAGACCGCGCTGCAGCAGGACATCGCCCGGCTCATCATCGACACGCTGAACCTGGAACACCTGGCCGCCACCGACATTGCCGTGGATCAGCCGCTGTTCGGCGACGGCCTGGGGCTGGATTCGGTGGACGCGCTGGAGCTGGCGCTGGCGTTGCAGAAGCAGTACGCCATCCGAATCGATGCCGACGTCAAGGCATCGCGCAAGCATTTCGCCACGGTGGCCAGCCTGGCCGCCTTCGTGCAGGAGCAGCGCAGCGCATGCGGCGACTAATCGCCAAGATCGCCTTGCCGCTGGCCGGCGTGCTGTACCCGTTCGTGGTGTACTTCGGCACGGAGAAGGTCGCGCCGCCGATCTTCGCGCTGGTGCTCGGCGCGATCTGGCTGATCCGCGGGCCCAGCCTGCTGCGTCAGCCGGGCGGCCGCTGGATGATGGGCATCGCCCTGCTCTACTGCGTGCTGCTGATGTTCACCGGCGAGGCGATGCTGCTGCGCTGGTATCCGGTGCTGCTCAATGCCTTCCTGCTGGCCGCCTTCGGCTGGAGCCTGGTCTACGGCCCGCCCTTCGTCGAACGCTTCGCGCGCCTGCGCGAACCCAACCTGCCGCCGGCCGCCGTGCGTTACACCCGCGTGGTGACCTGGGTGTGGGTAGGCTTTTTCGCGTTCAACGGCAGCATGTCGGCGGCGCTGACGCTGTGGGCGCCGCTGTCGTGGTGGACGCTCTACAACGGCATGATCTCCTACGCGCTGCTGGGCATCCTCTTCGGTGGCGAATGGCTGCTGCGCCAGCGATTGCGCCGGAGTTTTGCGTGAGCCCGCTGGCGCTTGCGGCCAGGGTACTCGCCGACCATCCCTGGCTGGATGGCGCCTGGGCAGGCAGCACCGGCGCCCTGCTGTTGCTGAGCCGCAGCGGCCAGGCCCAGTTCCATCGCGAGGGACGCCAGTCGCTGCTGCACGCGTTGCAATCGCAGCTCGCCACGCACGATCTGACCGTACCGAGCCACTGGCGCCTGCTGGACGCGCCGCCACCGGCCACCGACCGCGCCACCATCGAGCGCCTGCTGGCGACACCGCGCCCGCGCCAGGTCACTCCCATTGCCGAGCAGGAAAACGCGGGCCGCTGGAGGCTCGATCTGGTGCTGCCGTCGGACCTGGTCCTCTTCGACGACCATTTCCGCACGGCGCCGGTCCTGCCGGGCGTGGTGCAGGTGGCGTGGGCGCTGGCGCTGGCTGCGCCGCGCCTTGGCACCTCGAACCACTGCCGCGAGATGGAAGCGCTGAAATTCCAGCGACTATTGCGTCCCGGTGACGCGTTGGAGCTCGACCTGCATTACGAGGCCGAGCCCGGCACGACGCTTGGGAAGCTGCACTTCGCCTACCGCCTGGCGGGCCAGCATTGCTCATCCGGGCGCCTGCGGGTGACCCTCGCCCATGGCTGAGCACAGCACCGACAAGCAGCATTGGGCGGCGCAGCGCGAGCGTGGAAGCTTCTGGCTGATGAAGCTCACCGCGCTCGGTTTGCGCCTGTTGGGACGGCGCCCGATGACGCCGGTGCTGTATGGGATCGTGCTGTACTTCTTCGTGTTCGGCCGCCGCGCCCGGCGCAACGTGCGCCAGTACCAGGATTACCTCGCCCAATGGAGCGGACGCAGCGACCTGCGCCCCACCCTGCGCAGCGTGTTCGCCCAGTTCATGGCCTTCGGCGAGAGCCTGCTCGATCGCCTGGATGCGTGGCACGGCAAGCTGAAGCTCGACCAGGTGACGCTGCACGACCCTGATGGCGTGCGCGAGCGGCTGACGAAAAACCGGCACGGCCGCCGCGGCGAGATCCTTGTGGGCACCCACCTGGGCAACCTGGAGGTGTGCCGCGCGCTGGCGGAGCTGGGCGAGCAGGTGCCGCTGAACGTCCTGGTGCACACGCCCAACGTGGCCCATTTCAACCGCCTGCAGAGCGCCGCCGGCGATCATCAATTGCACCTGTTGCAGGTCAGCGAGATGGACGCGGCGCTGATGCTCGACCTGTCGCAACGGCTGGACCGCGGCGAATGGCTGGCGATCGCCGGCGACCGCGTGCCGCTGCAGGATGGCCGGCGCGTGGTGGTGGATTTCCTCGGCCACCCGGCGCCGTTCCCGCAAGGCCCGTGGATGCTGGCCGGGCTGCTGCGCTGCCCGGTGAACCTGATGTGCTGCCTGAAGATCGACGGCCGCTACCAGATCCACCTCGAATCGTTCATCGACGCGCCGGCCTGGGACCGTCGCCAGCGCGAGGCGCTGATCGCCGGCTGGGTGCAGCGCTATGCCGATTACCTGGCGCAGAAATGCCTGGTGGCGCCGCGGCAATGGTTCAATTTCCACCCCTACTGGCACGTTGACGCGCCAGCGACCGCCACTGGAGAAAACGATGCGCACCCGCGGCGTGCTGCACCTTGATACCGAGATCACCGTGCCGTTCTTCGACGTCGATTCGATGAGCGTGGTCTGGCACGGCCATTACGTGAAATACCTGGAGATCGCGCGCTGCGCGCTGCTGGACATGATCGGCCACAACTACCTGGACATGCAGGCCTCCGGCTATGCCTGGCCGATCATCGACCTGCAATTGCGCTACGTGCAGGGCGCGCGCTTCGGCCAGCGCCTGCGCGTGCGCGCGGACCTGGCCGAATGGCAGAACCGGCTGAAGATCAACTACCTGATCAGCGATGCGGAAACCGGCGAGCGGCTGACCCGCGCCAGCACGGTGCAGGTCGCCGTCAGCGCCGCCGACGGCATGATGCAGCTGGTGTCGCCACAGGTGATGATCGACGCGGTCGAGCGTCACCTGCCGCCCTCTTCATCCACCCACGCCTGATGCCAACCATGAACTACGCCAGCCCCACATATGTCGAGGAAACCCGCATTGGCTTCCGCTTCCTGAGCACGTTCACCTGGCAGCACCACGTGCTTCGCGTCGCCATCAACGACCTGAAGAAACTCTGTGGCGAACCTGCCCCGCAAGGCGGCGTGCTGCTGGACGTCGGTTGCGGCCAGGGCAAATCGTTCCGGCTGCTGCACGAGGCGTTCCGGCCGCAGCGGCTGATCGGGCTGGATGCCGATCCGCACAGCCTTTCGCTGGCCAGCGCCGAAGCCGACAAGGAGCGGATTCCCGCCGACCTGATCGCCGGCGACTGCGCGCAGATCGAGCTGCCCGACGCCAGCGTCGACATCGTGTTCTGCCACCAGACCTTCCACCACCTGGTGGAGCAGGAACGCGCGCTGGCCGAATTCTGGCGCGTACTGAAACCCGGCGGCGTACTGCTGTTTGCCGAGTCGACCAAGGCCTATATCGACACCTGGGTGATCCGCTGGTTCTTCCGCCACCCAATGCATGTGCAGAAAAGTGCGGACGGCTACCTGCAGATGCTGCGCGAGCAGGGTTTCGCGTTCGGTCCGCAACAGGTATCGCTGCCCTACCTGTGGTGGAGCCGCGCACGCGACTTCGGCCTGCTGGAACGCTGGCACCTGAAACAACCGCCACCGCCGGGCCAGCGCGAGGAAACCCTGGTCAACGTGGCCGCGCGCAAGCCGCTTGCCCGATGACGGCGTATCTCAACGCACTGGGCGTGACCTGCAGTCTTGGCCATGGCAAGGACGAGGTTGCCGCCGCCCTGTTCGGCGGCGACGGCGGTGGCATCCGCGCCGAAGCGGGCTGGGCGCCGAACCGCCCGTTGCCGCTGGCCGCCGTGCGCCACGAACTGCCGCCGATACCGCCAGCGTTGGCGGCAACGCGGGACAACCGCGCCAACCGCCTGTTGCTGGCCGCCGCGCAGGAGATCGAGGGCGATATCCGCGCCGCGATCCGCCAGCACGGTGCGCACCGCGTGGGCGTGGTCATCGGCACCAGCACCACCGGCATCGAGCGCACCACCCACGCGATCGGCCATCGCCGCCGGCACGGCCAATGGCCGCACGACTACCGCTACGCCGACCAGGAGCTGGGCGCGCCGGCCGAGTTCCTGGCCGAATGGCTGGCGCTTTCCGGCCCTGCCTACGGCATCTCGACCGCCTGCACCTCGGGCGCGCGCGCCCTGATCAGCGCGCAGCGCCTGCTGCAGATGGGTGTGTGCGATGCGGTGCTGTGCGGCGGCGTCGACACGCTGGCGCGGCTGCCAGTGAACGGCTTCCTGGCGCTGGAGGCGCTGGACGCCGATCACTGCCAGCCGTTCTCGCGCAACCGTCGCGGCATCAACATCGGCGAGGCCGCGGCGTTGTTCCTGATGACGCGCGAACACGGCGGCGTGGTGCTGGCCGGCAGCGGCGCCAGCTCCGACGCGTACCACATGTCCTCACCGGACCCGCAAGGGCTGGGCGCGCAACAGGCGATGCGCGACGCGCTGGCGCGCGCGCAACTCGATGCCGGCCAGATCGACTACGTCAACCTGCACGGCACCGCCACCGAACACAACGACCGCATGGAAAGCCGGGCGATGGCGGCGGTGTTTCCGCGCGGCGTGCCGTGCTCCTCGACCAAGGCCCTGACTGGCCACACCTTGGCCGCCGCCGGCGCGCTGGAAGCCGCGTTCTGCTGGTTGAGCCTGATGGATCGCCACCACCGCCTGCCGCCGCACGCATGGGATGGCGAGCCCGACCCGGAGCTGGCCGCACTGGATCTGGTCGACACGCAACGCCGCCTGCCGGCGCAAGGCACGCGGCGGCTGATGAGCAACTCGTTCGCGTTCGGCGGCAACAACGCCAGCCTGATCCTGGCCGACGCCGACGCCAGCGGGGAAACCCCGCCATGACGCCCTGGCCGATCGCCGACCTGCTGCCCCACACCGGCGACATGATCCTGCTCGATTCGGTGTTGCACGCCGAAGGCGATCGCATCGTCTGCCGGCTCGGCGTGCGGCCCGATGGACCGTTCAACGACCCCGATGGCAGCCTCCCCGCATGGTGCGGCGTGGAACTGATGGCGCAGGCCGTGGCGGCATGGTCGGGCTGGCAGGCAAGGCAGGAGGATCGTCCCGTCCGCCTGGGATTCCTGCTCGGCACCCGTCACTTCCGCTGCAACGTGCACGCGTTTCCACCCGGCAGCGAACTGGCCGTCGAAGCGTTCCGCAGTTTTCATGACGACAATGGCATGGCGATGTTCGCCTGCCGCATCGACGCCGAAGGCATCCATGCCGAAGCCCGCCTGACCGTCTTCAGCCCACCCGACAGCGACGCTTTTCTCGCCTCCCTCGCACCGAGCCAGACCCATGCCTGAAACCATTCTCGTCACCGGCTCCAGCCGCGGCATCGGCCGCGCCATCGCCCTGCGCCTGGCCCGCGCCGGCTACACCCTGGTGCTGCATTGCCGCTCACGCCGCGAGGAGGCCGACGCGGTGCGCGGCGAGATCGAGGCGCTGGGACAATCGGCGCGCGTGCTGCAGTTCGACATTGCCGACCGCGCCGCCTGCGCCGCGGCACTGGAAGCGGACGTAGCCGCGCACGGGGCTTATTACGGCGTGGTCTGCAACGCCGGGCTGACCCGCGACGCGGCCTTTCCCGCGCTCACCGGCGAGGATTGGGACAGCGTGCTGCGCACCAACCTGGACGGCTTCTACAACGTGCTGCACCCGTTGATCATGCCGATGATCCGCCGCCGCGCGCCCGGCCGCGTGGTCTGCATCACCTCGGTCTCCGGCCTCATCGGCAACCGCGGCCAGGTCAACTACAGCGCATCGAAGGCCGGTGTGATCGGCGCCGCCAAGGCGCTGGCGGTGGAGCTGGCCAAGCGCCGGATCACGGTCAACTGCGTGGCCCCCGGCCTGATCGAGACCGACATGCTCGACCCCGAGGTGCCGGTGGAGCAGATCCTGAAGATGATCCCGGCCGAACGCACCGGCACGCCCGATGAAGTGGCGGCCGCGGTGGAGTTCCTGCTGGGCGCCGACGCGGGCTACATCACGCGCCAGGTGCTGGCCGTCAACGGCGGCCTGTGCTGACGGGGTTCTTCGCACGTTACGCTCGCCGCTTTATTGCCGCGGTCAGGCGACCGCATCGGTTCATCACCCAAGGAGTTGTCATGAAGACCAAAGTTCTCGCCCTGACCCTGCTCGCGTTGTCCGCTGTGCCCGCCATCGGCATGGCTGAAGACGTGGTGTACCTGTCGTTCCAGGACACCGTGGCGGCCGCCACCGCATCCGGCAAGCTCGATGGCAGCGTGAAGTTCTACCTGGCGGGCAACCAGCCGGCCGGCAAGGTGGAGGTGGTCAACGACAACGTCGTCACCAACAAGAAGACCAACGCGTTCGGCAAATCCAGCCAGGAGACCTGCAGTTGGGTGCTGCAGTCGGCGCTGATCACGTTGCAGGATGCCGCCAGGCAGGCCGGCGCCAACGCGGTGGTGGACATCGAGAGCTACTACAAGAAACAGGTCCACCGCGACCCGAAGAACTACGAATGCCACAAGGGCTCGCTGATGTCGGGCGTGGCGCTGAGGGGCAAGCTGGCCAAGGTTCACTGAGGCACGACGACTCACGGCGCGGCATCGCCAGCGGGGCGAGCCGCGCCTGCGTTACCATCGACGGCCTGTCATCTGCGTCGTCCATGGAGTCCGTCAATGCGTCCGTTCCCGCTCGGAGAAGACATCGACCTATTGCGCGAAACCGTGCATGCATTCGCGGAGAAGGAGATCGCCCCGCGCGCGGACAGGATCGATCGCGACAACCTGTTTCCCGCCGACCTGTGGCGCAAGCTGGGCGAAATGGGCCTGCTCGGCATCACCGTCGACGAAGCCTACGGCGGCACCGGCCTCGGTTTTCTTGCGCACATGGTGGCAATGGAGGAGATCTCGCGCGCCTCCGGCTCGGTCGGCCTGTCCTACGGCGCGCATTCCAACCTCTGCGTCAACAACATCTTCCACAACGGCAACGAGGCCCAGAAGCAGAAGTACCTGCCCAAGCTGTGCAGCGGCGAACACGTGGGCGCACTGGCGATGAGCGAGCCGGGCGCCGGCTCCGACGTGGTCGGCTCGATGAGCTGCAAGGCCGAGTTGCGCGACGGCGTGTGGGTGGCCAACGGCAACAAGATGTGGATCACCAACGGGCCCGACGCCGACGTGCTGCTGGTGTACATGCGCACCGCGCCACGCACCGCCGGCAGCCGCTGCATGACCGCCTTCATCGTCGAGAAAGGCATGAAGGGTTTCAGCACCGCGCAGAAGCTGGACAAGCTGGGCATGCGCGGCTCGAACACCTGCGAGCTGGTGTTCGAGGATTGCGAGATCCCGCCCGAGAACATCGTGGGCGAGATCAACGAAGGCGTGCGCGTGCTGATGAACGGGCTGGACACCGAACGGCTGGTGCTGTCCGGCGGCCCGATCGGCCTGATGCAGGCGGCGCTGGACATCACCCTGCCCTACGTGCGCGAGCGCAAGCAGTTCAATGCGCCGATCGGCACGTTCGAGATCATGCAGGCCAAGGTGGCCGACATGTACACCGCGCTGCAAAGCTCACGCGGCTTCGCCTACCTGGTGGCGCAGCAGTTCGACAGCGGCGTGAAGTCGCGTATCGACCCGGCCGCCTGCCTGCTCAATGCCTCGGCCAACGCGGTGAAGGTGGCGCTGGAGGCGATCCAGTCGTTGGGTGGCAACGGCTACATCAACGACTATCCAGCCGGCCGGCTGCTGCGCGACGCCAAGCTGTACGAGATTGGCGCCGGTACCAACGAGATCCGCCGCATGCTGATCGGGCGCGAGCTGTTCCACGGGAAAGCCTGAGGGGCCGGGATTCGGGATTAGCGTCGAGCGCCAGCTCCCGCCTCGAAAGCCCCTCTCCCTTTGGGAGAGGGGTTGGGGCGAGGGCCAGAAACCTGGTTCAGAACGTCCAGTGGAAGCTGGCGGTCGCCATCTTCGCCTGCTGGCGCTGGCCCAGGTACTGGTCGTAGCCCAGCTGGAAACCGACCCGCGGGGTAAGCGTCCAATCCAGTGACGCGCCCGCCATGCCGCCGTAGCGCGCCAGCCCGATGCCGCCCAGCGGCGCCCACTGGTCGAGACCGGTGAAGCTGGCCTGGAACACGTCGCCGCGCAAGCCGAACGCCTGTTGCCACAGCAAGTGCGTCTGCAGTCGCACGCTGCCGCCGCGCTCGAACTGCCAACCCCGGGTGGCGCGCACACCCAGCCCGGCCTGCCAGCGCGCCGCCGTCTGCGCGGCGGATTTCAGCCCGAAGCCGGCGCCACCCAGCTCGTTGAAACCGTCGCGACGGATCTGCGCGTACTGCAGGTTGACGTACGGCGTGACCGCCGTGCGACCCAGCGCAAGACGGTAGCCGCTTTCGCCGTAAGCCACGCCGTAACGGCCTCCGCTCTGGCTGCTGACGCCCGTGGATTGCGCGCCCAGCTCGACCGTGCGCCGCATGTTTTCGCGATAGCTGCCGATGCCGAAACGGCCCATCGTGTACCAGGCACCATCGATCACGCCGCCGTACAGCATGCCTTCCACCGCATGGCTGCGGCCCTGGTCGGCGCTCTCGGCCAGGCGGCCCAGGCCCCGGCTCTGGCTCAGCGCGAAACCGGCAACCCCGTTGCTGCCGATGCGGTAGTCCTGGCCCGCCAGCCAGCCGCTGAGGTCGTAGCCGACCTCGCTGTAGCCGCTGCGCGACATGCCACCGTGGTAGCCGAGGTTCTGCGTCCAGCTGCCGGCACGCGGCGCGGTCAGCAGGCTGTCGAATCGATCCGACAAGGCGCGCGTGCCCGCATCGATCGCCTCGAACGTCATCGCCGTGCTGGCCGCGTGCAACTGGCCGGACAGGCTTTCCAGCGAGCGCTGCAGGTTTTGCAGATTGGCCGTGTGCTGCAGGGTTGCCGCCGCCTGGATGAAACCGCTGCCCACGGCGGCGCTGCCGGACGCACCGCCACCGAGCTGGTTGTTGATCTGGCCGAACGCCGCATCCACCCGCTGCGCGGCGGCGTACGAAGCCGTCGTGTAGGCAAGCCCCGTCACCGAGGTTGCCTGCACCTGGCTGACATTGAGCCAGGCGTTGTTGGCGTCATAGCCCAGCGTGGCATTGAGCAAGGTCACGTTGGAGGCCTTGGCATAGCCGCTGAAGGCACCGGTCAAGCCACCTGCCGCGCTCAGCACGACGGTGTGCGAATCGGCAACGTAGCTGTTCTCCTTGCCGATCACATAGAGATCGCCACCGGCGAGCGTCGCCTTGCCCGTCACCTTCAATGCCGAGCCCAGCGACACGGCCAACCGCCCACTGCCCTGCTGGGTGTAGTCGCCGGCCACCGTCACGTCGCCGCCATTGACGCCGATGACGCCGCTGTTGACGACGTTGCCGCCGATGGCATGGGTATTGGCCAGCGTACCCTGCGCACCGATGGTCACGCTCGAAACCAGCGACTTCGCCACCAGCGTACCGGCTTGCACCTGGGTCAAGCCGGTGAACGTCGAGGGCTGGGTGAGCGTCAGCGTACCGGTCCCCTGCTTGATCAACCCGCCGGCACCGGAGATCGGATTGTTCCAGCTCGAGCTGCCCGGCACGCTTACGCTGACGTCGCCCCAGTCGAACTTCGCCGGCCCGTTGACCGCCTTGCCCGCGTTCAACCCGCCATAGCCAAACACCGCATCCACGCCCGGCGCACCCAGGTCGTCGGCCGTGCCCAGCAGGGTCTGGCGAACCAGGTCATTGGTGAAATACGGATAGGCCTGCCACACCAGCGCGGCCGCACCGGAGACCTGCGGCGCCGCCAGCGAGGTGCCCTTGACGATGAGGTAGGTGGTATCGGCGCTGGTGTCGTCCTTGTCGCTGACGATCACGTCGCCGGGCGCGGCCAGGCAGTAGTTCTTCGCCACGCCGCAGGCATTGGAGTAACTGGCCAGGGTGGTGGGCTTGTTGGTGTCGAGCGCCACCACCGCAAGCCAGCCCGGCTCGAGGTCGGGCGTGCGGCTGGGCAACGCGGCCACGTCGCTGGGATTGGCCTCGCCACTGTTGCCCGCCGCCATTACCACCAGCCCGCCCCAGGTCTTGACGAAGGGCGCGTAGGCGTCGTGGAAGCTCTGGGTGGTGGCGGTGGCGCTTGCCGACCAGTACAGGCCGCCCCACGAGTTGTTGGTGATCTTGACGTTGTTGGCGATCAGGTCATCGTTGATGGAACCCAACGGGTCGGCACTGGTGACCTCGTTGCCCTGACCGGTGCCGTCGTCCGGTGGCGGCGAATCGCTGATGATGCGCGCCGACACCAGGCTCGCACCGGGGGCCACGCCGCCGGCAAAGAGATCGAACGCCTTGCCCGCGGCGATCTCCGCCACCCACGTGCCGTGACCGAGCACATCGTCCACGGCGGTGTTGTTGATGGCCGGGTCGATGTAGTACAGCGATTTCACCACGCGCCCTGCCAGGGCCGGATGGTTGCGCATGATGCCGCTGTCGATCACGCCGATCCTCACGCCACTGCCGGTGAAGCCCTGCGCGTGCGCCTTGTCCGCGCCGGTAAGGCTGACCTGGGCATCGAACGGCGGGTCGGTCTGTGTCGGGCTGGGTACGGGAGCGGGCGCCGGAACCGGAGTGGGCGCCGGTGCCGGCGCCGGGACCGGGGTGGGCGTCGGGCGCACATTCGCACCGCCGCCTCCACCACCGCCGCCGCCGCAGGCGCTCAAGGCCAGCGCCATGCCGATGGCCAACGCCATTTCGCAGCGACGTGATTTCGGTTCGATGTTTTTCATGGTGCTCCCCGTTTGATCCCCTGCAACCATCGCCGCCAACACCCCTTTTGGCTGCGCGAAGTCGAATACTGACACAACGAAAAGCTCACGAGTTACCGTGCGGCGCGCGCTGCGATGCCGTTCACGCGGATTTGCCGGCGCTTCGGCGCAACTGCGATAATTTGCGGAAATATTCGGCAGGCGTTCGCGCCTCCCAAACATCGCGGAGATACCCATGTCGGACGACAGCATTGTCATTGCCGGTGCCAAGCGCACGGCGATCGGTTCCTTTCTCGGCCAGTTCACCGGCGTCCCCACGCCCACGCTTGGCGCCACCGCGATCCGTGCGGCGCTGGAGCAATCGGGCGTGGCCGCGGCCGATGTCAGCGAAGTACTGATGGGCTGCGTGCTGCCGGCCAACCTGGGCCAGGCGCCTGCCCGCCAGGCCGCGCTGGGCGCCGGCGTGCCGGCCGCCAGCGGCGCCACCACGGTCAACAAGGTGTGCGGATCGGGCATGAAGGCCATCATGCTGGGCCACGACCTGATCAAGGCCGGCTCGGCCAGCGTGGTGGTGGCCGGCGGCATGGAGTCGATGACCAATGCTCCGCACATGGTCAATGCGCGCACCGGCATCCGCTATGGCGACGGCAAGCTGGTCGACCACATGGCGTGGGACGGCTTGACCAATCCCTACGACGGCCAGTCGATGGGTGTCTTTGGCGAACTGTGCGCGGACAAGTACCACTTCAGCCGCGAGGAACAGGACGCCTTCGTGATCGGCTCGGTGGAGCGTGCCCAGGCCGCGCAGAAGAACGGCGCCTTTGCCGACGAAATCGTTCCGGTCACGGTCAGCGGCCGCAAGGGTGACGTCCAGGTCGATACCGACGAACAACCCGGCCGTTCCGACATCGCGAAGATTCCCAGCCTGCGCCCCGCCTTCCGCAAGGAGAACGGCAGCATCACCGCTGCGAGCTCGTCGAGCATTTCCGACGGCGCCGCCGCCGTCGTGCTGTTGACCGAAGCCGACGCCAGGGCGCGCGGCCTGTCACCGCTGGCGCGCATCGTGGCCCACGCCACCCATTCGCAAGAGCCGGAATGGTTTACCACCGCGCCCGTCGGCGCCATCGCCAAGGTGCTGGAAAAGGCCGGCTGGGATATTGCCGACGTCGATTTGTTCGAGATCAACGAAGCATTCGCGGTGGTGGCAATGGCCCCCATGCGCGAACTCGGCATTCCACGCGACAAGATCAACGTCAACGGCGGCGCCTGCGCGCTGGGCCATCCCATCGGCGCCAGTGGTGCGCGACTCGTCGTCACCCTGGTCAACGCGTTGAAAACGCGCGGGCTCAAGCGCGGCATTGCCAGCTTGTGCATTGGTGGCGGCGAAGCAACCGCCATTGCCGTCGAATCCGTAGACTGAACCCTCACGCACGACGCGCAACAATCCGCACGCCAATGAAAGCGGGTTAAACCGGTTTTTAATGTGCACTGAAGCGTTGCTATAAATATGTGGCGCAGGTTCCACGAAAGCGCTATTAATACACGGCCAAACGGCATTCCACGGCAAAGGAGATCCACCATGAAGTTTACGCGTACCCTACTCGCCTCCGCGCTCGTCGCGCTGTTGGCGGCATGCAGCAACGGCGCGCAGGATTCCGCGCAGGACGCCCAGAAGTCCGCTGATACGGCTCAGCAGGCTGCTGATACCGCACAGCAGGCTGCTGCGCAGGCTCCGTCCACGGAAGCGATGCAGGCGGCCGACCAGGCCAACACCTCTGCTGACGCTGCCGGCCAGGCGGCTGCGCAGGCGCAGCAGGCGGCCAGCGCCGCTTCCACCGCAGCGACCGCCAACAACGGCGACGCCGCTGACCAGGCGAAGGATGCCGCCGCGAACGCCGCCGACCAGGCCGACAAGGCTGCCGACGCCGCGAAGGACGCTGCCGACAACGCGAAAGACGCTGCCGACGACGCCAAGAAGGATCACTGATCCCTCGCTGCTTCCGAAAAAACGGCCGCCTCGCGCGGCCGTTTTTTTTGCGCCTCATTCGAACTCAAGGCCTGAACGGGAATGACAGCCGGCCCGCGTTTGGGTCGACACTCCGCCACCGCTATCATCCGGGATCGACCACGCCAGTCCCGGCAAAATCCATGGACCCGTCAGCATGAGTGTCATCGCCTCGCAGATCGATCTTCGCTCCCCCGATTACCAGGCGGCCCACGCGCGCCTGCAGGCACTGGTGAACGACCTGCGCGACCAACTGGCCCGCGCTAGCAACGGTGGCGGCGAAAAGGCGCGTGACAGGCACACCGCGCGCGGCAAGCTGCTGCCACGCGAGCGAATCCGCGCCCTGCTCGATCCCGGCTCGCCATTTCTCGAACTGTCGCCACTGGCCGCCCATGGCTTGTACGACGGCGCCGCGCCGGCCGCGGGGCTGATCACCGGCATCGGTCGCGTCAATGGACTGGAAATTGTCGTGGTCGCCAACGATGCCACCGTCAAGGGCGGCACCTATTTTCCGATGACGGTGAAAAAGCACCTGCGCGCGCAGGAAGTGGCGCTGGAAAACCGCCTGCCTTGCGTCTACCTGGTCGACTCCGGCGGCGCGTTCCTGCCACTGCAGGACGAAGTCTTTCCCGACAAGGAGCATTTCGGCCGCATTTTCTACAACCAGGCGCGGATGTCGTCATTGAACATCCCGCAGATCGCCGTGGTGATGGGCTCGTGCACCGCCGGTGGCGCCTACGTGCCGGCCATGAGCGACGAGACCATCATCGTGCGCGACCAGGGCACCATCTTCCTGGGTGGTCCCCCGCTGGTGAAGGCGGCTACCGGCGAAGTGGTCGACGCGCAGACCCTGGGCGGCGCGGACGTCCATACGTCCATCTCCGGCGTGGCCGACCACTACGCCGAGAACGACGCGCATGCGTTGTCGATCGCCCGCGACATCGTGGCCAGCCTCAACCGCATCAAGCCCATGCCGTTGGCGCTGGCCACGCCGGTCGAGCCCAACTACCCGGCCGAGCAGCTTTACGGCGTCATCCCCGAGGACACACGGCGCCCGTTCGACATCCGCGAGGTGATCGCGCGCATCGTCGACGGTTCCGAACTGCACGAGTTCAAGGCGCGCTACGGCAAGACCCTGGTTTGCGGCTTCGCGCATATCCACGGCTACCCGGTGGGCATCGTCGCCAACAACGGCATCCTGTTCGCCGAAAGCGCGCTCAAGGGCGCGCACTTCATCGAGCTGTGCAACCAGCGCAACGTGCCGCTGGTGTTCCTGCAGAACATCACCGGCTTCATGGTCGGCAAGAAATACGAACAGGCGGGCATCGCCAAGGACGGCGCCAAGATGGTCACCGCCGTGGCCTGCTCGCACGTGCCGAAATTCACCGTGGTGATCGGCGGCAGTTTCGGCGCCGGCAACTACGCCATGTGCGGGCGTGCATTCGGCGCACGGTTCCTGTGGATGTGGCCGAACGCACGCATCAGCGTGATGGGCGGCGAGCAGGCCGCCAGCGTGCTGGCCACGGTGAAGCGCGACGGCATTGAGGCCAAGGGCGGCGAATGGTCCGCGGACGAGGAAGAAACCTTCAAGGCACCGCTGCGCGAACAGTACGAGCGCCAGGGTCATCCCTATTACGCCAGCGCGCGGCTATGGGATGACGGCGTGATCGACCCGGCCGATACCCGCCGCGTGCTGGGCCTGGCCATCTCGGCCTCGCTCAACGCACCAATCGAACCCCAGCGCTACGGCGTGTTCCGCATGTAGCCGGTGGCGCGTCCCTGGCGCAGCCCGCGCTGCCTCAGGATGCCGAGCCCGTCAGCGCCTTGGCCGCCGGTTCCGCGTGGCGGGGCGACGACTTGCCGTCATGACCGAGCAAGCGCATGCCCGACACCAGCACGAGTACCGCCGTGGCGTAGAACACCAGCTGGATGCCGGCGGGACGCGCCTCGTAGCCCACCAGGATGTGCAGGATGCTGCCGGCCAGCGATCCGTCGGAGAGCAGCCACGAGCTGTCCCAGACCTGGTTGCCCCAGGCCGGCAACACGTCGGCTTGTACCAGGTAGCGTGCTGCCGAGGAGGCCAGCCCCGCGGCAAGGAGCACCAGCATGCCGTTGGTGGCGCTGAAGAAATGCCGGATCGGAATGCGCAGCAAGCCGAAGTACAGCGCAAAACCCACCAGCGCGCCGCCCAGCAGGCCCAAGGCCAGGCCCTGGTACAGGCCGTCCGCGCCACCGGCCAGCATGCCGGTGAGGAACAGCACGATCTCCGAGCCCTCGCGCAACACGGCCAGCGCCACCACGGCCAGCAGCATGGTCAGTGAACTGGCGCCCGTGCGCACGGCGCTGCCTACGGCTTTCATGTGCTGCGTGAGCTCGCGACCGTGGCTGGACATCCAGATCACATGCCAGCCGATCATCACCACCGCCGCCAGCAGCACGGCCGCATTGAACAACTCCTGGCCCACGCCGCTCAGCGATTGCGCGATGGCGCCAGCGAAGGCCGCCACCAGCAGGGCGCCGAGCACGCCCAGCCCGATGCCGCCGCCGATGAACCAGCCGCGCCGACGCACGCCGCGGGTCGCCGCGGCCACCACGCTGACGATCAGCGCCGCCTCCAGCACCTCGCGAAACACCAGCAATGCGATCGCCCACATGCGCCCTACTCCACGATCAACGTGCCCTGCGCGGTAGGCTGGTGGAAATCACCGTAGAAATGGTAGCGGCCGGCTTTCAACGGACCCACGAACAGCGTGGCGCTGCTTTTGGGCATGATGATTTTCTCGGCGGGAAAATCATTGCTCTCGAACTCTTCCGGCGAAGGGTCCTTGTTGATGACTTCCAGTTTCACCCGCGTATCGGCCGGGATGTGCAACTCGGTGGGTTGATAACGGTGGTTCTGCAGCACCAGGGTGTAGGCCGCGGGCTCGGCCGCCACGGCGGAGCCCAGGGTGGTCAGCGACAGCAACAATCCCAGCGCGATTGATCCTGCGTAGTTCACGACAATGTCCGGTGGCCTCGATTGTCTAATGATAATCATTCTCAAGAACGAGCTCAAGCGAACTCGGCCGCTCCGTGGGCTTTTCAGGCTCGATCAGTCTCGACCGCCGCTCAGCGGCGTTGACGGAACTCCAGCGGCTGCGGTTCGACATGGGCCGACGCGGGCCGCTTCGGCCCACAGGCACCGCAGGTGGCACAGCCGTCGCTGCAATCGCCGGTGGCTTGCTTAGGCTGCAGGTGCCGCCCCACGGCCCGCACCCAAGCCGCCCGGCCCGGACGATTGAAGCGGATGGAGGCTGCCGCCAGCCAGCGGTTGCTGAATTGCGGCGCCAGCTTTCGCACCACCAGCAGCACACTGGCCAGTACGATCACGCCGATGACCACGTATTGCAGCAACAGGCCCGTACTCACGCCAGCATCCTCGCTACCTGATAGACGATGAACGACGCGGTGTAGGCCATGGCAAACATGTAGCCGAAGGAAACCGCCACGTTGCGCCAGGAATCGGTTTCACGACGGATGACCGCCAACGTCGACATGCACTGCGGCGCGTAGGCAAACCACACCAGCAGCGACAGCGCGCTGGCCAGCGAAATCTGCCCGGCCAGCGCCTGACCCAGGCCGCTCGCCTCGCCACCCACCAGGTACACCGTGGCCAGCGCCGCCACTGCCGTTTCGCGCGCGGCGAAGGCGGGGATCAGCGCCAGGCTGATCTGCCAGTTGAACCCGATCGGCGCAAACACGTACTGCAGCGCCCGCCCGATGTAGCCGGCAAAGCTGTATTCGATGGCCGGCTGCGTGGCACCGGCCGGTGGCGACGGGAAGGTGGAGATGAACCACATCAGCACGGTCAACCCCAGGATCACGCCGGTCAGGCGCCGCATGAAGATCGCGCCGCGCTCGTACAGGCCGATCGCCACGTCGCGCACCTTGGGCAGGCGGTACGAGGGCAGTTCCATCAGCAACGCGTGCTCGCTCTTGTCGCGGCGTATGTGCTTCATCACCCAACCCACCGCCATCGCGCCCAGGATGCCGGCCAGGTACAACGCGAACAGCACCACGCCCTGCAGGTTGAACACGCTGAACACGCGACGCGTGGGGATGAACGCGCCGATCAGCAGCGCATACACCGGCAATCGCGCCGAGCAGGTCATCAACGGCGCGATCAGGATGGTGGCCAGGCGGTCGCGCGGGTCCTGGATGCTGCGCGTGCCCATGATGCCGGGGATGGCGCAGGCGAAGCTCGACAGCAGCGGGATGAACGAGCGCCCGGTCAGCCCCACCGACAGCATCAGCCGATCGAGCAGGAACGCCGCGCGCGGCAGGTAGCCCGATTCCTCCAGCACGATGATGAACAGGAACAGCACCAGGATTTCGGGCAGGAAACCCAGCACCGTGCCGATGCCGCCGAACAGGCCGTCGGTCACCAGGCTCTGCAACGGTCCGGCCGGCATCAGTGCCGCGGCCTGCTCGCCCATCCAGCCGAAGCCATCGCCGATCATGTCGGTCATCGGCTTGCCCAGCGAGTAGACCGCCTGGAACACCAGGAACATCACCACCGCCAGGATCATCAGGCCGAACACCGGATGCAGCGTCCAGCGATCCAGCGCGTCGTCGATGACCGCCGTGGCGCGCGGCATCGTCACCGTGGCGGCCAGCAATTCGCGCACCTGCGCATGGAGATCGGCGCGGCTGGCGGCGTCGTCCGCCTGCGCCGGCGCGGCGGCGGGCACTTCGCCATCCACGCGCTCGATCAGCGCACTGGCGCCACCGCGCTTCACCGCAACGGTTTCCACCACCGGCAGGCCCAGCCGTTCCTGCAACTGCGGCACGTCGATGACGATGCCGCGCTGGCGTGCGGTATCCATCATGTTCAACGCCAGCACCACCGGCCGGCCCAGCCGCTTCACCTCCAGCACGAAGCGCAGGTGCAGGCGCAGGTTGGTGGCGTCGGCCACGCAGACGATGAGATCCGGCGGCGCCTCGCCCGGGTAGGTGCCGGCGCAGACGTCGCGCGTGATCTGCTCGTCGGGGCTGTTGGCCTCGAAACTGTAGGTGCCGGGCAGATCCAGCAATTGCAGCACCCGGCCGGACGGCGCGGTAAAGCGGCCCTCCTTGCGCTCCACCGTGACGCCGGCGTAATTGGCCACTTTCTGGCGGCCGCCGGTGAGCTGGTTGAACAGCGCCGTCTTGCCGCAATTGGGGTTGCCGACCAGCGCGATCTTCAGCGTGGAAGCGCTCACGCGGCCACCTCGACGCGCACGCTCACCCGCGCCGCTTCGGCGCGACGCAGCGCAAAGCGGGTCGAGCCGATCTGGATCAGCAGCGGATCGCCGCCCATCGGACCGGTCGCCACCACCCGCAACGGTTCGCCATCGACAAAACCCAGGTCGCGCAGGCGTTGCGCGATCGGGTCCGACGCATGCGCATCGTCCACGCGGTCAACGACGGCGGGGGAACCCTTGGGCAATTCGGAAAGACGCACGGTATTTCTCAAATAAGAATTGTTCGCATTGTAGCCCCTCGCGCAACCGCTTGCATCGCACGACGCGGTCGTCAACAGGCAGCGTTTATGATGCGGGTCTTTGCGGGACGCCCCCATGACCGATTCCATTTTGAGCGAACGGCGCGACGGTATCTGCTGGCTCACGCTGAACCGGCCGCAGGTCCACAACGCGTTCGACGACGGTTTGATTGCTGCGCTCACCGTCGCCCTCGAACAGGCCGGCGCCGATCCGGCGGTGCGCGCGGTGGTGCTGACCGGCAAGGGCAACTGCTTTTCCGCCGGCGCCGACCTCAACTGGATGCGCGGCATGGTCGACGCCAGCGAGGCGGACAACCGCGCCGATTCGCTGCGCCTGGCCCGCCTCATGCGCACGCTGCAATACCTGCCCAAGCCCACCGTGGCGCGGGTCAACGGCGCCGCGTACGGCGGCGGCGTGGGCCTGGTGGCGTGCTGCGACATCGCCATCGGCGTGGACGGCAGCAAGTTCGCGCTGTCCGAGGTGAAGCTGGGGCTGGTGCCGGCGGTCATTTCGCCGTACGTCGTCGCCGCCATCGGCCTGCGCCAGGCACGACGTCTGTTCATCACCGGCGAAGTGTTCGACGCCGCCACGGCGGCCCGCATCGGCCTGCTGCACACCAGCGTGCCCGCGGGCGAACTGGACGAGGCGATTGCGCGCCAGCTGCACCTGCTGGGCAAGGCCGGTCCGAACGCCCAACACGAAGCCAAGCAACTGGCGCTGCGCACCGGCGGTGCGGACGCGGCGCGGGCCGAGCGCATCGATGAAGAAAATGCAGCGCTGATCGCCCGCCTGCGCGTTTCCGAGGAAGGCCAGCACGGGCTCGCCGCCTTCCTCGACAAACGCGCACCGGCATGGGTGGGCGGCCTCTGACGTGACACCGCTCTGCGGCGCGGCGATATCGAGCGCTGCAGGCCGCTTGACGCGCGTTTCATGCTGCGCCGCGCATCGGTTGCCACGCGCCTATCTGTTAGCGTTACAAGCTTTGCACCACCATCCAACGGCGGCAGGAATACCCCATGTTCGAGCGCGTACTGATTGCCAACCGCGGCGAGATTGCCTGCCGCGTGATCCGCACCTGCCGGCGCCTGGGTATCCATACCATCGCGGTGTACTCGGAAGCCGACCGCGACGCCCAGCACGTGCGCCTGGCCGATGAAGCCTGGCCGATCGGCGGCCCGCGCCCGGCCGAGTCGTACCTGCGCGGCGATGTCATTCTCGAGGTGGCGAAGAAGGCCGGCGCGCAGGCGGTGCATCCCGGCTACGGTTTTCTTTCCGAGAACACCGATTTCGCCCGCGCCTGCACCGACGCCGGCATCGCCTTCATCGGCCCGAAACCCGAAAGCATCGAGGCGATGGGCTCCAAGGCCGCGGCCAAGGCGCTGATGGAAAATCACGCGGTGCCGCTGGTGCCCGGTTATCACGGCGACAACCAGGACGCGGCGTTTCTGGCCGCGCAAGCGGAAAAAACCGGCTTCCCGCTGATGATCAAGGCGGCGGCCGGCGGCGGCGGCAAGGGCATGCGGATCGTGCGCGATGCGGCGGAATTCGCCGACGCACTGGCCTCGGCGCAGCGCGAGGCAACCAGTGCGTTCGGCGATGCGCGGGTGATTCTCGAGCGCTACGTGGAGCATCCGCGGCATATCGAGTTCCAGGTGTTCGGCGACACCCACGGCCAGGTGATCCATCTCAACGAACGCGAGTGCTCGGCGCAGCGCCGCTATCAGAAGGTGCTGGAGGAGACGCCCTGCCCGTCGCTGGACGACGCCACCCGCCAGGCCATGGGCCAGGCCGCGGTGGCGGCGGCGAAAGCGGTCGACTATGTGGGTGCCGGCACGGTGGAGTTCATCGTGGCGCGCCAGGCCGACGGCAGTCCGGGCGAGTTCTTCTTCATGGAGATGAATACGCGCCTGCAGGTCGAGCATCCGGTCACCGAGATGACGCTGGGGCTGGATCTGGTCGAATGGCAATTGCGCGTGGCCGCCGGCCAGCCGCTGCCGCTGCAGCAGGATCAGGTGCACGCCCACGGCCACGCGATCGAAGTGCGGCTGTATGCGGAAGATCCGGACCAGAACTTCCTGCCCGGCTCCGGCAAGTTGCAGACGCTGCGCCTGCCGGCACCCTCGCCGCACGTACGCCTGGACGGCGGCGTGGTCGAGGGCGACACGGTGACGATCTTCTACGACCCGATGATCGCCAAGCTGATCGTGTTCGATGCGACGCGTGCGAAAGCGCTGCAGCGGCTTCGCGAGGCGCTGGCCGCGGGCGAAATCATCGGCCCGAAATCCAACATCGGCTTTCTGGAACGGCTGGCGCGGCATCCGGCCATCGTCGAAGGGCGCATCGATACCGGCTACCTGGATCGCCACCTCGACGAGTTCCTGGCGGGCGACACCACGCCGGCCGACCAGGTGCTGTTCGCTGCCGCCACCGCTGCCTTGCTGCATGACGAAACGCACGTGGAGCACGCTGCCGCCGACCCGCATTCGCCCTGGGCGCGCGCCGACGCCTGGCGCATCGGCCACGCCGGCAAGCGCATCATCGCGCTGACCTGGCGCGAGCAGCGCCACGACATCGAAGCCCATGGCGACGGCGGCGACTATCGCCTGCGCCATGGCGAGGCCATCTGCGACGTGCGCGGCGCGCGGATGCTGCAGAACACGCTGAGCGCGCGCTTCGACGGCCGGTCGCTGCGCCTGCCGCTGCGCGCCGACGCACGGCACGTCCTGCTGCACGACGCCGACGGCCAGCGCTACAGCTTCACCCGCGCGGTCGCGTTCGCCTGGGAAGCCAGCGACGCGGCCGGCGGCAACCAGGTGATCGCGCCGATGCCCGGCCGCGTCGTGCTGGTGAAGGCGCAGGTTGGCGATCAGGTCGAGCAAGGTCAGGATCTGCTGGTGATGGAGGCGATGAAGATGGAGCTGGCCTTGAAGGCACCGCGTGCCGGCACCATCGAAAGCGTGGGTGCCGCGCAAGGCGACTTCGTCGAGGCCGATGCGGTGCTGGTGAAATTCGCCGAAGCATGAGCTGTAGGGGCGCACCCTGTGCGCGCCCTTCTTCGGCACACCGCAAAAGCGTCGCGGCTGAAGCCGCTCCTACATCGATCCGGAGCTTGCCATGACCTCTTCCGACCACGTACGCATCGTCGAAGTCGGCGCACGCGACGGGCTGCAGAATGAAAAGACGTTGCTGCCGGCGGTGGTGAAGATCGAACTGATCGACCGGCTGTCGGACACCGGTTTGCAGACGATCGAGGCCACCAGTTTCGTCAGCCCGCAATGGGTGCCGCAGCTGGCCGATGCGGCGGAAGTGTTCGGCGGCATCCGCAAGAAACCGGGCGTGAGTTATCCGGTGCTGGTACCGAACATGCAGGGCTACCAGCGCGCGCTGGCCGCCGGCGCCACCGACATGGCGGTGTTCACGGCCGCGTCGGAGGCGTTCAACCGGCGCAACATCAACGCGTCCATCGACGAATCCATCGAGCGTTTCGCGCCGGTGCTGGAGCAGGCTCGGGCCGATGGCGTGCGCGTGCGCGGCTACGTGTCCACCGTGCTGGGTTGCCCCTACCAGGGTGACGTGCCGGTGAGCGACGTGGTGCGCGTGGCGCAGCGCCTGCACCGGATGGGCTGCCACGAAATTTCGCTGGGCGACACCATCGGCGTGGGCACGCCGGCGAAGGCGCGCGCCATGCTGCGGGCGGTGGCCGGCGAGGTGCCGATGGCGGCATTGGCGGTGCACTTCCACGATACCTACGGCCAGGCGCTGGCCAACATCCTGGCCTGCCTGGAGGAAGGCGTGCGCGTGGTCGACAGCGCCGTTTCCGGCACCGGCGGTTGCCCGTATGCCAAGGGCGCCACCGGCAACGTGGCCAGCGAGGACGTGGTCTACATGCTGCATGGCATGGGGCTGGAAACGGGTGTCGACCTGGACAAGCTCATCGCCACCGGCGCATGGCTGGCCACGCAACTTCACAAGGAAACCGCCAGCCGCGTAACCCGGGCGCGCACCGCCGCGGCCTGAGCTACCATCCTTTCCCCACCACTGCGGCGCACCCACGCCATGACCGACACCTTCCTGATCCGCCCGATCCAGCCGGCCGACGACGCGGCCATGGCCGCGATCATCCGCGCCGTGATGCCCGAGTTCGGCGCCGACGGCCCCGGCTTCGCCATCAACGATGCCGAGGTGGACACGATGTACGCCTCGTACGCGCAGCCGCGCAGCAGCTATTTCGTGGTCGAGCGCGACGGCGCGGTGGTGGGCGGCGGTGGCGTCGCGCCGTTGCAGAACGCCGAGCCGGATGTCTGCGAGCTGCGCAAGATGTACTTCCTGCCCGCCGCGCGCGGCATCGGCGCCGGCAGCGCGATGATCCAGCGCTGTCTCGATACGGCCCGCGCGCACGGCTTCAGGCGCTGCTACCTGGAAACGCTGACCGGCATGGACGCGGCGCAGGCCTTGTACAAGCGCACCGGCTTCACGCCGTTGTGCGGGCCGATGGGCGGCACCGGCCACTTCAGCTGCGACCGCTTTTTCATTCGCGACCTGTGAGCCGGATCTTGACCCTGCCCATCCGCACGGCGCGCGTGGAAGATGCCGCCGCCATCCACGCCATCTACGCGCCGTCGATCACCCACGGCGTGGCCACCTTCGAAACGGAACTGCCCGGCGTGGAGGCGATGGCAGGACGCATCCGCAGCAAGCTGCAGCATTACCCCTGGCTGGTCTGGGAAGCGGATGGCGAAGTGCTGGCCTATGCCTACGCCAGCCGCTTCCGCGAACGCGCCGCCTACGACTGGATCGCCGAAACCTCGATCTACGTGCGCGACGACGCGCAGCGCCGCGGGATCGCGCGGCGCCTGTACGGCACGCTGCTGGACGTGATGCGCGAGCAGGGCATCACCCAGGCGGTGGGCGTGATCACCCTGCCCGGCACGGTGAGCGTGGCGATGCACGAAGCGATGGGTTTCAGCCCCGCCGGCGTGTGGCGCCAGAGCGGCTACAAGCTGGGCCAATGGTGGGACGTGGGCGTGTGGCAGAAGGAACTGCAGCCGGCGGCGAACCCGCCCCCGCCGGTCACGCCATATCCCCAGCTTGCGCCCGCATTGTTGCGGACATGGCTGGATCACGGCGACGACGCGCTCGGTTAAGATGGCGGGCCCTTCCCCACCGGGACAGTCCATGCAACTCCATCAGGTCAAGGCAATCATCACCGGCGGCGCTTCCGGGCTCGGCCTGGCGGTGGCGCGGCAGCTGGTCGCCAACGGCGGCAAGGTGACGCTGTTCGACGTCAACGACGCCAACGGCCAGGCCGCGGCCAGCGAGCTGGGCGACGCCGCGCGCTTCCTGCGCACCGACGTCACCTCCGAAGACGGCGTGGCCACCAACGCGGCAGCGGCGCACCACGCGATGGGCGGGCTGAACCTGGTGATGAACTGCGCCGGCATCCTGGGCGCGGGTCGCGTGCTGGGCAAGCAGGGCGCGATGCCGCTGGCCAGTTTCTCCGCCACCGTGATGGTGAACCTGGTCGGCAGCTTCAACGTGGCCAAGGCCGGCGCCGCGCTGATGCAGCACAACGAGCCGGGCGAGGACGGCGAACGCGGCGTGATCATCAACACCGCCAGCGTCGCGGCCTACGAAGGCCAGATCGGCCAGGCCGCCTACTCCGCCTCCAAGGGCGGCGTGGTGGGCATGACCTTGCCGATGGCGCGCGAACTGGCCCGCTTCGGCATCCGCGTGGCCACCATCGCGCCAGGCATCTTCTGGACACCGATGGTCGACGGCATGTCGGACGAGGTACAGGCCTCGCTGAGCGCCTCGATCCCGTTCCCCGCGCGCCTGGGCCAACCGGAGGAATTCGCCAGCACCGTCGCCTTCATCCTTGGCAATCGCTACATCAACGGCGAGACGATCCGGCTGGACGGTGCGGTGCGGTTGCAACCCAAGTAGCGAGGAGTGAGTGGAGAGGAGTGAGGAGTGAGAGAAAGCTCGCCTCATGCCGCTTCACCACACGCCTCTGCTCTTCTCTCACTCCTCACTTCTCTTAACTCACTTCTGACCTATGAAAGCTTCCGACGTCAAGAAAGGCAACGTGGTCGAGCACGAAGGTGCCGTCTATCAGATCCGCGACATCGAGCGCAGCGCGCCCACCGCGCGCGGCGGCAATGTCACCTTCCGCTTCACCATGTATTCCATCCCCGGCGGCCGCAAATACGACTTGAGCCTGCGCGCCGACGACGATCTGCGCGAGATGGACCTGGTGCGCCGCGCGGCGACCTTCTCGTACATGGACGATGGCGCGTTCGTGTTCATGGATGCGGAGGATTACACCCAGTACCCGCTCTCGCCCGAGCTGGTCGGCGACAATGCCGGCTACATCGTGGAGGACCTGGAGGGCTACTACGTGCAATTGATCGACGACGCGCCGGTGGGCCTGCAGGTACCCAGCAGCGTGATGCTCACCGTGGTCGACACCGCACCGGAAATGAAGGGCTCCAGCGCCACCAAGCGCACCAAGCCGGCCAAGCTCGCCACCGGCATCGAAGTGCAGGTGCCCGAATACATCAGCAACAACGAAAAGATCTGGGTAAACACCCTAACCGGCGAATTCGGGGGTCGAGCCTGATCGGGAATGCCCAAAGGCATTCCCGATCAGGCGAGGGCGAGGCAGGAGCCGAGCGGCAGCGCTCCATGGACGGCTACCTGCCTCAGCCCATCAACGCGCTTGCGAACGTCCAGTGGACGTTCGCGCGTCAGGCTCGGACGAGGCAGGAAGCCGAGCGGCAGCGCTCCATGGACGGCTGCCTGCCTCAGTCCACTTCGCATGGAACAGGTAGCACTTCGAGCCTCAGTACCTCCAAGAACCTCGTCATTCCAGCGAAAGCTGGAATCCAGAGCCTCTTTTTCAGAGGCCGGAGGTCACTGGATTCCAGCTTTCGCTGGAATGACGGATCTGATGAGGTTGTTCGCCCCCGCATTGCGCGCATCATGCGAAAACAGGACGAAAAACCGGGCGCGACACCCCACTCCGGTTCGCACCCCGCAACACCCAAAGCCTCACGTCCCCTGCGCTACTCTCGCCACGTGTAAACCCGAACCGTAGCGCCGAGGAAAACCATGCCCAGCAGCGCCTACTCGCTACGCGCCCACGCGATCGAGAGTCTGGTCCGCGTCAAGCGGCCCGACGTGCCGTGGCGGGTGGTCGTGCGCAATACCGCGGCGGTGGCGCTGCCGCTGGCGATCGGCCTGGGGACCGGTCATCCGCAGGTCGGCCTGGGCGTGGCGGCGGGTGCGCTCAACACGATGTTCTCCGATCAGCCGGGTCCTTACCGCCAGCGCACGCGTCAGTTGCTGCTGGCGTCGCTGGTGGCCGGCATCGCCTCGTTGCTGGGCTTCCTGATCGGCGGGCATCTGCTGCCGATCCTGCTGGCCACGGCGGCGTTCGGTTTTTTTGGCGGGCTGCTGGTGGTGTTCGGCACCGATACCGCCCGCGTCGGCATGACCAGCATGATCCTGCTGGTGATCACGGCGGCCACGCCGTTGCCGCTGGTGCAGGCGGCAAGCGCCTCGGCCCTGATCGTCTGCGGCGGCCTGTTGCTCACCCTGTTTTCGCTGGCTGCCTGGCCGCTGCAACGCTACTGGCCCGAGCGCCAGGTGCTGGCCACCGTGTACGCAGGCTTGGCCACGCTGGCCACGCAGCCCTCGCAGGACAACGCCGATGCGCCCGCACTGACCGACGCGATGACTACCCTGCAGCAGACCCTGCTGGGCCGGCACCGCGCGCACGGCCGCGCGATGGAGGCGTTCGGCGTGCTGCTGGAGCTGGCCGAACGGATGCGGCTGGAATTCATCGCCATGAGCGAGCTGGACGCGGACAACGACGCCTGTCGGAAATTTCGCGAACAGGCGGCCGAGGTGCTGTCAGGCATCGCCACCGCGCTGGACGAAGGCGCCACCCCCACCCAGGCCGCGCGTTCGCTGCAATGGCTGCAAGCGCGTGAAACCGAGATCGACGGCAGCTCGCTCAGCGCCGGCATGAACCGCCACGTGCACGCGCTGACCGGCCAGCTGTCCGCGGCGGTGCGCAACGCCGACTGGGCCGGCAGCCGCGGCGAATGGCGCGCGCGTGCGGCGGAAACGCAATTGCCCAAGGCGCTGCGCAGCAGCTCCGGCCTCGCCACGCTGCGCGCCAACCTCACCGTGCAGTCGGTGGCTTTCCGCCATGCCCTGCGCACGGCCGTCTGCCTTTCGGCGGCGCTGTGGATCTCGCGCCTGCTCGACCTGCCGCACGGCTACTGGTTGCCGATGACGGCGGCGATCGTGCTGCGCCCGGATTTCGCCGCCACCTTCAACTTCGGCCTGCTGCGCATGCTGGGAACGGTGGCCGGCCTGGTGGTCACCACCGTATTGCTGCACGTCACGCCCGACCAGCCATGGGCGCATCTGCTGTTGCTGGCCGTGTTGTGCATGACGTTCCGCTACCTGGCCAGCGCCCATTACGGCATCGCGGTGGCGGCGTTGACCGGCACGGTGGTGATCCTGCTGTCGTTCGAGGGCGTCAATTCCGGCGTGGCGGTGGCCGATCGCGTGATCAACACCACGCTGGGTTGCGGCATGGCCCTGCTCGCCTACGTGGCCTGGCCGACGTGGGAGCGCGGTCGCGCCCGCGCCGCGCTGGCGCGGATGCTGGAGGGCTACGCCGATTACCTGGCCGCGCTGGCGCAACCCTCGCAGCGCACGGCCCATCGCGAAACCCGCACCGCGGCGCGCACCCGCCGCAGCAATGCGCAGGCCTCCATCGAACGCATGCGCGCGGAACCTGCCACGCCGCCCGAGCTTCTGAACATGGCGCGCGCCCTGTTCGCCAACGGCAACCGGCTGGCCCGCACGTCGATGGCGCTGGAGGCGCTGATCGATGACAACAACGCCCTGCCCGAGCAAGTGGAAACGGGTGTGTTCATCGAGCTGGTGGCGAACACGCTGCGCGCGATCGCCGATGCCCTGCGCGAACAACGCATGCCGATCGACCTGCCCGACCTGCGCGCGTTGCAACAGACGCTGGTGGTGCTGCTGCTGATGTCCGAGAACCGCGCCGGCGCCGACCTGCTGACCCGTATCAGCGATCGCCTGGTCGACAACGTGAACACACTGGCCCACGTGGTGCAGCAGGGCGTCACCACCTCCGATGGCCGGCGCTTGCATTCCCGTCCGGGCAAACCCACCCAGGCGACCTGAATCCGCGGCTGCCGGCAGGCGCGATGCGGCGCCGCTACCGCTCCAGTTCGCGCTGCAGCCAGGCACGCGCCAGGCGCCATTCGCGCTGCACCGTGCTGGCGGAGATATCCAGCGCCGCGGCGATCTGCTCGGCGGTCATGCCCATGAAAAAACGCATGGCCACGATGTTTGCCTGACGCGGGTCCAGCGCAGCCAGCAGATCGAGGCATTCGGCCAACGCGGCGTAATCGACGTGGTCGGAAAGCTCGGCGGTGATCTCCAGCAAGGGCAGGCGACCGGCTTCCTGCGGCCGCTTGCTGGCCTTGCGGCGCCGCGCCGAATCGATCAGCACTTCGCGCATGGCGCGTGCCGCCACCCCCAGCAGGTGGTGCCGATTGGCCCATTGCGGCGGCTCCGCGCCGCCGAAAACCTTGAGGTAGGCCTCATTCACCAGGGCCGTGGCGCTGAGCGTGCGCTCCATCTGCTCGCGGTGAAGCTGGGCCTTGGCGATGCCGTGCAGCGCCGCATACATATGGCGCAGCGCCTCGTTCAACGCCTGCGGATTTCCCGACTGCGCCGAATGCAGCAAGCGTGTGACTTCAGCTTGATCGGTCATGGAACTCCACCCTCGCGCATGACGGCGGCCGGGCCGGGCCCCCGCGCCGAACGCCGCATGCAGACGCACATCGTAACTGGAAAGCCGCCGGACGTCCGGATAGGGATCACGTTTCGCCGCCGCCCACCCTCGTTTCGCGGCCACGGCGCGCCGGGCGATTGTGCGACCGCGGCACGACAGCGTCGCGGCCCGGTTCTACACTTCGCGGATGCTGAAGATCGACAGCCATGCGCACATTCTTCCCCGTGACTGGCCGAATCTGGCGGCCAAGTACGGCAACGACCGTTTCCCGGTGATGACCCACTCCGACGGGCGCCACCGCATCTACAAGGGCGGCCGGTTTTTCCGCGAGGTGTGGGATTCGGCGTTCGATCCGCAGCAGCGCATCGACGACTACGCCCGCTTCGGCGTGGACGTGCAGGTGATCTCGACCGTGCCGGTGCTGTTCTCGTACTGGGCGCCGGGCTACCAGGCGCTGGAGCTGCACCACCATCTCAACGACCACGCCGCCAGCCTGTGCCGCGACCATCCGCGCCACTACGCGGCGCTGGGCACCGTGCCGCTGCAGGCGCCCGAGCTGGCCATCGCCGAACTGGAACGGTGCATCGACGAACTGGGACTGCAGGGCGTACAGATCGGTTCCCACTGCGGCGAGTGGAACCTGGACGCGCCGGAGCTGTTTCCGTTCTTCGAGGCCGCCGCCGATCTGGGCGCGGCCGTGATGGTGCACCCGTGGGACATGATGGGCACCGCCACGATGCCCAAGTACTGGCTGCCCTGGCTGGTCGGCATGCCGGCCGAGCAATCGCGCGCCGCCTGCTGCCTGGCCTTCGGCGGCGTGCTGGAGCGCTTGCCGAAACTGCGGGTGATGCTGGCCCATGGCGGCGGCAGTTTTCCCTACACCATCGGCCGCATCGAGCACGGCTTTCGCATGCGCCCGGACCTGGTGGCCACCGACAACCCGCGCAACCCGCGCGATTACCTCAAGCGCTTCTATTTCGACTCCTGCGTGCATGACGAACAGGCGCTGCGATATCTGCTGGATGTGACGGGCGCCCGGCAGGTGATGCTCGGCACCGATTATCCTTTCCCGCTGGGCGAGCAGCAGCCCGGCAGCGGCATCGAGGCACTGGCACCGGACGACACGGATCGTGCGCGCCTGTTCCACGGTACCGCGCTGGAATGGCTGGGCCTGCCCAGACACCGTTTCGCCCCTGACGCCCCACCATCGGAGCAAGCATGACCTTCCCGCGTACCCTCCTTATCGCCAGCGCGCTGCTGCTGGCCGCCGGCGTGCACGCCGCCGACGTGAGCATGGCCAATGGCCAGGTCCACTTCACCACGCCCGATGGCTGGCTGGACATCATGGAAACCGAGGGCGACCCCGAGGCACGCGTGTTCCAGGTGCCCGACCCCTCGCCCACCGCCCACAGCAGCCTGGCCCGCGTCACCGTGACGGTAAAGCAGGCCGCCGACATCCGCGCCTTCCAGCAGTACGTCGGCGAAGCGACCGCCAAGGCAGCGGCCCTGCCCGGCTACAACGTCATCAGCCATGGTGAGGCGAACAACACCTACACGTATACGGCGCAGGAGGCCGGGTCGCAGTTCAACTACAGCGAGCGCTACTGGCTCAAGGGCAACCACGCGATCCAGCTGCGTTGCGTGCGGCCGCAGCAGAGCCAGGCCGGGGTCAGCTGGGCCGCCGCGTTCGACAAGGGCTGCGATGCGATCGCCGCGCAGCTGAAGTAACCGCGAGGGCCATTCATGCACGACTACCAAGCCAGCGCCGCCTGGGCGCAGGCACGCGACGCCGCCGATCCACTGCGGCACTTTCGTGACGAGTTTCTGATCCCTCCGCACGAGGACGGCAGCGGCCGCGCGGTCGACTCGGTCTATTTCTGCGGCAACTCGCTGGGCCTGCAACCGCGCGCCGTGCGCGAGGCGGTCAACGCGGAGCTCGACTACTGGGGCCAGTTGGGCGTGGAAGGCCATTTCAAGGGCCGCCTGCCGTGGATGGATTACCACGAATTCCTGCGCGACGACCTGGCGGCCATCGTCGGCGCGCAGCCGAACGAAGTGGTGGCGATGAACACGCTGGGCGTGAACCTGCACCTGATGATGGTCAGCTTCTACCGCCCCACGAGCGCACGCTCCGCCATCCTGATCGAGGCCGGCGCGTTCCCCACCGACCGTTATGCGGTGGAATCGCAGATCCGCTTCCACGGCTTCGATCCGGCACGCGACCTGATCGAGATCGAACCGGACGAACCCAACGGCACGCTGTCGCTGGCGGCGATCGAGCAGGCCCTGGCCGAACACGGCGCGCGCACGGCGCTGGTGCTGCTGCCCGGCGTGCAATACCGCAACGGCCAGGCCTTCGACCTGGCGGCCATCTCCGCGCTGGCGCACCGGCACGGTTGCAACGTGGGCTTCGACCTGGCCCACGCCGTGGGCAACCTGCCGCTGCAGCTGCATGACAGCGGCGCCGATTTCGCGATCTGGTGCAGCTACAAGTTTCTCAACGGCGGACCGGGCGCGGTCGGCGGCGCCTTCGTGCACGCGCGCCACGCCGACGCCGTGCTGCCGCGCTTCGCCGGCTGGTGGGGCCACGACAAGGCCACGCGATTCCAGATGGGGCCGCAGTTCGTCCCCACCCCCGGCGCGGACGGCTGGCAGCTCTCCAACCCGCCCATCCTGGCGCTGGCGCCGTTGCGCGTATCGCTGGAAATCTTCCGCAACGCCGGCATGGCTGCGTTGCGCGACAAATCGGTGCAGCTCACTGGCTACCTTGAATGGCTGGTGCACGAACAGCTGGCCGACGTGCTGCAAGTGGTGACCCCCGCCGATCCCGAACGCCGCGGCGCGCAGCTGTCCATCCGCGTGCTCGCGGGCCGCGACCACGGCCGATCGCTGTTCGACCACCTGATGAAGCACGGCATCATCGGCGACTGGCGCGAGCCCGACGTGATCCGCATCTCCCCCGTGCCGCTGTACAACCGCTTTGCCGATTGCCTGGCGTTTGCGCAGGCGGTGCAGGCGTGGTGCCGCACCGGCTGATTCACGCGCTTCGCCGGCGCCTCCGGTCGCCAGTCCACCACTGCCTGAACAGGGGAAAACATGAGCGAACGCCTCGCCGCGACCGCAAGTTTCTTCGTGAGCCTTGTGCTTTCGACTGCGTGTATTGGCGAGGAGGCGGCCAAGCTGCTGATCACCAATCCCGTCTATACGAAACCGCAGCAGCTGGTGGACGTGGGGCACGGCCGCCGCATGAACCTGTACTGCCTCGGCTCTGGTTCACCAACGGTGATCCTGGACGCCGGCATGGGTGACTCCACGATCTCATGGGCGTTGGTGCAACCGGCTATCGCCACCCGAACGCGTGCCTGCTCCTACGACCGGGCGGGCCTGGGTTTCAGCGACGGCTCGAGCCGCCCAGGCACGGCGAGCAACAACGCCGACGACCTGCATGCCCTGCTGAAGGCCGCGCACATCGCGCCGCCGTACGTGCTGGTAGGCCACTCGGCCGCGGGCATGTACATCCGCGTGTATGCCGACCGCTATCCCGGTGAGGTGGTCGGCATGGTGTCGGTCGAGGGTTCGCACGAAGACCAGTGGACGCGCGGGTGGGCCATCGGCGCGCCAGGACAACAGGCCAGGTGGGACAAGTTCCTGAAGGAATACGGCAGCTGCGTGGACGAGGCGAGACATGGCCTCATTGCAGGCACGCCGGCCTACAAGAAATGCGTCGGCGACCCCGACCCACGCTTCAGTCCGGCCATCAACGAAGCACAGGCCCGGTACGCATCGACCGTACGCTGGCAAGCCGCCATCGCCTCCGAGCGCCAGGCCGTGGCGTATGCCAGCGCCGACCAGACAAGGGCCACGCGCAAGCACTACGGCGACATGCCGATCATCGTGCTGACCCACTCCCCCTATACGAAGGCGCCGGATGAGACCCAGCAGGAGCGCAACCAGCGCACGCTGCTGTGGGAATCGCTGCATCTCGAGGTCGCCGCCATGTCATCCCGTGGCGTGAACGAGATCGTGCCCAACGCGGGGCATTACATCCAGTACGACCAGCCACAGGTCGTGATCGATGCGGTGAACCAGGCCGTAGCCATCGCGCGGGATCAGGCCGCGCAGCAACGAGGCAATGGATCGGCCCACACCGGGGCGCGCACCGACTGATCACCGCCTGCGCCGATTTCATCGCACGTTGAACCGTCGCCAGCCAACCTAGGGCTTTCGGCAACGACGGAGCCGCCATGAAAAACGACGCACCGCGCAACAGCGACCTGCACAAGCTGGCCGAGCTTATCGACGACATCGAAGTGGCGATGCTGACCACCCGCGCCGCGGATGGGTCGATGGTGAGCCGCCCACTGCAGACCCTGAAGCTGGACGCCAATGGCGAGTTGATCTTCTTCACTGGCGCCAACAGCCACAAGGTGGCCGAACTCACCGACGACCACGGCGTCAATCTCGCCTACGCGCACCCGGGCGAACACCGCTACGTATCGGTGCGTGGCCGTGCCCGCATGGACCGGGATGCGGACACCATCGACGAACTGTGGTCACCCGCGCAGAAGGCGTTTTTCCCCGACGGCAAGGACGACCCCAACCTGATGGTGCTGCGCGTGCAGGTGCGCGACGCCAGCTATTGGGAGGCGGGCAATTTCATCGAGCGCGCGCTCGATTTCGCCCGCGCAATGCTCGACGACACACCGAGCGATATCGGCGAGCAGGGGCATCTGGAAGGCTGAGCCGGCACGCCCGCGCCCGTGCGCGATGCTTTTGCTTTTGCGAATCCCGAATCCCGAATCCCGAATCCCGAATCCCGGCAAGAGCATCGCGCACAGGGTGCACTCCTGCACACGCATTCGTCTTTACGCGCGGCTTTGCGGATGCCGCACCTGGCCTTCGCCGCGTACCACGAAACGTTCGATGGTCAGCGACTCGGCGCCCATCGGGCCGTAGGCGTGCAGGCGCGTGGTGGAAATGCCAATCTCCGCCCCCAGCCCCAGCTCGCCGCCGTCGGAGAAGCGCGAGGAGGCGTTGACCATCACCACCGCGCTGCGCAGTGCGTGCACGAACGCCTCGGCCGTGGCCGGGGCGGCGGTGGCGATGACTTCGGTGTGGTCGGACCCGTAGCGGCGGATGTGGGCGATGGCGTCGTCCACGTCGTCCACCACGCGTACGGCGAGGATCAGGTCCAGGAATTCCGCCGCATAGTCGTCCTCGCTGGCCACGGCCATGTCGGGCACCACGGCGCGGCTGCGCTCGTCGCCGCGCAGCTCGACGCCGCGCTGGCGCAGCGCCGCCGCGGCCGTCGGCAGGAAACTGGCGGCGACGTCACGATGCACCAGCAGCGTCTCCAGCGCGTTGCACACGCCGGGCCGCGAGGTCTTGCCGTCGATCAGCAGATCCAGCGCCAGCGCCAGGTCGGCCGCCTTGTCCACGTAGAGGTGGCAGACGCCCTTGTAGTGCTTGATCACCGGCACCCGCGCATGTTCGGTGACGAAACGGATCAGGCCTTCGCCACCGCGCGGGATGGCCAGGTCGATGATGTCGGCCAGCTGCAGCAGTTCGACCATCGTCTCGCGGCGCAGGTCCTCGACCAGGGTGACGGCCGCCGCGGGGATGCCGTGCTTCCGCAGTGCCTCGTGCAGCGCGGCGGCGATGGCGGTGTTGGAATGCAGCGCCTCGGAGCCGCCGCGCAGGATCACCGCATTGCCGGCCTTCAGGCACAGCGCGGCGGCGTCGGCGGTGACGTTGGGGCGTGCTTCGTAGATCATCGTCACCACGCCCAGCGGGATGCGCACGCGCTCGATCGCCAGCCCGTTCGGCAACTGGTCGCGCCGCGTCACCTGCCCCACCGGATCGGGCAAGTCCGCCACCTCGCGCACGGCACGCGCGATCGCCGCGACGCGCGCGCCATCCAGCCGCAGACGGTCGAGCATCGCGCCCTGCACGCCCTTGGCCGCCGCCTGCGCCATGTCCTTCTCGTTGGCCGCCAGGATGGCGGCGGTGCGATCGTCGATCGCCTGCGCCATGTCCAGCAGCAGCTGTCGCCGGGCGGCGTTGTCCAGCGCGGCGATGGCGGTGGCCGCGTCGCGGCAGGCGAGGGCCTGGGTACGGATGTCGCTCATGCGTATTCTCCTGTCGGCAAACCGGTCTCGCGCAGCGTGGCCAGGTCGTCGCGGTGGACGACGTTTTCGCCATAGCTGTAACCGAGCCGCTCGCTTATGTCACGGGTGTGGGTTCCGGCGATGCGGTTGATCTCCGCCGCGCCATATTGGGCGATGCCGCGGGCGATGACGTGCAGCGTGCCGTCGCCGCCATCACTGACGATCCTGACCATGTCGCCGCGCTGGAACAGCCCTTGCGCATCGATGATGCCCTTGGGCAACAGGGAGGCACCCTCGTGGGTGATCGCGTGCGCGGCACCGGCGTCGACGTGGATGTGGCCGGGCACTGCCGGCATGTGGCGCAACCAGTACTTGCGCGCGTGCAGCCGGGTGGCACTGGTGCGCAGCAGAGTGCCGCGCAACTGGTCGCGCGCCAGGAGGCTCACCACCTCGCTGTCGCGGCCGTTGAACAGCACGGTGGGGATGCCCGCCGTGGCGGCCTTCTCCGCCGCCTCCAGCTTGGTGCGCATGCCGCCGGTGCCCACCGACGAGCCGGCGCAGCCCGCCATCGCCATGATCTCGGCCGTGAGCTCGTGCACTTCGTTGATCGGCTCGGCATCGAGGTGCGTGCGCGGATCGGCGGTGTACAGGCCATCGATGTCGGTGGCGATCAGCAGCAT
This sequence comes from Rhodanobacter caeni, assembly GCF_039523575.1. Taxonomy (NCBI): domain Bacteria; kingdom Pseudomonadati; phylum Pseudomonadota; class Gammaproteobacteria; order Lysobacterales; family Rhodanobacteraceae; genus Rhodanobacter; species Rhodanobacter caeni. Next base: position 555,089 of record NZ_BAAAFO010000001.1, on the reverse strand, counting down.
GTCGGCGTCGACCAGGGCGGCCACGATGGCCGCCAGATTGTCGTTGTCGCCCAGGGTGAGTTCGTCGATGGCCACGGTGTCGTTCTCGTTCACCACCGGCATGATCTTGTAGTTGAGCAGTTCGCTCAGCGTGGCGCGCGCGTTGAGGTAGCGGCGCCGGTCGCGCAAATCGTCATGGGTCAGCAGCACCTGCGCTAGCGGGTGGTCGAACAGGCGTTGCCACAACGCCACGGTCTGCGTCTGGCCCAGCGCCGCCATCGCCTGGCGGGCGGCGTTGCTGGTGTCTTCGTGGGAATGGTCGCGCAGCATCAGGCGGCCGGCGGCAACGGCGCCCGACGACACCAGCACGATCTCGCGACCGTTGGCGTGGCAGGCGGAAATGAATTGGGCCAGGCCCAGGGCGTAGCGCGTACTGAGTCCGCCGGTGTCGGCGGCGAGCAGGCTGCTGCCCACTTTCAATACGGCGCGCCGCCATGGCGGCAGGGTCTGTGGTGTGAATGGTCGTGTCTGGGTCATCGTCCTCTACAAGTGGCTACGGGAAATCGAACGGCGGCTCCCAAGGGCCGCGGAGCCTTTCGGCTAACGCTGCGCCAGCGCATCACTGGCGGCATCGGTCAGGGTGGCCAGGTCGTCGCGGTGCACCACCTCGTCGCCATAGCTGTAGCCGAGCACGCTTTCGATGTCGCGGCTGTGCCGGCCGGCCAGGCGTCGCACCTCGGCGGCCGAGTACTGGCTCAAGCCGCGTGCCACCAATCGGCCACCGACGTCGAGAATTTCGACCAGGTCGCCACGGTGGAACTCGCCGTCGGCGCCGGTCATCCCGCCGGGCAGCAGCGAAGCGTGGCCGCCGGTCAGCGCGCGCGCCGCCCCCGCGTCGATCCGGATGCTGCCGGGTGCGGCCGGGGCATGGCGCAACCAGTGCTTGCGCGCGTGCATGCGCGTGTTTGCCGCGGCCACAAGGGTACCGTGCAACACGTTTCGCTGCAGCGCCTCGACCGTGGCGGCGTCACGACCGCTGAACAATGCGGTGGGAATGCCGGCCGTGGCCGCGCGAGCGGCGGCCTGCAACTTGGTGCGCATGCCGCCGGTACCCACCGTGGAACCGCTGCCGCCGGCCATCGCCATGATCTGTGGTGTCAGCGCCTCGACGCGGGCGAACGGCGTGGCGGTGGGGTCGCGGCGGGGATCGGCGCTGTACAGCGCATCGACGTCGGACGCGATCAGCAGCAAATCGGCATCGACCAGGGTCGCCACGATAGCGGCCAGGTTGTCGTTGTCGCCCAGCTTCAACTCGTCCACCGACACGGTGTCGTTCTCGTTGACCACCGGCAGCACGCCAAGCGCCAGCAGCTCGCGCAACGTGGCGCGCGCGTTGAGATAGCGGCGGCGATTGCGCACGTCGTCGTGGGTCAGCAATACCTGGGCCACCGACTGCGACGCCAGCGACTGCCACAACGCGATCATCGGCGCCTGGCCCAGCGCCGCCAGCGCCTGCCGCGCCGCGATGTCAGGGCCCGCGCCCGACTTCGCCTGCAACATGGCACGCCCGGCCGCTACGGCACCGGAGGACACCAGCACCACCTCGCGACCGTCGCGATGGCTGGCTGCGATGAAATCCGCCAGCGCGGCTGCGTAGCGCGGCGTGAGACCACCGCCATCGGCTGCCAACAGGTTGCTGCCGACTTTCAGCACGGCGCGTTTCCACGCCGGCAGCGGCTGGGCGGGCAAGACGCGGTTTGCCGCCTTCATCGCACGCGTCCCGACAGCACGGCCGAGGCGGTGCAGACGAACATGCCGGCAACGGAATGGACGTCTGGACGTCCGCATGGACGTACACCGGCGCGATGCAATGCCTTTGCCGAATGGACTGTGGACATCTCCCCTTCCCTCTTCATGCCGGTCGTATTCAGCCGCTTATTGCGTCCAGGCGCTGCTGCACCTGGTCGAGCTTCAGGTCATGGCCCGCACCGGGCGAGACGCGCGCCTCCAGGCTGGACTCCGGCGTGCGCCCTGCGCCGGCCGCGCTGGCCGCTTCGGCGGCGGCGCGATAGGCGTCACGGAACGGCACGCCGGCCGCGGCCTGCTCGATCGCCACGTCGGTGGCGTACATCGACGGCTCGATTGCCGCGCGCATGGCCGGCTCGTTCCACTGCAACCGCGCCAGCAGGTCGGGCACCAGCTCCAGCGCGGCCAAGCCGTGCGTCACGCCATGGAACAGCGAGCCCTTGGAAAACTGCAGGTCGCGCTGGTAACCCGAGGGCAGCGACAGCAATTGCTCGATCTCGCAACGCGCCGCGGCCACGCTGGCATAGCTGGCGCGCAGCAGTTCGACCACGTCCGGGTTGCGCTTGTTCGGCATGATCGAACTGCCGGTGGTGTACTCGGCAGGCAGTTTCACGAAGTTGAATTCGGCGGTGGTGAACAGCGACAGGTCCCACGCCATGCGGCGCAGGTCCAGCAGCGCGCTGGCGATTGCCTCCAGCACCGCCATCTCGAATTTTCCGCGCGACAGCTGCGCGTAGACCGGCGACACCTGCATGCGGGCGAAGCCCAGCGCCTGCGTCGTGTGCACGCGGTCGAGCGGCAGGTTGACGCCATAGCCGGCAGCGGTACCCAACGGGTTGGCGTCGATCAACACGGCGGTCTGCTGCGCGCGCAGCGCGTTGTCGGTAAAGCCCTCGGCAAAGCCGGCGAACCACATCGCGGTGGACGACACCACGGCGCGCTGCAGATGCGTATAGCCGGGCAGCGGCAGCGGCGCTTGGGCCGCGCGATCCAGGCAGACCTGGGCGATGTCGCGGCACAGCGCTTGCAGCGTGGCCAGTTTTTCCTTCAGCCACAACCGCGTGGCCACCAGTATCTGGTCGTTGCGGCTGCGTCCGGTGTGCACCCGGCGGCCGGCATCGCCGAGCCGTTCGGTCAGCCGCGCCTCGATGGCGGAATGGCCGTCTTCATGACGTTCGTCCAGCACGAACGCGCCGCTGCGGAAATCCCCGGCCAGCGCATCCAGCTCGCGCTTCAGCGCCGCCGCCTCGTCCGCGCCGACCACGCCGATGTTCGCCAGGCCTTCCACGTGCGCCTTGCTGGCGGTGATGTCGTGCAGGAAAAACTCCCGATCCAGCAACACGTCGTCGCCGGCCAGGAACTGCATGATCTTCGCATCGATCTTGATGCCGTCTTTTTGCCAGAGGGGCTGGGTCATCGTGGGAAATCCTGTAGGAGCGCACCTTGTGCGCGATGGCTTTGACGAGGCCTTGTGGAAGAGCTTTCGCGCACAGGGTGCGCTCCTACACCGGTATGGCGGTGTACTCGTCCACGCCGATGGCGCGATTGATGTTCTGCATGGCCTGGGTGGCGGCGCCTTTGAGCAGGTTGTCCAGCGTGGCCACCACCACCACCCGCTTGCCGTCGGCCGAGACGGCAAAGCCGCCCACCTCGGCGCGGTGGCTGTGGGCGATGCGGCTCACCCATGGCGCCTCGTCGGTCACGTCCACCAGCTTTTCGCCGTCGTAAGCGGCATGGAAGCGCGCCAGCACGTCCTCGCGTTTCATCTGGCGCGACAGGTACAGGTTGGTGGTGACGGTGAGCCCGCGGAAATGCGGCGCCACGTGCGGCATGAACTCCACCGGCAGGCCGAGATGGCGGCTGGCCTCCTTCTCGTGCATGTGGCCCGTCAGGGCATACGGCATCAGGTTGTCGTGCAGCTTTTCCGGATCGTTCTTGTCCGACGGCGTGGTGCCCGCGCCGGAATAACCCGATACGCCAAAGCACACCGGCGGCGCGGCCAGGAGATCCTTCAGCGGCGTCACCGAAAGCTCGATCGCGGTGGCGTAGCAACCGGGGTTGCTGATGCGCTTTTCGCCACGCCAGCGGCCGCGGGTCAGTTCGGGCAGGCCGTAATACCAATGGTCGTCGAAGCGGTAATCCGCCGACAGGTCGAGCACCAGCGTGTCGGGCCGGCTGGCCTCGATCGCCGCCACGTACGGCGCCGCCTTGCCATTGGGCAAGGCCAGGATCACCACGTCGGCCTTCTGCGCCGCCACCGCGTCGGCGTCGAGGCTGGCGTAGCGCAGCTCGCCGGCAAAGCCCTCGACGTGGTCGGCCACGCGCTCGCCATCGAGTTCGCGCGAGGAGACGAAGGACAATTCCAGCACGGGATGCGCCGCGATCAGGCGGATCAGCTCCACGCCGGTATGCCCGCGTGCGCCCACGATGCCGATGGTCTTCTTTTCCTTGGTCATGATGCGTGATCCAGCAGGGTCGGCTGCCGCGTGGCGCAATGGGCCACGCAGCGAGCGATGTCATCGAAATTGTCCAGGCCGTACCAGAACACCTTCCAGCGCTCCTGCTTGAGGCTGCCGTCGGACTCGGCGTAGTAGAACGGATTGATCGCGTTGCCGTGGCGCGAGCGCCAGAACAGCCGCGGATGCGCCTCGCGCATCACCTGCCACACCGCCCGGCCCAGGCCTTCGCCCTGCGCGTCGTCCAGCACCGCGAACTTGTCCAGGTACGGCACGCCGCCTTCCTCGGTGAGGATCATCGCGGCGCGGTAGTTCTCGCTGACGTAGACGCAGCGCGGCTTGGTGCGCTCGAAATAATCGGGCACCAGCGTGCGGCCGAAGCTGGATTCGATCAGCGCGCGCAGGCGATCCAGGTCGATGCCCTGCCACGAGTCGAACTTCAACACGCGCTCGCCACGACGCACCAAGGTGCCCGAGCCCTTGTGCGTGAACAGCTCCTTGGCCAGCTCGGCCGGCCGCGTGATCGACACCGACGAGGTCAGCGGCAGGTCGGACAGCAGGTCGGCGATCTGCTCGATCTTCAGGCGCATGCCGCCGTTGATCCACGGCTGCGCCATCAGGTGCTCGTACTCGGTGCTGAGGTTGATCGAGTCGATCACCTTGCCCTTCTCGTCCAGCAGGCCGCCGGTGCCGGTGAGAAACACGATCTTGTACGGCTGCAGCACGCGCACCAGCTCGTTGGCGGCGAAGTCGGCATTGATGTTGAGGATCTGCCCGCTCGGCGTTTCGCCCAGGCTGGCGATCACCGGGATGGAGCCGGCGCGCAGGCTGGCATCGATCGGCGCCAGGTTGATGCTGTCCACCTTGCCGACCAGGCCGTATACGGATTGATCCAGGTAGCTGGACGCGAACACGCCCGACGGCACCGAGGTGGCGCGCGCATCCATGCTCTGCAGCGCTTCCACCAGGCGCAGGTTCTGTGCCTGGAACACCTTGCGCACGATCGCCAGCGCTTCGGGCGAGGTCACCCGCAGGCCGTTCACGGTTTCCTTCACGATGCCGGCGGCGGACAGCTCCTCGTCCAGTTGCGGGCCGGCGCCGTGCAGCACGATGGGCGTCAAGCCGACTTGTTGCAGGAAGGTCAGCGACGAGGTCAACGCGGACAGGTCGTCGCGCAACACGGCACCGCCGACTTTCACCACGGCAAAGCGCTTGGCATCCAGCTGCGAGAAGCGTTTCAGGTATTGCTGGATTTCCTTCGCGCTGCCCATGCTCGACAGCAGGCGCACGATGGTCTGGCGGGTACTCTTGTTATGCATTTCCACGATCGACGATCCGGTAGATGGTTTGTGCGTACTGCTGCAACTGGTCCAGCGCCACCCATTCGTCGGCGCTGTGCGCCTGGGCGATGTCGCCGGGGCCGTAGACGAAGGCGGTGTAGCCAGCGGCGGAAAACAGCGCCGCTTCGGTCCAGAAGTCCACCGCGTTGCCCACCGGGATACCCAGCTCGTCGGCCAGGTCGCGCGCACGCAGACGGCGCTCCTCGGCGCGCGCGGTGTCGCCCGCCGGCAGCGAGGGGCCGCGGAAGGTTTCCTCGAAATGCGCGGGCGCGGGTTGCGCCAGGGCGCGGAAGCGCTCCAGCAGGTCGTCGGGGTTCATCGTGGGCAGCGGGCGCATGCCGAAGCGCAGCTCGGCACTGGGCGCGATCATGTTGGCCTTGATGCCGCCTTCGATACGACCGATGTTGAAGCGCAACCCGGTGAGGCCGCCGAAACGCTCATGCGATTGCGCCTCCACGAAATCCAGCGCCGCATCGCCCCAGCGCACCGCCTGGTGCAGCGCGCTGTCGCTGGCCTTCTGCTCGCCCGAGGCGTGCCCGGCATGGCCGGCAAAGCGCATCAGCACCGACTGGATGCCGCGATGCGCCAGCACCGCCTCGCCCCTGGTGGGCTCGGCAATGATCACCGCCTGATAGCTCCCCTCTTCCTTTGGGAGAGGGGGAAAATCGCGGAGAAACCCGGCAATGCAGCGCGGATCGTTGGCTTCCTCGTCGGTGGAAAACAGCAGCGCCATGTCGCCATCGCTGGCATTCGCCGCCGCCAGCAGCGCCGCCGCGGCGCCCTTGATGTCGCAGGCGCCGAGGCCGATGGCCCGGTCCGACGTGATACGCAAGGCGTGCGGATCGGCAGTCCACGCCGGCGAATCGGGCACCGTATCCAGATGCACGTTGAAGAGGTACTTCGGCTTGCCACGCACGGCGTGCAGGCTCACCGCGCCGGCGCCGAAATCGGTCACCGTCACCTCGAAGCCCGGCAACTGCGCGCGCAGGTAATCGAAGATGCCGCCGGTGTCGATCGCCCGCGGCGGGTTGCGCGTGTCGAAACCCACCAGCGCCTCCAGGTGCGCCAGCGTCGCCTCGAGCAGCTTCTCGCTATTCCCCATTCCCTATTCCCCGTTCCCGCCCCGATTGACCTCGGCCCACAGCGTCGAGCTCATGCCGAACAGCTTGATGAAGCCTTCCGCCTCCGCCACGCCCCAATCGGCCGACTGCGCGTAGGTGGCGCCCTTGGCGTTGAGGATGTGCTTCGATTCGACGGCCACCGCGCTGACCAGGCCGCCATGCGTCTCCAGCGTCACTTCGCCGTTGACGGTGGACTGGCTGGACGCCAGGAACGCCTCCAGGTCGGCCTTGATCGGATCGTGGAAGAAACCCTCGTACACCACCTCCACCCACTTGCGCGCCACGTCGGGCTTGAAGCGGTTCTGCTGCTTGCTGAGCACGGCCTCTTCCAGCGCGCGGTGTGCGGTCAGCAGCGAAATCAGGCCGGGGGCTTCGTAGATGATGCGGCCCTTCAGGCCGATGGTGGTGTCGCCGGTATAGAGGCCGCGACCCACGCCATAGGGCGCGAACAGGCCGTTCAATTTTGCCAGCAGCTTGTGGCCGGCGATCTTCTCGCCGTCCAGCGACACGGCTTCGCCACGCTCGAAGCCGATCTTCACCCGGAGCGGTTTGGACGGCCATTCGGCACGCGGCTTGCACCAGCCCACCGCACCCTCGCCCGGCGCCTGCCACTTGTCGATCTCGCCGCCGGACATGGTCAGGCCGAGCAGGTTTTCGTTGATGGTGTAGGCCTGCTGCTTGGCGCGCACGCCGAACCCGCGCTCTTCCAGGAAGGCCTGCTCGTAGGCACGCGTCTGCGTGTGTTCCTTCTGGATCTCGCGGATCGGCGCCACGATCTGGTAGTCGCCCAGCGATTTCACCGCCAGGTCGAAGCGCACCTGGTCGTTGCCCATACCGGTGCAGCCATGCGCGATGGCGCGCGTACCCAGCTCGGCGGCGCGCTTGAGCGCGGCCTCCACGATCAGGTAGCGGTCGGAGACCAGCAACGGATACTGGCCCTGGTAGCCCTCGCCGGCCCACACGAACGGCTTCACGAAGCCGCTCCAGATCGCGGGGCCACCGTCAATGGTGACGTGGCTGGCCACGCCCAGTTCCTTAGCGCGGTTCTCGATGAAGGCCCGCTCCTCGGCATCCACGCCGCCGGTGTCGGCAAACACGGTATGCACGGCCCAGCCGCGCTCCTTGAGGTAAGGCACGCAGAAGCTGGTGTCGAGGCCACCGGAGAAGGCGAGGACGATGTCTTTGCTCATGGCTTGCGGAATCCTGATCGGGAAGATGTCAGTCGGAAGAAACGACGATGCGCGCTTCGCAACGCACCGGGAAATTCACGGAATTGGCGATGAAACAGGCGTGGTGGGCGGTCTCGTGGGCTGCTTCGGCCTTGGCCGGGTCGCTGGCCGCGCTGATCGTGACGGTGGGACGCAAGACCACCTCGACGAAACGGCCGCCATCCCTTTCCATGGCCATGGTGCCCTCGGCCGCATCGACATAGCCGGTCACCACCACACCCGCCACCGTCGCCATGTGCAGGTACGAAAGCATGTGACAGGTCGACAGGGCGGTGACCAGCATGTCCTCGGGGTTGTGCCTGGCGGCGTCGCCGCGGAAGCTCGGGTCGGACGATCCGGCCAGCGGCGGCTTGCCCTCGATGCGGATGACGTGGTCACGGCTGTAGTTGCGGTAACCGTCCGTGCCGCTGCCCAGGTTGCCGGTCCATTCCACGTCGACGCGGTAGTGATGCTGATGGTTCACAGTGCGGACTCCTCGCGTTGGCTCATCAGGGCGGCCAGTTCCATGTCGCCATCACCGTCGCGCTGGCGCAGGCCGGTGATCACTCCTTCGCGGTTGCGCGCGGGATGGTTCTGGCTGAGCTTGAACTTGCCTTCGATGCGTTCGACCGCGACTTCGATGCCGACGATCGCGCCCAGCAATTTCCCGACGTGATCCTCGGGTGCATCGCTGATTTTCCAGGGCCGGGGCTGGCCGGATTCATGGTGATCGGTGAGCGCTTCCAGCTGGCCGCGAATCCACGCCGCGTCGTCGATCACGCGCAGGTGGCCATGCACGTGCACCACGGTGTAGTTCCAGGTCGGCACTTCCCGCCCGGTCTCGTGCTTGCTGGGGTACCAGTTCGGGCTGATGTAGCCCTGCGGGCCCTGGAACACCACAAGCACCTGGGCACCATCCATCGCCGCCAACTCGTTGCCGCGGGCCACGTGCGCCTGCAGCGCGTCGCCATGCCACTCGAACGGCAGATGGTTCGCCGCCAGCCCGCCCTGCGCCTGCACGATCACGGTGGCGAACGGATAGACGCGAACCAGGTCGCGCAGCACCTCGCGGCGTGTTTCGCGAAATGACGTGGGCGCGTACATGGGCAGCGGCTCAGCCCTGGCCGAGCAGCGAGGCCATGACCGCCTTCTGCACATGCAGGCGGTTCTCGGCTTCGTCGATGGCGATGCATGCCGGCGAATCCATCACTGCATCGGTCGCCTTGACGTTCCGCCGCAACGGCAGGCAGTGACTGAACAGGCCGTGGTTGGTCAGCGCCATCTTCGCTTCGTCGACGATGAAGTGCTTGTTGGCCTCGCGGATGGGCTTTTCCTGCTCCCAGCGACCGAAATACGGCAACGCACCCCAGCTCTTGGCGTAGACCACGTCGGCACCGCTGTAGGCCTCCTCGATGTCGTGGCTGACCTTCAGCGAGCCGCCGTTCTCCTCCGCGTTCAGACGTCCATACGCCATGTAGCGCTCGTCCAGCACGTAGTCCGGCGTGGGGCACAGCAGCGTGACATCCATGCCCATCTTGGTGGCGATCAGCAGCGCGGAATTCGCCACCGCGGTGTTCAGCGGCTTGGGATGGTAGGTCCAGGTCAATACGTACTTCTTGTTCTGCAGGCTGCCCAGGTGTTCCTTCAGCGCCAGCGCATGGGCCAGCTCCTGGCAGGGGTGGGTGATCGTTTCCATGTTGATCACCGGCACCGTCGCGTATTGCGCGAACGCCTTGATCACGGTGTCCTGGCGATCCACCGCCCAGTCCTGGAATTTGGGAAACGCGCGCACGGCGATCAGGTCGACGTAGCGCGACAGCACGCGCGCCACCTCGGCGATGTGCTCCTCGGTGTCACCGTCCATCACGCTGCCGACCTCGAACTCGATCGGCCATGCATCCTTGCCCGGCTGCAGCACCACGGCATGCCCGCCCAACTGGAACGCGCCCAGCTCAAAGCTGGTACGCGTGCGCATCGAGGGGTTGAAGAACAGCAGCGCAATCGATTTGCCGGCCATGTGACGGCCGCCGGGCGAGCGCTTGAATTCGGCCGCCTGGACCAGCAGGGCGTCGATCTCGGCGCGGCTGTAGTCCTGGGTGGTCAGGAAATGTCGAGGTGCCATGGGGCGATACCTTGAGTGAGAGTCAGCCAATGGATACGTGTGAAACCAATCCCCGGAACGCAAAAGCCCGGCGCGAGGGCCGGGCTTTTTTGTCTATCCGCATCGTCAACGTGCGCGACTGCCTACCCGGCCGAAAGTCGGTACCGCGGTCGGCGCGCGCGCGACGTCATGCCGGCGGCCATGCGGGCGCTGGTGAGGACGTTGGCGGTATAGACGGCTATGGACATGCGCGGAAATCGGGTGATCAACGTTGAACGCGAACGTGCATGATGGCGGGAATTTCGCTGCCTTGCAACAAAAACCTGACCCACTGCCCCGCCGCACCAACGAATGCGCCGCCCGAAGGCGGCGCGTTCCGATGAAGCTGGCCCGATCAATCGGCCGGCTGCACGTTCACCCTGACCCGCAACCGTTCGCCCGGATCGTAGTTCAGCCGCGACACGTAGACCTCGCCGCGATACTTGTACTCGACGTCGTAGCCGACGATGCGGCGCTGCTCGCTGACCGTGCTGACCTGCCGGCACCGTGTCTGCGTGGTTTCGTACGTGCCGCCATGGTTGGACGCCCGGTTGCCCACCGCACCACCCGCCACCGCGCCGGCGACGGTCGCAGCGCGACGACCGTCGCCCTTGCCCACGGTGTTGCCCAGCACACCACCGACGACAGCGCCCAGGATGGTGCCCGCGGTGCTGTTGCCCCGATCCTGATGCACGACCTGCTGGTCGTAGCACTCCTGCCGCGGCACTTCGGTCTGGGTGATGGCCGAGACCGGATCGACGCGCAGCACGTCGGCCCAACCGTAGTGCGTGTTGTCGTCGCCATTGGCGTAGCGCCCGTCCTGAGCCTGGACGCCCGTCGCCGCCAGGGCCAGCAACAGCGTGGGGAACAGCAGCTTGGTCATTGCGAACTCCGATCTGAGGCACGGCAGGGGTTGCGGTTGCCCGATCATTGCAACAAATTCACGCTGAATACACGCTTAGAATCAGCAGGTTCCGCCCGCCGCGCTTACACCTTGTTAAGATGCCGGGCTGCCAAAACGCCAGCTCGCCTGCTCTCCATCGCGGATGCTCCGACCCATGCCGATTTCGCTCTACAACGGCCTCACCCGCCGGCTCGAACCCTTTGTTCCGCTCGACCCGCAACGGGTGACCATGTATGTCTGCGGCCCCACCGTCTACAACTTCGTGCATATCGGCAATGCGCGTCCGCCGGTGGTGTTCGACGTATTGGCGCGGCTGTTGCGGCGGCATTACCCACAGGTGGTGTACGCCCGCAACATCACCGACGTCGACGACAAGATCAATGCCGCCGCGCAACAGCAAGGCGTGCCGATCACCGCCATCACCGACCGTTTCGCGCAGGCCTTCCGCGACGACATGGCCGGCCTGGGCGTGGCCCCGCCCGACATCGAACCGCACGCCACCGCGCACATCGGCGAGATCGTGGCGATGATCGAGCAGTTGCTCGCCAACGGGCACGCCTACGCGGCGGAAGGGCACGTGCTGTTCGACGTGGACAGTTATCCTGACTACGGCGCGCTGTCGGGCCGCGATACCGAAGAGCTGATCGCCGGCGCGCGGGTGGACGTGGCGCCCTACAAGAAAAGCCCCGGCGATTTCGTGCTGTGGAAACCCTCCACCCCCGACCTGCCCGGCTGGGACAGCCCCTGGGGCCGCGGCCGCCCCGGCTGGCATATCGAGTGCTCCGCGATGAGCGCCGCGCACCTGGGCGAAACCATCGACATCCACGCGGGTGGCATCGACCTGCAGTTTCCGCATCACGAAAACGAGATTGCCCAATCCACCTGCGCGCATGGCGGCAAGACATTCGCCCGCTACTGGCTGCACAACGGCATGCTCACGTTCGGCGGTCGCAAGATGTCCAAGTCGCTGGGCAACGTGCTGCTGGTGCATGAACTGCTGCAGCAGCATCCGGCCGAAGCGCTGCGCCTGATGTTGCTGCGCGGCCATTATCGCCAGCCACTGGACTGGTCCGATGACGCCATCCGGCAGGCGGTGAACACGCTCGACGGCTGGTACCGCGTACTGCGCGACCTGGCCGGCATCGAGCTTCCCCCCGGTGCGCTGCCGGTTCCGCCCGCCGTCGAGGCCGCATTGTGCGACGACCTCAATACTCCCCAGGCACTGGCCGAGCTTTCGCAACTGGCCGATGCCGCGCGACAGGCCGGCACGGCCGCTGCAAAGGCCGAGCTGCTCGGCGGCGGTGCCCTGCTTGGCCTGCTGCAGCAGGCGCCCGACGCATGGTTCCAGCGCGGCGGCGACGCGATCGACGCGGCACGCATCGAAGACCTGCTGCAGCAGCGCCGCGATGCCCGCGCCGCGCGCGATTTCGCCCGCGCCGACGCCATTCGCGACGAGCTGGACGCGTTGGGCATCGTGATCGAGGACAGCGCCCAGGGCACGCGCTGGAGCGTGAAGTGAGCGCCGCGGACGCATCGGCGCACCGGCCACGTCACCTCGTTCCCACCCGATGCGCGATAATGGGTCGATGAACATGCACACCAGCGCCGACGAGGCGCAGCAGGAAATCGCCGAGGAATTCGCCTACTTCGGCGATTGGACCGAGCGCTACCAGTACCTGATCGACCTCGGCAAGCAGTTGCCGCCGTTTCCCGAAGACCACAAGACCGAGGCCTACCGCGTGCTCGGCTGCCAGTCGATGGTCTGGCTGGTGCCCAGCGGTGACGCCGGGCGCATGCACTTCGAGGCGACCAGCGATTCGGCGATCGTCTCGGGTCTGATCGCCCTGGTGCTGCGCGTGTATTCCGACCGCCCGGCGCGGGAGATCGTGGATACCGAACCCACCTTCATCGGCACCATCGGCCTGGCCAAGCATCTTTCGCCCACCCGCTCGAACGGGCTGGCATCGATGCTGGCGAAATTGAAAGGCTACGCCGCACAGGCGCTGGCCTGACCGCGCAGCACTTTATGCCGGTGGCGTGATGGCGAACAAAAAAGGCCCCGCTCGAAGCGGGGCCTTTTTGCGCCGGTGAGCGGCACAGATCAATCGCCCATCTGCTTCTGCAGGTGTTCGCGGCGCTCCTGCGCGTCCAGCGACAAGGTGGCGATCGGACGGGCATCGAGCCGGTCCACGCCGATTTCCTCGTCGGTCTCCTCGCAGAAGCCATAGCTGCCTTCCTCGATCCGGCGCAGCGCCTTGTCGATCTTGGAAATCAGCTTGCGGTAACGGTCGCGGGTGCGCAGCTCCAGCGAGTTTTCGGTTTCGCGGGTGGCGCGCTCGGCCTCGTCACCGACATCGCGCACTTCTTCGCGCAGGTTGTCCATGGTCTGGCGCGATTCCTCCACCAGCTGGTCGCGCCAGTCGCGCAACTTGTTGCGGAAGTAGGCCAGGTGCTGCGGGTTCATGTACTCCTCGTCGGAGGACGGACGATACCCCTTGGGCAAGGTGATGACGCTGGTGGAAGGCAGCGCATAGCGCCCGTCTTCCCGGGTAACGCCGTTTTCGAGCTTTTTTGTCGCCGATTTATTCATTGAGGATGACGAATTTTTCTGATTATGGTGAGAGGCATGGTGTGCGGCAGCGGGGGCCTTCCGCGGGGTCACCATGGCGATGGCGCTGGCCACCTTGCCCTTGTAGAGCGCGGTGGTGGACGCCGACGCGGCCGGTTTGCCGGATGCAGCCGATGCTGCTGTCGCGGGCCGGTCAGCGGATGGAGCCGACGCGGCCGGCTTGGCCGCCTTGTTCCTGGCCGGCGACGGCGCCTTGGGTTTCGAAGCGGGCCTGGAAGCGACCTTGGCCGCGGGTTTTGCCGGTGCTGCGGATTTCTTCGCCACCGGCTTGATGGGGGTTTTCGAAACAGCCGGACGCTTGGATGCCGCCTTCTGCGCCGACTTCTTTGCGACCGCCGGCTTGACCGGCTTGTTCGCCACAGCTTGCTTCACGGGGGCTTTTTTTGCCACCCCTTTTTTCGGTGCGCTCTTTGCGCTGGCCGGTTTGGCGGCCGCTTTCGACGTCGGCCTGGCCGCGACTTTCTTTGCCGGTGCAGCCGCCGGCTTGGCCTTTTTCACGGTCGTGGGCTTGCGTGCTGCAGCGCTCTTTGCGGCGGATTTGGCTGCAGCCACCGGGCGCTTGGCGGCCGCCGGTTTCGCCACGGGTTTGGCCTTGCCGCCCTTGCTGGCGGTCGCCTTGGACGTGCCGACTGACTTGGTCGGAGCCTTGTCCTTTTTCACCTTGGCAGCGGTCGAACTACGCGTCGTATTCGCCATATTCCTTCACCGTTTTTGGCCGTGGCGGCCGGGAGTTATAGCCCATGTGCCCTACACCGGCAAGCACGATTCTGGAATACTCGTGGCACTGAATTCCCCAGCTCGCCGCGGTTACCTCTGTCTTGACTCGATTGATACTGTTGTTGCTCCGTTTCTACAAGCGCTGGCTCAGTCCGATGCTTGGACCGCGCTGCCGTTTCCACCCCAGTTGCTCCGATTATGCACGTATCGCGGTGACGCGCTTCGGCCCGTGGCGTGGAAGTCTGTTGGCCGGCTGGCGGCTGCTGCGCTGCCAGCCGTTGTGCACCGGCGGCGAGGACCCGGTGCCCGAGCATTTCCACTTTCGCGCTTGCCGCTCGCATGACCACGCCCCCGATATCCGTTGACTGCCAAGCGTGACACGGCCGGGCCGACAACCGCGTGAAAGCATCGCCCGGGTTCGTGCGTCGCCGTTGACGTCCCGAGCGGTCGCTAGAGCGCGACCGTCGGTTCGCCTGACGCGACGGCTTCGCGCGCGGCTGGCGGCGTGATCAGCAGCGCCAGCAAGGTCACCACAGCCGCGGCGGCGAGGTAGTAGCCGACATAGGCCAGGCCACGCGTCGCCGCCAGCCAGGTGGCGATGTACGGCGCCAGCGACGCGCCGAAAATGCCCGCCATGTTGAAGGCCAGCGACGCGCCGGTATAGCGCACCGCGGTGGGAAACATCTGCGCCAGCGCCGTGCCCAACGGACCATAGGTCAAGCCCATCACGCCCAGGCCCAGCGAGAGGAAAACAAAGACGCTGGCCATGCTGCCGGCCGCGAACAACGGCGCGAAGCCGATGCCGAAGGCCAGGATCAGCACGGTGGAAAGCACCATCGCCAGGCGCGCGCCGTAGCGATCGGCGAAGATGGCCGACAACGGTATGGTGACGCCGAAAAGGATCACGCCAAGCATCTGCAGCAGCAGAAACTCCTCGCGCGAATAGCCCAGCCGGGTGGTGGCCCAGCTCAGGGTGAACACGGTCATCAGGTAGAACAGCACGAACGTGGCCAGCGCGGTGAAGGTGCCAGCCAGCAAGGCACGCGGATGCCGGGCAAGCACGGTCAGCATCGGCATGCGCACGCGCTCGTGACGCGAGATGGCGCGAGCGAAGTCGGGCGTCTCCTGCAGCTTCAGGCGCATCCACAGGCCGATCACCACCAGCGCCGCGCTGCCCAGGAACGGAATGCGCCAGCCCCAGGCGAAGAAGGCCGCCTCGCCGATACCCTCGGTCAGCCACAGGAACATGCCGGTGGAGAGGAAGAAGCCGAGCGGCGCGCCGAGCTGCGGAAACATGCCGTACCACGCGCGCTTGCCCGGGGGCGCATTCTCGGTCGCCAGCAGCACGGCGCCGCCCCACTCGCCACCCAGGCCCAGGCCCTGGCCGAAGCGGCAAAGCGCCAGCAAGGCGGGCGCGGCCACGCCGATCTCGGCATAGGTGGGCAGCAAGCCGATGGTCACGGTGGAAATGCCCATGGTCAGCAAGGCCGCCACCAGCGTCGCCTTGCGCCCGATGCGGTCGCCGAAATGGCCAAACACCGCCGACCCCACCGGGCGCGCGAAGAACGCCAGCGCGAACGTGGCCAGCGATTCCAGCGTGGCCGACGTGGCATCCGCCGCGGGGAAAAACAGCTTGGGGAAAACCAGCACCGCCGCCGTCGCGTAGATGTAGAAATCGAAAAACTCGATCGTGGTGCCGATCAGGCTGGCAAAAAGAATGCGACGCGGTGAATTGACCGGCACGACTTCGGTTTCGGTTTCACTCATGCCATGGCTCCCCTGTTGGCTGGACAGACGATTCTGACAGAGCGCCGCTCGCAGCGGCAGCGTTGCCGATGGCCGTCCATTCGGGAACTCGCCTGACGCGTCAAGCCGGCAGCAGGCTGCGCTCGCTGGCGATGCGGTAAAGCTCGAGCTCGGAGCCGGCACCAAGCTTCCCCATCACGCTGGCGCGGTGGATGTAGACGGTTTTCTGCCCGATGCCCAGCTCGGCAGCCACCTGCTTGGGGGCGCGCCCGGCGGCAAGCAGCAGGAACACTTCGCGCTCGCGGGCCGTCAGCCGATGGATGGGATCGAGCGCGTCGGCGGGCCGCTCGGCCCGACGCTTGCGGATGTCGGAACTCAGGAAGCTTTCGCCGTTCATCACCGCACGCAGACCAGCCACCAGCTCTTCCGGTGCCACGCCCTTGGTCACGTAGCCGCTGGCGCCACGACGCATGGCTTCGGAAATGTACGGTTCGCCATCGTGCATGCTCAGCACCACGATGCGCGTCTGCGGCGAAACGCTCAGCAGATGCTCGATCAACGGCAACCCGCTGCCATCGGGCAGCGACAGGTCCAGCGCCACGAGATCCGGCAGCCACTGGGTGACCGCCTCCACCGCGTCGTCGGCGCTGCGGCATTCGGCGATCACGTCGAGATCGGGCTCAAGCTCGATCAGGCGCTTGAACCCTTCGCGAACGATGGCGTGGTCATCGACCAGGACGATGCTGTGCATGGCGCTACTTTACACACGCACGTGTGTCGCGGCACGGTTTCCGCGCCGGACGGCGCCACCGCGGCGCGGCGCCGCGCATGTACCATCGCGCCATGCCATCGAAGTCGTCCCTCACCTCCTTTCGCGGCCCGGCGCTGGGGCTGGGCTATTTCCTGGCGTGGATGGCGTTGTGGCCGACGGTGCAGCCATTCTGGATGCTGCCGTACGGGTTGCGCTTCGGCGCCCTCCTGCTCGCTCCCATGCGTTACTGGGGCTGGTTGCTGGGAGCGGAATGTGTCGCTTCCGCAGGCATCGCCATGAGCCAGGGCGCGCCAGTGGCCTGGGGCGGCTTCATTTTCAACGAACTGCCGAACATGCTGGTGATGGCCGGCGGTCTGTGGCTGGCCCGTCGATTCGGCCGCCAGATCACGCTGGACACGCCCCAGCAGATGGCACGCCTGCTGGCGATCGTGGTCGTGCTGGTCGGCGCCACCACCGCCGCCGATGCCACCGCCCTCACCGCGCTTCATCGTGGCGGCGACCAGATGCTGCAGGTGCTGGGCGAACAGCTGCTCAGCCATTACCTGGCGATCCTCCTGGTGGTTCCGCTGATGGTGATGCTGGTGCAGGATCGGCTGGACCGGGGCGCGCTGGTCAGCCTGCTGATCGATGGCGTGCTGGTGATGCTGCCCTCGATGGCGATCCTGCTTCTGTTGTCCAGGCAGGTTGCCCCGCAACCGCAATTCGCCCGCGTCCTGTCGCTGGCGCCAGTGCTGTACTTCGCGTTCCGGCACGGCTGGCGCGGGGCCAGCCTGGCGATGCTGGTCACCAGCCTGGGCATCACCCTGGCCGAGCAGCACCTGAACTACGCCCCCTCCACTGCCTCCGCCTACCTGTTCCTGGCGGTGGCCGGCACCGGCGCCATGATGCTGGGGTCGGCCACCGACGCCTTGCGCGAAAGCAGTGCCTACGTGGCCGAACAGAACGCCTACCTGGGCGCCGTCAATTACCACCTCGACCAGCTCACCGGCCAGCTGCGCAACGCCGCGCGCGGCAACCTGCGCGCCGACGAAAACCAGCGCAGGCACCTGGCGGCCGAGCTCCACGACGAGCTGGGGCAGAACATCACCGCCATCCAGACCCATGTGAAACTGGCGGAAGCGCGCTTGCAGCAGGCGGGATTGAAGGACATCGGCAGCTCGATCAACACCATCCTGGCGCACATGCGGCGCGCCCTGCACCGGCTGCTCGACGACCTGCGCCCGGCCGTGCTGGATGAATTCGGGCTGCTGCGCGCACTCGACGAAGGCCCGATCCGCGACCTGCTCACCACTGCCGGCATCGCCTATCACACCGACCTTTACGGTGACCCGCGCCAGCTCGACGAGGATATCCGCACGGCGATCTACCGGCTGGCGCAGGAGAGCGCCACCAATACCGTCAAGCACTCCGGCGCCACCGAATTTCGGCTGCGCCTGCGCATCGGCAAACGCCAGGGTGTGGCGCTGGCGCTGCTGGACCTGCGCGACAACGGTACCGGCCTGCCGGCCCGCCCGCCGCGCGGCGGACGCGGCCTGCAGGGCATGCGCGACCGGGTGACCTCCCTGGGCGGCGATTTCAGGCTGCACCCGCAGCGACCCGGCGTCCACCTGCGGGTGCTGCTGCGAAACAGCAACGGCGGCCCCGATCCTTCGGCGCTGGCATGACGTCTGCGCCATGAAAGGCATCGGCCGGGCGCCGCCCGGGCGGGATCGTCGGGCCCCAGGGCGACGGCCATGCCGCCTAGGAATTTTTCCAATATCCGGCCCGTGAAAGCTTCGTTAGTATCAATCCATCGATGTGGGGGAGCCACCATCGCAAGATGGTGTATCGAAGCAACCGTGGGGACGGGCGCTTCGAGAAAAACGGCAGGATGCCGTTTTTGCCGCGACTTGTGGCGTATCGATGGCAGCGAGCAATTCGCTGCATCGCAGCTCGACAGGTAACGGAACAACCGCAGGCGGACAGGAGTCCAACTGCGGTTTTTTTTGTGCCTTTTTCGCCCCGGCCCCGCTGTTTTCCGATACCGCAGGCGCCGCCGCGCCGCGCGGCCGCAGACTCAGCCCTTTCCGGACCGTTGCCTGGGACGGACGTAGAGCACCAGGCTGTGGTCTTCGATGACGTAGCCGTGGCGGGCCGCGATTTCGTGCTGCAGCCGCTCGATCTCCTCGCTGACGAACTCGATCACTTTTCCGCTGTCCACATCGATCATGTGGTCATGATGTTTGCCGCGGTCGAGTTCGTAGACAGCCTGGCCACCCTCGAAATTGTGCTTGACGACAATGCCTGCCGCCTCGAACTGGGTCAGCACGCGGTAAACCGTCGCCAGGCCGATGTCTTCCTGATGGGCCAGCAATTTCTTGTAGACGTCTTCGGCGGTGAGATGATTGCCCTCTTCCTCGTCGAAGATCTGCAGGATGCGCATGCGCGGATGGGTGACCTTGAGGCCGACCCGACGCAGTTCCCTGGTTTCCTGTTCCATCGCATGACCTCCAGGCGCGCAGCGCTAGCGAAACGGTAGTGTATCATCCGACACCTTTACGATTGGACGCATCACGCAATGCAAAAGCTGATCACCCTGCTGGTTTTCGCCATGCTGGCGCTCTCCATCGCCGGCTGCCACATCGTCTACACGCCCGATGTGCAGCAGGGCAACCTGCTCGACAAGAAGACGGTCGATCAGCTGAAGCCGGGCATGACCAAGCGGCAGGTGCTGGTGCTGATGGGCACGCCCTCGGTAAGCACGCCGTTCGAGCAGAGCCGCTGGGATTACGTGTCCACGCAGTCGCATCGCGGTGGCCCACTCAAGGTGCGCACGCTCACGTTGACCTTCAACAACGACACGCTGGTGCGCACCGAGGGCGACTTCTTCCCGCAGGATGCGGAGAAGCTGCTGGAGGAAAGCAAGAAGTATCACGCCGACTACCCGGTCGACGAAACCGAGGGTGACAAGAGCCAGAAACCGAAGTCGGATGACGGCGGTTTCGGCACCGGCACGCGTGGCGGCGACGACGACGACGGTCAATGACGGGCTGAAATGGGATGTCGCCGGCGCGGTGGTCAACGCCGCCGCGCACGCTGCCGGCGGGCTTCCATGGGATCGAGCTTGAGCGGCCGGTAGATTTCCACCCGGTCGCCATGGCAAAGCACCTGGTCGGCCGATACCCGCCGCGAGAAAATCCCCAGCTGCGCCGGGTCGATGCCACCGGGCGGCACGATGCCATCCAGCCCCGCGGCGGCGATCGCTTCACTTACGGTGCTGCCGGCGCGCAGTTCGAGGCGGCGAACGATCTGCCGCTCTGCGCCGGCATAGGCCACCTCCACCACGATGGCCGAACCGTCGGCCCGGACATCATCCATAGAGACGCTCGGCCTCCCGGCAGAAGTCGTCGACCATGCGGTTGCCCAGGCCTTGGAAACCCAGCTTGAGCAGGGCGCCGCCGAAGCGGCCGGCGAATTCGAAATCCAGCGCCAGCGCCACCTTGCAACCGCTGTCGCCCAGTGCGGTGAACGTCCACACGCCATCGAGCGAGCGGAATGGGCCGCCCACCAGGCTGATGTCGATGCGATGCGGTGGCTCGGTCGTGTTGCGAGTAGTGAAGCTGTGGCGCAACCCGGCGAAGTTCAGATCCAGCCGCGCCTCCAGCACGTTGCCGTCGCGTTCGATCACTTCGGACGAGGCGCACCAGTTGAAACGCTTTGGGTATGCTTCCACATCATTGACCAGATCGAACATCTGCTCGGGCGTATGGCGCACCAGCGCACTGCGACGAATCTCGATCACGGCAGCCTCTATACATCACCAATGGTCTGGCCCGTCCGCGGTCACGCCAGCAGCAGGGCCGAAAGGCGAGAGTTTAACGGACATGGCCAAAACGAAGGACAAGGACACTAAGGGCAGCGGCACCATCGCGCTCAACAAACGCGCGCGCTTCGAGTACCACATCGATCAGCGCTTCGAGTGCGGCGTGGCCTTGCAGGGCTGGGAACTGAAGGCCTTGCGCGCCGGCCGGATCAACTTCGGCGACAGCTACGCGGTGGTGCTGAAGAACGAGATCTTCCTGGTCGGCGCCTCGATCCCGCCGCTGATCAGCGCGTCCACCCACGTGATCGCCGAGGATCGTCGCACCCGCAAGCTGCTGCTGCATCGCAAGGAGATCGACCAGCTGGTCGGCGCCGTCGAGCGCAAGGGCTACACCCTGGTGCCCACCGCAATGTACTGGAAGGGCAACAAGGTGAAGGTGGAAATCGGCCTGGCCCGCGGCAAGCAGGAGCACGACAAGCGCGACACCGAGAAACAGCGCGACTGGCAGATCGAGAAGCAGCGCACGATGCGTGCGCACAACCGTGCCTGAGGCTGCGCCACTTCAGGCGATGGCGACAGCTCGTCATTGCCTTATCCGATCAGCTTGATCTCGCGCAGCCGCTGCATCAGGTACTCGTGCGCGGTGATCGAGGTGTCGTAGCGGCGCGGGTTGTCCGGCGTGATGCACGAGGCCAGCGGGTCGAGCACCACATCCGGGTTCGGGTGCAGGAAGAACGGCACCGAGTAGCGCGGCTTGCGCGCGTTCTCGTTCGGCGGGTTGACCACGCGGTGCGAAGTGGATGGAAACACGTGGTTGGTCAACCGCTGCAACATGTCGCCGATGTTCACCACGATCGCGTCGCCCTCGGTGGTGATCGGCAGCCACCGGCCATGGCTCAGCACTTCCAGACCTTCGGCGCTGGCGCCCACCAGCAAGGTGATGAGGTTGATGTCCTCGTGCGCGCCGGCGCGCACGTTCGGGATGTCGCTGGCGTCGTCGATCGGCGGGTAATGGATCGGGCGCAGGATGGAATTGCCCAGATCGGTCTTGTCCCCGAAGAAGTTTGCCGGCTGATCGATGTGCAGCGCCAGCGCGCGCAGCACGCGGCTGCCGAGGTCATCCAGCGCCTGGTACAGGCCGTAGCCCCAACGCTTGAAATCCGGCACCTCGGCCGGCCACAGATTGGGCGGCATCACGTCGGCAAACTTTGAATCGCGCGAGATCTCGCGACCGATGTGCCAGAACTCCTTGAGGTCGGCGTACTGGCTGCCCTTGGCCGTTTCCACCTTGAACGGCGTGTAGCCGCGCGCGCCGCCGCTGCCGGGAACGTGGTACTTCAGCTTGGTCTCGGTGGGCAGCGCGAAGAAGCGTCCGAACGCGTCGTAGGCGCCGTCGATCAGCTCGCGGGCAATGCCGTGGCCGCTGATGCAGCAGAAGCCGAATTCGCGATACGTCGCGCCCAGCTCGGCGACGAAGGCGTCGCGGTCGGTGTCGTAGCGGCGAATGTCCAGGGTGGGAACGTGTTGCATGGCTGTAGCTCCGGTTGGGCGGCGGTCCATCCACCGCCGTGAGGTCGGTGCACGTCGGGCCTTTCCCTGGCGACCCGCTACAACTACAGGTTCACGAACGTTCGGCTACCGATTTTACTATCCCGGCCAGTTTCTCCGCCAACGACTGCACCTCGTCGGCATCGGCACCCTCGATGGTGACGCGCACCAGCGGCTCGGTACCCGACGCACGCAGCACCACCCGGCCGCGGCCGCGCAGGGTTTCCTCCACCTCGGCCTGCGCCTGGCGCACCTCGGCGCTGTGCAGGGATTCGCGGGCACCGTTCGCGCGCACGTTGAGCATCACTTGCGGCAGTTTTTTCAGCCCCGCGCGGGCGCCGACCAGGTCCTGGCCGGTTTCGCCCAGCGCTTCCAGCACGGCCAGCGCGGAGACGATGCCGTCGCCGGTGGTGGCGCGGTCCAGGCACAGGATATGGCCCGAGGTTTCACCGCCGAGCATGCCCTTGTGCTGCTTCAGCTGCTGCATCACGTAGCGGTCGCCCACGTTGGCGCGGATCAGCGGTACATCGATGTCCCCCAGCGCCAGCTCGAGCCCGTAGTTGCTCATCAGCGTGCCGACCACCGGGCCATGCAACAGACCGCGGCGACGCAGGCTGTGTGCCAGCACATAGAGGATGTCGTCGCCATCGGCCAGCGTGCCGTGGCGGTCGACCAGCACCACGCGGTCGCCGTCGCCATCGAAGCCGATGCCGATGTCGGCGCCGTGGTCGAGCACCGCCTGCTGCAGCGCCTGCGGGTGGGTGCTGCCCACGCCATGGTTGATGTTGAAGCCGTCGGGCTTGTCGCCGATCGCCACCACCTCGGCGCCCAGCTCCCTGAACACGCGCGGCGCGACCTGGTACGTGGCGCCGTGGGCGCAATCGAGCACCAGCTTCAGCCCGCGCAGGCTGAAATCCTCGGGCACGGTGGCCTTGCAGAATTCGGTGTAGCGCGCCACCACGTCGGTGAGACGGCTGGCCTTGCCCAGTTTTTCCGACGCCACCGTGACGAACTCGGCATCCACCTCCTGCTCGATCGCCAGCTCCACCTCGTCGGACAGTTTCTCGCCATCGGCGGAGAAGAACTTGATGCCGTTGTCGTGGTGCGGGTTGTGCGAGGCGCTGATCACGATGCCGGCGCTGGCGCGCATCGAGCGGGTGAGAAACGCCACCGCGGGCGTGGGGATCGGGCCGAGCAGGCCCACGTCGACGCCCGCGGCCACCAGCCCGGCCTCCAGCGCCGACTCGAACATGTAGCCGGACACGCGCGTGTCCTTGCCGATCAAAACCAGCGGGCGACCCTTGCTGTGGCGCGCCAGCACGCTGCCGGCGGCGCGGCCCAGGCGCAGCATGAAATCCGCGCTGATCGGCCATTCGCCCACCATGCCGCGGATGCCGTCGGTACCGAAATACTTGCGTTGCGTCATGGAATTTCCTTGTCCGTTCGCGGCCACCGGGCCGGCGGAAGAAGTGGAAGGTCAATCGTCGTCGGGCCAGCGCGGCATCGCGCTCTTTTCCTCGCGCCGCGGAGCGGCATCCAGCGCGTGCACCGGTTGCCACACCGCCAGCGCATCCACCGTGGCAGCCACGTCATGAACGCGAACCAAGCGTGCGCCGCGCTGCACCGCGATCAACGCGGCCGCGACCGAGCCGGCGACGCGCTCGGCGGGTACCCGCCGGCCGGTCAGCGTGCCGATCATCGACTTGCGCGACAAACCCGCATACACGCCGCTGCCCAGCGAGGTGAAGCGGTCCAGCGCGGCCAGCAGTGCCAGGTTGTGCTCCAGCGTCTTGCCGAAGCAGAAGCCCGGGTCGACCATCACGTTGCGCCGCTCGATGCCGGCCAGCTCGCAGGCAAACAGCCGGTCGGTGAGGAAGCGGTGCACCTCGCCCACCACGTCGTCGTAATGCGGCGCGTCCTGCATGCTGCGCGGTTCGCCCTGCATGTGCATCAGGCACACCGGTACGCGCAGCTCGGCAGCGGCCTCCATGGCGCCCTCGCGGCGCAGTGCGTAGACGTCGTTGATCATGCCCGCGCCGGCGGCGACCGCCGCGCGCATCACCTCGGGCTTGGAGGTGTCGATGCCGATGGGGATATCGCTGCGCGCTGCCAGTTGCTCGATCACCGCGATCACGCGGCGCAACTCCTCGTCGATCGATACGTCGGCGGCGCCGGGGCGGGTGGATTCGCCGCCCACGTCGATCATGTCGGCGCCCTCCTCCACCATCTTCAGCGCATGCGCCACGGCGGCGTCCACGCTGTCGTGGCTGCCGCCGTCGGAAAACGAATCGGGAGTGAGGTTGAGAATGCCCACCACGCGCGGGCGATCCAGCCGCAGCGGTCGGCCATGGCAATCCAGCACGGGCGCCAGCAAATCCATCGACATGGGATTACCTCAGGTCGCCGCTGCGCATCACGGCGTCTGCAGCCCGCCCAGCGGGCCCATGAACTGGCGGTAGTGGCGCAGTTCGTTGATTGAATCGCGGATGTCCGACAGCGCCGTGTGGGCCGATTCCTTGCCGAAACCACGGGCGATCTCCGGCGCCCAGCGCCGCGCCAGCTCCTTCAGCGTGGACACGTCCAGGTTGCGGTAGTGGAAGTAGCGCTCCAGCCGCGGCATTTCGCGATGCAGGAAGCGGCGGTCCTGGCAGATGGAGTTGCCGCACATCGGCGACTTGCCCGGCGGCACCCACGCGCGCAGGAAATCCACCGTGGCCTGTTCGGCCATGGCGTGGTCGGTTTCGGAATTGAGCACCTGGCGCCACAACCCCGACTTGTGGTGCTGGTTGCGGTTCCAGCTGTCCATCGACTCCAGCCGGTCGATCTCGTGGCGGATGGCGAACACCGGGCCGTCGGCCAGCACGTTCAGCTCCTTGTCGGTGACCACCGTGGCGATCTCCAGGATGGAATCGCGGTCGGTGTCGAGGCCGGTCATCTCCAGATCGATCCAGATCAGGTTGTCGTCGTGGGCTTGGCTCATGGGTCCTCCTTGGGAGTGCAAGTTTATCAGCCTTGCTCACGCTTGCCCGTGATCGTCGCGTGAGATGATGCGTTCATGCAGACCTTTTTCTGGCATGACTACGAGACGTTCGGCGCCGACCCGCGGCGCGACCGACCGGTGCAGTTCGCCGGCATCCGCACCACGCTGGAGCTGGAGATCATCGGCGAGCCGGTGATGTTCTACGGCAAGCCGCCGCGCGAAATGCCGCCCCACCCCGACGCCTGCCTGGTCACCGGCATCACGCCGCAGCTGGCCGAGCGCGAGGGGCTGATCGAGGCCGAGTTCGCCGCCCGCGTGCACGAGCAACTGGCCATGCCCGGCACCTGCGGCGTGGGCTACAACTCGCTGCGTTTCGACGACGAGATCACGCGGCAGATGCTGTACCGCAACTTCTACGAGCCGTACGGGCGCGAGTGGGAGAACGGCAATTCGCGCTGGGACCTGATCGACCTGGTGCGGCTGTGCCAGGCGCTGCGGCCGGAAGGCATCGTGTGGCCCACGCGCGAGGACGGCTCGCCAAGTTTCAGGCTGGAGCACCTGGCCCAGGCCAACCAGCTCAGGCAGGAGCGCGCGCACGACGCCTTGTCCGACGTCTACGCGCTGATCGACCTGGCGCGGCTGATCCGCGTGCGCCAACCCCGGCTGTGGGACTGGTACTACGGCCTGCGCCGCAAGCAGAAGGTGTTCGAGCTGCTGGACGTGGTGAACCACACGCCGATGGTCCATGTGTCGTCACGCTACCCGGCCAGCCGGCATTGCCTGGCGCTGGTGGTGCCGCTGGCGACGCATCCGGCGCGCCCTGGCGAGATCATCGTGTACGACCTTTCCACCGACCCGGCCGAATGGCTGGCGCTGGACGAGGACGACATCGCCGACCGCATCTTCACCGCGCGCGCCGACCTGCCCGAAGGCGTCGAGCGCATCCCGCTGCGCACCATCCGCGCCAACCACGCGCCGGCGTTGGCGCCGCTGTCGGTGCTGCAGGGCGTGGACACGGCGCGGCTGCAGCTGGACGTGGATCGCTGCCTTGCCCACCGCGATGTGCTGCACGCGGTGGACGGGCTGGCGGAAAAGCTGCGCCGCGTGTTCCAGCGCGCCAGCGCGCTGCCGCCGCCGGAAGACCCGGAGCTGGCCCTGTACGGCGGTGGCTTCCTGCCCGACGCCGACAAGCGCCTGCTCACCCAGGTGCGCGCCACGCCGCCGGAACAGTTGGGCGAACGCGCGTTCCCGTTTCGCGATGCGCGCTATCCGGAGTTGCTGTTCCGCTACCGCGCCCGCAACTGGCCGCAGACCCTGGATGCGCAGGAGCACGAGCGCTGGCAGCGGTTCTGCCACGACCGGCTCACGCGGCACACCACGCTGACGGTGCTCACCCTCGATGATTATTTCGCGCGACTGGCCGACCTGCGGGCCGACCCCGCCGCACAGGGCCAACTGGCCCTGCTGGATCAACTGCAGGCCTGGGGCGAGCAGCTCGCCCTCGACCTGCCGATCCCGGCCTGAGCGCAACCTCCCTTCCCCACGAAACGCCATGCCTGCAAGCTATTTCACTCCCGCCACCTTCCGTTTCCTGCGCGCGCTCGACCGCCACAACGAGCGGGCGTGGTTTCACGAACACAAGAACGACTACGAGCGCCACGTGCGCGAGCCGTTCCTGCAGTTGATCACCGACCTGCAGCAGCCCTTGTCGACCATCAGCGAGCACTACCGCGCCGACCCGCGCAAGAACGGCGGCTCGCTGTACCGCATCTATCGCGACACCCGCTATTCCAACAACAAGCTGCCGTACAAGCCCTGGCAGGGCTCGCGCTTCTTCCACGTGCGGCGCCACGAAATCCAGGCGCCGGGCTTCTACCTGCACATCGAACCGGGCGACTGTTTCGCCGGCGGCGGCATGTGGCATCCCGAACCCGACGCGCTGAAGCGCATCCGCGGCTTCCTGGTCGACAACCCGGCGGCGTGGAAACGCGCGACCCGTGGCAAGGCGTTTGGTGATCTGCAGCTGGGTGGCGAATCGCTGATTCGTCCGCCGCGCGGCTACGATCCCGCGCACGAGTTGATCGCCGACCTGAAGCGCAAGGACTTCATCGCCTCCGCGCCGTTCAGCGAGGAGCTGGCCTGCTCCAGCGAGCTGCTGCCCTGGACCGTCGCCACCTTCAGGCAGGTCGCGCCGCTGGTGGATTACCTTTGCGCCGCGCAGGAACTGGAGTTCTGAACCACGCCGCTGCGCCGGGCCAGCAGCCATAGCGCCACGCCCGCACCGATCAGCGCGGTGAAGGCCACGTAATGCGCCGGCGCCAGCACACCGGCATGGCGCACCAGCAGACCGATCAGCGGCGGGGTCAGCCCGCCGAACAGCGCATAGGCGACGTTGTACGAAAACGACAAGCCAGAGAAACGCACCGCCGGCGGAAACGCCGCCACCATCACCGCCGGCACCACACCCACCACGCCCACGGCGAAACCCGCCAGCGCATACAGCGCGATGAAATGCGCACCGCCAGCCTGCAGATCCAGGTACAGCACATAGCTGCTCAACAGCAGTCCGACCGCACCCGGCAGCAGGGCGCGTGCGTGGCCAATGCGGTCGGCCAGCCAGCCATAGAACAGGCATCCCACGGCCAGCGCGAACGAGGCCACGTTGTTGCCCAGGAAGGCGCGCGCCGGCGCGATATGAAAGGTCGACTGCACCAGCGACGGCGTCATCAGGATCACCACCACGATCGCCGCGGTAAGCATCCAGGTCACCAGCATCGACAGCAGCACACTGGGCAGGTGCCGCTCCAGCACCCGCTTCAAGGGCAGGCCGGAAACCAGCTCCCTGCGCGCCTGCATCGCCTCGAACACCGGCGTCTCGCTGAGCCACCGGCGCAGCCAGACGGCGATGAAGCCGAACACGCCGCCGACCAGGAACGGCCAGCGCCAGCCATGATCCAGCACCTCGGCCGGAGTCAGGACGTTGTTGATCGCCGCGGCCACCAGCGAACCGATGAGGATGCCCACGGTCAGCCCCGAGGTAAGGCTGGCGCAGGCAAAACCCACCCGTCGCCGGGGCACGTGCTCGGCCACGAACACCCACGCGCCAGGCACCTCGCCGCCCACCGCAATGCCTTGCACCACGCGCAGCAACAGCAACAACAGCGGCGCCAGCGCGCCGATCTGCGCATATACCGGCAGCAGGCCGATGCCCAGCGTGGGCAAGGCCATCAGAAGCACGCTGAGCATGAACATCTTCTTGCGCCCCAGCGTGTCGCCGTAATGCGCCAACACGATGCCGCCCAGCGGCCGCGCCAGGTACCCGGCGGCAAAGATGCCGAATACCTGCAACTGCGCCAGCCAGGGCGCCGTCGCCGGAGGAAAGAACAGATGGCCAAGCGGGATCGCGAAAAACACGAACACCACGAAGTCATAGAACTCCAGTGCGCCGCCCAGCGCCGCCAGCGACAAGGTGCGCGCATCGCGGCGATCGAGCCCGCGCTCCAGCGGAACGGTGTCTGGCGGCATGCGTCTATCCCATGGGAAAAGGAGCGTAACTTAGCACCCGCAGCGGACGCTCAGGCCTCGGAAAACGGATACGCCAGCACGTCGGCAATCGCGTCGGTACCGGCCAGGCACATCAGCAGGCGCTCCACGCCCAGCGCCACACCGGCGCAATCGGGCAGCGCGTCCAGCACGGCCAGCATGCGCTCGTCGATCGGTATCTCGCGCTGGCCACGCCCGCGCCGCACGCGGTTGTCGCGCTCGAAACGCTGCCGCTGTTCCGCCGCATCGTTCAACTCGTGGTAGCCGTTGGCCAGCTCGTAGCGCCCCAGGTACAACTCGAAGCGCTCGGCCAGCGGCGGCGAGCCGGGACGCACCCTGGCCAGCGCGCACTGGCTGGCCGGGTAGTCGTGGATCACCGTGATGCGATCGGTCGGAAACGCCGGCTGCAGTCGATGGGTGATCAGCAGGTCGAGCCAGTCGTCCCGCACCAGGCCGTCGGGGTCGATGCCGAATTCGGCCAGCGATGCGCGCAACGCTTCCACCGTGGCCTGGTCGGGATCGATGCCCAGCGCGTCCACGAACAGCTGTCGATACGTCGTCACCCTCACGTCGGCCCGCCGGCCCACCATCGCCAACGCCGCCTGCACCAGTTCGATCGTCTCGTGCATGAGGCGGTGGTGATCCCAACCCACGCGATACCACTCCAGCATGGTGAACTCGGGGTTGTGGCGGCCGCCAGCCTCGCCGTTGCGGAACACGCGGCCCAGTTCGTAGCAGTCGCCGATGCCCGCGGCCAGCAGGCGCTTCAGCGGATATTCGGGCGACGTGCGCAGCCAGCGCTCACGCGCGCCGGCGTCCACGTGGCCGCTGAAATGGGTGGTGAAGCTCTCGATGTTGGGCTCGGTATTGCCAGCCGCGGAGAGGATTGGCGTTTCCACTTCCAGCACGTGGCGGTCGGCGAAGAACGCGCGAGCCAGAGCGTAGAAGCGCGCACGAAGATGCAGGGACTGCAGCGGGTCCCCCGTGGTTTCGTCACTCATGCGTCGACAACAAGGCCAGCAGTTGCGCCTCGTCCCATACCGGCACACCCAGTTCCTGCGCCTTGTCCAGCTTCGAACCGGCCGCCTCGCCGGCGACCACCACGCTCGTTTTCTTCGACACCGAGCCCGATACCTTGGCGCCCAGGGCTTCGAGCCTGGCCTTGGCGTCCTCACGCGTGAGCGAGGCCAGCGTGCCGGTGAGCACGAACGTCTGGCCCTCCAGCGGTGCGCGCGTCACCGTGGCGGCGGCGGGAATGGCGGCCAGCAGGCGCTGCATGCTGGCCTCGGCATCACGCAAGTTGGCGACGACGGACGGATCGGCGAGACGTTCCTCCAAACCTTTCACCGCGCTCTGCGGCAAACCCGCGGTGGTCCAGTGCACCGGGCCACCGGCCAGCAGTCGATCCAGCGCGGGGAAATGCTCGGCCAGCAGCCGGCAGCTCTTGGGGCCGAGCTTGCTGACGCCGGCCTGGGCCAGCAGTACGCCCAGATCAAGGCGCTCGCGAAGCAGCGGCGACGGCGCAGCCTCGTCGCCGAGCACGACGCCGGCCGCCAGCAGATCGTCGACCACCTGCTGGTTGCCCGGCTGCGCGAAGAAACCGGCGATGGACGCCGCCACCTCGTCGCCAACGTCCGGCAGCACGCGCAACACGCTGGCCGGCATGCTGCGCACGAATTCCAGCCGGCCCAGCCAGCTGGCCAGCGTCTTGGCGGTGCTTTCGCCAATGTGCATGATGCCCAGCGCAAACAGGAAGCGGGGCAGCGTGGTCTGCTTGCTGGCCTCGATGCCGGCCACCAGGTTCTCGGCCCAGCGAGTGGCGACCTTGCCGGCCTTGACCGTTTCGGGCGTGGTGCCGTCGCGCTCGTCGAGCGCCTGTTTCATGGCCACGAAGCCGTCGACGGTGAGCGCGTACAGATCGGCCGGCGTGTGCACGATGTCCAGTTCCACCAGCGCCTCGGCGAAGCGCTGACCCAGGCCTTCGATGTCCATCGCGCGGCGCGAGGCGAAGTGGATCAACGCCTCCGTGCGCTGGGCGCCGCACACCAGGCCGCCGGAACAGCGCCAGGCCGCGGCGCCCTCCTCGCGCATCAGCGCGGAACCGCAAACCGGACAGTGCGCCGGCATCGTCCAGGGCACGGTGTGCGCCGGACGCTGGTCGGCGACGACACGCACCACCTCGGGGATCACGTCGCCCGCGCGGCGCACGATCACGGTGTCACCCACGCGCACGTCCAGCCGCGCGATCTGGTCGGCGTTGTGCAGCGTGGCATTGGTGACGGTGACGCCGGCCACCTGCACCGCCGCCAGCCGCGCCACCGGCGTGGCCGCACCGGTGCGGCCGATCTGGATCTCGATCGCCTCGACGGTGGTGGTCTGCTCCTGCGCGGGAAACTTGTGCGCGATGGCCCAGCGCGGCGCCCGCGATACGAAGCCCATCTCGCGCTGGCCGGCGTAGTCGTCCAGCTTGTAGACCACGCCGTCGATGTCGTACGGCAAGCTGTCGCGTTTGGCGCCAATGCGCTGGAAATAGGCGATCAGGCCGTCGAAACCGCGCGCCTTGTCCACCTCGGGCGACACCGGAAAGCCCCACTCGCGCAACTGCTGCAAGGTGGCCGAATGGGTGGGCGGCAGTTCGCCGCCCTCGACCACCCCGATGGCGTAGGCGAAGAAGCTCAGCCGCCGTTTTGCCGTGATCGCCGGATCGAGCTGGCGCAGCGACCCGGCCGCACCGTTGCGCGGATTGGCCAGCGGCTTGTCGCCATTGGCGCGGGCACGCGCGTTGAATGCCTCGAAATCCTTCCGCAGCATGATCACTTCGCCGCGCACTTCCAGCACCTCGGGCCAGCCCTCGCCGCGCAATTTCAGCGGGATCGCGCGCACCGTGCGCAGATTGGCGGTCACGTCCTCGCCGGTTTCGCCGTCGCCGCGGGTGGCGCCCTGCACGAACACGCCGTGTTCATAGCGCAGGCTGATGGCCAGGCCGTCCAGCTTGGGTTCGACCGAAAATACCGGCGCGCGCCGATCCAGGGTCTGCTCGATGCGCCGCTCGAACTCGGCAATCTCGCGGAAGCGTTCGCGCTCGGTATCGCCGGCCTGTTCGAACGCGTTGCCCAGCGACAGCATCGGGATCGCGTGGCGCACTTCGGCAAAGCCGCCTTGCGCCCGCGCGCCCACCGTGCGCGTGGGCGAGCTGGCCGAGGCCAGCGCCGGGTGCGCGGCTTCCAGCGCTTCCAGCTCCCGCATCAGGCGGTCGTAGTCGGCGTCGGTGATGTCCGGGTCGTCGAGGACGTGGTAGCGGTAATTGGCCTGTTCAATCGCCGCCCGCAGGGCAGCGGCGCGCGCGAGGGCTTCAGGCGGTGGCGAGGATTCGGTCATGCGCGTCTCCGTATCCCGCGCATTCTACCGAGGCCGCGTGAAGCCGCCGAACCGCCGCTTCGGCGCCGACGGACAGGACAAGATCAGCGATGGAAATGCCCGGCCGCCTCGGGCTGGTAGTCGACACCCAGCACCCGCAGCCGACGCTGGCGGCCGTCGGGCGTGGGCCAGTCGATATGCTGGCCGCGCGACAGGCCGAGCAGCGCCATGCCCACCGGCGCCAGGATGGAGATGGTGCCGGGCGCGCCGGCAGCGTTGGGATACACCAGGGTCAGGGTGAGCTTTTCGCCATCGTGCTCGTCTTCGAAGCTGACGGTGGAGTTCATCGTCACGGTGTCGGCGGGCATGGCCGTGGGTTCGACCACGTCGGCACGGTCCAGCTCGGCGATGAGCGCGGCACAACGGGCCGCTTCGGCGGCAGGCAGCCGTTCCAGCAACGCTTCGATGCGCTCCATGTCGACGCGGGAAACAGTAATCGGTGGCTTGTTGCTCATGGCTATTCCTGATGCTGGCGGCCGTGCCGCACAAAAGCACACGCCGGAACGAAACCGCCCCGGCGCGCCTGGTCATTGTATGGCCGTCATGCCCGATGTGGTCACGATCGGCGGATAAAACAAGGCTAACTCTGCGCAGGACGCTCACGAAAAGCAAGTTGCCACAGCAGATACCATGCGCCGCATGTCTGCCCCGGCGCCCACGGATTCCCCCTCCGCTCCTGCGTATGATCCGCCGCGATTGTCGTCGCGCGTGCAGTTTCGCGGCCTGCTGTACCTGGTGGCCGCGGCGTTCTTCATGCAATCGCTGGATTCCACCGTGGTCAACACCGCGGTACCCGCGATGGCCGGCGCGCTGGAGGTAACGCCGCTGGGCATGCGCACGGCGCTTACCAGCTACGTGCTGACGCTGGCGATCCTGATTCCGGCCAGCCCGTGGCTGTGCGATCGCCTGGGGACGCGGCGGGTGTTCGGCATCGCGATCATGGTGTTCGGGCTGGGCTCGCTGCTGTGCGGGCTGGCGCAGACGCTGCCGCAACTGGTCGGCGCGCGCGTGCTGCAGGGTGTGGGCGGCGCTTCGCTGATGCCGGTGGGTCGCTACGTGCTGGTGCGCAGCATCGAGAAACGCGAATTCGTGCGCGCGATGAGCACGGTATCGACGTTCGGCCTGCTCGGCTCCGTGCTGGGCCCGTTCCTGGGCGGCGCACTGGTGGAGTACACCTCGTGGCGGCTGATCTTCCTCATCAACGTGCCGGTGGCGATTGCCGGCTACTGGATGAACCGGCGCGACATGCCCGATTACCGGCTGGAACGCGCGAACCGGTTCGACGGGCGCGGCTTCGTCATGTTCGCCGCCGCCTCGGCGCTGTTGCTGGTCGCCTCGGAACTGGCCGGCAGCACGCCGGTGCCGTGGGGGCGCATCGGTTTGTACACGCTGGCGGCGGTGGGTCTGGGCGCGCTGTATGTATGGCACAGCCGCCGCACGGCGCATCCGGTGGCCGACCTGAACCTGCTGCGCGTACGCAGCGTGCGCGTGGCGCTGGCCGGCGGGCTGTTCACCCGGCTGGGCATCTCGGGCATGTTCCTGCTGCTGATGCTGTTCCTGCAGATCGGCTGCGGCTGGTCGCCGCTGGCGGCCGGCCTGATGATGGTGCCGCAGGCGCTGGGGTCCATCATCGCCAAGTGGGTAATCAACCGCGTCCTGGTGCACTACGGCTATCGCCGGCTGCTGCTGGGCAATACCTTGATCGTGGCCGCGCTGCTGGCCATGTTCGCCCTGCTGGGCCCGGCCACGCCGGTATGGGCCATCGGCCTGCTGGCGTTCTTCTACGGCGCCTTTGCCGGCATGCAATACACCGCCATGAACACGCTGATCTACACCGACCTGGACATCAAGCACGCGTCGATGGCCTCGTCGATGGCTTCCACCGCGCAATACCTGGCGATGAGTTTTGGCATCGCGCTGGCCACCTTGCTGATGCAGGCGATGCTGAATGGCCACGCCCACGAGGATTACGTGGTGGCGTTCCGCTGGACGGTGCTGATCCTGGCGGCGATCACCGCCGGCGCCAGCCGTGTGTTCAGCCAGTTGCGGCGCGATCGCCCGCCGGCCAGCTGACGGCACCGCGCCGCATCGCGCATGTAGCATGGCGGTTTCACCACCCAGGACACGCGCCGCATGCACGACCCCAGCAGCATCCTGTTCACCCTGTTCATCGTCTTCGTGGCGGCGCAGATCGGCGGAGAGATCGCCCAGCGCCTGAAGCTGCCCGGCGTGGTGGGCGAGATCGCCGCCGGCTGCGCCATCGGTCCCTCGCTGCTGGGCTGGATCACCCCGGCGCAGATTCTCCCGGGCACGCCGCTGGACGTGCTGGCCGAGGTCGGCGTGATCCTGCTGCTGTTTGCCGTGGGCCTGGAGACGCGGCTGGAGGACCTGAAGAAGGTCGGCAAGATCGCGTTCGCGGTGGGCGTCATCGGCGTCATCGTGCCGTTCGCGATGGGCAGCGTGTGGGCTCACGGCAACGGTTTCGACTGGGACCGTTCGCTGTTCGTGGCCGCTGCCTTCGTCGCCACCTCCGCCGGCATCACCGCCCGCGTGCTGCAGGAGCTGGGGGCGCTGCAGCGGGTGGAAAGCAAGGTGATCCTGGGCGCCGCGGTGATCGACGACATCCTCGCCATGCTGCTGCTGGGCGTGGTGGTGTCGCTGCAGGGGGGCGGTTCGTTCGACGCGGCGCACCTGCTGATGGTGCTGGCCGGCGCGGTGGGCTTCATCGTGGTGATCGGCTGGGGCGGCGCCCGCGTGATGCGCTGGAACTCGCGCTGGCTGGATGTGCCGCTGGGCCCGCATTCGCCGCTGATGATCGTGCTGGCGCTGTGCCTGGGCCTGGCCTGCCTGTCCACCGTGTTCGGCCTGGCCGCCATCATCGGCGCCTTCCTGGCCGGCATGATCGCCTCCGAAACCCGCCAGCAGCACACGCTCGAACAACAGGTGAAACCGCTGCTGGCGCTGCTCACGCCGTTCTTCTTCGTGGTCACCGGCAGCAAGATCGACCTGCATGAGCTGGCCGGTGCCGAGGCCCTGCTGATGCTGGCCGTGGTCACCGCCATCGCGGTGGTTTCCAAGCTGGTCGGCGGCTGGCTGGGCTCGCTGCCGCTGGGCACGCGCAGCGCCACCATCATCGGCTTCGGCATGGTGCCGCGCGGCGAAGTAGGCATCGTGGTGGCCAGCCTCGGCCTCGCCGCCGGCGTGTTCGACAACCGCATCTACGCGCTGATCGTGGCCATGTCCCTGCTCACCGCCATGCTCACCCCGCCGATCCTGGCCTGGCTGCTGAAGCGGCCCGAAGCCGGGGGCGGCGAGCCGTCGTAGGCGTCACGCCATGCCGCGCACAAAAAAAGCCGGAATCCCTGGGGATTCCGGCTTTTTTCGTACTGCGGTGTCGCTGAAGTGGTGGAGGTGGCGGGAGTCGAACCCGCGTCCGAGGATGTTCAATGCCCGGATCTACATGCTTAGCTCACCGTTCGATCTCGTTTCGCGACAAGCACGGTGGGCAAAGCGCACCGCGAAACCAGCCTGATTGATTTAGCCTAGAACCGCCAGGCGGCAGCGTTCGGCGATCTCATGATAATGACCCTACACCGACGAGCATGAGCACAAGTGGGTTCGGGGCTAGGCCTTAAGCGGCCAGAGCGTAGTTGTCGTCGTTGGCAACTATGAGTTTGCTGCTGGATTAACGAGGAAAGCTGCCCCCTCGGCATGCACCAAGTCATCTCACTACCCCCGTCGAAGCCAGGACACCCCCGGGGAAAAGCTGATATGACCGAACAAGTATATGGGGTCGCCGCGCGCGGCATCAATGCCGGTCGCCGATGACCGGCGCCGCCTGGAACGCTGGTGCCCGGGGCGGGGATCGAACCCGCATCGCCTTGCGGCGGAGGGATTTTAAGTCCCTTGCGTCTACCAGTTTCGCCACCCGGGCGCGGATGTTCCGACCTGCCGGACGCGTCGGCCGGCGGCGCGAATCGTAGCATGCGCGGTCCACGGCCCATGGCGCGGCGGCGGCAACAAAAAACCCGCCATCGGCGGGTTCAAGCTGGGAGTGCAAGGTGTTGCGCAATGGAGGCCAAGGTCGGAATCGAACCGGCGTACGCGGATTTGCAGTCCGCTGCATGACCACTCTGCCACCTGGCCGTTGCGCAATGCTTCCTTAAAACAAAACCCCGGTGAACCGAGGCTTTGCAGAACTGGAGCGGGAAACGAGACTCGAACTCGCGACCCCGACCTTGGCAAGGTCGTGCTCTACCAACTGAGCTATTCCCGCATCTGAGCCG
This sequence comes from Rhodanobacter caeni, assembly GCF_039523575.1. NCBI lineage: Bacteria > Pseudomonadati > Pseudomonadota > Gammaproteobacteria > Lysobacterales > Rhodanobacteraceae > Rhodanobacter > Rhodanobacter caeni. The sequence continues at coordinate 518,695 of NZ_BAAAFO010000001.1, read as the reverse complement.
CGAATGATAGCAGAACCCGGCCCGATGTGAAGCAGCCTGCGCCTGCGCGGTTGGCTGCGTGGGACGCATCCTGCGGACGTGCCGCTGTGGGCGGGACGCCCCGCCGCGTGCGGCGCCTACAATGCACGTCCCTGCCCTGGACTGCGAGCGGCAATGAGTTTCCTGGACAACCTGCGCGCCATCGTAGGCGACACGCATGTATGGGCTGGCGCCGACGCCGCGCCCTACCTCACCGACTGGCGCGAACGCTACAGCGGCCGCGCGCAGGCGGTGGTCGGGCCGGGCTCTACCGACGAGGTCGCCGCCGTCGTGCGCCTGTGCGCGGCCGCCGGCGTGCCGATCGTGCCCCAGGGAGGCAACACGGGATTGTGTGGCGGCGCCACGCCGGACGACTCGGGCCGCGCCATCGTGCTTTCGCTGCGACGCATGAACCGGATTCGGGCCGTCGACCCGCGCAACGACAGCATGGACGTGGAGGCCGGTTGCGCACTGCAGGCGGTGCAGGAGGCCGCCCGCGAGGCCGGCCGGCTGTTCCCGCTGAGCCTCGGCTCGGAAGGCAGCTGCACGATCGGTGGCAACCTTGCGACCAATGCCGGCGGCACCCAGGTGCTTCGCTACGGCACCATGCGCGAGCTGGCGCTGGGGCTGGAGGTGGTCACCGCAAGCGGCGATATCTGGCGCGGCCTGCGCGGTTTGCGCAAGGACAACACGGGCTACGATTTGCGCGACCTGTTCATCGGCAGCGAGGGCACGCTGGGCATCATCACCGCAGCGACATTGAAGTTGTACCCGCGGCCGGCGGCCACGTGTACGGCGCTGGTGGCGCTGACTTCGATCGACGCGGCCGTCGCCTTGCTGTCGCTGGCGCGGCGGGGGTTTGGCGCGTCGCTGACCGCCTTCGAGCTGATGGCCGGCGACTGCCTCGCCGCGGTCGTTCGCACGTTTCCCGAGCAACGGCTGCCCTTCGACGCCGGTGCCGCGACGCTGCCGTGGCATGTGTTGCTGGAGCTTTCCGACAGCGAAAGCGAAGCGCACGCGCGGGATCGTCTCGAAACCGTGCTGGGTGAAGCCGTCGCCAGCGACGGCGTCCGCGACGTGGCCATCGCCAGTTCGGTCGCGCAAAGCCGGGCGCTGTGGCATCTGCGCGAAAGCATCCCGCTGGCCGAGAAGGCGGCCGGCAAGGCGGTGAAGCACGACATCTCGATTCCCGTCTCGCACATGGCCGACTTCGTGCGCGACACCAACGAGGCGCTGCAGCAGGCGTTTCCCGGCGTGCGCCACGTGATTTTCGGCCACCTGGGCGACGGCAACCTGCATTACAACGTCGCCCCCGGCGCCGGCTGGAGCGAGGCCAGCCTGTTGGCACGGCAGGACGCGATTTTCGAGCTGGTACACACGCACGTGAGCCGTGCCGGCGGATCGATCAGTGCCGAGCATGGCGTGGGCCAACTCAAGCGCGAGGCGCTGGTGCGGTTCAAGGACCCGGTCGAGCTCGCCATGATGCACACGCTCAAGCGGGCGCTCGACCCGCACGGCATCATGAACCCCGGCAAGGTGCTGATCGCCCATCCGTAAACGCCGCTCAGGGCGGCAGTGGCAGCCAGGGGCCAAGCACCTGCTCGGCCAGCGCGGGCCAGTTGCGGTTCGCGGCCGGATTGGCCGGGCTCGGGTGCAGCAGGTAGCGCACATCCGCGTCCGCACCGAGCACGGCAGTGGCCCGCTGCTGCGCGTAGCGGCCGATACCCACCACCACCGATGGCTGCAGCGCGCGCACCACGGTCGCCAGCGCGCGATCGCAGACCGCGGTCAGCGCGTCGGTCTCGGCCTTGCCCAACCGCTCCGGGATGAGGTTGCGTCCATCCTTGATGAAGAGCAGCGGGCAATAATTCCAGACGAAAAAGCGTTCGAAAAAGGCCTCCGGTGTGCCCAGGCGGGACTGCGCCCAGCGCCACACGCGCGAGCCGCTGCCCTCGCTGCGATGGCAGGCCATGCCGAGGATCGGGTAACGGGGGTGTTGCGGCGGCAGCGGCTCGGCCAGTGGCGACGGGATGTGGAACCAATCGCGCACCATCGCCACGTCACCAAACGGTACGCCCGTCTGGGCCATCCCCCATGGCCCCGGGTTCATGCCCAGCAGCAACACCCGCTCGCGCGCAGTGCCGTAGCGCTGCAGGTATTCACGATGCGCGTGCCATGCGTAGATCAGCGGGTTGTAGACGTGGCTGGGCGTGCTCCAGCGCAAGCGGTCAATCTCGCTTGCAAAGTTCCGGACGATCTTGAGCAGGCCAGTCGTGGCAGTCATCGGTTTGGCGGAAGCGGAGAACAACGTGGCAGTGTAACCCCGTGCCGGCAGTCATCCGTCCGATAGGCGCCTTGGGCTACGCTGGCGGACGACACCCGTGTTGTGCGGGCATTGAGGACATGGGTGGCATGCACAGCGGCATCCTGCTTGACCGGGCGTTCTACCAACGCGATCCGCGCGAGGTGGCGCCGGCGTTGTTGAACAAGGTATTGCTGCGCAACGACGGGCGCAGCGGCCGCATCGTCGAGGTGGAGGCCTATTGCGGCGCCAACGACGCCGCCGCGCATACCTACCGCGGCAAGAGCCGACGCAATGCCAGCATGTTCGGGCCGGCGGGGCACATGTATGTCTACTTCACCTACGGCATGCACTGGTGTTGCAACGCCGTTTGCGGGGACGTGGGCGAAGGCGTGGGTGTGCTGCTGCGGGCACTGGCGCCCTTGACGGGGCTGGAGCAGATGCGTGCGGCACGTGCCGCCTGCCGACGCGACAGGGACCTCTGCCGCGGCCCTGCCCGCCTGTGCAAGGCCTTCGACATCGACGGGAGCTGCGACGGCATCGACCTCGTCAGCGGGCTCGCGAGCCTGAGCATCATCGACGACGGTACCCCACCCCCGGCACGACCGGTCGAAACCCCGCGCATCGGGATCTCGCGGGCCACCAGCGAAACATGGCGCTGGTATGTCGCCGATGACCCGCATGTTTCGCGGCGCTAGGGGCGATGGCAGCGATACTGCTCCCGCGATGCGCGGACCGGGATGACGGACGGCGAAAGCCACCCCACGGGCGAAACACCGGACAGCAAAAAGGGAGCTTTCGCTCCCTTTTTGCAAGGAATCCGCGCAACACCTATGGGCCCTGGCGGATCAAATTCTGGAGCGGGAAACGAGACTCGAACTCGCGACCCCGACCTTGGCAAGGTCGTGCTCTACCAACTGAGCTATTCCCGCATTGGAGCCGCGCATTCTAATACGTGAATCCGGAGCGTCAAGCGTTTTTGCCTGCCGACGGCGATGCGCTATCGGCGCGAAGGCTGGGCCAGGCCGCGCGCAGGTAATGCAGGCCCGACCAGATCGTCAGCACGCCGGCGATCACCAGCAGCGCTTCGCCGATGTGATACAGCCGCAGCGCCTCGGCCGCCTTCTCGTGCTGCACGATCAGCACCACCAGCGCCACCATCTGCATCACGGTTTTCAGCTTGCCGATGAAGGCCACCTTGACCGTGGCACGCATGCCGATTTCGGCCATCCATTCGCGCAGCGCCGACACGCTGATCTCGCGCCCCACGATGATCGCCGCGGTTACCGCCATCAGGATGCCGGGCCAGCCGCCGCGGTGCGATTCCACCAGCAGGAACAGCGTCACCGCCACCATCAGCTTGTCGGCCACCGGGTCGAGGAACGCGCCAAAGGCGGAAGTGAGCTTGAGCCGCCGCGCCAGGTAGCCGTCCAGCCAGTCGGTGAATGCCGCCAGCAGGAAAACCACCGCGGCGGTGGCGTTGTGGCCGGGGAAAGGCAGGTAGAACACGACGACCATGACCGGCAGCAGCGCAACGCGGAACAGGGTCAGCCAGGTCGGCAGGTTGATGCTCATGATTCGATCCAGTGATTTGTCACAGTGTCGCACGCGCGCACGCGGCCGGAGAGTGAACGTGGTTGCATCGTTCAGCCATGCAAGGTGGCGTAGATGCGCTCGGCCAGGCCGCGATCGATGCCTTTCACCTGCATCAGCTCCTCGACGCCGGCCGCCTCCACGCCCTGCATGCCGCCGAAGGTTTTCAGCAGCGCCGAGCGGCGGCGCGCGCCGATGCCCGGCACATCCTCCAGCACGCTGCGCTCGCGCGCCTTCTCGCGCCGCTTGCGATGGCCGCTGATGGCGAACCGGTGCGCCTCGTCGCGCACCGCGGCCACCAGGTGCAGCGCCGGCGACGAGGAGCCCGGATGCAGCTCGCCGCCCAGGGTGCGATCGTTGCGCGCCAGCACCAGCGTTTCCTCGCCCGCGCGCCGGCCCGGCCCCTTCGCCACGCCCACGACCACGATGCCGCTCACGCCCAGCTCGTCCAGCACGTCCAGCGCCTGCGCCACCTGGCCGCCACCGCCGTCGATCAGCAGGATGTCCGGCCGCGCGCCCTCGCCTTCGGCCAGCTTGCGGAAGCGGCGGGTGAGCGCCTGGTACATCGCCGCGTAGTCGTCACCGGGCGTGATGCCGGTGATATTGAAGCGGCGGTAGTGGGATTTCTCCGGCCCCTCGGGACCGAACACCACGCACGAGGCCACGGTGGCCTCGCCCATCGTGTGGCTGATGTCGAAGCACTCGATGCGCCGCGGCGGCTCGTCCAGGCCCAGCACTTTCTGCAGGTCGTCGAAGCGCGTACCCAGCGTCTGCCGGCTGGCCAGGCGGCCGGTCAGCGAGGCCTGCGCGTTGCGCTGCGCCATCTGCAGGAAGCGCGCCCGCTCGCCGCGCACGCTGGTTTTCAGCTCCACCGGATGGCCCGAATGCTGCGCCAGCATGTCGCCCAGAATCTGCTGGTCGGCCAGACTCTCACCCAGCACCAGCTCGCGCGGCACGGGACGATCGAGGTAGTACTGCGCGATGAACTGGGTGAGCACGTCGCCGGGCTCGGCATCCAGCGGCAGCCGCGGAAAGAAGTCACGCGTGCCCAGGCTGATGCCGTTGCGGAAGAACAGCACGCTGACACACGCCATGCCCGCCTCGATGCAGCAGGCGAGCACGTCCATGTCGGCGCTGGCGCCCTGCACGTGATGCTGCGCCTGCAGCTGGCGCAAGGTGGCGACCTGGTCGCGCAACCTGGCCGCGCGCTCGAAATCCAGCGCCTTGCTGGCCTGCTCCATCGCCTCGGCCAGCTCGTCGATCACCGCACTGCTGCGCCCCTCCAGGAACATCTCGGCATGGCGCACGTCCCGGGCGTAATCGGCCACGCCGATCAAGCCGACGCAGGGGCCGCTGCATCGACCGATCTGATACAGCAGGCAGGGCCGCGACCGGTTGCGGAAATAGCTGTCCTCGCACTGGCGCACCTTGAACAGCTTCTGCATCAGGCTGAGGCTTTCGCGCACCGCCCAGGTGCTGGGATACGGTCCGAAATAACGTCCCGGCAGGTTGCGCGCGCCGCGGTGGAATGCCAGCCGCGGGTAGTCCTCGCCGCTGGAGAGGTAGATGTAGGGGTAGCTTTTGTCGTCGCGCAGCAGGATGTTGTAGCGCGGCTTGAGCGACTTGATCAGCTGCGACTCCAGCAGCAGCGCCTCGCCCTCGGTGCGGGTGACGGTGATCTGCACGCGCGCGATCTGCGCCACCATCGCCGCGATGCGCGGTTCCATGCGCGGCTTCAGGAAATAGCTGCCCACCCGCTTCTTGAGGTTGCTGGCCTTGCCGACATAGAGCAGCTCGTCCGCCGCGTTGAAGTAGCGGTAGACGCCAGGCGAACTGGAGAGTGTCTGGACGAAAGCCTTGCCGTCGAAGGCCGGCGACGATGATGACTGCATGATGCCGATTCTAGCCGTTCTGGCCCGCAGGCCGCGCCGACGGCGGTGCGCCGGCTCAGCCCTTGTGCAGGCGTTCGATCAGCCCGGCAACACCGCGTTCGGCCAGGGCGACGCTGCGCCGGAAGCTCTCGGACCCGCCGTAATACGGGTCCGGAAAATCCTTTGGCGAGTTTATGCCGGCCCACGGCAGGAACAACGCTGCCTGACCCACCGCGCCGGGCCGCGTCAGCCGGTTCAGCTCCTCCAGGTTGGTGCTGTCCATCGCCAGCAACCACTCGTGGCGGTCGAAATCCGCCGCCTGCAACTGCCGTGCGCGATGGTTTTCGAGATCGAAACCCGCCGCGCGGGCCGCTGCCCGCATGCGTGGGTCGGCGCCGTTGCCGGCGTGCCAGCCACCGGTACCGCAGGAGGCGAACGCCACCGACAAGCCGGCTTCGGCGCAGCGCTTGCGCGCCACGCTCTCCACCAGCGGCGAGCGGCAGATATTGCCGAGGCAGACGAACAGGATGCGCGTCATGCCCGTGCCTGGCTGCGCAACCAGTCTTCGGCGCGGGCAAGGTCGGCTTCGGTGTCGATGCCCGGCGGAAACGGCTCGGGCGAGAGACGCACCGCGATGGCGTGGCCATGCTCCAGCACACGCAACTGCTCCAGCGACTCGGCCTGTTCCAGCGGCATGCGCGATAGCCGGGTGTAGTGACGCAGAAACCCGGCGCGGTAGGCATAGATGCCGATGTGACGCAGGAACGGCGTATCGCGGGGCAAGGCATCGCGATTTGCCACAAACGCATCGCGCGCCCACGGCAAGGGCGCGCGGCTGAAGTACAGCGCGCGGCCGTTGGCATCGCGCACCAGCTTCACCACGTTCGGATCGAACAGCTCGTGCGCATCACCGATCGGCGTGGCCAGTGTCGCCATCGGGGCGTCGTCCTCGGCCAGCGCGCGTGCCACCTCGCGGATGCCAGCCGCTGGCGCGAAGGGCTCGTCGCCCTGCAGGTTCACCACGATGGTGTCATCGCTCCAACCGTAGTGCGCCGCGCATTCGGCCAGGCGGTCGCTGCCCGAGGCGTGGTCGGCGCGGGTCATGCACACCGCCACACCCTGGCCGGCCAGCGCCTCGGCTATGCGCGTGTCGTCCACCGCCACCACCACCTGCACGGCGCCGGCCTGCAGCGCCCGTTGCGCCACGCGCACCACCATCGGCACGCCATCGATGGCGCGCAGCGGCTTGGCCGGCAGACGGGTGGAGCCGTAGCGCGCGGGAATGGCGACGATGAATGGTAGCGTGGCGATGGGCATGGCGGGCTCGTGCTGGGATCGCGCAAGCGTAACGGCTGCGCAGTCGCGAAACGAGCTTTTCGCGAGGTGGCGAGGGACAGGAAAAAATGGCAATCGTGAGCGGAAGCTATCAGCCGTTCACGCTGAGCGTAGCCCGCGCAAGCGGGCGAAGTCGAAGCGCTGCTGGGTAGCTGCAGCTTTCCCGTGGTCACCCTTCGACTTCGGCCTTCGGCCTACGCTCAGGGCGAACGGTGGATGGCGCGACGGTCACATGAAAAGCAAACGGCAGCGAAAGCGATGCCGCCCGCCATCAATCGACTGTGGGCTCGATGGCGAAACCGCAGGCGTTGGCCAGTTCCCGGTAGCCGGGGAACGAGGTGGCAACATGGCTGCAATCGCGCACGCGCACCGGCGCGGTGGCTACCAGGCCAGCCACGGTGAAGCTCATCGCGATGCGGTGGTCCATGTGGGTCTGCACCTCGCCGCCGCCCAACGCGCCTCCGTCGATGATCGCGCCGTCGAGCGTTTCCTCGATGCGTGCACCCAAGGCGCGCAGGCCGGTGGCCATGCTGGCGAGGCGGTCGGATTCCTTCACCCGCAGTTCGGCGGCGCCGCGCACCACGGTGCGACCGCTGGCCATCGCGGCGGCGATGAACAGGATCGGGAACTCGTCGATCATGTCCGGCACCAGCGCCTCGGGCAGTTCGATGCCGTGCAGCGGCGCGTGGCGTACCAGCAGGTCGCCGACCGGCTCGCCACCGCTCTCGCGGGAGTTCTCGACGCGGATGTCCGCACCCATCAGGCGCAGCGCCTGCAGCAGGCCGGTGCGGCGCGGATTGAGACCCACCGCCGGCAGGCGCAGCTCGGAGCCGGGCACGATGCTGGCGGCCACCATGAAGAACGCCGCCGAGGAAAAATCCGCCGGCACGTCGACGTCCGTGGCGCGCAGCGCATGACCGCCGTCGAGCTTGGCGCTGCCGGGCGAGAACGTGATCGGCCAACCGAACGCCGCCAGCATCCGCTCGGTGTAGTCGCGGGTGGGATGCGGCTCGATGATCTCGGTGCTGCCCGCGGCATAAAGACCGGCCAGCAGCAGCGCGGATTTCACCTGCGCGCTTGCCACCGGCAAGGCGTAACGAATGCCGCGCAACGGTTGTGCGCCGTGCACGTGCAGCGGCGGCAAGCCATCCTGCGTATCGATGCGCGCGCCCATCTGGCCCAGCGGATCGGTGACCCGCCGCATCGGCCGCTTGGACAGCGAGGCATCGCCGATCAAGGTGCTGTCGAACGCCTGCCCGGCCAGCAACCCCGCCAGCAGGCGCATGCCGGTACCGGCGTTGCCGCAATCGAGCGGTTCGGTGGCAGCGCGCAGACCATGCAGGCCCACGCCATGCACCAGCCGCTCGCCATCGGCGGGGGTTTCGATCTTCACCCCGAGTTGCGCCAGCACCGCGGCTGTGGCGCGGGTGTCCTCACCTTCGAGAAAGCCGCGGATGCGCGAGGCGCCATCGGCCAGCGCGGAGAGCATCAGCGCGCGATGGGAAATCGACTTGTCGCCGGGAATACGCACGCTGCCGTGCAATGGCCCGCCCTGGCGGCTGACCCAGTCAAACGAGTTCACTCCACCTTCTCCTGCGCTCACGGCAACGCCACCGGGTAGGAGCCGAGCACGCGCACGGTGCCGGCGTTGCCGTCGATCTCCTTCACTGCCGCCTGCACCGCCTCGTCGGAAATGTGGCCCGAGACGTCGATGAAGAAGGCGTATTGCCACTTGCCGGTGTGCGCCGGCCGCGATTCGATGCGGTTCATGCTGACCTTGTGTTTCGCCAGCGGGCTGAGCACGTCATAGAGCGCGCCGGGCTTGTCGTTGACGGTGACCAGCAGCGAGGTGCGGTCATTGCCCGACGGCGGGAACAGCGAGCGGCCGATGACCAGGAAGCGGGTCGTGTTGTCGGCGCGGTCCTCGATCGCCTCGGCCACGGTCTTCAGGCCGTAGACGCGGCCGGCGGTCTCGCCGGCGATGGCGGCCACGTCGTCGGCATGGCGCGCCAGCCGCGCGGCCTCGGCATTGCTGCTGACGGCAATGCACTCGGCGGTGGGCAGGTTCAGCCGCAGCCAGCTCTTGCACTGCTGCAGCGACTGCGCGTGCGCGTAGACGCGCTTGACGTCCTCCAGCCGGCCGTTCTGCGAATGCAGGCACTGGTGCACGCGCAGCTCAACCTCGCCGCAGATGATCGCCTCGGAGGTGAGGAACAGATCCAGCGTTATCTGGATCATGCCCTGCCCGGAATTCTCCACCGGCACCACGCCGAAATCGGCATTGCCGGCGGCCACTTCCTGGAACACTTCCTCGATGCTGCCCAGCGGCAGGCTGTAGGCGGCATGACCGAAATGCTTGCGCACGGCCTGTTCGCTGAATGTTCCCTCGGGGCCGAGATAGCCGATCTTCAGGGGATCCTCCTGCGCCAGGCAGGAGGACATGATTTCGCGGAACAGCCGCACCATTTCCGTGTCGGACAGCGGGCCCTGGTTGCGGTCGACCACCATGCGCAGCACATGCGCCTCGCGCTCGGGGCGGTAGTAGTCGATCGCCGAAAGCCCGGCGCCCTTCACCTGCGCCACCTGCTGCGCGCGCCGCGCACGCTCGGAGATCAGCTCCTGGATCTGGCGGTCGATGCTGTCGATGCGCTCGCGCATGTCGCTCAGCGAGATCTTGGGGTCGCTCATGGTTCAGCCGCCTGGATGGAAAGAAGTCCAAATGATGAACGGGCATCTTGCCTGAAGAGCCCGTTCGCGGCCATTACCCGTGCCGCTGGGCAAAGTCCTGCATGAAGCCGGTCAACGCCTCGACCGCTTCGAACGGCACCGCGTTGTACAGCGAGGCGCGCATGCCGCCCAGCGCCTTGTGGCCCTTCAGCGCGATCAGTCCGGCGGCCTCCGATTCCTGCAGGAAAGCGGCGTCGAGCGCGCTGTCGTGCAGGGTAAAAGGCACGTTCATGCGCGAACGCGCAGCCACGTCGACCGGGTTGCGGTAATAGCCGCCCGAGCCGTCGATGGCGCGGTACAGGTGCTCTGCCTTGGCGCGGTTGCGCTCGGCCATCGCGGCCAGGCCGCCCTGCTCCTTCAGCCATTGCAGGGTGAGCCCGGTGATGTACCAGCCCCAGGTATTGGGCGTATTGAGCATCGAGCCGGCGGCGGCGTGCTCGGCGTAGCGAAGAATGCGCGCCATCGGCCGCGTGGCGCGCTGCAGCAGGTCGCGGCGCATCACCATCACCACGAAGCCGGCCGGGCCGATGTTCTTCTGCGCGCCGGCGTAGATCAGGCCGAACTTCGAGACGTCGATGGGCCCGGAGAGGATATCGGACGACATGTCCGCCACCAGCGGCACGTCGCCCACGTCGGGGACGTCGTGGAACTCCACGCCGTGGATTGTTTCGTTGGTGGTGTAGTGCACGTAGGCAGCGTTCGGATCGAGCTGCCACTCCTCGCGCGGTGGCATCCGCAGGTACTTCTGCGCCTTGCTGCTGGCGGCCACGTTCACCTTTACGTAGGGCGCCGCTTCGCTGGCGGCCTTTTCGCCCCAATGGCCGGTGATCAGGTAATCGGCGCTGTCGTTCTCTCCCGCCAGGTTCATCGGGATCTGCGCGAAATGCTGGGTGGCCCCGCCCTGCAGGAACAGCACCGCGTAATCATCCGGAATCGCCATCAGCTGGCGCAGGTCGGCCTCGGTCTGCGCGGCCAGCTCGCCGAAGCGCTTGCCGCGATGGGACAACTCCATCACCGATGCGCCGCTGCCGTTCCAGTCCAGCATGTCGCGCTGCGCACGTTCGAGCACGGCCAACGGCAACGCCGCCGGGCCAGCGCTGAAATTCCAGATTCTGCTCACTGCATGGCTCCCCGAGGTAGGTCAAGTATTATGGCGCAGCGCAGCAAGCGCTGGTCAAGCGCCTGCACGCGTCAGCATGTTTCAGAAGCGGATCAGCAACACCATCGCGATGCCCAGCGCCAGCACCGCAGCGGTGACGATCAGCCACCAGACTTCGCCGCGGGGGCCGGCCACGACTTCGGGCGCCACAGGCAGCTGCAATTCGGGCACGGGCGCCTCGGGCATCATGCCGGGCGCATCCACCACGAAACGATGCGAGGCCAGGCCGATCTGGTCGCCCGGCTGCAGCGCCAGCCGGTCGGCCACGACCCCGTTGACGCGCAGCGGATGACTGGCCGACGACTGGCCCGCCTCGAGCATCAGCTGCCCGGCATGCCAAAAGATGCGCAGCGAGGCCTGCTCGCCTTGCGGCAGATCCAGCGGAATGCGGCTTTGCGCACCCAGTTCGAGACGATCGCCCAACGACAGCACGCGCCCCGACAACGGGCCACCCACGGCGCGCAGCGCCACGGTGCAACAGCCCTCCCGCGGTACCGGCGCGGCCTCGCGCCGCGCCGGGTCTTCGTCATCGCGCAACAGCATGCGGCAACCGCCCACGCTGACCACGTCACCGGCGCGCAGCAGCGCCCGCTCGCGCACCGGGCGGGCATTCACATGGATGCGCGCGGCCGGGGAAAGCACCTGCAACACCCAGCCGCGACGGTCGTGCTGGATCCGCACATGGTGTTCCGCGGCATGGCCCGCCGCCAGCACCAGGTCGTTGTCGGGCGCACTGCCAATGCGCAGTTGGGGCTGCGTCCAGTGGAAATCCTCGCGGGCCGAACGGGGAAACTCGATGCGCATCGCTGTACCAGGCGGGAGAGGCGGAACTCTAGCATGCGCAAGCGCCCAGACCGCCGTGCAACCGAAGGCATCACTGCCTTAAGCTATGCGGCCCACAGCGGAGCGCGGCATGCCCAGAATCACGCTACAGCAACCCTGCCGGATGACGCCGACCGAGGCCCGTTCGGTGATCGACCAGATCGCCGCGCGCATGCGCGAGAAATTCGGCATGGCGTGCGAGTGGCACGGCGATTCGCTGCGGTTCACCCGGCCCGGCGTCAAGGGCGATATCGCCATCGGCGCCAGGGAGATTCTGGTCAACGCCGAACTGGGCCTGATGCTGTCGCCGATGAAGGGCATGATCGAGCAGGAAATCCGGCGCAAGCTGGACGAACACTTCGCCTGAACCTGACCGGTCGCGACTGACGATTCTTTGACCAGAGCCACATCCGTGGCATACTCGTCGGCTTACGCAGCCACAATGGCTGTGAACCAACACCGGACCACATGGCAAAAGACGACGTCATCGAAATGGAGGGTACGGTCCAGGAGACCTTGCCCAACACCATGTTTCGCGTACAACTGGAGAATGGGCATGTTGTCATCGCCCATATTTCCGGCCGCATGCGCAAGCACTACATCCGCATCCTCACGGGCGACAAGGTCAAGATCGAGATGACCCCGTACGACCTGAGCAAGGGGCGGATCACCTATCGCATGAAGTAAGCCTCCGCCGGCTGGCCCGCTTCGCCGCGGCCCGCCCTGGCGCAAGCTCCGGATGCTGGACGATAAAAAGGCGGCGCCATGCGCCGCCTTTTGTTTTGTCCCGCGTTCCGGAGGAAGGCCGCCGGCGGCTACACCACCACCGGCAACTTCTCGCTGGCTTCGCAATCGACCTGCAGCTCGCCGTCGCGCACGCTGAGCTTGACCTTGCCGCCGTCGGCCAGCTTGCCGAACAGCAGCTCGTCGGCCAGCGCACGCTTCACCTTCTCCTGGATCACCCGCGCCATCGGGCGCGCGCCCATCTGCGCGTCGAAGCCGTGCTCCGCCAGCCAATGGCGGGCATCCGCGTCCACGTCCAGCACCACCTGCTTCTCGGCCAGCTGGCTCTCCAGCTCGATCAGGAACTTGTCCACCACGCGCAGGATGTGCTCGAAGTCCAGCGCACTGAACTGGATGATCGCGTCGAGCCGGTTGCGGAACTCCGGGGTGAAGATGCGGCGGATCACCTCCATCGCATCGGACTCGTGCTTCTGCTCCACGAAACCGATGCTGCGTCGCGACGCCAGCGCCGCGCCGGCGTTGGTGGTCATCACCACCACCACGTTCTTGAAGTTGGCCTCGCGACCGTTGGTGTCGGTGAGCACGCCGCGGTCCATCACCTGCAGCAGGATGTTGAACACGTCCGGGTGGGCCTTCTCGATCTCGTCCAGCAGCAGCACCGCATGCGGATGCTTGACCACCGCCTCGGTCAGCAGCCCGCCCTGGTCGAAGCCGACGTAGCCCGGAGGCGCGCCGACCAGCCGCGACACCGAGTGCGCCTCCATGTACTCGGACATGTCGAAGCGGATCATCTCGATGCCCAGTTGCATCGCCAGCTGCTTGGTGACCTCGGTCTTGCCCACGCCGGTGGGACCGGCCAGCAGGAAGGAACCGATCGGCTTGGTCGGATCGGCCAGGCCCGAACGGGCCATCTTGATCGAGGCAGACAACGCCTCGATCGCCGGGTCCTGCCCGAACACCACCATCTTCAGGTTGCGCTCGAGGTTGCGCAGCACATCGCGGTCGGACGCGGAAACCTGCTTGGCCGGGATACGCGCCATCTTGGCGACGATGTACTCCACTTCGCCCACGTCGATGGTGCCGGTGCGCTCGTTGTCCGGCAGCAGGCGCTGGCGCGCGCCCGCTTCGTCGATCACGTCGATGGCCTTGTCCGGCAACAGACGGTCGGGAATGTGCTTGACCGAGAGATCCACTGCCGCCTTCAGCGCCTCGTTGGTATAGGCGACGTGGTGGTGCTCCTCGAAACGCGAGCGCAGGCCCTTAAGGATCTCGATGCTGTCGGCCACGGTGGGCTCGACCACGTCGATCTTCTGGAAACGGCGGGCCAGCGCGCGGTCCTTCTCGAACACGCCACGGTATTCCTGGAACGTGGTCGAACCGATGCAGCGCAGCTCGCCCGACGCCAGCATCGGCTTGATCAGGTTGGAGGCATCCATGGTGCCGCCCGAGGCAGAGCCGGCGCCGATAATGGTGTGGATCTCGTCGATGAACAGGATCGCGCCCGGCTGCTTCTTCAGCTGGGTGATCACGCCCTTCAGGCGCTTCTCGAAATCGCCGCGGTACTTGGTGCCGGCCACCAGCGCACCCAGGTCGAGCGACCAGATGGTGGCTTCTTCCAGCACCTGCGGCACCTCGCCGTCCACGATGCGCTTGGCCAGGCCCTCGGCCAGTGCGGTCTTGCCCACGCCGGCCTCGCCCACGTACAGCGGGTTGTTCTTGCGCCGGCGGCACAGCACCTGGATGGTGCGCTCGATCTCGTCGGTGCGGCCGATCAGCGGATCGATCTTGCCTTCCAGCGCCAGCTCGTTGAGGTTGCTGGCGAACTCGTGCAGCGGGTTGCCCTTGGCCTCGCCCTCCTCACCCTCGCGCTCCTGCCCGCCGGTGGCGCCAGCCGCCGGCTCTTCGCCGATCTTGGCGATGCCGTGCGAGATGTAGTTGACCACGTCCAGGCGGGTGATCTCCTGCTGGTGCATGAAATACACCGCATGCGAATCCTTCTCGCCGAAGATCGCCACCAGCACGTTGGCGCCGGTGACTTCCTTGCGACCGGAAGACTGCACGTGATAGACCGCGCGCTGCAGCACCCGCTGGAAACCCAGCGTGGGCTGCGTATCGCGCTCGTCACCGTGCGGCAGTACCGGCACGGTTTCGGCAATGATCCGCTCCAGCTCGCTGCTGAGGCGTGGCAGGTCGACGCCGCAGGCGCGCAGTGCGCCCAGCGCCGACTGGTTGGTGGTGAGCGCCAGCAACAGGTGCTCCACGGTCATGAACTCGTGGCGTTGCTCCCGGGCCTGCTTGTAGCAATGGCCGATGGTGACTTCGAGATCCTTGCTGAACATTCGGATCGACTCCGCTGAGGTTGGAAGCGACGTGTTGTCGCCATGCCCACCAAATGGGGGTGCTCAAGCCTTTTCCATAGTGCACAACAACGGGTGTTGATGGGCGCGTGAATATTCGTTTACCTGCGTCACCTTGGTTTCGGCCACCTCGCGGGTAAAGACGCCGCAGACGCCTTTTCCGCGAGTATGCACGTGCAGCATCACCTGTACCGCCTGCTCCTGGTCGAGATTGAAAAAGCTGCGCAGAACCTCGACCACGAAATCCATCGGGGTGAAGTCGTCGTTGAGCAGCAATACCCGAAACAGGGGTGGCCGCGCCACCTCCGGCTTGGCCGGCTCCACCGCCAGTCCCCGGCCGTGATCATGTTCGTGTTCGGATTCGTGGGCCATGAGTTCTTGAGTGATGATTTCGATGCCGAGTATACGCCGCGGCACGTGGCGCCCCGCGGCGAGAACTGCCTGAGGTAATGGCACAATGGGCGCTTTTCCAGTGCCTGCCCATGTCCGATTCCCCTGCCCCGCGAAAAGTCTGGTGCCCCCACGTCACGGTGGCCTGCGTCGTCGCCGATGGCGACCGTTACCTGATGGTCGAGGAGGAGGCCTGCGGCCGCCTTGCCTACAACCAGCCGGCCGGTCATCTGGAAGACGGTGAAAGCCTCACCGCCGCCGCATTGCGCGAAACGCTGGAGGAAACCGGCTGGACGGTCGAGCTGCAGCATCTCATCGGCATCCAGCAATGGCGCAGCACCGAACACGGCGACGGCGTGGTGCGCTTCAGTTTCGCGGCGCGGGCGCTGAGCCACGACCCCGACCGGCCGCTCGACACCGGCATCCACCGCGCGCTGTGGCTTACCCGCGCGGAGATCGTCGCGCTGGGCGATCGCGTGCGCAGTCCGCTGGTACTGCTCAGCATCGACGCCTGGCTTGCGGGCCAGCGCCTACCGCTGCAGGTGCTGGACTACCTGCCCGGAAACCCGCCGGACACGCCCGCATGAAAGTGATGCTGGGCGTCTCCGGCGGCGTCGATTCCTCGGTGGCGGCGCTGCTGCTGCAACAGGCCGGACACAAGGTCGAAGGCCTGTTCATGCAGAACTGGGAAGAGGACGAGCGCAGCGGACCATGCACCACCGATGCCGACCGCAAGGACGCCGTGGCGGTCTGCGGTCGGCTGGGCATCCCGTTCCACGCGCGCAATTTCGCGGCCGAGTACTGGGATGGCGTGTTCGCGCATTTCCTGGATGAATACCGCGCCGGCCGCACGCCCAACCCCGACGTGCTGTGCAACCGCGAGATCAAGTTCAAGACGTTCCTGCACGAGGCGCAGACGCTGGGCGCGGAAAAGATCGCCACCGGCCACTATGCCCGCGTGGATCGGCGCGACGGCCACTATCGGCTGCTGCGCGCGGTGGACGCGGCCAAGGACCAGAGCTATTTCCTGCACGCGCTGGGCCAGCAGCAGCTGTCGGCCACGCTGTTTCCGCTGGGCGGCATCGAGAAGCCACGCGTGCGCGAACTGGCCCGCGAGGCGGCGCTGCCCACCCACGCCAAGAAGGATTCCACTGGCATCTGTTTCATCGGCGAGCGCGATTTCCGCCACTTCCTGGCGCAGTACATCCCCGCCCGCCCCGGCGAGATGCGCACGCCCGAGGGCGAGCTGATCGGCGAGCACCAGGGGGTGATGTACTACACGCTGGGCCAGCGCAACGGCCTGGGCATCGGCGGGCGCCATGGCGCCAGCGGCGAGGCCTGGTTCGTGGTGGGCAAGGATGTCGCCGGCAATGTGCTGTACGTGGCGCAAGGCGGCGAAAACCGCTGGCTGCAGTCGCAGCGGCTGGAAACGGAAGCGCCCAGCTGGGTTGCCGGCGCGGCACCCGCGCCGCAGTTTCGCTGCACCGCCCGCACCCGCTACCGCCAGCTCGACCAGGCCTGCGAGGTCATCGCGCATGCCGACCGGCTGGAAGTGCGCTTCGACCATCCCCAACGCGCCGTGACGCCCGGCCAGTCGGTGGTTCTCTATGATGGCGAGGCCTGCCTTGGTGGTGCCGTGATCGCCGCCACCGACGCCGCCTACGGCGGGCTGCCACCCCTCTCCCCCTGATCAGCGAGCCCTTTCCTGGTGTTTGAAACTTTTTCGATGAATGAAGAGCGCGTGCTGGCGCTGGCCGGCATCTTCCAGGCCTGCTCGCTGGCGCAGAAGCTCGCCAACGACGGGCGCTGCGACGAGGCCGCCATGGAAGCGGGCGTGGCCAGTGTCTTCCGCATCGACGCGCCCTCGGTGGTGGGCGTGTACGGCTCGGTCGCCAACATGCGGCCTGGCCTGCGCAAGCTGGTGTCGCAACTGGACGAGAGCGACCGCGACATGGCGCTGACGCGCATGGTGGTTACCGTGATGCGGCTGGAACGCAGCCTGTCCGCCCGATCGGACCTGCTCGATCAATTGCAGCAGGGCATCGTCGCCGCACAGCGGCAAGTGGAGCATTTCGGCCAGGCGTCGCCGCAGGTGACGGGCCGGCTGGCGGAGCTGTACGTCTCAACCCTGTCGTTGCTGACCCCGCGCGTGATGGTCAACGGCAACCCGCAGCAATTGCAGCAACCGGCGGTGGTGGAGAAGATCCGCGCCAACCTGCTGGCCGCCGTGCGTTCGGCCGTATTGTGGCGGCAGGTGGGCGGCCGGCAATGGCAACTGCTGCTGTACCGGCGCCAGTGCAGCATGCTGGCGCGCGGGTTGCTGACCGGCGCGATGCTGGACAACGGCTGAGGGCGGCACCTTGTTGGAGCGGCTTCAGCCGCGATGCTCTTGCTTCGGGACCCCAGAGCAGAGGCATCGCGGCTGAAGCCGCTCCTACAAAGGCAGCGCCGAAACCCGTACCGCAATCACCCCAGCAGCTTCAGCCCCGGTCGCGCCCGCGCCAGCCGACGCAGCAAGGTGGCGAACACCTGCAGGTCATCCTGCCACGGCGACGCGTCACGCCAGTACAAGGCGATCTCGCGGCCGGTGGCCTGGCCTTTCAGCCGGGCCAGGACGATGTTCGGCATCGACGCCAGCCGCTCGTGTGCCAGCGCCGGCACCAGCGCATAACCGCCGCGCAGGCTGACCAGCGCAGCCAGGCTTTCCAGGCTCACGTCCTGCACGTGGCCGTGATCGCCGCCTTCCCCGCCCAGCCCGTCGGCGTGGCTCTCGGCCATCAGCGTGGCCTGGGCCGGATCGAGCTGCTCCAGGCTCACGCTGCGCCGGCCGGCCAGCGCGTGATCGGCACGCAGCATCAATTCCCACGGTTCGAAAAACAGCGGCTTCATCGCGACACCACTGCCGGCGGAAACCCGCGGCGCCAGCACCGCGTCCAGCTCGCCCTCGTGCAGTCGGCGCAACAGGCCACGCGGCTTGCCCTCGGAGATCAGCAGCCGCGCGCCCGGGAAGTGCTGCGGAAACGGCGAGATGAGATGCGGCAACAGGTACGGCCCCAGCGAGGCCGGCAAACCCAGCCGCAATTCACCACCGAACGCCACCGCGCCGGCCCGGGCGAGTTGTTGCAGGTGCTCGGCGGCGGCCAGCACGGCGTCGATCTGCTGCAGCAGGCGACGGCCGCCGGCGGTGGGCACGATGCTGCGGCCACCGCGCTCGAACAATGGTGCGCCCAGCGCCTGCTCCACCTTCTGCACCTGGTGCGAGAGGCCGGAGGGGCTGATGTGCATGGCGCGTGCGGCGCTGTTGAAACTGGCGTGGCGATGCACCGCCTGCACCAGCGCCAGATCACGCAGCGACACCGCCGCCAGGATGGTCGAAATCATCGAATGCTGCATGTCATCAAAAGCGTTTGCGCCATGGGCGGGACGGCCCCATCCTTGTTGGAAACACCGGCCGAGGTCGCCGCAGTCTACTCGCTGCCCGCCTCTGCACGTGTCGATAATTCCCGTTCTGCCACCATCGCCAATCGCTCGCACCGGTTCGCGACTCACCGGCGTTTGGGCGATAATTGTCGAATTTGCCGGGACGGCCAGCCGTCGCCGTGGTCACCATCCCAGCCGCAGGATCAGCCAGGAGCACTCCCATGAAAGACACTTTCTCCGCCCGCGATACGCTCGAAGTCAACGGCAAGCAGTACGCCTTTGCCAGCCTGGCCAAGCTGGGCCAGCGCTTCGACCTGAAGCGGCTGCCGTACTCGATGAAGATCCTGCTGGAAAACCTGCTGCGCCACGAGGATGGCGTGGACGTGACGGCGAAGGAGATCGAGGCGGTCGCCACCTGGGACGCGAAGAAGGAGCCGGACACCGAGATTTCCTTCATGCCCGCGCGCGTGCTGCTGCAGGATTTCACCGGCGTGCCCTGCGTGGTCGACCTGGCCGCCATGCGCGACGCGATGAAGGCGCTGGGCGGCGACCCGACCCTGATCAACCCGCTGTCGCCGGCGGAACTGGTCATCGACCATTCGGTGCAGGTCGACGTGTTCGGCAGCGAGGACGCCCTGGAAAAGAACGTCGCCATCGAGTTCGAACGCAACCAGGCCCGCTACAGCTTCCTGCGCTGGGGCCAGAAAGCGTTGACCGATTTCAAGGTGGTGCCGCCGCGCACCGGCATCGTGCACCAGGTGAACCTGGAGCACCTGGCCCGCGTGGTGATGGCCAATGAGGTCGACGGCCAGCAGTGGGCCTACCCGGACACCGTGTTCGGCACCGACTCGCACACCACCATGGTCAACGGCCTGGGCGTGCTGGGCTGGGGCGTGGGCGGCATCGAGGCCGAGGCGGCGATGCTGGGCCAGCCCTCCTCCATGCTGATTCCGCAGGTGGTCGGCTTCAAGCTGTCCGGCCGCCTGCCGGAGGGCGCCACCGCCACCGACCTGGTGCTGACCGTGACGCAGATGCTGCGCAAGCAGGGCGTGGTCGGCAAGTTCGTGGAGTTCTTCGGCCCGGGCCTGCAGCATCTGGCGCTGGCCGATCGCGCCACCATCGGCAACATGGCGCCGGAATACGGCGCCACCTGCGGCATCTTCCCGGTCGACGCGGAATCGCTGAAGTACCTGCGCCTCTCCGGCCGCAGCGACGAGCAGGTCGCGCTGGTCGAGGCCTATGCCAAGGCCCAGGGCCTGTGGCACGACGAGAACAGCCCGCACGCCGAATTCACCGTCACGCTGGAGCTGGACCTGGCCGACGTCAAGCCGTCGATGGCCGGCCCCAAGCGCCCGCAGGACCGCGTGCTGCTGACCGACGTCAAGCAGAACTACAACGCCAACCTGGGCGCCACCACCCTCCATCGCGCGTCGAAGAACGGCGCCGCGGAGGACTTCGCCAACGAAGGCGGCGCCACCGCCATCGGCAACCCGAGCAACACGATCACCGACGGCCTGGTGCGGGTCGAAATGAACGGCGAGAGCTTCAAGGTCGGCGACGGCTCGGTGGTGATCGCCGCCATCACCTCGTGCACCAACACGTCCAACCCCGCCGTGATGCTGGCCGCCGGCCTCGTCGCCAAGAAAGCCGCGGCGCGCGGCCTGAAGGCCAAGCCGTGGGTGAAGACCTCGCTGGCGCCCGGCTCCAAGGTCGTCACCGACTACCTGGAAAAGACCGGCCTGCTGAGCGAGCTGGAGAAGACCGGTTTCTACCTGGTCGGCTACGGCTGCACCACCTGCATCGGCAACTCCGGTCCGCTGCCGCAGGAAATCAGCAAGGCGATCAGCGCCGGCGACCTCACCGTGGGCGCCGTGATCTCCGGCAACCGCAACTTCGAAGGCCGCGTGCACGCCGAAGTGAAGATGAACTACCTGGCCTCGCCGCCGCTGGTGGTGGCCTATGCGTTGGCCGGCTCGCTCGACATCGACCTCACCACCCAGCCTCTGGGCCAGGGCGCGGACGGCAAGGATGTGTTCCTGAAGGACATCTGGCCGAGCAACCAGGAAATCAGCGACCTGATGGCCAGTGCCGTCACCTCGGACATGTTCAAGAAGAACTACGCCGACGTGTTCAAGGGCGACGAGCGCTGGAACGCCATCGCCTCGCCGGACGGCGCGCTGTACGCGTGGGACGAGAAGTCCACCTACATCAAGAACCCGCCGTACTTCGACGGCATGACGATGGAACTGGGCAAGGTCGAGGACATCCACGGCGCGCGCTGCCTGGGCCTGTTCGGCGACTCGATCACCACCGACCACATCTCGCCGGCCGGCTCGATCAAGAAGGATTCGCCCGCGGGCCGCTTCCTGATCTCGCGCGGCGTGCAGCCGATCGACTTCAACTCCTACGGCTCGCGCCGCGGCAACGACGACGTGATGGTGCGCGGCACCTTCGCCAACATCCGCATCAAGAACCAGATGCTGGACGGCGTCGAAGGCGGCTTCACCCGTCACATCCCCAGCGGCGAGCAGATGGCGATCTACGACGCGGCGATGAAGTACAAGGAAACCGGCACGCCGCTGGTGGTCATCGCCGGCAAGGAATACGGCACCGGCTCCTCGCGCGACTGGGCCGCCAAGGGCACCTTGCTGCTGGGCGTCAAGGCCGTGATCACCGAGAGTTTCGAGCGCATCCACCGCTCCAACCTGGTTGGCATGGGCGTGCTGCCGCTGCAGTTCAAGAACGGCGAGAACGCGCAGACGCTGGGGTTGACCGGCAACGAAACCTTCGACATCAGCGGCCTGGACGATGGCCGCTCGAAGGAAGCCACCGTCACCGCCACGGCAGCCGACGGCAGCCGCAAGCAGTTCACCGTGCACGTGATGCTGCTGACGCCGAAGGAGCGCGACTTCTTCCGTCACGGCGGCATCCTGCAATACGTGCTGCGGCAGTTGGCGGGCAAGAAAGCCGCCTGAGCCGACGCAAGCTCCTGAAAAAGGCGCCCCGATTCCGGGGCACCTTTTTTGTGGCCACAGGTTTCTCCCACTACGTCATTCCAGCGAATGCTGGAAGCGCTTTACAACAGCCGAAGGCTGGTCATCCGGCGCCTTCATGCCGGACTCCTACATCACGCGTTCCCACGTCGCGGTATAGCAACGCCAGTCGCCGTCCTCGTGGCGCCACGCCGATTCGACGCGATACACGCCAAGCTGGTCGGGCAGCAGTTTGCCGCCACTGGTCAAGGTGACGGTGAACGTGGCCACCATCCGCTCGCCGCGGCGCTCGATCGAGACCGGTCCCATCGTGACCCCGACATGGTCGCCGCGCAGCGCCAGCAGCCGAATCATGCCGGTCAATCCGCGCCGGTCCAGTCGCCCACCGTTGCCGTCGAAATCCTCGCTGAGCGGTTTGCCCACGTCACTGGCCGAACCGGCCTCGGCGGCCTGCGCCATGGCGGCGATCGCCTCGCGCACCTGGGCCTCGTCGGGCGCGCGGCGGCAACCCGGCAGCAGCAACGCCAACAGGACGAGCACGCCGGCGATGAGGATCGTTTTCTTCTTCGGGATCATGGCGGAACTCGTTGCGGTGCGGCTTGCCGCTATACGCGGGCGCATGCTCCAATGAATCGGAATGCGTTGTGCATGGTGGATGTTGCCACCGATGAATCCAGGCGATCCATGGTCACCGACAAACAGGGAACCCGAGCATGAGCATTGAGCGTCCGTGGCTGGCGAATTACCCGGCGGGCGTCCCCGCGCAGATCGATACCGGCCGCTACGCCTCGGTGGTGGCGGTGGTGGAGGAAGCGTTCGCGCAGTTCCGCCAGCGGCCGGCGTTCTCCAGCTTCGGCAAGCAGCTCAGCTACGGCCAGGTCGATGAACTGAGCCGCCAGTTCGCCGGCTATCTCACCGGCGTGCTGAAGCTGGGCAAAGGCGATCGCATCGCGATCATGATGCCCAACGTGCTGCAGTATCCGGTCGTGCTGTTCGGCGCCTTGCGCGCGGGCCTGGTGGTGGTCAACACCAACCCGATGTACACCGCGCGCGAACTCAAGCACCAGCTGGAAGACTCCGGCGCCAAGGCGATCGTGGTGCTGGACAATTTCGCCGCCACGCTGCAGCAATCCATGCCCGGCACGTCGGTGGAGCACATCGTCACCACTGGCATCGGCGACATGCTCGGTTTTCCCAAGGGCGCGCTGATCAATTTCGTGCTCAAGCACGTCAAGAAGATGGTGCCGCGGTTCGAGTTGCCGCAGGCCGTGCGTTTCCGCGATGCGCTGGCGTGCGGCGCCGGCCACGCCGTCCCCGCGGTGGAGCTCGGGCCCGACGACCTCGCCTTCCTGCAATACACCGGTGGCACCACCGGCGTGGCCAAGGGCGCCATGCTGACCCACGGCAACATGGTGGCGAACATGCTGCAGGCCAGCGCGTGGATCGGCACCGAGCTGGTGACGCCGGGCGAGGAAGTCATCATCACCGCGCTGCCGCTGTACCACATCTTTTCGCTGACGGCGAACGGGCTGGTGTTCATGAGCCTGGGCGGGCTGAACTGGCTGATCACCAACCCGCGCGACATGCCAGGCTTCGTCAAGGAGCTGAAGAAAGCCCGGCCCACCGCGATCACCGGCGTCAACACCCTGTTCAACGGTTTGCTCAACACGCCCGGTTTTGCCGAGCTGGATTTCTCGCGCCTGCACCTGACGCTGGGCGGCGGCATGGCGGTGCAGCGCCCGGTGGCGGAGCGCTGGAAAAAAACCACCGGCTGCACCCTGGCCGAAGCCTACGGCCTCACCGAAACCTCGCCGGCGGTCTGCATCAACCCGCTGGATCTGGCCGCCTACAACGGCTCGATCGGCCTGCCGATTCCCTCCACCGACGTGGCGATATGGTCGGAGGAAGGCCAGCCGCTGCCGCTGGGAGAAATCGGCGAACTGATGGTGCGCGGCCCGCAGGTGATGAAGGGCTACTGGAACCGCCCCAACGAAACGGCCAACGTGCTGGATGCCGCCGGCTGGCTGCACACCGGCGACATCGCGCGGATGGACAAGGACGGCTACGTCTATATCGTCGATCGCAAGAAGGACATGATCCTGGTGTCCGGCTTCAACGTTTACCCGAACGAGGTCGAGGACACCGTGATGCAGCACCCCGGCGTCGCCGAGGTGGCGGCGGTCGGCGTGCCCGACGAGCATTCCGGCGAGGTGGTGAAGCTGTTCGTGGTGCGCAAGGACCCGAACCTGACCATCGAGGCGTTGAAGGCCTTCTGCCGGGAAAACCTCACCGGCTACAAGCGGCCCAAGCTGATCGAATTCCGCGATGCGTTGCCCAAGAGCAATGTGGGCAAGATTCTTCGCCGCGAGCTGCGCGACGAGCACAAGCCGGCTCCCGCAAGCGCCGGTTGACCCGGCCCGCGCCGGCGCGAACGCGAGGCGACGGGTCGGCCAGCCAGCCGTGCAAGGCTAGCCCTTCCAGTTCTCCAGGATGTCGGCGTAGCCGCCCAGCAGGTTCCACAGCGGCACCTGCTTGTCCTCGGGGATGTGGGTATAGGAAAAACCGATGTGGTGCTCGGACACGCGCGCCACTTCCGCCTGCAGATGGATGTGCAGGTTGTGCCCGAAAATCATGTCCAGCACCCAGCTCTGGCCCGGCTCGCCGACCCAGCCCAACGGCCGGCGCAGCAGCGCGCCCGTTGCGGAAATGTCGACCAGTTCGGTGGGATGCGATTTGTCGCCGCGACACATCAACACCGTGGTCTCGATCTGCATACGGGCCGGTCGCAATTTCTCGTCCGCCGCGCCGGCATCGTCGCGTTCGTTGTCATCGATCATCAAAGATTCCTTCCACCCACGATGGCGCCTGTTACCACAAAGCATGTTCATTCGTTTGCCACCCCGCATCCTCGACCGGGCAGCGCCAATGACATCCGCAGCACTGCCGATACGCGCTCCGCAACGGCATCAGGCAACCGCTTGCAGTAGGCTCGCGCGTGACCAAGCAATCGGCATGCCACGCCAGCAGGCCATGGCACCGGTGGCAGCGGCAGTCCCTCGGTTCCCGCGTACGCGTCCTGTCGCCAAGTGTGCACCCATTCGCGCTGGCGGCGGGCGCCGTTTTCGCCGGTGGGTCGGGCTTACCCTTGAGCGTCACAGCGACCAAATGGGTCACATCGCGCCCGGCGGGTGACGCTGGTTGCGGGTGCATCGGCGCGTCCCCCACGCCCCCCGGCATGAACGACCCCCGCACGTGCGACCGACACAAGGCTGGACTTGTCCCGTGGCAGCGGCTACGCTTCGACAACGCGTGGTTCCCCGGCAACAGGCTTGCAGCGCAGCGCGCTGGCGGGACAGCCATCCGGTGATCGGGCAGACCGAAGCGACCACCGACAAGCAACCAGCGAAACCGGGGCTCCACCATCTCTGGCTGACGTCATTGCCGCTGTCGACGGCGGATTGCGACGCACCGCGGAGACGGTCAACCCGCATGACCGAACCGCCATCGAGCGGCTTCGTCATGGCGGCAGAGGCGCCAGGCAACCCTGCCGTTCGCCATTGACAGCTGAACCAGATGTAGCCGGGAATGACGCATTGAGGCGCACTCCAAGTACGGACATTCCGCGGGCAAACCCGATTGGGCGCTCCCGGCAATGGACGGGTTCCAATCACGTTGAACGCACTGCCAGCCGCTGAAGGCGGCCCTACGACATGCATTGATGAGCACTGAGCCGGTCGAGCCCCAGAGCCTGGTAACCGCACCGCAGGATGCATTCGCGTCGGTGCCGCAACAGCAGGAAATGCCGCTGGCGATCGTGCGCGGCGAGCCGATGCTGCAGATGCCGCAGGATCTGTACATCCCGCCGGACGCGCTGGAAGTGATCCTGGAGTCGTTCGAGGGCCCGCTGGATCTGCTGCTCTACCTGATCCGCCGGCAGAACCTGGACATCCTGGACATCCCGGTCGCCGAGATCACCCGGCAGTACATGAGCTACATCGAGCTGATGCGCGATGTGATGCGGCTGGAACTGGCGGCGGAATACCTGCTGATGGCCGCGATCCTGGCCGAGATCAAGTCGCGGCTGCTGCTGCCGCGGCCGCCACTGGAGGAAGGCGTGGAGGAGGATCCCCGCGCCGAGCTGGTGCGGCGGCTGCAGGAGTACGAGAGGTTCAAGCGGGCCGCGGAGGATATCGAGGCCCTGCCCCGGGTCGAGCGCGACACCGTGGTGGTGCATGCCGATGCGGGCGAGCGCAACGTGATCCGGCTGCCGCCGCCGCTGGAGCTCACCGAACTGCTGCTGGCGCTGAAGGACGTGATGCACCGCGCCGAACTGTTCGGCCACCACGCGATCAAGCGCGAGGCGCTCAGCGTCCGGCAGCGCATGGGCGAGTTGCTGAGCCGGCTGGACGACAATGCGTTTCATCGTTTCGAAAGCCTGTTCGACCCCGCCGAGGGGCGCCTCGGCATCGTGGTGACGTTCCTGTCGATGCTGGAGCTGGCCAAGGAAATGCTCGTGGAAATCGTGCAGGAGGCGCCGCTGGCGCCGATCTACGTCAAGGCGAAGGCCAGCCACGGCGAGCCGGCCGGCGATCCCGCGGAGGAGCCGGCCCTGGCCGACCCGGCCTCACGCAACGACGCATTCGGCGAATGAACGCCTCTTTTTGAATCGGCATCCGACCCAAGGTTATGCAGATCGAACAAATCAAACCCATCATCGAGGCCGCGCTGCTGGCCTCCAGCCAGCCGATGACCACGCACCAGTTGGGCGACCTGTTCGGTGAAGCCGACGAGGTCGGCCACGAGCAGATCGCCCGCGCGCTGGAGGCGCTGGCCGGCGATTGCGAAGGTCGCGGCGTCGAACTGAAGGAGGTCGCCTCCGGCTTCCGCTACCAGGTGCGCCAGGACGTGCATCCGTGGATCTCGCGGATGTGGACCGAACGGCCCAGCCGCTACTCGCGCGCCATGCTGGAGACGCTGGCGCTGATCGCCTACCGCCAGCCGATCACCCGGCCGGAGATCGAACAGATCCGCGGCGTGGTGGTGTCCTCCAACATCATCAAGACGATGGAGGAGCGCGAATGGATTCGTGTGGTGGGCTACCGCGACGTGCCCGGCAAGCCCGCGCTGTTCGGCACCACCCGCGCGTTCCTGGATTACTTCAACCTGAAATCGCTGGACCAGTTGCCGCCACTGTCGGAAATCCGCGACATGGAAGACCCGCAGCTGCGCTTCGAACCCGAGCCCCTGCCCGCCCGCGTGGAACGCGACCTGCCGGTGGACCCGGACGAAACCGGGCCGGACACCGCGCAAGAGGTCGGCACCGGTTCCGCCGATGCCGACGATACGGATATCGACCACGACACAACCGAAAACCCGGCCAGCACCCACGCGCCGGCCGCTTCACCCGAGTCCGACGAGGACGGCTCCGATGCGAGCCCCACCGTCGACAACCCGATTGCCACTGCCGATGAGGCAGCGAACCGTGCCGCGGACGTCGAACCCGACACCGCCAGCCAAGATCCCGAGGAGTACCGCGCATGACTGCGCCGCAAAAATCCGTCCTGTCCCTGAAGCGCGAACCGCGCGACGAAGCCGCCGCCCAACTGGAAGAGCGCCTGCACAAGGTGCTGGCCAACGCGGGCCTGGGCTCGCGCCGCATGCTCGAGGTGCGCATCCAGTCCGGCGAGGTCGAACTCAACGGCGCGCCGGCCGAAATCGGCACCAGCGTGCATGCCGGCGATCGCGTGACCATCGACGGCAAGCAGTTCGTGGTGGCCACCGACAGCCGCGACGACACCGAAGTGCTGATCTACCACAAGCCCGAAGGCGTGCTGACAACGCGCGACGACCCCGACGGCCGCCCCACCGTGTTCGAGCAGTTGCCGCGCCTGAAGGGCGCGCGCTGGGTCGCCGTGGGCCGGCTGGACATCAACACCACCGGCCTGTTGCTGCTGACCACCGACGGCGAACTGGCCAACGGCCTGATGCACCCCAAGAGTGGCCTGGAGCGCGAGTACCTCTGCCGCGTACACGGCGAGGTGCCCGACGAAATCATCGAGCGATTGAAAGCCGGCGTGGAGCTGGACGACGGTCCCGCCCGCTTCGACGAGATTGCCGTGATCAGCCGCGGCGGCAGCCATAGCTGGTTCCGCGTGGTGATCCGCGAAGGCCGCAACCGCGAAGTGCGCCGCCTGTGGGACTCGCAGGGTTTCCTGGTCAGCCGCCTCAAGCGCATCCGCTACGGCCAGATCGAACTGCCGCGCAACCTGCGCCGCGGCGATTGCGAGCCGCTCGACGCCGAAGCGGTGAAACAACTGCGCCAGACCACCGGCCTGGGCGCGCCGCAACCGGTGCTGACCCTGAGCCCGGTACTGCACCAGCGCCGCGCCAATCGCAACGTCACCGAATACCGCCCCGAGCGTGGCGCCGGCACCGCCTGGACCGGCGGCCAGGACGAGGCCCGCGAACTGCGCGCGTTTGACCGCATCCGCGAGGAGCCCACCCGCGGCCGCAAGCCTCCGCGGCGCGGTGGCAAGGAGGTCAACGGCAACGTGGCGCGCCCCGAGCGCACCGGCGGTGGCCGCAGCGGTGGCGGGCGCGCCCGACGCGTGGCGCCGGGGCAGGAGCTGCCATCGGTACGCACCTGGTTCGCCGGCGAAAGTCGCGATGGCGGTGCGTCGCGCGGCAACGCCGGCGGCGCCGGCAATCGCCGCTCCGCCGGCGGCAAGCCGTTTGGCGCACGCGGTGGCGAGGGTCGCGGTGCCGGCAATCCGTACGGCGGCTTCGGCGGCGAATCGCGCGGCGGCAACGGCAATGGCAACCGCGCCCCCGGCGGGCGACCGCAAGGGGGCAACCGCGCGCACGGCAACCAGGCCGGCGGTCGTCCGCAAGGCCAGGGTGGCAATCGTCCGCAAGGCGGCGGCCGGCCGCAGGGCCAGGGCGGCAACCGCTCGCAGGGAGCCGGCCGTCCGCATGGACATGGCGGCGCCGCAGGCGGCCGACCCGGTGGCCGTGGTGGCAACCGCTCGGGCAATCGCTGAGCGACGACGGAAACCTGACCGATGCTGCGTATCTACCACAACAACCGGTGTTCCAAATCCCGCGCCACGCTGGCCTTGCTGGAGGGGCGCGGCGACGACGTGGAGATCATCAACTATCTCGACACCCCACCCAGCGCCGCCGAACTGGCCGTACTGCTGAAGCAGTTGGGGATGACCGCCCGTGCGCTGCTGCGCACCGGCGAGGAGGAATACCGAACCCTGGGATTGGCGGACGAATCACTCGGCGAATCGGATCTGATCGCCGCGATGGTGGCGCACCCTAAGCTGATCGAGCGCCCGATCGTGGTGGCGAACGGCAAGGCCGCCATCGGCCGCCCGCCCGAGGCGGTGCTGGCGATACTTTGAACGCGCTACTGTAGGAGCGACTTCAGTCGCGACCCGGGGTAACGGCAAGGTCCGGGCCGCGGCTGAAGCCGCTCCTACATAAGGTTCATCCCCGTCCGGGAACCCGGGGTCAGCCGAGATCGAGCGAAAACGCGTCCGCATCCATCCACGCGGGAAAGCGTTCGCGATGCGCCAGCAGCACCGCCGGGTCCAGCGTCACCGTGGCCACCTGCTCCTGGGCACCCAGCTCGATCAGGGCTTCGCCCACCGGATCGACGGCCACGCTGTCGCCGGCATACGGCAGCTCGTTGCCATCCACGCCGACGCGGTTAACACCGACCACGTAGCTGAGGTTTTCGATCGCCCGCGCGCGCAGCAGCGTGCGCCAGGGGTGGCGCCGCGGCGCCGGCCAGTTGGCCACGAACAAGGCCAGGTCGTAATCCATGCCGCCGGCCGCATCGGCCAGCCGCCGATTGCGCAGCCACACCGGAAAGCGCAGGTCGTAGCAAACCTGCGGCAGGATGCGCCAGCCTTTCAGCGTGGTGATCAGGCGCGCGTTGCCGCCGCCGTAGCGGGTGTGCTCGCCGGCCATGCGGAACAGATGGCGCTTGTCGTACTGCTGGAAACTGCCGTCGGGCTGCATCCACAGCAATCGGTTGTAGACCACGCCATCTTCCAGGATGGCCAGGCTGCCGCAGATCACCGACCCCACCTCGGCCGCCAATGCGCGCAGCCAGGCCATGCCCTCGCCCTGCATGGTCTCGGCGCTGGCGCGGGTGTCGTTGCTGAAGCCGGACAGGAAGGTTTCCGGCAGCACGATCAGGTCGCTGCCGGCCGCCTGGCGCACCAGCGCGGCGTAGTAATCGCGATTGGCCGGTGCGTCATGCCAGCGGGTGGCGCCCTGCACCAGCGAGACCTTCAACGGTTGCATGCTCACAGCCGGCACAGGCGCTCGGCGCCTGCCTCCATGGTGGCGTCGCTCTTGGCGAAACACAGCCGCAGCAAGCGCGTACCCGGCGCGGTTTCGCAGAACGGGGTCAACGGGATCCCCGCCACGCCGCCCTGCTCCACCAGCCAGCGGCTGAAGGCCACATCGTCCTCATCGCGAATCGCCGAATAATCGACCAACTGGAAGTAACCGCCCGGCACGTCCAGCAGCTTCAATCGCGACGGCGCCAGCAAGGCACGGAAGCGGTCGCGCTTGGCCTGGTAGAACGCCGGCAATTCCAGGTAATGCTCGGGACAGCTGGCCATGAACTCGGCAAACGCCACCTGCGCCGGATGGAAGGTGCAGAACGTGAGGTACTGGTGCACCTTGCGGAACTCGGCCGACAACGCCGGCGGCGCGATCGCGTAGCCGACCTTCCAGCCGGTGCAGTGGTAAGTCTTGCCGAACGAGGAGATCACGAAGCTGCGCTCGGCCAGCTCGGGGTGGCGCAGCACGCTCTGATGCTGGGCGCCGTCGTAGACGATGTGCTCGTAGACCTCGTCGGACAGCACCACGATGGCGGTGTCGCGCACGATCGCCGCCAGCTCGTCGAGGTCGCCGGCCGACAACACGGCGCCGGACGGGTTGTGCGGGCTGTTGACCAGGATCATGCGGGTTTTCGGCGTGATCGCGTCACGCACGCGCTGCCAGTCGATCGAGAACGCGGACACGGTCAGCGGGATGTGCACCGCGCGGGCGCCCTGCAGCTCGATCGCCGGCTCGTAGCTGTCGTAGGCCGGGTCGAACACGATCACTTCGTCGCCCGCGCGCACCACGGCCGCCATCGCCGCGAACAAGGCTTCGGTGGCGCCGGAGGTCACCGTGATCTCGCGGTCGACGTCGACCTTGCGGCCATAAAGCCGTTCGGTCTTCAGTGCGATCTGCTCGCGCAGGCCGGCGGTGCCGTGCATCGGCGCGTACTGGTTGCGGCCTTCGTCCATGGCGCGCGCAAGCGCGTCGCGCAGCGCCTGCGGCGGTTCGAAATCGGGAAACCCCTGGCCCAGGTTGACCGCCTTGTGTTCCAGCGCCAACTGGCTCATCACGGTAAAGATGGTGGTGCCGACTTTCGGAAGCTTGGTTTCGATCATGATGATTTGGCCGTCTGGATGCCCAAACAAGCGGACATTATATCGGTGGCGCCACGCGTGATGGCGTGATCAGCGGGAGGCCGGCAAGTCCTCCAGCGGCCGTCGCTTGCATTGCTCGTGCCTCAGCATGGTGGTGGCCGGCAGTCGCTCGGCAAGAAAATCCACCAGCGCACGCACGCCCGGCAGCATGCCGCGCCGGCTGGGATAGACGAAGTGCATGGTGCCATCGGGAACGCTCCAGTCCGGCAGCACCACTTCCAGCTCGCCGCTGGTGATGGCCGGCGCGCAGACAGATTCCGGCAGCAACGCCACGCCCATGCCGCGACGTGCGGCCTCCAGCAGCAGGGCAAAGTCGCCAGTGATCAGCCGCGCCTGCACTTCAACGACAGACTGCTTGCCATCGGCATCGATCAGCTCCCATACCTGCGCGCCCTCATGTTCGCGCATCGACAGCGCCGGCAAGTTGGCCAGTTCGTCGGGTTGCGACGGGCGGCCCTGCGCATCCAGCAGCGCCGGGCTAGCCACCAGCTTGGTACGCGCCAGACCGAAACTGCGCACGACCAGGTTGGCGTCGGTGTCCAGCTTGTTGCGCACGCGGATGGCCAGGTCGTAGCCCTCGCCGATCACGTCGACGCGGCGATCACTGGACGTCACCCGCACCTGCATTTTCGGGTACAGCGCCAGGAAATCCGGCAGCAGGTACGCCAGTACCGTCTGCGTCAGCGACACCGGGCAACTGAGCCGCACCAGGCCACGCGGTTCCGCGCGCAACTCGTCCACGGCATCCTGCGCGGCCCGGGCTTCTTCCAGCACGGCGCGGCAGTGCGCGTAGAAACGCTCGCCCACCTCGGTGACCATGAAGCGCCGCGTGGTTCGCTGCAGCAGGCGCACGCCCAGGCGTTCCTCCAATTGCGCCACCCGCTTGCTGAGGCGCGATTTGGGTACGCCCAGCGCCCGCCCGGCGGCAGAGAAGCCGCCGTGCTCGACCACCGCGGCAAAGAAGTACAAGTCGTTGAGATCCTGCAGGGCGCCGCTCATCATGGCCTTCACCGTTTCCATTTGGGAACGATAAGTTCAAAACGTGCCGTCTTATCGCCGCATTGTTCCAAATATATCCTGATTCCGTTGCCGATAACCGGCCCGAACAGGAGACTCACCATGAAAATCTTGCACATCGATTCCAGCGCGCTGGGTACGTATTCCGTGTCGCGCCAGTTGACCGCCGACATCGTAGCGGAGCTGAAGCGCGCTGCGCCGGACGCCGTGGTCGACTACCACGACCTGGCCGCCCAGCCGCTGGCGCACTGGACGCCGGTGGCCGACGCCGCCGATCCCGCCGCCGTGCTGGGCAACAAGGTGCTGGAGGACTTCCTCGGCGCCGACGTGGTCGTGGTCGGGGCGCCGATGTACAACTTCACCATCTCCAGCCAGCTCAAGGCCTGGCTCGACCGCGTGCTGGTGGCCGGCAAGACCTTCCGCTACACCGCCAACGGGCCGGAAGGGCTGGCGGGCGGCAAGCGGGTGATCGTGGCGTCCAGCCGCGGCGGCTTCTACGGCAAGGATTCGGCGGGCGCCGCCATGGATTTCCAGGAGCCCTACCTGCGCGCGGCGTTTGCCTTCATCGGCATCGGCGAAGTGGAGTTCGTGCGGGCCGAGGGCCTGGCCGTGGGCGACGAACACAAATCGACCGCGCTGAAGTCGGCGCAGGACGCCATCCACACGCTGGTGGCCGAAGCCGCCTGACGCGCACCGATAACTACCAGCCATCGCGCCGTCGTTTCCCGCGACGGCCGCTAAGGAAGGTCTGAACAAGCCTTTGCTCGTCATTCCAGCGAAAGCTGGAATCCAGTGTCTTCAATAGGTTGCCGAGGCACTGGATCCCAGCTTTCGCTGGGATGACGACTTGTTCAGGCCATCCCTAACCGCAATGCAAGAGGCCAGCCTGACAAGCTGGCCTTTTTGCGCTGTCTTGCCCGGACGCCGTCCCGGCGTCGGCCTGGCCACCCCTGCCATCAGTCATGCCCCGATTTCAGCTGCCGCCCATTGACGACTCGAAATGCAGTGTTATAGTTCACTACAACACCACACAACGAGATCACTGAGGAGCCTGCCATGAAATCGCAAAACCTCATCGCCAGTGTCGCCGCCGCCCTGTTCACCTTCGCCACGCTGAGCGCGGTCAACTACAACGTCGACATCCGCCCGGCGCCGGCCGCAGCGACGCAGCGGATCATCACCGACCTGCCCATGATCGTAGTCCACCCCACCGCCGCCGAGCGGCGCGAGGCCGCGCTCTCCGACGGCGGCGACATCGTGGGCGCCTCGGCCGTTCGCGGCGGCGGCCCGCACCTGAGCCTGGTCAGCTCGCAATTGGCCATGCCCTACTATTCGTTCGCCAATCAGTTCGGCGGCATCAGCAAGGAATAAGCATGACCATCACCTGGAACGACAACGTCCCGATCTATCGCCAGCTGCAGCAACGCGTGGTGGCGATGATCCTGGACGGCGCCTTGAACGAGGGCGACCCGTTGCCGTCGGTACGCCAGGTGGCAGCGGACTACCAGATCAACCCGCTGACCGTCTCCAAGGCCTATCAGGAACTGGTCGATCAACAACTGGTGGAAAAACGGAGGGGTTTGGGCATGTTCGTCATCGAAGGCGCGCGCGAGGCGCTGCTGAAATCCGAGCGCGAGCGGTTTCTGCGCGAGGAGTGGCCCGTACTTTTTGCCCGGCTGCAGCGGCTGGGACTGGATCTGAAAACCCTGCTGCGCGAAGCCGGCACCCCCAAGGAGCAACAATCATGAGTGCGGTCATCACGGCCAGCGGCCTGGGCAAGCGGTACAAGACCTCGGTGGCGCTGGACAACGTCAGCTTCCAGATCGAGCCCGGGCGCATCGTGGGCCTGATCGGTCCCAATGGCGCGGGCAAGACCACGGCGCTGAAGGCCATCCTGGGCCTCACCGATTTCACCGGTGACCTCAACGTGCTGGGCTTCGACCCGCGGCGGCAGCGCGACCAGCTGATGGGCGAGGTGTGCTTCATCGCCGACGTGGCCGTGTTGCCGCGCTGGATCAAGGTCAGCCAGGCGATCGATTTCGTCGCCAACGTGCACCCGCGTTTCGACCGCAAGAAGTGCGAGGCTTTCCTGGCGCGCACCAAGCTGCAGCCGGACCAGCGCGTGCGGCAGCTGTCCAAGGGCATGATCGTGCAGTTGCACCTGGCGCTGGTGATGGCCATCGATGCGCGATTGCTGATCCTGGACGAACCGACGCTGGGCCTGGACATCCTCTACCGCAAGCAGTTCTACCAGAACCTGCTGGAAGACTACTTCGACGAGAACAAGACCATCATCGTCACCACCCATCAGGTGGAGGAGGTCGAGCACATCCTCACCGACCTGATGTTCATCCGCGACGGCCGCGTCGTGCTGGACGCCGACATGGAGGCGGTGGGCGAGCGCTTCATCGAGGTGATGGTCAACGCCGACCGGGCCGACGCCGCGCGGGCGCTGAAGCCCATCGACGAGCGCCAGGTCTTCGGCAAGAGCATCTTTCTGTTCGACGGCGCGAACCGCGCGACGCTGGAAACGCTGGGCGAGATCCGCCGGCCTTCCGTCAGCGACCTGTTCGTGGCCACCATGAAGGGAACCTACGCATGAACAACCAGACGTTCAAGAACCTGTACTGGCTGGTGAAGCGCGAATACTGGGAGCACCGTGGCGGGTTCTTCTGGGCACCGATCATCACCGGCGGCATTTTTCTGCTGCTCAACATCATGGGCATCATCACCGCCGAGGTGCTTGGCGCCCGCAGCGGTTTCAACTTCGGCGCCAGCAACGGCCTGCAGCATGTCATCTCCGACATGGACGCCGGCGACCTGAGCCAGGTGGGCTTCGCGCTGGATGTCGCGATGTATTCGGCCATGGGCCTGCTGGTGGTGGTGCTGGGCTTCGTGGTGTTCTTCTACTGCCTCGGCGCGCTGTACGACGACCGCCGCGACCGCAGCATCCTGTTCTGGAAATCGCTGCCGGTGTCGGACACCAGCACCGTGTTGTCCAAGGTCATCAGCGCCACCGTGCTGGCACCGGTCATCGCCGTGGTCGTGGGCATCGTGGTGGGCATGCTGCAGTTGCTGATACTCGCGGCCACGCTGTCGTTCCATGGCGTCAACGTGTGGCAGTTGCTGTTGCTGGCCCATCCGTTCCGGGTGATGTTCAACCTGATCGGCTACATCCCGCTGTATGCGTTGTGGGCGGCACCGGCGGTCGGCTGGCTGCTGATCTGCTCGGCCTGGTCGCGCAGCAAACCCTTCCTGTGGGCAGTCGCCCTGCCCGTCGCCACCGGCCTGTTGGTGACCTGGTTCGGCATCATGGGCCTGTTCAACCTGCCCACCGCGTGGTTCTGGACGAACGTGGTGCAGCGCGCCCTGTTGAGCGTGTTCCCCGGCACCGGAACCATCTTCGGCGACAGCATGATCCACATCTCCGACAACGGCGGCGCCGGCGCCCTGGACCTGGGGCAGACCTGGCACCTGATCGCCTCGCCCGACCTGTGGATCGGTGTGGTGGCCGGCGCGGCACTCCTGGCGGGCGCCATCTGGTTCCGCCGCTGGCGCGACGACAGTTGAGTACGGCAACGGACGGGCCGCCCGGCCCGTCCAACCCAGAAACCTTCCGCGATCGCATCGACCCAGGAGCCACCATGAAACCGTTCGCCTACAGCGCCCTCGCCCTGGCTTTTCTGCTGCCGCTGGCCGCGTGCAGCCAGGCACCCGATTCCCACCCCGCATCGACCGGGCAAACGACACCCGCCGACAAGGACGGCGAAGCCGCCCCGCGCTCGCTGATCGCCAAGGGTATCGACAAGGCCATGCAGGAAGCCAAGCGCGACCTGGTCACCAAGAACATCGAGCTGGATCACGTCCACTTCGGCAACGACGACAACGACAAGCGGCCGAAAGCCGAGATCACCCCGCAAGGCGATCTGCTGATCGCCGGCAAGAAGGTCGACGCCACGCCGGCGCAGCGCGCCCTGCTGCTGGACTATCGCCAGCAGATCGTGGACATCGCTTCGGCCGGCATGGACATCGGCACGCAAGGCGCTGACCTCGGCATGCAGGCGGCCAAGACCGCGATGCTGGGCGCGTTCAGCGGCAAGAACGACAAGGAAATCGAGGCGGCCATCAAGCCGCAGACCGACAGGATCGAAGCCGCGGCCCGCCAGCTTTGCCAGCAGCGCATGCCGGCGCTACTTGCCAGCCAGCAGAAACTGGCCGCCGCCATGCCCGAATTCCAGCCGTACGCCACGATGCAGCAGAAGGACATCGACGACTGCAGCAAGGACATGACCGACGAGGATGGCAAGCACGGCTTTGCCGTGTTCTCCGATTGACTCCTCACCCCTTCCTCAAGCCCTACTCTCAAGCAAAGGAGAAAACATCATGCGCCACACGCTTCTGCAGGGTGTTCTCGTTCTGGCCGCTGCTCTGGCACTGCCCGCCTACGCCGGTTGGTCCGTACAGCAGCACGGCACCCGCGACAAACTCACCTGGCACGATACCGACGGACAAGCGCTGGATCTGGCATCTCCCCAAGGCCAGGGCATCGAGATTGTCGATATAGCGCCGGCGGGACGCGACAATCTGCGGCAAGGCGACGTGATCACGGCGGTCGACGGCCACACGGTCGCCCACGTTGCCGACCTGCTGGTCTACACGAACGCCCATCTGCAGGCCTCCACCGTGCTGACCGTGCACCGCGGCCACGCCGATCTGAAAATCGACCTGGCGCCTGGCGAGCTGGCGACGCTCCTGCATCCCCATCCCTGACATCGCGCTCGATCAGCCAACGTTACCGTGAGGTACCGCGGCGGCGTGCGAACGGCGTCAGTCGCCGTGGATACCGCCGCGCGTCAGCGCCATCGGGTCGAGCAACCTCTTCAGCTCATCCTTCGACAAACCGGTGGTTTCCAGCGCCACCTCCATGATCGGCCGGTGCTCCTTGTACGCCTGCTTGGCGGTAGCCGCACCCTTCTCGTAACCGATCACCGGATTCAATGCGGTGACCAGAATCGGGTTCATCGCCAGCGCCTGGTTCACCCGCGCCTTGTTGACCTTGAAGCCGGCGATGGACTTGTCCGCCAACAGCACGCTGACATTGGCCAGGATGCCGATCGACTGCAGCAGGTTGTGCGCGATCAGCGGCAGCATCACATTGAGCTGGAAATTGCCGGACTGGCCGGCGATGGTGATGGATGCGTCGTTGCCGATCACCTGCGCGGCCACCATCGCCACCGCCTCGGGAATCACCGGGTTGACCTTGCCCGGCATGATCGACGAGCCCGGCTGCAGCGCCGGCAACTCGATCTCGCCCAGGCCCGCCAAGGGGCCGGAGTTCATCCAGCGCAGGTCGTTGGCGATCTTCATCAAGCCCACCGCCAGGGTCTTCAGCGCGCCGGACAATTCAACCGCCGCATCCTGCGCGGCCATGCCCTCGAAATAGTTCTCTGCCGACTCGAACTTCACCCCGGTCAGCTTCTTCAACTGCTGCGCAATGGCCGGACCGAACTTCGCATCGGCATTGATGCCCGTGCCCACCGCCGTGCCGCCCTGCGGCAGCCGGCGCATGCGTTTCAGCGCATCGTCGATGCGTTCGATCGCGCTGGCGATCTGTGCCGACCAGCCGGAAAGCTCCTGGCCGAAGGTGATCGGCATGGCGTCCATCAAATGGGTGCGGCCGGTTTTCGGCGTGTTGCGCAATTCGCGCGCGCGCTTGTCGATGGTTTTCTTCAGGTGCTTCAGCGCCGGCAGCAACTGCTCGCTGGCGGTCAGCGTGGCGCTGACGTGGATCGCGGTGGGGATCACGTCGTTCGAGCTCTGCCCGTAATTGACGTGGTCGTTCGGATGCACCTTCGCCCCCGCGGCAACCGCCAGGTGCGCGATCACCTCGTTCGCATTCATGTTGGTACTGGTACCCGAGCCGGTCTGGAAAATGTCGATCGGGAACTGCGCGTCGTACTGGCCCTCCGCCACCGCCAGTGACGCCTTGCGGATCGCGGCCGCCTGCCCCTTCTTCAGATGGCCGAGCGAGAGGTTCACGTCGGCCGCGGCGGCCTTGATCAGGCCCAGCGCGCGGATGAACGGGCGTGGCAGGTGCAGACCGGAAATCGGGAAGTTGTCGATCGCGCGCTGCGTCTGCGCGCCATACAAGGCATCGGCGGGCACCTGCAGTTCACCCATGCTGTCGTGTTCGATGCGGTAGTCGGTCATTGGGGAATCCTTGGGGAAAGGTCTGGATACGAAGGCTCACCACGCCTCCACCAACCGTTCGGGCTGAGCGTAGCGCCGTAGGCGCGAAGTCGAAGCCATGCCAGCCCCCTTCGACTTCGCCGCTATGCGCCTACGCTCAGGGCGAACGGGATGAAACACTATAAGCCGCCGAACAGCGACGCGCCGCCAATGTAAAATGGCGGTTTTCTCCTCGCCGGAAATCGCCGATGTCCACACACACCCTCACCGCCCTGTCCCCGCTGGACGGCCGCTACGCCGGCAAGGTCGAAGCGTTGCGCCCGATCTTCAGCGAGTTCGGCCTGATGCATCGGCGCGTGCAGGTGGAAATCGAATGGCTGCTGGCGCTGGCCGCCGAACCGAAAATTGCCGAACTGCCACCGTTCGACGCCGCCCAGGTCGCCACCCTGAAAGCCATCGCGGACGATTTCAGCGTGGCCGACGGCGAGCGCATCAAGGCGATCGAGGCCACCACCAACCACGACGTGAAAGCGGTCGAATACTTCATCAAGGAAAAAATCGGCGCCGACACCAGCCTGGCCCAGGCCAAGGAGTTCGTGCACTTCGCCTGCACCAGCGAGGACATCAACAACCTTTCCTATGCACTGATGCTGCGCGATGCGCGCGCCCAGGTATTGCTGCCGCAACTGGACGCCGTCACCGCGAAGTTGCGTGAGCTGGCGC
The DNA here is from genome assembly GCF_039523575.1 of Rhodanobacter caeni. Taxonomy (NCBI): domain Bacteria; kingdom Pseudomonadati; phylum Pseudomonadota; class Gammaproteobacteria; order Lysobacterales; family Rhodanobacteraceae; genus Rhodanobacter; species Rhodanobacter caeni. Next base: position 479,535 of record NZ_BAAAFO010000001.1, on the reverse strand, counting down.
ACGAAAACGCGGCTCTGCCGCTGCTGTCGCGTACCCATGGCCAGACCGCCTCGCCCAGCACGCTGGGCAAGGAAATCGCCAACGTGGTGGCACGCATCGAGCGCCAGCGCCGGCAACTGGCCGCGGTGGATGTGTCGGGCAAGATCAACGGCGCCGTGGGCAATTACAACGCCCACGCCATCACCTATCCCGACGTGGATTGGCAGTGCTTCTCGCAGCAGTTCGTGGAAAGCCTTGGCCTGGACTACAACGCCTACACCACCCAGATCGAGCCGCACGACAACGTGGCCGAATACTGCGACGCCGTGCGCCGCGCCAACATCATCCTAATCGACCTGGCCCGCGACATCTGGGGCTACATCTCGCTGGGCTATTTCAAGCAGACGCTGAAAGCCGGCGAAGTCGGCTCATCGACCATGCCGCACAAGGTCAACCCGATCGACTTCGAGAACGCCGAAGGCAACTTCGGCCTCGCCAACGCGCTGCTCGGCCATTTCGCCGAGAAGCTGCCGATCAGCCGCTGGCAGCGCGACCTCACCGACTCCACCGTGCTGCGCGCCCTCGGCACCGCCTTCGGCCATACCCTGGTGGCGCTGGAATCGCTGAAGAAAGGCCTGGGCAAGCTCAACGTCAACGCCGACCGCATCAGCGCCGACCTCGACGCCAGCTGGGAAGTGCTGGCCGAAGCGGTGCAGACCGTGATGCGCCGCTACGGCTTGCCGCAGCCGTACGAGCAGCTCAAGGCGCTGACCCGCGGCCACGGCATCACGAAGGAATCGATGCGCGAGTTCATTGGCGGCCTCGATCTGCCGGCGGATGCGAAGCAGCGTCTGCTGGAGCTGACGCCGGGTGGCTACATCGGTCTGGCTGAAGGCTTGGCCAAGGACATCTGAGGCCTCTCACTTGCGGCCGCCAGATCTGCAGGAGCGATCCCGGTCGCTCCCGCAACCCGCCGCGTGGTCCGTTGGATGGATCACGCCGATTTCGGGAAATGCACCACGCCCGGCAGCTTTTCGAAATGCGCGTCGCAGGTCAGCAGATCGGCGCGTTGTTCCTGCGCCGTCGCGTAGACGATCGCATCGGCGGTCGCCAGCTTGTACTGGCGGTGAAGCTCCGCCGCCAGCAAGGCGATGCGCGTGTCCAGCGGCACCACCACGCACTTTTGCGTATAGGCAATGACCTGATCGGCGTGCTCCTCGCCCCTCTCGCGTAGCAGCCACTTGGACAACTCCAGCTGCACCATGGTCGGCACGACGCACTGCTCTTTGTCCGGGAACGCCTTGCCCAGCTTCTTGGCAAGTGCGCCACCGACAAGCCATTCGATCCAGGCCGACGTATCGACCACGCGCATCAATAACGATCCCTGCGATCGCGGTAGCCGTCCTTGTTGGCGCCCTTGGCGATACCCGCCAACTGCTTCAATTCCGGCACAGGCATCACCAGCACACCCTTGCCCTTGGGAATGAAAACAAACTCCTGGCCAGCCTCCCACTGCTGCTCGTCACGGACGGCCTTGGGAATGGAAATCTGGAACTTGCTCGACAGGGTGGCTGTGGCATTCATGGCTTTTACTTACCGAGATCGATGGCCATCTGGTAAGAATATAGACCATGAACCATCGCGACAAGCTGCCGGAAAATGGTGATACAAGGCACCGCTGCACGAATCGCGGAGCGGCGCCTCGCCGCCATCATGGTTGCCGGGGCTGCCCGGCAACGCCTCGAAGGGCAACAATCAAACCTCGTCCGATTCTTCGTTGACGCCCTCGAACAGGAAGGTCGACAGGTAGCGTTCGCCGGTATCGGGCAGCATCGCCAGCAGCACGGAGCCTTCGGGCGCGGTTTGCGCCACTTCTAGCGCGGCCGCCAGCGTGGCGCCGGAGGAAAGGCCGGTGAAGATGCCTTCCTTCTGCGCCAGCGTGCGCGCGGTGTCGCGGGCCACCACGTCGTCCACGGTCACCAACTGGTCGACCACCTGGCCGTTGAGAACGGCGGGCAGGAAGTCCGGCGTCCAGCCCTGGATCTTGTGCGAGGCCCATTCCTTGCCGCCCAGCAGCGAGGCCGCGGCGGGCTCGGCACCGACCACCTTGACCTCCGGGCGCGCCACCTTGAGCACCTCGCCCACACCGGTAAGCGTGCCGCCGGTGCCCCAGCCGCTGACGAAGTAGTCGAGGCGACGGCCGGCGAAGTCGCTGATGATCTCGGCGGCCGTGGTCTGGCGGTGGTAGGCCGGGTTGGCCGGGTTGTCGAACTGGTTGGCCAGAAACCAGCCGTGCTTGTCGGCCAGCTCCTGCGCCTTCGCCGACGCGCCGCTGCCACGCAGCGCGGCCGGCGTGAGCAGCACCTTGCCGCCATAGGCGCGAATCAGCTTGCGCCGCTCGATGGAGAAGGAGTCCGGCAACACGGCCACGAAGGGATAGCCGCGGGCAGCGCACACGGCAGCCAGCGCCACGCCGGTGTTGCCCGAGGTGGATTCGACCACGGTCTGGCCAGGCTTCAGCACGCCGCGCTGCTCGGCGTCGAGGATGATGGCCAGCGCCAGGCGGTCTTTCACCGAGCCGGCCGGGTTGAACGCTTCGACCTTCACGTAGATATCCACGTGGGCCGGCGCCAGCCGCTGCAGTTTCACGATGGGCGTGCGGCCGATGGTGTCGAGGATGCTGTTGTAGATCATGGAAACGCTCCGTGGGTAAAGAAAGCGCGCTGCCGGAATCTCGGCAGCGCGCAGCATGGAATAACCGCGGTGACGCGAAGGTTACGCACGATGGATGGCACGCAAGGTCTCGACCGCGGCGCGTCGGGGGATGCGCGGCACGACCCGAGGCGGCGCCGCTGGCTCGCTGGCGACCGGCGCCCCCAGCGGCTCGGCACCGAACCAGGCCAGCCGACGGCTGAGCGAGGCCACCTCGCCCAGGATCAGCAGCGCGGGCGAGCGCACGTCATGGCGACGCGCCAGCTCCGACAGGTCGGCCAGCGTGCCGGTGACCACACGCTGCTCCGCGCGCGAGCCGTTTTCGACCAGCGCAAACGGCGTTTCGGCGGCGCGGCCGTGCGCAAGCAGCTGCGCCTGCACCGTTTCCAGCCCGGCCACGCCCATGTAGACCGCCAGCGTCTGCCGCTCCTGCGCCAGCGCGGCCCAGTCCAGCGTGTCCATCGAGGAGCGGCAATGCGCGGTGACCAGGCGCACCGACTGCGCATGGTCGCGATGGGTCAGCGGCACGCCGGCGTACGCCGCGCAGGCCAGCGCGGCGGTGATGCCGGGTACCACTTCAAAGGCAATGCCGTGCTCGTGCAGGAACTCCAGCTCCTCGCCGCCGCGGCCAAAGACAAACGGGTCGCCACCTTTCAGGCGCACCACGCGCTTGCCGGCGCGCGCGTGCTCCAGCATCAGCGCATGAATCTGATCCTGGGTGGCGTGGTGGTTGCCGGCCTGCTTGCCCACCTCGATGCGGTCGGCGTCGCGCCGGGCCAGTTCCAGTATGTCGAGGCTGACCAGCCGGTCGTGCAGGATCACGTCCGCCTCGTTGAGCGCGCGCAACGCACGCAGCGTGAGCAGGCCCGGATCGCCCGGCCCCGCGCCCACCAGCACCACCGAGCCGACGGCATCCGGCCGCGGTGCAGCGAGTGCCTGCTCGGCCGCGGCGGCCGCTGCCTCGGGCTGATTGCGGCGAAGCAGCTCCGCGACCGGGCCGGTCAGCAGCTTCTGGTAGAACCGCCGGCGCAGCGCGAGATCCGGATAGCGCCGGCGGATACGCTTGCGCAGGCGCGCGGCCAACGCAGCCAGGGGCCCGATCGAATGATCGAGCAAGGTTTCCAGCCGCTCGCGCAGCAACCGGCCCAGCATCGGCGCCTCGCCGCTGCTGGAAATGGCCACGATCACGGGCGAACGGTCGATCACGGCCGGCACGTGGAAGCTGGACAACTGCGCGTCGTCCACCACATTGACGAAAATGCGCTGCAAGGTGGCCAGCTCGGCCACCTGGGCGTTCAGCGCCTGGTCGGAGGTGGCGGCCACCACCAGCCAGGCGTGGTCGATCCAGCTGGCCTCGAACACGCCGGCGCGGTGCGCGATGCGGCCTTTCCTGACCAGGCTTTCCAGTTGCGGCGTGAGCAGCGGCGCACCCACCGTCACCTGCGCCTTTGCCGCCAGCAGCGCCGCCACCTTGCGCTCGGCCACGGCGCCCCCCCCCACGACCAGCACGGCGCGGCGGGAAAGATCGGCAAACAGCGGATACAGCTTCATGGCATACACGACGTCGACGCCACGGCAGCGCGGCAACGTAACGCTATCGGCGCGACCATTCGCGGGGAAATGACTTGTGATGCCGTTGATATACCTCAAGGTTATGAGCCATTTCGATGATGTAGAATCATCATGTTTGGGCGTATAGACGTCCGATTCGCCAGGAATGAATGGTGTGGCCGATCGTTCGGACCGAACCGGCAGGCGCCGCAACGCCCGGCGGGCGGCATGCCACGGCAGGCTGCCGCATCGCGCCCGTCTACCCCTACACTCCACCGGCACACCTGCGAACAGACGCCATGACCCTGACCCAACTGCGCTACCTCATCGCCATTGCCGACTGCGGACTCAACATCACCGCCGCCGCCGAACGCGTGCACGCCACGCAACCGGGCGTCAGCAAGCAGCTCAAGCAGCTGGAGGACGAGCTGGGCCTGCAGCTGTTCACGCGCAAGGGCAAGAGCCTGGACGGCGTGACCGACGCCGGTGCCCGCGTGCTCGAGCGCGCGCGCGTGATCCTGGCCGAGGCGGTCAACATCCGATCGATCGCGGCCAACCTGCGCAACGAGGAACACGGCGATCTTCGCATCGCCACCACGCACACCCAGGCCCGCTTCGCGCTGCCGCCGTCGATCGCGGCATTGAGCCGGCGCTACCCGCAGGTCAGCGTGCACTTGCAGCCCAGCGGCGACGCGGAAGTACTGGCGTTGCTGGAAGGCGGCCGCGTCGACCTGGCCGTGGTCAGCACCTCGGGCGCGGCACCGGCCAGCGGCATCGCCCTGCCCGCCTACCGCTGGAACCGCGTGGTGCTGATGCCGCATACGCATCCGCTGGCGTCGCTCAAGCGGGCGCCATCGCTGGCCGAACTGGCCGCCCTGCCGCTGGTGAGCTACGACTCGTCGGTCAAGCCCGAATCCTCCCTGCGCCGTGCGTTTGCGGCCGCGGGGCTGTCGCCGCAGATCGCCATGACCGCCGCCGACGCTGACCTGATCAAGACCTATGTGCGCGCCGGCATGGGGATTGGCGTGCTGGCGGAAATGGCCATGCTGCCGGACGACGCCAACGACTTGCGCACGATCACCGCCGACGCACTGTTCCCCACCTGCACCACCTGGATCCTGCTGCGCCGCGACAGCGTGCTGCGCGACTACACCCTGGACTGGATCGTGCAGTTCGCACCACACCTGAATCGCGCCGACGTGCGCAGCGCGGTGGCCAACGGCACGCCGCATCCGCCTACGGTGATTCCGCATTGGCGGCAGAACGTGGCGCGGGCCAGGAAAGCCAGCGTGGAGTGAGGGGTTCGCCTCCCCGCTTGGGGGGCTGCGTGGAGGGTTGAGGGGGGCTTTTCCGTTGCGTGCAAGTCAGGCGAGAGCGCCCTCTTCCGCCTGCGGCACCTTCTCCCGCAAGCGGGAGAAGGGAAAGCCGGCCTTGTCGCCTTTCACCGCCTGGCGGGAGAAGGGAAAGCGCGGGCCTTATAGCCGCACGACCTGGGGAGAAGGCAAGCGGGGACTAGACGAATTCGTGCAGGCCGCATTCCCGCTTGAGGCCGAAGAAGCGGGTGTCTTCCGCGTCCATGCCCGGCTCCCAGCGGCGGGTGGTGTGGGTGTCGCCGATCGAGATGTAGCCCTGCTCCCACAACGGGTGATAGGGCAGGCCGTGGCGCTGCAGGTACATGCCCACGTCGCGGTCGGTCCAGTCGGCGATGGGGTGGAACTTCCAGTGCCCGCGCTGCCATTCGACGAAGGGAATGTCGTGGCGGCTCCTGGACTGGTTGCGACGCAGGCCGGCAAACCAGCCCTTGATCTCCAGCTCCGCCAGTGCGCGCTGCATCGGTTCGACCTTGCGGATGCGGTTGTATTGCTCCAGGCCTTCCAGCCCCTGCTCCCACAGGCGGCCATAGCGGGCTTCGGCCCAGGCGCGACCGATCGCGGGACGGTAGACCTTGAGGTTGAGCGAGAGCTGCTCGGTCAGCGTATCGACGAACTGGTAGGTCTCGGGAAACAGGTAGCCGGTGTCGATCAGAATCACCGGGATGTCCGGCTTCTGCTGCGTGACCAGGTGCAGCGAGACGGCCGCCTGCGCGCCGAAGCTCGACGACAGCGCATGGTTGCCGGCGGTGTTCTTCAGCGCCCACTCCACCCGCTGCTCGGCCGTCAGTTCGGCCATCCACGTGTTGAGCTCGGCCAGGGCGCCGGGGCTGTGGTCATCGAAAGGGAGCTCGATCGCGTTCATGCGTTCACCTTCAGCGGAATCTTCCGCGGTTCGCTCAAAACACCCACACGCAGCAGGAAGTCACCGAAGTATTCGCCCGCGGTGCGCTCACTGGCGTAGCGGCCGAACAAGCCATCCAGCACCTCCAGGATCACCGCCTCGTCGACGTTCTCGCGATACGCCTGGTTGAGGCGCTGGCCCTGGAAGTCGGCGCCCAGGCGCAGGTCGTAGCGTCCAGGCGCGCGGCCGACCAGGGCGATTTCCGCCAGGTACGGACGCGAGCAACCGTTGGGGCAGCCGGACATGCGCAGCAGGATCGGGGCATCCAGCAGCCCGTGCCGATCCAGCGAGACTTCCAGCCTGGACAGAAGCTGCGGCAGGTAGCGCTCGCTTTCGGCCATCGCCAGGCCGCAGGTGGGCAAGGCCACGCAGGCGATCGAGTGCTGGCGGATGCCGCTGTTCTTCCTGTAGCCGTCCATGCCATGGCGGGCGACCAGCGCGTCGATCGCGTCGCGGTCCTCGGCGGCCACGTTGGCGATGATGAGGTTCTGGTTGCAGGTCAGGCGGATGTCGCCGGTGTGGATGTGGGCCAGCTCGCGCATGCCGCTGAGCCAGGTGTGCGCCTCGGTATCGAGCAGACGACCGGACTCCACCTGCAAGGTGAGGTGCCAGCGGCCGGCGTGGCCCTGGACCCAGCCGTAGCGGTCGCCGTTGTGGTCGAAGTGGAACGCGCGGGCGGGCTCCAGCGCAAAGCCCAGGCGCTTCTCGATCTCGGCCTTCATCACGTCGAGGCCGTAGGTATCCACCGTGTATTTCAGGCGCGCGTGCTTGCGCTCGTCGCGGTCGCCCCAGTCGCGCTGCACGCCGATGACCGTCTCGGCCAGCGCGATCAGGTTTTCCGGCCGCACGAAACCGATGATGTCCGCCAGACGCGGATAGGTGGCCGGATCGCCATGGGTGGCGCCCATGCCGCCGCCGATGCCGGCGTTGAAACCCACCAGCTCGCCGTTCTCGATGATGGCGATCAGGGCCAGGTCCTGCGCGTAGACGTCGATGTCGTTGAGCGGCGGGATGGCGATGCCGATCTTGAACTTGCGCGGCAGGTAGGTGGGGCCGTACAGCGGCTCCTGCTCGTTGGCCGCTTCCTCGCCCACCAGCTTTTCGCCATCCAGCCAGAACTCGTGGTACGCGCGGGTTTTCGGCTTCAGATGCTCCGACAGCCGCGCGGCCCAGGCGTAGGCCGCCTCGTGCGCTTCCGACTCGATCGGGTTGGTGTTGCAGATCACGTTGCGGTTGACGTCGCCGCAGGCGGCGATGGTGCTGGCCGCGGCGGCGTTGATCGCCGCGATGCTGGCCTTGAGGTTCTTCTTCAGGATGCCGTGCCACTGGAAGGTCTGCCGCGTGGTGATGCGCAGGCCGCTGCTGGCGTAGTTGCTGGCCAGCGCATCGAACGCCAGCCACTGCGCCGGCGTCATCACGCCGCCGGGCAACCGCGCACGCAGCATGAACGCATAGGCCGGCTCCAGCTTCTGGCGGCGGCGTTCGTCGCGGATGTCGCGGTCGTCCTGCATGTAGCTGCCGTGGAACTTCAGCAGCTTGGTGTCCGACTCGGCGATGGCGCCGGTGACGGGGTCGGCCAGCCCTTCGGCGATGGTGCCGCGAAGGAGTCGGCTTTCGGATTTGATGTGTTCGAGATGGGAAGGCATGGGGATGTTTTTCTTTTGTCCCTGGCGTTCATGGCTGAACGCGGAAATGAAACCTCAATACACGTCGCGGGCGTAGCGACCCTGTTGCAGCAGGTCGGCCAGCCACGCCTTGGCATCGTCCGCGCTGAGGCCGCCGTGGACGGAGGCCACGTCGAGCAGCGCCTCGTGCACGTCCTTGGCCATGTGCGCGGAGTCGCCGCAGACATACAGGTGGGCGCCTTCGCTCAGCCACGCGTACAGCTCGCGGCCCTTCTCGCGCAGCCGCTGCTGCACGTACAGCTTCTCGGCCTGGTCGCGCGAGAACGCCAGATCCAGCCGGTGCAGCGAGCCATTGCGCAGGGCTTCCTGCCATTCCACCTGGTAGAGGAAATCCTGCGAGAAATGGCGGTTGCCGAAGAACAGCCAGTTGCGGCCGCTGGCACCCGTCGCCTGGCGCTCCTGCACGAACGCGCGGAACGGCGCGATACCGGTGCCCGGGCCGATCATGATCACGTCGCGGCTGCCGTCGGCGGGCAGCCGGAAGCGGTCGTTCTCCTCGATGAATACGGGCACCCGGGCCTCGTCGCCGGTGGCGGCGAGGAAGGTGGAGGCGGCACCGAAGTGCTTGCTGCCGTGCCGCTCGTATTCGACCACCGCCACCGTGAGGTGAACCTCGTCCTGGCCGACCAGCTTGGGGCTGGACGCGATCGAGTACAGCCGCGGCGTCATCGGGCGCAACGCGGCGACCAACTGCTCGGCATCCCACGCGGCGGGGACGTCGCGCAGCAGGTCGATCGGCTGGTGGCTCTCCAGCAAGGCGGCGAAATCCGCCTTGTGGTCGGGCTCCAGCAGGCGCTGCAGATCGTGGTTGCCGCTCAGCGCGGCGTGCGCAGCCAGCAGCGGGCGGGTCAAGCGGGTGATGTCGCGTTCCTGGCCCAGCCAGCGCGAGAGTGGCAGGCGCTTGCCTTCGTGGGTGACCTCGCGGCTGCCATCCAGCTTCAGCGCCGACAACCACTGGTCCACCAGCACCGGCGGATTGGTCGGCCACACGCCGATGGCGTCGCCGGCGGCGTAGCGCAGGCCGGAGCCTTCCAGCGACAGCTCGAGATGGCGCACGTCGCGATCGCTGTCGCGCGACACGATGCGCTGGTTCTCCAGCACTTCGGCGGCGAACGGCTTTTCGCGCGAATGCAGCGGCGGCGCGCTCACGGCATGCAGCGGGCTGACCGGCCGCGCGCTCGTGGCGGGCACGCTCAGCGCCTGCTTCACCGCCTCCAGCGCACCCTGCGACCAGGTCGCCGCGGGCGCCTCGAAATCCACGTCGGCCTCGCCCAGCGCCGCGAAGCGGGTAGCGCCCAGCTCGGCCAGCCGCGCATCGAGGTCGCGGCTCACCGCGCAATACTTCGCATAGCTGGAATCGCCCAGACCCATCACCGCGAACTTCAGCTGTGGCAGCTTGGGCGCGCGCTTGCCGGCAATGAACTCCATGAAGCCGATCGCGTCGTCCGGCGGGTCGCCCTCGCCCTGGCTGCTGATGACCACCGCCAGGTAACGCTCCTGCGCCAATTCGCGCAGCGGGTAGGCGCCGGCGCGCAGCAAGCGGACGGTCAGGCCGGCGGCTTCGGCCTTGCCGGCCAGCTTTTCGGCCACGCGCTTGGAGTTGCCCGTCTGGCTGCCGTAGACGACGGTCAGCCGCTCGGCCGGACGCTCGGCCGGCGCCGGCGCATCGGCCACCACGGCCAGGCCGGCATGACCGGGGATGCGCGTGGCCAGCGACGCCAACGCGGCGGCATAGGCGGACACCCAATAGAGGTCGGCCGGCGAGAGGCCGTCGGTCAACCGCGCAAGCAGCGCCAGCCGTTCCTCCCCGAGCGCAGGGGTGGGAAGAATGGGTTTCAACGCAACGTTCACGGCGCTTCCTTTTGGACGTCTTTACTTCTTGGCGTCCAATCGTAGGTACGCGCCGTTATCAGGTAAAAGCATATGTCGGCATGTGCTTATGCCCGCTCTTCATTTCAGCGCGGGCGACGCGGGTCTGATACTCTCGCCGGCCTCAATCACCAGATATCCATGCCCAATTTCGCCGAGCTGCTCGTCTTCATCGCCGTCGGTGCTTTCGCCCAACTGGTCGATGGAGCACTGGGCATGGCCTATGGCGTGACGTCCGCCGGGTTGCTGATGGGCCTGGGCGTGCCGCCGGTCTCGGCCAGCGCCAGCGTGCATTACGCCGAGACGTTCACCTGCGGCGCCTCGGGTATCAGCCACCTGCTGGCCGGCAACGTGCGTCGGCGGCTGTTTCTGGCGCTGGTGATCCCCGGCGTGATCGGCGCATTGCTGGGCGCCTACGTGGCGATCAACGTGCCGGCGCACTGGATGCGCATCGCGCTGACGCCCTACCTGCTGGGCATGGGGGTATTCCTGCTGTTCCGGGGCACGCGCCCCCCTGGGGACCGTACCGACGTTCCGCGCGGCACCTCGTTGCTGGGCTCGGTGGCCGGCTTCGTCGACGCCATCGGTGGCGGCGGCTGGAGCGCGCTGACCGTCACCGTGCTGCTGGCACGCGGCTTGCCGCCGCGCGCCGTCATCGGCAGCGTGCACCTGGCCAAGTGCGTGGTGAGCGTGGCTGCCAGCATCAGCTTCCTGCTCAGCATCGGCACCACCCATCTGGCCGCCGTTTTCGGGCTGATCATCGGCGGCGTGCTGGCCGCCCCGTTCGGCGCCGTGTTCATCCGCCGCATTCCCGGTCGCCTGGCTACCTACCTTGCGGGCTTCGCCGTGCTGGCACTGGGCTTGCACAACGCGTTCCGGCTGCTTGTGTGAGCATCGCAGCCATTACAATGGCCGGATGACCCCCACCCCAGAATTCCCCATCGAAGTCCGCGGCAGCGCCACCCAGCCGCTGGGCATGAGCCCGGCCCGGTTCCTGCGCGATTACTGGCAGAAGCGGCCCCTGCTGATCCGCAACGCCTTCCCGGATTTCGAACCGCCGCTGCAGCCGGACGACCTGGCTGGCCTGGCCTGCGAGCCGGCCGCGCTGGCGCGGCTGATCGTGCACGATCCCAAACGCGACCGCTGGCACGTCAACCCGGGCCCGCTGAGCGAAGCCGACTTCGCCCGCACGCCTGACAGCCACTGGACGCTGCTGGTGCAGGACGTGGACAAGTGGGACGCGGACGTGGCGCGCCTGCTGGAACCTTTCAGCTTCCTGCCCAGCTGGCGCGTGGACGACGTCATGGTGTCCTACGCCGAGCCCGAGGGCGGCGTGGGCGCGCACGTGGACCAGTACGACGTGTTCCTGCTGCAGGGCCTGGGCCAGCGCCACTGGGCGATCAGCGACGACCCGCTGGCACCGAAGGCGTTTCGTCCCGACGTGGAACTGAAGCAACTGGTCAGCTTCGAACCGACCCACGAATGGCTGCTGCAGCCCGGCGACATGCTGTACCTGCCGCCCGGCGTGCCGCACGACGGCGTCGCATTCGGCGGCCCGTGCATGACCTTCTCGGTGGGGATGCGCGCCCCCTCGCAGGCGGAGATGACCGGCGACCTGGCCGACTACATCGCCGACCTGCTGCCGGACGAATTGCGCTACGCGGACCCGGACCTGAAACCGGCGCGCGCCACCGGCGAGATCGATCGCGCCGCCCTCGCGCGCATCGTGGACGCGCTGCCGTTCGCCGCCGCGCTGGACGAAGCCCTGCTGCGCGACTGGTTCGGACGCTTCATCACGCGCTATCGCAACGCCCAGGTCGTGGCGCCGCTGGAGCGGCCGCTGACCGATGCCGCGCTGAGAAAGCAGCTCGCCGCAGGCGCCAGCCTGCTGCGCCATCCGTGGTCGCGGCTGGCCTGGAGCCGGGGCCGGAACGGCTGCACGCTGTATGTCAGCGGCCAGGCCCACGCCGCCGCGCCCGCACTGGCGCAGGCCTTGTGCGAGCAGCGCGCCTGGCGCCCTTCCGGCCCGCTGGACGACCTGGAATTCGGCCTGCTGCGCACGCTGGTGAACGAAGGCCACCTGCTGCCGCGCAAGTCGCGCCGTCAATGAAGCTCCAGCATTTCCACGTCGAAGCCGCCGACTGGAGCCGCAAGGCGCAACGCGAGGCCCTGCTCGCGCTGCGCCACGAAGTCTTCGTGCAGGAACAAGGCGTGCCCGAGGAGCTGGAACGCGACGACCTGGACGCCCACTGCCACCACGTGCTGGCCCGGGACGACCGCGGCCAGCCGATCGGATGCGGCCGGCTGACGCCGCAGCACAAGATCGGCCGCATGGCCGTACGCCAGTCCTGGCGCGGCCATGGCGTGGGTGCCGCGATGCTGCGCGAGCTGGTCGAAAAAGCGCGCGCGCTGGGCTGGCCCGAAGTGAGCCTGGGCGCGCAGCTGCCGGCCATCGGCTTCTACGAACGGCAGGGCTTTTGCGCCTACGGCGAGGTCTTCGACGACGCCGGCATCGCCCACCGCGCCATGCGGCTTTCGCTGTCCCCCGCGGAACGCGTCGAAACGCCGCCCAGGGAAAGGGAAACGCTGCCGGCGACCACCCGCGCCGACCTCGCTTCGGCGCGCCTGCAACTGCTGCGGGACGCGCGCCACCGGGTCGAGCTCTACGCGCCGCTGTTGCCGGTGGACAGCTACGCCAGCGACGACGAACTGGAACAATGGCGCCGCCTGGCCACATCCGGCCGCAACGCCCATATCCGCATCGTGCTGCACGACCCGGCCGCCGCTTTGCGTGACGACCACCGCCTGATTGCGCTGGCCCAGCGCCTGCCCAGCGCGTTGCACATCCGCACGCCGCTGGAGGAGGCCGACCTCGGCTACGGCTCGTCCTACCTGCTCAACGACGTCGGCGGCTACCTTTTGCTGCCTGACGCCACCCGCCTCCCCGGCCGTGCCGCACGCCATGACCGTGCGACGCAGGCGCCGCTGCGGCAGCATTTCGACCATGCATGGGACCGATCCACCCCGGCCAGCGTGCTGCAGAGGCTCGACATGTGAACGCCCGCTGCACGGGCGCCATGTGACGCAGCGTGCCGTTTCCTACACGCGTCCGGGCGCAAACTGCGCAGGCATGGCCACGGCGTCCGATGACCCGGCACGGACACGCGCCGGACGGCGGCGCCGCGCGGCTTCCACGGTTGTCCTGCCGGCGTGGCGGAGGGCTATAATTATAGGAATTGCCGCCAGCCATCATCCCCATCGATCAGCACGGTGGCTGCAAGCATCTCTTCCCCAACCGGTGGTGACGTGAGCAAGAACCTGATCCGCGAATTCCTGGAATCATCGCAACTCGCCGGCGGCAACGCCGACTACGTCGAAGCGCTGTACGACGCCTGGCTCGCCGACCCGTCATCGGTGCCCGGGCAATGGGCCGGTTATTTCGACACGTTCAAGGGACGCGAGGCGGGTGATGTCTCCCCGCGCGCCGCCATTGCCCGCATCGAGGCCGCGCAGAAGCAGCGCCGTTTCGGCGCAGGCACGGGTCCCGCGGCCGTATCCGGCGGCCACGCCAGCAAGCAGGCGGGCGTATTGCGCCTGCTCACCGCCTACCGCTCACGCGGTCATCTGGCGGCCGACCTCGATCCGCTGGGCCTGACCGAACGCATGCCCGCACCCGACCTGGGCTTGGCCTTCCACGGCCTGGCCGAATCCGACCTCGACACCGAGTTCGATTGCGGCACCTATGCCGGTGGCGGCCAGCGAATGAAACTGGGCGAACTGCTGGCGCGCCTGAAAAAGGTCTACGCCGGCACGGTCGGCGCCGAGTTCATGCACATCAGCAACCACGAGCAGCGCAACTGGGTCTACACCCGGCTCGAGAAGGCCAACGGCAGCGCAGGCCTGGATGCCGACGACAAGCGCCGCATCCTGGCCGAGCTGACCGCCGCCGACGGGCTGGAGCGCTACCTGCACACGAAATACGTGGGCCAGAAGCGCTTCTCGCTGGAAGGCGGCGACAGCCTGATCCCGCTGCTGAACGACGTGGTGCGCGCCTCCGGCGACAGCGGCATCAAGGAGATGGTGGTGGGCATGGCCCATCGCGGTCGCCTGAACGTGCTGGTGAACATCCTGGGCAAGCCGCCCAAGATGCTGTTCAACGAGTTCGAGGGCAAGTTCGAACACGCAGACGACCCGTCCTACTCGGGCGACGTGAAGTACCACATGGGCTTCTCCGCCGACGTCAAGACGCCCAAGGGCGGCCTGCACGTGGCGCTCGCGTTCAACCCGTCGCACCTGGAGATCGTCAACCCGGTGGTCGCCGGCTCGGTGCATGCGCGCCAGATCCGCCGCCGCGACACGATGCACCAGCTGTCGATGGCCGTGCTGATCCATGGCGACGCCGCGTTCGCGGGCCAGGGCGTGAACATGGAGCTGTTCAACATGTCGCAGGCACGCGGCTTCAAGATCGGCGGCAGCCTGCACGTGGTGATCAACAACCAGGTCGGCTTCACCACCTCCAACCCGCAGGACGCGCGCTCCACCATGTACTGCACCGACCTGGCCAAGATGGTCAACGCGCCGGTGTTCCATGTGAACGGCGACGACCCCGAGGCGGTGATCGAAGTCACCCGCCTGGCCTACGAATTCCGCAAGACCTTCCGCAAGGACGTGGTGATCGACCTGGTCTGCTACCGCCGCCACGGCCACAACGAGGCGGACGAGCCGGCGGCCACCCAGCCGGTGATGTACCAGATCATCCGCAAGCGCAAGCCCACCCGCGAGCTGTACGCGCAGCAGCTGGTGAAGGAAGGCGTGATCGCCGAAGGCGACGGGCAGAAGATGTTCGACGCCTACCGCGGCCAGCTGGAGGCCGGCGACACCGTCGCCAATCTCGACCCGGACGCCGCGCACAGCAACATCGTGGACTGGTCGCGCTTCATCGGCGGCAAGCTGAGCGCCACCGCCGACACCACGGTGCCGAAGGAGAAGCTGCAGGAGCTGGCGGCAAAGATCCTGGACGTGCCCAAGGATTTCACCCTGCAGGGGCGCGTGGCGAAGATCTACGACGACCGGCGCAAGATGGCCGCCGGCGAACTTCCCGCCGACTGGGGCTTTGCCGAAAACCTCGCCTACGCCACCCTGATCGATGCGGGCAACGAGATGCGCCTGGTGGGCCAGGACTCCGGCCGCGGCACCTTCTTCCATCGCCACGCCGTGCTGCACGACCAGAACGACGGTCGCACCTACATGCCGCTGGCGAACGTGCGCGCCGGCGCCGACGTGGAAATCGTCGACTCGCTGCTCAGCGAGGAAGCGGTAATGGCGTTCGAATACGGCCACTCCACCACCGATCCGGACACGCTCAGCATCTGGGAGGCGCAGTTCGGCGATTTCGCCAACGGCGCGCAGGTGGTCATCGACCAGTTCATCAGCTCCGGCGAAGCGAAGTGGAACCGCCTCTGCGGCCTGGTGCTGCTGCTGCCGCACGGCTACGAAGGCCAGGGCCCGGAGCACTCCTCCGCCCGCCTGGAGCGCTTCCTGCAGATGTGCGCGATGGAAAACATGCAGGTCTGCGTGCCCACCACCCCGGCGCAGGATTTCCACATGATCCGCCGCCAGATGCTGCGCCCGGTGCGCAAGCCGCTGGTGGTGATGACACCCAAGTCCCTGCTGCGGCACAAGCTGGCCGTGTCCACGCTGGACGAGCTGGCCAACGGCAGCTTCCAGCTGGTGATCGGCGAACACCGCAAGCTGGCCGCCAAGAAGGTCAAGCGCGTGGTGTTCTGCTCGGGCAAGGTCTATTACGACCTGCTGGAGGCGGCCGAGGAGAAAAAGCTCGCCGACGTCGCCATCGTGCGCGTGGAGCAGCTGTATCCGTTCCCGCGCGCCGAGGTCAGCGCCGAGCTGGAGAAATTCCCGGCTGCCAAAGAAGTGGTCTGGTGCCAGGAGGAGCCGATGAACCAGGGCGCCTGGTTCCAGATCCGCCACCACCTGCAAGCCTGCAGCGGCACCAGCCACAGCCTGACCTACGCCGGTCGCGCGCGCCTGCCGGCACCGGCGGCCGGCCACCTCAACACGCATGCCGCCGAACAGGCGGCGCTGGTCGAACAGGCGTTGACCGAGCCCGTCGGTGCCGATCATTCCGCGGAATAGGTCCTTCGAATGGTGCGGCCACGGATGGCCGCTTTTTGCTCCTTGCGCCCATGGATGGACGCACAAACTCAAGAGCCTCTTATGTCCATCGAACTCAAAGTCCCCGTTCTGCCCGAGTCCGTCTCCGATGCCACCATCGCCAGCTGGCACAAGAAAGCCGGCGACGCGGTCAAGCGCGACGAGAACCTGGTCGACCTCGAAACCGACAAGGTGGTGCTGGAGGTCCCCGCGCCGGTCGACGGCGTGCTGAAGGAAATCCGCCACCAGGTCGGCGACACGGTGAACAGCGAGCAGGTCATCGCGATCATCGAGGAAGGCGCCGTAGCCGCCGCACCGGCACCGGCTGCTGCTCCGGCGGCCGCCGCTCCCGCGCCCGCCGCCGCGGCACCCGCGCCGGCGGCGTCGAAGGCTGCCGCCGAGCTTTCGCCCGCCGCGCAGCGCGTCGCCACCGAGAACAAGGTCGACACCTCCGCCATCGCCGGCACCGGCCGCGATGGCCGCATCATCAAGGAAGACGTGGTCAACGCCAGCTCGCGCCCTGCCGCGGCTGCCGCCGCGCCGGCAGCGAAGCCCACCCCCGGCTCGCGTCCGGAAGAGCGCGTGCCGATGACCCGCATGCGCCAGCGCATCGCCGAGCGGCTGATGCAGTCGAAGAACTCCATCGCCATGCTCACCTCGTTCAACGAGGTGAACCTGAGCGAAGTGGTGAAGATGCGCAAATCGCTGGGCGAGGCGTTCCAGAAGGAGCACGGCATCAAGCTCGGCTTCATGAGCTTCTTCGTGAAGGCCGCCGCCGAGGCGCTGAAGCGCTACCCGTACGTCAACGCGTCGGTCGACGGCACTGACGTGATCTACCACGGCTACCAGGACATCTCGATCGCGGTGTCCACCGACAAGGGCCTGGTGACGCCGGTGCTGCGCGACGTGCAGGACATGAGCTTCGCCGACATCGAGAAAGGCATTGCCGACTACGCGAAGAAGGCGCGCGACAACAAGCTCAGCCTGGACGACCTGCAGGGCGGCACCTTCACCATCACCAACGGCGGCACCTTCGGCTCGCTGCTGTCCACGCCGATCGTCAACCCGCCGCAAAGCGCCATCCTGGGCATGCACACGATCAAGGAACGCGCCATCGTCGAGAACGGCCAGATCATCGCCGCCCCCATGATGTACATCGCCATCAGCTACGACCACCGCATCATCGACGGCAAGGACGCGGTGCTGTTCCTGGTCGACATCAAGAACCAGCTGGAGAATCCGCAAAGGATGTTGCTGGGCCTCTGACGAGGCCGGGGATTCGGGATTCGGGATCCGGGATTCGTAAAAGCGCGCGCTCGCAGCTTTCGAATCCCCTCCCACCCGGGTCCGCATGACATTCGAGACTCGCCCCGGCGCCATGCGCTTTGCCTTTGCGAATCCCGAATCCCCAATCCCGAATCCCGTGAGCGAATGAAATGAGCGAACAAGAACAATTCGACGTCATCGTCATCGGCGGCGGCCCGGCCGGTTATCACGCCGCGATCCGCGCCGCGCAGCTCGGCCTGAAGACGGCCTGCATCGACGCCTGGGTCGGCAAGGACGGCAAGCAGGCGCTGGGCGGCACCTGCCTCAACGTGGGCTGCATCCCGTCGAAGGCGCTGCTCGATTCCTCCAAGCAGTTCTACAACATCGCGCACAATCTCCCGGTGCACGGCATCAGCGTGGAGAACGCCAAGGTCGACCTCAAGACCTTCATCGGGCGCAAGGAAAAGATCGTCAAGCAGTTCACCGGTGGCGTGGCCCAGCTGTTCAAGGCCAACAAGATCACCAGCTACTTTGGCACCGGCAAGCTGCTGAAGGGCAACCAGGTCGAGATCACCGGCAACGACGGCAGCAAGCAGACCATCGCGGCCACCAACGTGATCCTGGCGTCCGGCTCGGTACCGATCGAACTGCCGTTCGCGAAGTTCGACGGCAAGCACATCATCGACAATGCCGGCGCGCTGGAGCTCGACGCGGTGCCCAAGCGCCTGGGCGTGATCGGCGCCGGCGTGATCGGCCTGGAGCTGGGCAGCGTATGGCGCCGGCTGGGCGCCGAGGTCACCGTGATCGAGGCGCTGCCGGAGTTTCTCGCCGCCGCCGACGCGGACATCGCCAAGGTGGCGGCCAGGGAGTTCGCCAAGCAGGGCCTGGACATCAAGCTCAACGCCAAGCTCGGCAAGGCCGAGGTGAAGAAGGACGGCGTGCACCTGGTCTACACCGACAAGGACGGCGAGCAGAAGCTCGTGGTCGACAAGCTGCTGGTCGCCGTGGGCCGCCGCGCCTATACCGCCGGCCTGCTGGCCGACGACACCGGCGTAAAGCTGGACGAGCGCGGCCGCATCGTCGTCGACGAGCATTGCCACACCGGCGTGGACGGCGTCTGGGCCGTGGGTGATGCGGTGCGCGGCCCGATGCTGGCGCACAAGGGTTTCGAGGAAGGCATGGCGGTCGCCGAGTGGATCGCCGGCAAGGCCGGCCACGTCAGTTACGACACCATCCCGTGGGTGATCTACACCGAGCCGGAAATCGCCTGGGCCGGCAAGACCGAGAAGCAGCTCAAGGACGAAGGCGTGCCCTACAAGGTCGGCAGCTTCCCGTTCGCCGCGATCGGCCGCGCCGTCGCGATGAACGAGGCCGTCGGCCAGGTGAAGATGATCGCCCACGCCGAGACCGACCGCATCCTGGGCGTGCACATGGTGGGCCCCGGCGTGTCCGAACTGATCGCCGAGTGCGTGGTGGCGATGGAATTCAAGGGCTCGTCCGAAGACCTTGCCCGCATCGTCCACGCCCATCCGACTCTGTCCGAGGCCGTGCACGAAGCGGCCTTGTCGGTCGACAAGCGCGCCATCCACAAGGGCAATTGAGCGCTCGTGCAAGTCAACACGGCCCGCTCGTGGCGACATGGGCGGGCTGTCGTTTTTGAGGAGTGAGTGGAGAGGAGTGAGAAGTGAGACGTGAGAGAAAGCAGGGCAAATGCCCCGACGCTGCCTCGCTTCACACCCCATCGCTCATCCAGTCCTCGATCGCTCCAACCGCCGCGCACCGCTCTCGCTCACTTCTCACTCCTCTCCACTCACTCCTCAGCCCCCATGCCCCAACCCACCGCCCTCTGCGTCTACTGCGGCTCCAGCTCCGGCAGGCACCCCGAGTACGCCGACATGGCGCGCGCATTCGGTGCCGAAATGGCCGAGCGCGACATCGCGCTGGTCTACGGCGGCGGCAAGGTCGGCCTGATGGGCACGGTGGCGGATGCCGTGCTCGCCGGCGGCGGCAAGGCGATTGGCGTGATCCCGCGCCAGCTGGTGGACCTGGAAGTCGCGCATCCCGACCTGACCGAGCTGGTCGTGGTCGGCACCATGCACCAGCGCAAGACCCGCATGTACGAACTGTCCGACGCCTTCGTGGCCCTGCCCGGCGGCTTCGGCACGATGGACGAAATGTTCGAGATGCTGACCTGGGCGCAGTTGGGGTTGCACCGCTACCCCTGCGCGTTTCTGGACGTGCGCGGCTATTACCGCGACCTGCGTGCGATGATGGAGCACATGGTCGGCGAACGCTTCGTGCGGCCCGAACAGCTCGAAAGCCTCTGGTTCGGTGACGACATGGCGGCGCTGTTCGACTGGATGCAGACCTATGAAGGCACCTACCTGCCCAAGTGGATCGACAACCAGAGCGTCGACGCCTGACGGGAAACCCGCATGACCCGCTTCCAAGCCTTCCGCATCCATCGCGACGACGCCGGCCACCGGGCCGGCCTGGAAACGATGGACACCGATGCGCTGTCGCCGGGCGAAGTCTTGATCAGGGCCGCGTACTCGTCGGTCAACTACAAGGACGCGCTGGCCGGCACCGGCAAGGGCCGCATCCTGCGCCAGTACCCGCTCAACGGCGGCATCGACGTGGCCGGCCACGTGGTCGCGTCGAGCGATCCGGCGTTCAAGGAAGGCGACGCCGTGCTGTGCACCGGCAGCGGCCTGTCCGAGACGCGCGACGGCGGATTCGCACAGTACGCACGCCTCGATGCACGCTGGACGATCCCGCTCCCCGCAGGCCTCGGCCTGCGCGAAAGCATGATCATCGGCACCGCCGGCTTCACCGCGGCACTGGCCCTGCTGCGGATGCAGGACAACCGGCAGACACCGGAGCTGGGGCCCATCGCGATCAGCGGCGCCAGCGGTGGCGTGGGCCAGCTGGCGATCGACATCTTCAGCCGCGCCGGCTACGAAGTGCACGCGATCAGCGGCAAGCCCGACCATTTCGACACCCTGCGCGCGCTGGGCGCACACGCTTGCATCGATCGGCACCACCTGGATTTCAGCGGCAAGCCGATGGACTCGGCGCGCTTCGGCGGCGCGCTGGATACGGTGGGCGGCAGCATGCTGAGCGGCCTGCTGCCCCTGATCCACCCCTACGGCAACGTGGCGCTGTGCGGCAACGCCGGCGGCATCGCGTTCGACAGCACCGTGATGCCGTTCATCATCCGCGGCGTCAGCCTGCTCGGCGTTGCCTCCGCGGGCACCGCGCGGGACATCCGCGACGTCATCTGGCAGCACCTTGCCAGTGACTGGAAACCGCGCCAGCTCGAGCGCATCGCCACCGATGAAATCGCCCTGGCACAACTGCCGGCGACCTTCTCGCGCATGCTCGCGGGCAATGCTTTCGGACGCACCGTGGTGGACAACACGCTCGGTGGCTGAGCGCAGCGCGCTTGGAACTGCCGCATCGGCAGCATAGAATTAACGCAACTCGCAGGGACAATCACCTTATGGCACGCATCCTGATCGTCGACGATTCCCCGTCGCAATTACTGGGCATCAAGCGCATCGTCGAAAAGCTCGGGCATGAAACCCTTACCGCCGAGGATGGAGCCGCCGGCGTCGAAGTGGCCAAGCAGCAGTTGCCGGACCTGATCCTGATGGACGTGGTCATGCCCAACCTCAACGGTTTCCAGGCCACCCGTACCATCAGCAAGAATCCCGACACCTCGCACATCCCGATCGTGCTGGTGACCACCAAGGACCAGGAAACCGATCGCGTCTGGGGCATGCGCCAGGGCGCCAAGGCCTACGTGACCAAGCCGATCAAGGAAGACGAGCTGGCCAGGACGCTGCAGGATTTGCTGCAGGACTGAATCGGGAACCGACCCGCGCATAAAAAAAACGACACCCGCCGGTGTCGTTTTTTTATGCGCCGTGAAGCAACTCACTTGCGCGGATCGTAGTCCTTGAAGTGCTTGCGCAAGTCCTCATAGGCCGCCGTCTGCGCCCCGGTCTCCGCCAGCGGCACCCGTATCGACAGCTCCACCAGCTGGTCGCCCGCCGGTGCGCCTGGCAACCCGCGTCCCTTCAGCCGCAGCTTGCGCCCCGACTGGGTGCCCGCCGGTATGCGCAGATCCACCGTGCCGGCCAGCGTCGGCACCGGCACGGTGGCGCCCAGTGCCGCTTCCCACGGGCTGATCGGCAGCACATGCACCACGTTTCGGCCATCGAGACGGAAGCGCGGATCGTCGCGTATGCCGATTTCCAGCAGCAGGTCGCCCTTGGGACCGCCCGCCACGCCTGTCTGGCCCTGCCCTGCCAGCCGGATGACCTGGCCAGGCTGGATGCCGGCGGGAATCTTTACCTCCAGCACGCGCTCGCCACCGGCCGGGTCCTGCATGGCCAGCCGCGTGCGGCCGCCGTCGAACGCGGTCTGCAGGTCGATCTGTACCGATGCCTGCACATCGCGCCCGCGCCGCGGACGCGGCTGGCCGCGTGCACCGGCGGCGCCCCGGCCGAACAGGCTTTCGAAGAAATCGCTGAAATCGCCGCCGGTATCGTTGAAATCGTGGCCCTGGCCCTGCCAGCCCGGCGGTGGCCGGAACTGCTCGCCGCCGCGATAGCCGCCAGCGCGCAACTGGTCGTAGGAGCGGCGCTTCTCCGCGTCCATCAGCACCTCCTGCGCTTCATTGGCGGCCTTGAACTTCTCCTCGGCGCCCGCTTCCTTGTTCTTGTCCGGGTGGTATTTGCGCGCCAGCTTCCGATACGCCGCCTTGATCTCGGCCTCGGTCGCATCGGGCTTTACGCCCAGAATGTCGTAATAGTCTTTGAATTCCACTACCGCTCCCCAACTGACGCAAAACCCGCGGCGGAAGCCTGCCGCCGCGGGTGTTCATGCAACCGCGCCCTGGCCGTTGGCCAGTGGCCGGCCGGCTCAGTGGCCGGTGTTGATGGTAATGCGTCGCGGCGTCGCCAAGGCCTTCTTCGGGATGACGATCTCCAGCACGCCGAACTTGCCGTTGGCGGTGATGCCTTCGGCGTCGGCACTGTCCGGCAGCGCAAAGCGTCGATGGAATGCGCCGCGCGCCCGCTCGACCCGGGTGAACTTGGCCTTGGCGGCATCGCTGCCCTCGGCCGCGCCGAGGTCGGCGTCGCGCTCGCCCTTGATGGTGAGAATGCCTTTTTCCATGCTTACTTCGATCTGCGCCGGATCCACGCCGGGGATGTCCGCCAGGATCACAAAACGCTGCTCGTCCTCGCGAATGTCCACCCGCGGCGCCCACTGGCTGGTTACCACGTTGGATGCATCGCTGTCGGCCGGCTGCAGGAAGCGGTCGAAGGCCTGACGGATTTCCTCAGGCAGGGCATTGCTCGCGTTCCAGATGGAATGACGACCCAGGTTCATTGCACGTCTCCTCAAGATGGATGCGGCCCGTCGCCGCCTGCAGTGAAAATAGGTACGCCTGCGGGCGATTCAAGGCAAATCGCGCACGGCGGCATCCGCCCCGCCACCGCGTTCACCTGACGTATGCCGTAGCATCACACTCCCCCGATCCGCGGATACTGCATATGCCCATCCAGCCTGGCGAAAAGCTGCCCGACGTGGCGATCCGCGTCATCGATGGCGACGTCCAGCCACGCCACACGGGCGAGCTGTTCGCCGGCCGCAAGGCCATGCTGGTGGGCGTGCCGGGCGCGTTCACCCCGACCTGTTCGACCCTGCACGTGCCCGGTTACATCCGCCACGCTGCCGATTTCAGGGCGCGCGGGATCGACCTGATGTGCCTGTCGGTGAACGACGCGCACGTCATGCAGGCATGGGCGGCATCGCTGCAGGCGCCGCCGGGCCTGATGATGCTCGCCGACGGCAACGCCGTCTTCACCCGTGCGCTGGGGCTGGAGTTCGACGGCTCGGCCTTCGGCATGGGCCTGCGCTCGCGGCGTTTTGCACTGTATGCGGACGACGGCGTGGTGCGACTGCTTCACGTCGAGGCACCGGGCGAGCTGCGCGTCTCCACCGCCGAAGCGATGCTGGCGGCGATCGACGCATCGCGCCTGGCCGGCTAGGCACCCCGCCGCATGCAAAAGGCCCCGGCATTGCCGGGGCCTTTGCTTTGGTGATGCCGGGCTCAGCCTTCGGTCGAATCGTCGCCTTCCGTGCTGCCGTCGATCACGTCGCTGCCGCCGCCGTCGATGGGTGCGGCGCCGTTATCGACGGTGTCCTCGTCGGCGGCATCCTCCTCCGCATCCAGCCGCATCACGCTGACCAGCTTCTCTTCGGCCGGCAGGCGGATCAGGGTGACGCCCTGGGTGTTGCGGCCCAGCTGCGACACTTCGGCCACGCGGGTGCGTACCAGCGTGCCCTGATCGGAGATCAGCATCAGCTCATGTGCCTCCGTCACCTGCGTGGCGGCGACCAGCGCGCCATTGCGTTCGGAACACTGGATGCCGATCACGCCCTGGGTGCCGCGCCCCTTCTTGGTGAACTCCGCCAACGGGGTGCGCTTGCCGTAACCGCGCTCGGTCGCGGTGAGGATGTCCCCCTCGGCCGCCACGATCAGCGAGACCACATGGGCGTCCTTGGCCAGCTTCATGCCGCGCACGCCGGCGGCAGTGCGGCCCATCGAGCGCACGGTGTTCTCGTCGAAGCGGTTGACCTTGCCGTTGGAGGCGAACAGCAGCACGTCGCTGTTGCCGTCGGTGAGCTCCACATTGACCAGCGCATCGTCCTCGTTGAGGCGAATCGCCAGCTTGCCCTTCTGCAGCTGGAATGCGAATTCGCCGAGCGGCGTTTTCTTGACCGTGCCCTGGCGGGTGGCGAAGAACACGTAGCGGTCGTCGCTGTAGTCGCGAATCGGCAGCACCGCCTGCACCCGTTCGTCCTCGCCCAGCGGCAGCAGGTTCACGATCGGCTTGCCGCGCGCGCCCGGGCTGGCCTCGGGAATCTGGTACACGTTCAGCCAGTACACGCGGCCGGTGCTGGTGAAGGTCAGCAAGGTGTCGTGCGTGTTCACCACCCACAGCTGCTCGACGACGTCCTCATCCTTCAGGGCCGAGGCCGAGCGACCCTTGCCGCCGCGCCGCTGCGAGCGGTAGGTGCTGGCCGGCTGGCGCTTGATGTAGCCGGTATGGGACAAGGTGACCACCATGTCCTCCGGCGCAATCAGGTCCAGCACGTTGAGATCTTCCTGCGAATGCTGGATCTCGGTGCGGCGAGCGTCGCCAAACTCGGCCTTGACGGCCTCCAGCTCCTCGCGGATCACCTCCAGCAGGCGCGCGGGGTTCTGCAGGATCTCGATCAGGCCGCGGATGGTTTCCAAGATCTGCCGGTACTCGTCGGAGAGCTTTTCCTGCTCCAGACCGGTGAGGCGGTGCAGCCGCATCGCCAGGATCTCCAGCGCCTGCGCCTCGGACAGCTGGTAGCCATCGTCCTTGAGGCCGTCGCGCGGATCCATTTCCTCCGGCCGCGAGGCCTCGGCGCCGCTTGCCGACAGCAGGGCGCGCACCAGGCCCGGTTCCCAGCGCCGTGCCACCATGCGCTCGCGCGCCTCGGCCGGCGACGACGAGGTCTTGATCAGCTCGATCATCTCGTCGATGTTGGCCAGTGCGACGGTAAGGCCCTCGAGGATATGCGCACGCGCACGCGCCTTGCGCAGGTCGAAGATCGTGCGCCGGGTGACCACCTCGCGGCGATGGCGGATGAATGCCTCGAGGATGTCCTTGAGGTTCAGCAGCCTGGGCTGGCCATCCAGCAGGGCCACCATGTTGATGCCGAAAGTGACCTGCAACTGCGTCTGCTGGAACAGGTTGTTGAGCACCACGTCGGCCATCGCATCCTTGCGGACCTCGATGACCACGCGCATGCCGTCCTTGTCGGACTCGTCGCGCAGCTCGCTGATGCCCTCGAGCTTCTTCTCCTTCACCAGCTCGGCGATCTTCTCGATCAGCCGCGCCTTGTTCACCTGGTACGGCAGCTCGTGGATGACGATCGTCTCGCGACCGTTGGCCTCGGTTTCCACCTCCGCCTTGGCGCGCACCAGGATGCGGCCGCGACCGGTGCGATAGGCCTCGATGATCCCCGACGAACCGTTGATGATGCCGCAGGTCGGGAAGTCCGGACCGGGGATGTAGTGCATCAGCTCATCGATGCCCAGCGAAGGTTCGTCGATCAGCGCGATGGTGGCGGCGATCACCTCGTTGAGGTTGTGCGGCGGGATGTTGGTGGCCATGCCGACCGCGATACCGGCCGAACCGTTGATCAGCAGGTTCGGCACGCGCGAGGGCAACACCAGCGGCTCGCGTTCGCTCTCGTCGTAGTTGAAGCCAAAATCGACCGTGTCCTTGTCGATGTCCGCCAGCAATTCGTGCGTGAGGCGCGACATGCGCACCTCGGTGTATCGCATGGCCGCGGCGTTGTCGCCATCGACCGAGCCGAAGTTGCCCTGGCCGTCGACCAGCATGTAGCGCAGCGAGAACGGCTGGGCCATGCGCACGATCGCGTCGTAGACCGACTGATCGCCATGCGGGTGGTATTTACCGATGACGTCGCCGACCACGCGGGCCGACTTCTTGTACGGCTTGTTCCACACATTGCCCAGTTCGTTCATCGCGAACAGCACGCGGCGATGTACGGGCTTCAATCCATCACGGACATCCGGCAGGGCGCGCCCCACGATGACGCTCATGGCGTAATCGAGGTAACTCTGGCGCATCTCGTCTTCGATATTGACGCGTATGACTTCTTTGGCGAGTTCTGCCATCAATCGACTTCCCTGGGAATGAAAAAAGGGCGCTGGCGACGCGCCTGGAACGGCATGCGCCGATGGCCCGAAATCAACCCGTGGAGTGTACCACGCAAGACCCCAAAAAGACAGTATTTAGTTCTTTTTTATCAATGACTTACAGCGACGCATCGACGTCACGTGAAAGTGCTCCATGAGTTTCCGGAAATGAGGCTGCCATCGCACTGGAAGGCGACGTCGGCGCCGGCGAGGCGGCGCCGCGATCATGGCCATCCAGGCGCTCCGCGGTTCGTCGTCAGCTGCCGAACATCGCCTGCATCGCGAGCGTGCCCGGCCGTTCGATCACGCCGCGCTCGGTGACGATCGCATCGATCAGTTCGGCCGGCGTCACGTCGAATACGGGGTTCCACGCCAGCGCGCCCTCGACCACCGTGCGCCGGCCGGCGCTGCCGAGCAGCTCGGTGGCATCGCGCAGTTCGATCTCGATTTCCTCGCCCGTGGCGGTGGCCATGTCAATTGTCGACGATGGCGCCACCACCATGAACTTCACGCCGTGGTACTTCGCGGCGATCGCCAGCTGGTAGGTGCCGATCTTGTTGGCGACGTCGCCGTTGGCGGCGATCCGATCCGCGCCAACGATCACCCACTGCACCGCGCCGGATTTCATCAGGTGCGATGCGGCGGAGTCGGCGATGAGATGCGCGGGGATGCCGTCGCGCATCAGCTCCCACATGGTGAGCCGCGCACCCTGCAGCCAGGGGCGGGTTTCGCCGGCGTAGACGCGCGCAATGCGTTCGGCCGCCACGCCGGCGCGGATCACGCCCAGCGCCGTGCCGTAGCCGGCCGTGGCCAGCGAACCGGTGTTGCAATGGGTCAACACGCCGGAACCCTGCGCGATCAAGCCCGCGCCCAACTCGCCCATGCGACGGTTGGCGGCCAGATCCTCGTCCTGGATCGCCTGCGCCTCGCGCAGCAACGCCTGCGCGTCGGCACCGGCGGCGATGCGCTTTTTCATGCGATCCAGCGCCCACATCAAGTTGACTGCGGTGGGACGGGCGGCACGCAGTGTCGCCAGGGCGTCGTCCAGCGGCGCCTGCTGCTGCGCCGCCATCGCCACCCCCCAGGCCGCCGCGATGCCGATAGCCGGCGCACCGCGCACCGCAAGATCACGGATCGCCGCGGTGACCTGCGCGGTATCCCGGCATTCGATCCAGTGTTCCTCCGCGGGCAGCAGGCGCTGGTCGAGCAGGCGCAGGTGATCGCCGCGCCATTGCACGGCGCGGATGGTGTCGTGGGTTGCCGATGATGTGTTGGTCATCCCGCCATTCTAGGGGAGCGCTGCGCCGCGGGGTGAGCCGCAAGTAAAGCAGCGCGCCAATGTGACGGTTACTGCCGGGCGCGCAACCATTGGTGGATCGCCGGCGGCACTTCACGTTGCGCGCGGCCGGAGACGTAGATGCCGATGTGGCCGCCCTTGAACGCCAGTTGGGTGTAGTCGCTGCTGCCCACGTGTTCGCCCAGCGCGCGTGAGGCATCCGGTGGCACCAGATGATCCTGCTCGGCGAAGATGTTCAGCACCGGCTGGGTCACGTTGGCCAGATCCACGCGTTGCCCACCGATCTCCAGCGTGCCTTTGATGAGCTTGTTGCCCTGGTAGAAATCCTTGATGAACTGCCGGAACGCCTCGCCGGCCTGGTCCGGCGAATCGAAGATCCAGCGCTCCATGCGCAGGAAGTTTTCCAGCTCCACCGGGTCGTCCAGGATGTCGACCATGCCGATGTATTTCTGCTGGTTCAAGCGCACCGGCTTCAGCGTGAGGTAGACGTAGTTCATCAGCGCCGCGGGGATGTTGCCCATGGTGTCGACGAACAGATCCACATCGAGATTGCGGCACCAGTGCGAGAGCATGTTGTCGGGGGTCTGGAAATCCACCGGGGTGACCATGGTGATCAGGTTCTTCACCTTGTCCCCGTGCAGCGCGGCATAGCACAGCGAGAACGCGCCGCCCTGGCAGATGCCGAGCAGGTTGATCACATCGAGGTCGTGCCGTTGGCGCACGACATCGACGCATCGGTCGAGATAGCCGTTGATGTAGTCGTCCAGCGTCAGCCAGCGGTCGGCGCCGTCGGGATAGCCCCAGTCGATCAGGTAGACGTCCTCGCCCTGCTCCAGCAGGTTGCGCACCATCGAGCGGTCGGCCTGCAGGTCGGTCATCCATACGGTGTTGACCAAGGCGTAGACGATCAACAGCGGTGTCTTGGCGGTCGGGCTGGTGCCGGTGAAATGCCAGACCTTGAGCTTGTCCTCGCTGTAGACCAGCTCGCGCGGGGTATTGGCGTAATCGGGCTCGCGCATGTTGCGCAGATGGGCCATGCCTGCCGCCAGCTTGCGCTGGAAGGTGTTGATGTCGGCAAGTGCGCGAGTCGGATCGATACGCAGTGGCGTGTACATGGAGACTCCTTATTTGCGCTTGCGCGGCGCAGGGCTGCGCGTCGCGGACGACTTGCGAACCGCGGCAGCGCCCTTGCCACCAGTCTTTCGCGCCGCGGTGGTCGCGGACTTTCCGGCGGCGGTTTCCCTGCGGGTTGCCGGCTTTGCGGTTTCAGCCGTCTTTACGGCCAAACGCGATGGCTTTGCGGCCAGGGCTTTCTTTGCAACCGATCGCCTTGCGGAAACCGGCTTCACCTTCGCGCCGCCCAGCTGGCGCCGCAGCTCGGCCACCTCCCGACGCAGGTCCGCGATCTCCTCCGCGGCGCTCGCCGCCTGGTTGGCGCGCGATGTCCGTACCTCGCGCCGCACTTGCTGCAGGCGCTCGCCCAGCGTGTCCATCTCGCGGCGGGTGGGCAGCCCCCATTGCTGGCACAGCTGCTCGGTCTGTTGCTGCTGCAGGCGGCGCACCCGCATCTGGCTGTTGGCCATGGCGCCGTAGGCTTCGCGAAACTCGTCCGACAGCGCGATCTCGGCATACGCTTCCTCGGCCGCGTCCACCCAAAGGTCGTACAAGGCCTTGAGCGATTCGATCTGCCGACCGGGCTCGGCATGCTCCGCCAGCTTGTCCTGCAGCTTCTGCACGCCTTGCGTATTGGCGCGCAGGATCAGCGCCTGGTAACGCGCGCTCGCCTGCATCGATTCCAGCATCGCCGCTGCCAGTGCCTGGCGTTGCATCTGCTGCTCCCGATCCTGCCCGAAGGCCGGGATCGGGCCGGAAGCCGAGGCGTCCGCCACCGGCATGCCCTGCAGCCACGAATGCCAGTTGCCGCCCCCTTTCGTGCCGGCGCCATCGATATGCTGGAAGGCCTGCGCAAACGGGTGTTGTGCGCCGCCAAACAGTTGCTGCAGCTGCTGCTGCCAATCGGCGCCGGGGACGCCGGCGGCGCCCGCGGTCACGCCCTGCATCCATTCGAAGTAGCCTTTCAACCCCGCCAGGGTGCGATCGAGCACCTCGTTGCCGGCGGCAGCGTTCGGCGCGGCACCGAACGAAGGGCCGCCCGTAGCGGTCGATGTCGGCTGCTGTCGCAACCAGGCATCCCACGACTGCTGCGCCAGCGCCTGGAAATCGCGCAGGAAATCCGCATCGACGCCGGCTTTCAGAAAATCGGGCATCGGAAAATCCGCCGGAGGGGCCATCACGATTCCTCGTCCATTGATGCCCACGATCTTAGCGCAGCGGACGATATGGCGGGCCGAAACGCAAGAGGCCCGGTATCGGAATACCGGGCCTCCTGGGGTTCAACGCGGGTGACTCAGACGCTGGCGCGTTCCTCGTCGGTCACGGCCTTCATCGACAGGCGGATACGGCCCTGCTTGTCGACCTCGAGCACCTTGACCTTAACCACGTCGCCTTCCTTGAGCTTGTCGGAAACCTTCTCCACGCGCTCGTCGGAGATCTGCGAGACATGCACCAGGCCATCCTTGCCCGGCATGATCGTCACGAAGGCGCCGAAATCCATCAGCTTGGCGACCTTGCCCTCATAGACGCGGCCCGGCTCCACATCGGAGACGATCTGTTCGATGCGCTTGCGGGCAGCCTCGGCGGCCTCGCGGTTGACCGAGCCGACGATGATGGTGCCGTCGTCGCTGATGTCGATGGTGGTGCCGGTTTCCTCGGTGATCGAGCGGATGGTGGCGCCGCCCTTGCCGATCACTTCGCGGATCTTGTCCGGATGGATCTTGATGGTCAGCAGCCGCGGTGCAAACTCGCTCATCTCGGTGCGGGCCGTGCTCAGGCACTTGGCCATCTCGCCCAGGATGTGCAGGCGACCCTGCTTGGCCTGGGCCAGCGCCACCTTCATGATCTCTTCGGTGATGCCGTCGATCTTGATGTCCATCTGCAGCGCGGAGATGCCATCGGCGCTACCGGCCACCTTGAAGTCCATGTCGCCGAGGTGATCCTCGTCGCCCAGGATGTCGGACAACACCACGAAATCGTTGCCTTCCTTGACCAGGCCCATGGCGATGCCGGCCACCGGCGCCTTCAGCGGCACGCCCGCGTCCATCATGGCCAGCGAGGAGCCGCACACCGAGGCCATCGACGAGGAGCCGTTGGACTCGGTGATTTCCGAGACCACGCGCACCACGTAGGGAAACTCCTCGATGCTGGGCTTGACCGCCTGCACACCGCGCTTGGCGAGGCGGCCGTGGCCGATCTCGCGACGCTTGGGCGCGCCGAAGCGGCCGGCCTCGCCCACCGAGAACGGCGGGAAGTTGTAGTGGAACAGGAACGGGTCCTTCGACTCGCCGCCCGGCGCGTCGATGATCTGCGCGTCACGCGTGGTGCCCAGCGTGACCACGACCAGCGCCTGCGTCTCGCCGCGGGTGAACAGCGCCGAACCGTGGGTGCGCGGCAGCACGCCGATGCGGGCGGTGATCGCGCGCACGTCGTCGAGCTGGCGACCGTCGATGCGCACCTTGGTCTTCAGCACGCTGTCGCGCATGGTGTGGTATTCGAGCTCCTCGAATTCCTTGGCGATGGCCGCCGACGCCCAGCCTTTCTCCTCGGCCTGCGCCTTGAGGCCGGCCAGCACGTCGGCCTTGATCGCGGAAATCGCGTCGCGGCGCTCGAGCTTGTCGCGCACCTGGAACGCTGCGGCCAGCTGGTCGCCGACGGCGCCCTTGACGGCTGCCACCAGCGATTCGTCGCGAGCCGGCGCCTGCCAGTCCCACGACGGCTTGCCCGCCTCGGTGGCCAGCTCGGCGATGGCGCGGATGGCGGTCTGCATCTGCTGGTGGCCGAACATCACGGCGCCCAGCATCACGTCCTCGGACAGCAGCTTGGCTTCGGACTCCACCATCAGCACGGCACCAGCGGTACCGGCGACGACCAGGTCGAGGTCGGAGGTCTTCAGTTCGGTGGCGGTGGGGTTCAGCAGGTACTGGCCGTTGGCGTAGCCCACGCGGGCGGCGCCGATCGGCCCCTTGAACGGGATGCCGGCCAGGCTCAGCGCGGCGGACGCGCCCAGCAGGGCCACAATGTCGCCATCCACTTCCGGGTTCAGCGAGACGACCTGCGCGATGACCTGCACTTCGTTCTTGAAGTCATCCGGGAACAGCGGGCGCACCGGACGGTCGATCAGGCGCGAGGTCAGCGTTTCCTTTTCGGTGGGGCGACCTTCGCGCTTGAAGAAACCGCCGGGGATGCGGCCGGCGGAATAGAACTTCTCGACGTAGTCGACGGTGAGCGGGAAGAAATCCTGCCCTTCCTTCTGCTTGGTGGCCGCCACGGCGGTGACCAGCACCACGGTGCCGCCCATGCTGACCATGACCGCACCGGACGCCTGGCGGGCAATTTCGCCCGTCTCCAGTGTGACTTCGTGATTACCGTACTGGAATGACTTGGTTACTTTTGCCACGTGTTTGATTCCTGATCTGATTGAAGAAGTGCGCCCAGGTAAAGGCGCTTCTTGATCCATGCGTTCACGCAGGAACGCGCGCGAATCAGCGGCGCAAGCCGAGCCGCTCGATCAGGGTCTGGTAACGCGCAAGGTCGCGGTCCTTCAGGTAGGCCAGCAGGCGCTTGCGCTGGTTCACCAGCTTCAGCAGGCCACGGCGGGAGTGGTGATCCTGCTTGTGCTCCTTGAAGTGGCCGGTGAGATGGTCGATGCGGGCGGACAGCAGGGCCACCTGGACTTCCGACGAACCGGTGTCGTTGGGCACGCGGCCGAAATCAGCAATGATCTTGCCGGTTTGTTCTGCGGTAAGAGACATGGAGTACGTTTCCTTGAAAAGGCGATGCGAAGCTTGCGCTTGCATCATCAGCGATGACACAAGCGCAAGCTTCGCCTAGATGAGTGAAAGCGTTGAAATAACTTGTCTATTCTACTGACCGTAGCGGTGTCACAACAAGAGCGGAGAGGGTTTTTTGCCCCAAATCGGGCTCCGGCGGCAGGTTGAAGCCGCGCAGGATGCGGGTTTGCCGCCGTGTATCGAGTTCGAGCAGCGCCAGCAAGGCACCATCGCTGGCAAACGCGGCGCAGCGTCCGGTCGGCAAGGAAGGCGCCAGCTGGATCGGCTGGCCGCGGGCAATCGCCATGCTTTGCGCTTCGTCGAGCTGCACGGCGGGAAGCCCGGACAGGCCCGCGGACACCGGCAACATCAACGACAGCAACGCGTCGTCACCCTGCTCGGCGGCCTGCTGCACTTGCTCCAGCGTCACCATGCGCGGTTCGCGGAAAGGCTCGACCCAGGTGCGGCGCAGCGCGGCCAGATGGGCGCCGCACCCCAAGTCCTCGCCCAGCGCCGTGGCCAGCGCCCGGACATAGGTACCCGAACCGCATTCGACCAGCAGCTCCAGGGTATCGTCGGTGCGCGACAGCAATACCAGTTGATGAATGTCCACCTCGCGCGGCGCCACCTCGACCGTCTCGCCGCGACGCGCCTTCGCATACAAACGCTCGCCATCGCGCTTGAGTGCCGAGTACATCGGCGGCACCTGCAGGATGCGGCCGCGCAGCCTGGACAGCGCCGTCTCGATGGTGGCGTCGTCGAGCGGCGGCACGGGTCGCTGCTGCAGGACGTCGCCTTCGCGATCGGCGGTGTCGGTGGTGATGCCAAGACGACAGTGGGCGATGTAGCCCTTGCGCGAACCGAGCAGGCTGCCGGCCAGCTTGGTGGCCTCGCCAAAGCACAGCGGCAACAAGCCGGTTGCCAACGGATCGAGCGCGCCGGCATGACCGCCCTTGGCCGCGCGAAACAACCGCCGCGCCGACTGCAGTGCCTGGTTGGAGCTCACCCCCATCGGCTTGTCCAGCAGCACGATGCCATGCAGGTCACGCCACTGGACGCGCGCGGAACGGTTTATCGAAGCACGGGATGCCACTCGACCTTCCGTCAATCCTGCTCGTCGCCGGCGGGCGGCAGGGCGCGCGCCTGTTCGCGCAGCAGCGAATCGATGCGCTCGCCCTTGTCGACCGAATCGTCGTACTTGAACTTCAATTCGGGCACGCGCCGCATGCGCATGCCGCTGTGCGCCAGCGCATGGCGGATCTCGTGACTGATCTGGTTCAACGCCTTCACCGCGGGCAGACCCTGTTCGGGCATCAGCGCGGTCACCCACACCGTGGCCCAATCCAGGTCGCGCGTGATCTCCACGTCCGACACGCTCACCGACGGCAGGCCGTGATCGCGCACGGCCGCATGCACCAGCAAGCCAAGCTCACGGCGCAGCTCGGCGCTGATGCGGTCGGTACGTTTGAAATCGCGGGAGGGCATTCTAAAAACCAGGAGTGAGGCGAGAGAAGTGAGAAGTGAGAAGTGAGAGAAGATCCAAGGGAGAGAATCTTTTCTCTCACTTCTCGCTGTTACAGCGTACGAGCCACCTCGGTGCGTTCGAAGCACTCGATCTGGTCGCCGGCCTTGACGTCGTTGTACTGCTTGACCGCGATGCCGCATTCCATGCCGCTGCGCACTTCGTCCACCAGATCCTTGAAGCGGCGCAGCGATTCCAGTTCGCCCTCGAAGATCACCACGTTGTCGCGCAGCACGCGGATCGGCTTGCTGCGCTTGACCGAGCCTTCGATGACCATGCAACCGGCCACGGCGCCGAACTTGGAGCTGCGGAACACGTCGCGCACTTCGGCAATGCCGATGATGTCCTCGCGCACTTCCATGCCGAGCAGGCCCGTGGCCGCCTGCGTCACCTGGTCGATCACGTCGTAAATGATCGAGAAATAGCGCACGTCCAGGCCGTTGGTCTCGATCACCTTGCGTGCCGACGCATCGGCGCGCACGTTGAAGCCGATGACCAGCGCCTTCGATGCGGCGGCCAGGGTGGCGTCCGATTCGGTGATGCCACCGACGCCGGAGGACACCACGTTGACGCGCACGCGCTCGTTGCCGATCTGCGTGAGCGATTCGCGCAAGGCCTCGACTGAACCCTGCACGTCGCCCTTGACCAGGATGTTGAGCGTCTGCTGCTCCTCGCCCTGGCCCATCTTGGCGATGATGTCCTCGAGCCGGTTGGCCTTGCTGACCATGCGCGTTTCGCGGCGCTTCTGCTGGCGCTCTTCGGCGACCTCGCGGGCCAGCCGCTCGTCCTCGACGCAGACGAAGTCGTCGCCGGTTTCCGGCACGCCGGACAAGCCGAGCACCTGCACCGGAATCGACGGGCCGGCTTCGGCGACCTGCTTGCCCGCCTCGTCAATCAGCGCGCGCATGCGACCGTATTCGACGCCGCAGACGATGAAATCGCCCTTCTTCAGCGTGCCCTGCTGCACCAGCACGGTGGCCACCGGACCGCGGCCGCGGTCGAGGCTGGACTCGATCACCACGCCGGAAGCGCGGCCGTCCGCCACGGCCTTCAGCTCCATCACTTCAGCCTGGATCGAGATCGCATCGAGCAGATCCTCGACGCCCATGCCGGTCTTGGCCGACACCGGCACGAACTGCACGTCGCCGCCCCAGTCTTCCGGCACCACTTCCTGCGCCACCAGACCCTGCTTCACGTTGTCCGGGTTGGCGCTGTCCTTGTCCATCTTGTTGACGGCCACGATCAGCGGCACCTTGGCGGCGCGCGCATGCTTGACCGCCTCGATCGTCTGCGGTTTCACGCCATCGTCGGCAGCAACGACCAGGATCACGATGTCGGTCGACTGCGCGCCACGGGCGCGCATCGAGGTGAACGCCGCATGGCCGGGCGTATCGAGGAAGGTGATCACGCCCTTCGACGTTTTCACGTGGTACGCGCCGATATGCTGGGTAATGCCGCCGGCTTCGCCGGACGCCACCTTGGTGCGGCGGATGTAATCGAGCAGCGAGGTCTTGCCGTGGTCGACGTGGCCCATGATGGTGACCACGGGCGGGCGCGAAGTCTTCTCGCCTTCCAGCTCCACGTTCTGCGTATGGGCGGCCAGCGTTTCCTCGGCGTTGTTCTGCGTGTCGGCGACGGGTACGTGACCCAGCTCCTCCACCACCAGCACCGCCGTATCGTGATCGATGGTCTGGTTGATGGTGGCCATGACCCCCATCTTGAACAGCGCCTTGACCACCTCCGAACCCTTGACCGCCATCTTCTGCGCCAGCTCGGCCACGATATTGGCGTCACTGACGACCACCTCGCGCACCACCGGCGCGGTGGGCCGCGAGAAACCATGCGGGCCGCTGGGCGCCGCGTGGCTGCCGCGCAATGCATCGCGTCCGCTGCTGCGGCCGGGCTTGCCACGCTTGCTGTTGCTGGAGCGACGGGCACGGTCGGCTTCGCTCAGGTGCAGCTCGCCGCCGGCAAAACGCTTGCCCGACGCGTCGCCGCGCTCGCCGCGGGAGTGCTTGGCCTTGCCGCGCCCGGAATCGCCGTTTGCGGCGCCCGTGTCGTTTCCGCCGGCCGCCGGTCGCGCGGCCGCACCGCGCGCCGGCGCGGCCGCAGCGGGCGCGGGGGCGGGTGCCGGCTTGACCAGCTTTTCGCGTTTGCGCGGCTCATGGATGCGCGGCAGGATCATGCCCAGTTCGCGCTGGTCGATACGCTGGACCACCGACGAATCGGCTTCCGACGTGGCTGCGGCGTCGTGCGTTTCGGTTGCCTCGCCGGGCTCCGCTGCCGCGGGTGCGGCCTGTTCGGCGGCTTCCTTCTCCGCCTGCGCACGCTGTGCCTCGGCGCGCTGCTTCTGCTCTTCTTCCTGCGCGCGCTGCTCGGCTTCCTGCTGACGCCGGGCTTCCAGTTCGCGACGCTCGTTCTCTTCCTGCTCGCGCTGCCGCTGCGATTCCTGCAGCTTGCGCGCGGCTTCCTCGCGCTCGGGCTCGGCGCTGGCTTCCTCGGCGATCACGCTGCGCTTGACGTAGGTGCGCTTGGCGCGCACTTCGACGTTCACCGTCTTGGCGGTACCGGCGGCGCCGCGCGCACCGGGCGTGGCGACCTTCAGTTCGCCGACCGTGCGCCGCTTGAGCGTGATCTGCCGGGGCGCGCTGTCGTCGGCCTCGGCCGCGGTGTCGCCCTTGCCATGGGTGCGACGCAGGAAGCCCAGCAGCTTCACCTTCTCGGTACTGCTGATGACCTGCTCCTGGTCGGAGAATTTCATGCCCGCTTCGCCAAGCTGCGTCAGCAGCTTGTCCACCGGCATGCCCAATACCTGGGCGAGTTGTTTGATCGTGACGTCCGACATCGTTTTGTTGCTCCGCCGTTCCCGCGCTTATCGTCTGTGCGGCATTGTCTGCGCCGCCACCTCCATCCGTGGTGAAAGGCCCGAAGGCCTTTCCTGGCGCGCCCGTCCAGGGCGCCGCCGCCCGCGGTTAGCCGCCTTTCTCCAATCGCTCGATCATCGGTGCGCGCGCGGCCATGATCAGCGCCGCCGCGCGCGCCTCGTCCATGCCCTCGATATCGATCAGGTCGTCCACGGCCAGGTCGGCCAGGTCGTCCACCGTGAAGACTTCGCGCGCGGCCAACGCCAGCGCCAGCGATTCGTCCATGCCCTCAAGTGCCAGCAGGTCGCCGGAGCCTTCGCTGTCGTCGACGCCCTCTTCCGCGGCCAGCGCCTCGGTCAGCAGGGCATCACGCGCGCGGGCGCGCAGTTCCTCGACGATGTCCTCGTCGAAGCCTTCCACGGCCAGCAGCTCGGCGCTGGGCACGTAGGCGATTTCCTCGACGCTGGAGAAGCCTTCCTGCACCAGGATGTTGGCGATTTCCTGATCCACCTCCAGCTTGTCCATGAACAGCTGGCGAGCGGCATCCTGCTCGCTCTCGCTCTTGGCGGTGACCTGGTCCTGGGTCATCACGTTGAGCTGCCAGCCGGTGAGCTTGCTGGCCAGGCGCACGTTCTGGCCACCGCGACCGATCGCCTGGGACAGCTTGTCCTCGGCCACCGCGATGTCCATCGAGTGCTTTTCCTCGTCCATGATGATGGACTGCACTTCCGCCGGCGCCATCGCGTTGATCACGAACTGCGCCTGGTTCTCGTGCCACAGGATGATGTCGACGCGCTCGCCGTTGAGGTCGTTGGATACCGCCTGCACGCGCGAACCGCGCATGCCGATGCACGCGCCAATGGGGTCGGTGCGGCTGTCGTGGGCCAGTACGGCGATCTTGGCGCGGTCACCCGGATCGCGGGCGCAACCCTTGATCTCGACCAGGCCTTGGCCGACTTCCGGCACCTCGAGCTTGAACAGCTCGATCATGAATTCCGGTGCGGCGCGCGACACGAACAGCTGCGGGCCGCGCGGCTCCGAGCGCACTTCATACAGGTAACCGCGCACGCGGTCGCCCACGCGCGCCGATTCACGCGGAATCGTCTTGTCGCGCGGGATGAAGGCCTCGGCGTTGCTGCCCAGGTCAAGGTAGATGTTGCCGCGCTCGACGCGCTTGACGATGCCGGTGACCAGCTCGCCCACGCGGTCGGCGAAGGCATCGACCACCTGCTGGCGCTCGGCCTCGCGCACGCGCTGCACGATCACCTGCTTGGCGGCCTGCGCGGCGATGCGGCCGAACTCGGCGTTCTCGACCTGCTCCTCGATGTATTCACCCACCTGGGCGTCGGGGCGCACGTCCAGCGCATCCATCAGGCGCAACTGGTACGACGGCGATTCCATCTCGCCATCGTCGGCAATGATTTCCCAGCGGCGGAAGGTCTCGTATTCGCCGGTGTCATGGTCGATCGACACGCGTATGTCGGGCTCTTCCTCGGGGTAGCGCTTCTTCGCGGCCGAAGCCAGCGCAGCCTCCATCGCCTCGAAAATCACTTCCAGCGGCACGCCCTTTTCATTGGCGACCGCGTCGACGACCAGCAAAAGTTCTTTGCTCATTGCAGCAACTCCGTAGGCACCGCTTGCCGATACCGATGGTTGAAATGGTTGCGTTCATCCCGGAACACAAAGCCTGTAACGCGGCCGCACATGGGCCGCATCGAATCATTTTTTGCCGGACGACTTGCCACCGGGCTTGGGCTTCGGCGCGTAACCCAGCGCCACCCAGTCCGGCACCACACGCGCACTTTCCACCAGCGCATGATCGAATTCGAACGTCTTGCCTTCGGCTTCCAGCACGATGTGGCCGCCTTCCACCGACAACAGCTTGCCGCGCAGGCGGCGGCGCCCTTCCAGTGGCGCCTTCAGCAGCACCTTCACTTCCTGCCCATCGACCTTCGCGAACTGGGCGGCGGTGAACAGCGGGCGATCGATGCCGGGCGAGGAAACCTCCAGCACGTAATGGCCGGGGATCGGGTCCTCCACGTCCAGCAGCGCCGACAACTCGCGGCTGGCGCTCTCGCAGTCCTCGATGCCCACCTCGCGGCGCTCGCCATCGGCGCCGGCCTTGTCCAGCAGGTCTACGTAGACGCGCAGGGTACTCTGCCCTTGCGACGGGTTGAACTCCACGCCAAGGCATTCCAGGCCCAGATCGGCCAGAACCTCGTTGAAGCGTTGTGCCAGTGCCTGCGTATCCATGGGTCGTTTTCCGGCTCGCTCTCAGAACGGCAGAAACAAAAAATGGGCTCCAACGGCCCATTTCCCTGTGTCGCCGATGTCCTCCTCGTGCAGCTCCTTCCGATGCCTGGCGAAACCTGCCGCCCGGCACTACGCATCCTTGCGCCCAACAAAAAAGCCTCACAAGGAGGCTTTCTTGCATCAAGAAAGATCTGGTAGCGGGGGTAGGATTCGAACCTACGACCTTCGGGTTATGAGCCCGACGAGCTGCCAGACTGCTCCACCCCGCATCAGAGTCCAAAGATATTAACGTAATGGCCGGTTTCTTGCAAGCTCCGATGCCATCATTTCCGCCATTCGCTGCAGCGCCCTAGAGGCCGAACGCGCGCCGGCACCACGCCAGCAGCGGACCCCAGTACAAGCCCAGCACCAGCAGCGAAAGCGCGTTCAGGGACAGCACCAGGCGCAACGGCTTGTCCTGCTGTACCTGCAGCGCACCACCCTCTTCCGGCGCGTCGAAATACATCACCTTGATGACGTAGAGGTAGTAGTAGAGGCCGACGATGGCGAACACGATGCCGACGATCGCCAACCACAGCATGTCCGCATGGATGGCCGCCTCCAGCACCAGCACCTTGGCCCAGAAACCGAACAGCGGCGGCACGCCGGCCAGCGAGAACATCGCCAGCAACATCAGGAACGCCATCCACGGCGCCTTGCGGGCGAGCCCCTTGAAGTCGGCAATTTCCTCGCATTCGAACCCGGCCCGGCCCAGCGCCAGGATCACGCCGAACGCGGCCACGCCCATCAGCGCGTAGCAGATCGCGTAGAACAATGCCGCGGCGTAGCCTTCCGGACCGGCCGCGGACAGGCCCAGCAACAGATAGCCCATGTGCGAAATGGTGGAATAGGCCAGCATGCGCTTCAGATTGGTCTGCACGATGGCGACCAGGTTGCCGATCGCCAGCGACAACACCGCCAGCACCGCCAGGATCAGCTGCCACTGCTGCGCGAGATCGCCCATGCCGGCCGCCAGCAGGCGATAGGCCATGCCGAAGGCGGCCAGCTTGGAGCCGGCGGCGACGAAGGTGGTCACCGGCGTGGGCGCGCCCTGGTAGACGTCGGGAATCCACATGTGGAACGGCGCGGCACCCAGCTTGAAGCCGATGCCGATGATCATGAAGATCAGGCCGAACAGCAGCAGCGTCGGTGCCGTGGTGTAGCCCATCACGTGGTTCAGCTGGGCAAGCTCCAGCGTGGGCGTGCCGCCCATGCCCGATGCGCCGTAGACCATCGACATGCCGTACAGCAGCATGCCCGACGCCAGCGCACCCAGCACGAAGTACTTGATCGCGGCCTCGGACGGCAGCTTCGCATCGCGGTTCAGGGCCACCAGCGCATACGACGACAGCGACAGCAGCTCCAGCCCCAGGTAGACGGTGGCCAGGCTGCCCGCCGAGACCAGCAGCATGATGCCGATCACGGCAAAGATCATCAGCGTGTAGAACTCGCCGCCCAGCAACTTGCGGTCGATCAGGTACGGACGCGCGTAGACGAAGATCATCGCCGTGGTGCCCAGCGCGAAGACCTTGATGATCTCCGCCGCGTCGTCGCGCACGAACATGCCGCCGAATGCGGTCACCGCCCGATCCGGCTGACCCGCGATCACCAGGTAGATCGCCACCAGCAACACGGCAATCGAGATCCAGTGCAACAGCGGGCGCTGCGCCGGCTTCATGAAGGCGTCCAGCAACAGCAGCAGGCACGCTGCCGCCACCAGGTAGAACTCCGGCAGCAGGATCAGGATGTCATTCAAAGTTGGCATGGTGTGTCCGTGTCCCGATCAAATCTTGTGAATGGCGAGCTGCTGCACCAGTTGCGCCACCGAGCTGTCCATCAGGTGGACCAGCGGTTGCGGCCAGATGCCCAGCGCCAGCACGGCGGCGGCGAACGCCACCAGCACGAAGGTCTCGCGACCATTGATCTCCTTCATTTCCGCCACGTGCGGGTTGGTGATCTCACCCCACAGCACGCGCTTGACCAGCCACAGCGTGTAGCCCGCGCCGATGATCAGGGTGAACGCGGCGAACAACGCAATCCACGGGCTGGCGGCGAAGCTGGCCAGGATCACCATGAACTCGCCCACGAAACCGCTGGTGCCCGGCAGGCCGCAATTGGCCATCGCGAACAGCACGTAGAAGAAGCCGAACCACGGCATCGCGTTGATGACGCCGCCGTAGTCCTTGATCTGGCGCGTGTGCAGGCGGTCGTACATCACGCCGATGCAGGTAAACATCGCGCCGGAGACGAAGCCGTGCGAAATCATCTGCACCATCGCACCCTGCATGCCCAGCAGCGCCATGTCGGTGCTGCCCTGCTCGCGCACCAGCGCGAAGGCGATGAAGATGCCCAGGGTGACGAAGCCCATGTGCGCCACGGACGAGTACGCCACCAGTTTCTTCATGTCCTCCTGCACCAGCGCCACGTAGCCGATGTAGACGATGGCGATGAGGCTCAACACGACAATCAGCCAGGCGAAATGCGCGCCCGCATCCGGCACGATCGGCAGGATGAAGCGCAGCATGCCGTAGGTACCCACCTTCAGCATCACCGCCGCCAGCACCACCGAGCCGCCGGTGGGCGCCTCGACGTGGGCATCCGGCAGCCAGGTATGCACCGGCACCATCGGCACCTTGATCGCGAACGCGATCAGGAACGCGAAGAAGATCCAGGCCTGCTCCTTGAACGTCAGCGGCAGCGCCGCCAGCGTGGCCAGGTCGAACGTGTGCGCCTTCTGGTACAGGTACAGCAGCGCGATCAGCATGAAGACCGAGCCGAAGAACGTGTAGATGAAGAACTTCAGCGTGGCGTACACGCGCCGCGGACCGCCCCACATGCCGATGAGGATGAACATCGGGATCAGGATGGCTTCGAACAGCGCGTAGAACAGCAGCGCGTCGGTGGCGCAGAACACGCCGATCAGCAGGCCTTCGAGGATCAGCA
This sequence comes from Rhodanobacter caeni, assembly GCF_039523575.1. Lineage (NCBI taxonomy): Bacteria > Pseudomonadati > Pseudomonadota > Gammaproteobacteria > Lysobacterales > Rhodanobacteraceae > Rhodanobacter > Rhodanobacter caeni. Next base: position 437,448 of record NZ_BAAAFO010000001.1, on the reverse strand, counting down.
TCGCGGCCATGTACAGATGCGGCTTGTCCTGGATGACCTCCCACGCGCCGGCAATCACCAGGATGCCCACGAAGGTGGTCATCACGATCAGCGCCACCGAGATGCCGTCGACGGCAAGCCCGTAATGGACGCCCCACGAGGCGATCCACAGATAGCTTTCGGTGAGCTGCATGCCGCCCGCGTCGGCGTTGTACTGCACCAGCAGGAACAGGCTGAGCACGAAGGTGGCGACGGCGACCAGCATCGACAGCCAGCGCGCCAGGTTGGGTCGGGCGGCGCCGGCAAGCAACACCGGGATGGACCCGACGACGGGTAGCCAGATCAGCAGGCTGAGCAAGTGATTGAACATCGATCCCGTTTCCCTTATTGCCCGGCCAGCCCGGGACCCATCAACCAGTACCCGCCAAGCAGCAGGATCAGGCCGAGAATCATCGCGAAGGCATAGTGATAGAGGTAGCCCGACTGCAGCCGGCGTCCGGCAGCGGCGATGCGATGCACCAGGCTCACCGAGCCGTTGACCATCGCGCCATCGATGACGCCCCGCTCGCTGGCCTTCCAGAACCCGCGGCCCAGCGCCACGCCGCCGCGGGCAAACAGTGCGAAGTACACGTTGTCGACCCAGTACTTGCGATCGAGCACCGTCCACACCGGCTTCAACGCCGCCTTGATCCTACCGGCCATGGCCGGGTTGAACAGATAGATGTAGGTCTGGATGGCGAAGGCCAGCAGCACCAGGCCAAACGGGCCGAACAGCGAGAAGCCGTGCAGCGCCATCGCCAGCGGACCATGGAACTCGGCGCCCATTTCGGCCAGCACGTCGTTGGCGGCCTCCACGTGGATCGCGTTGCCGAACCAGTGGCCGAACAGCATCGGCCCGATCGTGAAGTAGCCCACCAGCAGCGACGGAATCGCCAGCAGCACCAGCGGCAAGGTCACCACCCACGGCGATTCCTTCGGCGCATGCGCCAGCACGCCCGGCTCGTGGTGGCCGTGGTCGTCATGATCGTGGCCGTGGCCGTGATGGTCGGCGACCGTGAAGCGCTCCTTGCCGTGGAACGTCAGGTACATCTGGCGGAAGGTATAAAGCCCGGTCACCAGCACGCCCGCCATCACGCAGAAATAGGCGTAATGCGCACCCCAGCGATGGGATTCGCCCACCGCCTCGATGATCGCGTCCTTGGAATAGAAGCCCGAGGTGAACGGCACCGCCACCAGTGCGATCGAGCCGGCCCACATCGTGATCCAGGTGATCGGCATGTACTTGCGCAGGCCGCCCATGTAGCGCATGTCCTGCTCGTGATGCATCGCGATGATCACCGAGCCGGCGCCCAGGAACAGCAACGCCTTGAAGAACGCATGCGTCATCAGGTGGAACACCGCGCCCGAGTACATCGACACGCCCAGCGCCACCGTCATGTAGCCCAGCTGCGACAGCGTGGAATAGGCGATCACCCGCTTGATGTCGTTCTGCACGATACCGATCAAGCCGGTGAACAACGCCGTGGTGGCGCCGATGACCAGCACGAAGCTCAGTGCGGTGGACGACAGCTCGAACAGCGGCGACATGCGCGACACCATGAAGATGCCAGCGGTCACCATCGTGGCCGCGTGGATCAGCGCGGAAATCGGCGTGGGGCCTTCCATCGAGTCGGGCAGCCACACGTGCAACGGCACCTGCGCCGACTTGCCCATGGCGCCGATGAACAGGCAGATGCAGATGACCGTGGCGGCGTCCCACTGCGTGCCGGCCGTGATCTGCAGCGTGCGGCCGACCAGCGAAGGCGCGTTGGCGAACGCGGTGGCGTAATCCAGCGTGCCCAGGAAATACAGCACCGCGGCAATGCCCAGCAGGAAACCGAAATCGCCCACGCGGTTGACCAGGAACGCCTTCAGGTTGGCGAAGATCGCGGTGGGGCGCTTGTACCAGAAGCCGATCAGCAGGTACGACACAAGGCCCACCGCTTCCCAGCCGAAGAACAGCTGCATGAAGTTGTTGCTCATCACCAGCATGAACATCGAGAAGGTGAACAGCGAGATGTAGCTGAAGAAGCGCGTATAGCCCGGGTCGTCCCGCATGTAGCCGATGGTGTAGACGTGCACCAGCAGCGACACGAAGCTCACCACCACCAGCATCATCGCAGTGAGGCGATCCACCATGAAGCCGACGCTGGCGTTGAACTGGCCGATCTGGAACCAGGTGTAGAGGTTCCGGTTGTATTCGGCCGCCCCGCCCGCGGTCAGCTGGTAGAGCACCAGGAAGGACAGCGCGCAGGACACCGCCACACCGAGGATGGTGACGCTGTGCGCGCCGGCACGGCCGATGAAACGCGCCAGGAAGCCGGCCAGCAGGCAGCCGACCAGCGGCGCCAGCGCGATGATCAGCAGGATGTGTGTGGATATCGCCATGTTTCTTCCATTGCTGCGTGACCCGGAGTTTTCTTGCGAGGAACCGTCCGTGGTGCTGGGTGCCGGGCAGGACATCCCGTCCGGCCGTTCGGCCTGGAGCGACATGCCACCGGCATGTCGCTCCAGGCCTCACCCCTTCATGCTGTCGATGTCGGCGATATTGATCGTGCTGCGGTTGCGGAACAGCAACACCAGGATCGCCAGGCCGATGGCAGCTTCCGCCGCAGCCACGGTGAGGATGAAAAACACGAACACCTGACCCGAGACGTCGCCCAGGAACCGCGAGAACGCCACGAAGTTCATGTTCACGGCGAGCAGCATCAGCTCGATCGACATCAACAGCACGATCACGTTCTTGCGGTTGATGAACAGGCCGGCGACGGCGATGCAGAACAGCACCGCGCCCAGCACGATGTAATGCGCGAGCGAAATCATGACTGCGGCTCCTGGCTGGCGGTCGATTCATCCGGACGGACGGCGGCCATCTTCACGATGCGCACGCGGTTGCGCGGATCGACCTTGACCTGCTGGCTTGGCGTCTCGTAACGGGCGTCGCGACGCTCGCGCAGCGTCAGCGCCACCGCGGCGACCACGCCCACGGTGAGGATCAGCGCGGCGATCTCGAACGGCAGCAGGAACGTGGTGTACAGGGCATGGCCCAGCCACTCCGTGTTGGACATGCCCGCGGCCACGGCCGGGTTCTGCCCCAGCACATGCGCATTCATGGCGCGCACACCGACCAGACCGAGCATCTCCACCAGCATCACCACCGCCACGATCAGGCCGACCGGGAGGAACTTGACGAAGCCTTCGCGCATCTTTTCCTGGTCGATGTCCAGCATCATCACCACGAACAGGAACAGCACCATCACCGCACCGACGTAGACCACGATCAGCGCCAGCGCCAGGAATTCGGCCTCCAGCAGCAGCCAAAGGCAGGCCGCGCTGAAGAAGGTGAGCACCAGCGCCAGTACGGCGTGTACGGTGTTCTTCAGCGTGATCACCGACAGCGCCGCGGCCACGGTGACGAAGCCGAAAGCGTAGAAACAGATGAGTTGCAGCGTTTGGGGATTCATCGTCAGGCCTCAGCGGTACGCCGCGTCTTGCGCGCGATCGGCGGCGATCTGCTGTTCAAAGCGGTCGCCGATGGCAAGCAGCTGCTGCTTGTTCACCACGTTCTCGCCGCGGTTCTCGAAGTGGTACTCGTGGATCGAGGTCTCGACGATCGAGTCCACCGGGCAGCTTTCCTCGCAGAAACCGCAGTAGATGCACTTGAACAGGTCGATGTCGTAGCGCGTGGTGCGGCGCTGACCGTCGCTTTCGCGGGGCGCCGAATCGATGGTGATTGCCAGCGCCGGACACACCGCCTCGCACAGCTTGCAGGCGATGCAACGCTCCTCGCCGTTCGCGTAGCGACGCAGCGCGTGCAGGCCGCGGAAGCGGTTCGACTTCGGGATGTGCTCCATCGGGTAGCGTACGGTGTACTTGGGCTTGAACATGTAGCGCATGGTCAGGCCCATGCCCTGGAACAGCTCGATCAGCAGCAGGCTCTTGAAGAAACGGATCATCGCATTCACGGCTTACGCTCCCATCCCGACGGTGACCACGTCGAAATACTTCAGGCATCCGGCCACCATCACCCAGACGATCGCGATCGGGATCAGCACCTTCCAGCCCAGCCGCATGATCTGGTCATAGCGATAACGCGGGAACGTGGCGCGGAACCACAGGAACAGGAAGCTCATCAGGAAGGCCTTGATGAACAGCCAGATGAAGCTGCCGTGCCCGATGAAACCCCATGACGCCGGGAACGGCGACAGCCAGCCACCCAGGAACAGGATCGAGGCCAGGAAGCTGATCAGGATCATGTTGGCGTATTCGGCCAGGAAGAAGATCGCGAACGCCGAACCGGAGTACTCCACGTGGAAGCCGGCCACGATCTCCGACTCGCCCTCGGCCATGTCGAACGGCGCGCGGTTGGTTTCGGCCACGCCGGAGATGAAATAGATCACGAATACCGGCAGCAGCGGCAGCCAGAACCAGTCGAGCAAGCCCTTGCCGCCCGCCTGCGCGTTGACGATCTCGCTGAGGTTGAGGCTGCCGGCCAGCACCAGCACGCAGACCAGGCACAGGCCCATCGCCAGCTCGTAGGAGATCACCTGCGCGGCCGAACGCATCGCGCCCAGCAGGGCGTAGCGGGAGTTGGACGCCCAGCCGGCGATGATGATGCCGTACACGCCCATCGAGGTCATCGCCAGCAGGTACAGGATGCCGGCGTTCGCGTTGGACAGCACCATCTGGCCGCTGAACGGAATCACCGCCCACGCGGCCAGCGCCGGTATCAGCGCGATCAACGGCGCCATGAAGTACAGGAAGCGATTGGCCTTGGTCGGCAGGATCACTTCCTTGATCAGCAGCTTCACCACGTCGGCGAAGGCCTGCAGGATGCCGAACGGGCCGATCTTGTTCGGCCCCATGCGCACGTGCATCCAGCCGATGACCTTGCGCTCCCAGTACACGAACATGGCTACCGCAATCACCAGCGGCAGCACGATGCACAGGATGTAGATCACCGGCCACAGGACCTGGTTGATGAGTTGATCAGCCATGATGCTCAAGCCTTGCTCAAGGTGATGGTCGCGCCATACGGCGGCAACGTGGCAGTGAGATCCTGCGCCGCCTCGATCCAGGTGGCCCCATCGGGAACCGCCACATCGATCCGCAACGGCAGCGACGCATCGCCGACGCGCACCTGCTCGCCGTCGGCCACGCCCAGCCGCGCCGCTTCATTCGCGTTCACGCGAACGGCAGGCGCCCGGTTGAGCGGATGCGCGTTCAGGGCCGTCGCACGGCGCAACACAGCATCGCTGCGATAGATGGGCCAGGTGGCGACGCGAGTCAGCCCCGCCGGGGCGTTGGCGCGCGAGGCCATGCCCTCGCGTGCAACCACCGCACGCTCGGTGATGCCATTGCGCAGGCCGGCGATATCGTCGAACTCGAAACCGGCCAGCTGCAGCGAGCCGCCCAGCGCACGCAATGCCTTCCAGCCCGGTCGCGCCTGCCCCGGTGCCTTGGCGCCGGCGATCACTCCCTGGGCCAGGCCATCGACATTGACCAGGGTGGCGTCGATCTCGGGCAGCAGGCCAATCGGCAGGATCACGTCCGCCACCTCGCGCAACGCGTCGCTGGCGAAGGCGCTGAACGCCACCACCTGCTCCGCTGCGCGCAGTGCCCTCAGCACCGCGGCGCCATCCGCGAAATCGTGCGGCGGCTCGACGCCATACAGGAGATAGCTCTTGCGCGGCTGCGCCAGCATCGCCTGCGCATCCAGCCCGCCATTGCCCGGCACCACGCCGAGGCGCGCCAGGCCCACCGCATTGGCACCCACCGGCAACTCGTTGTAGCCCGCGCCGGTGGCATCGGCGATGAAACGTGCAATCGCGCGCAACCACGACGCCTGCGGATGAGTCACCGCCGCCTCACCCAGGATCACCACCGCTGCGCCCGACTTCAGCGCGGCGATCGCGTCGCTGTCGCCCTGGTCGCTGCTCGCGCCCTGGATCGCGCCAGCCAGCGCTGCGGGAGCCGAGGCACCCGCGTCCACCGCCGCCCGCGCCAGGGCCAGCAAGGCGCCGACCAGTTCGTGCGGCGCGGCGATCGCTTCGCCGGCCAGCTTGTAGTTGAAATCGAAATGCACCGGGTTGACCGCATAGACCCGGGCGCCCTTCTTCACCGCCTGATGCAGGCGGTGATTGAGCAGCGGCAGTTCAAGGCGCAGGTTCGAGCCGACCAGCAGGGCCGCCTTGACCTGCTCCACCTGGGCCACCGGCGTACCGAACGTGGTGGCCACGGCGTTGTCGGCGAAATCGAGCTGGCGCAGGCGGTGGTCGACGTGGGCGCTGCCCAAGCCGCGCGCCAGGCGCATCAGCAGGTCGCCCTCCTCGTTCGAGGTGGCCGGATGCACCAGCACGCCCAGCTCGCTGCCGGGCGACTTCTTCAGCGCCTCACCGGCGAACGCCAGCGCGTCTTCCCAGGTAGTCGACTGCCATTGGCCGTCGCGCTTCACCTGCGGCTCGCCGAGGCGATCGTCCGCGTACAGGCCCTGATGGCTGTAGCGGTCGCGATCGGACAGCCAGCACTCGTTGACCGCCTCGTTGTCGCGCGGCACCGTGCGCAGCACCTCGCCGCGACGCGTGTGCAGCCACAGGTTGGAACCCAGCGCGTCGTGGTAGCCGATGGACGGCTTGGCGATCAGCTCCCAGGCACGTGCCTTGAACTGGAACGGCTTGTTGGTCAGCGCACCGACCGGGCACACGTCGATGATGTTGCCGGACAGCTCCGTTTCCACCGTCTTGCCGATGTAGGTGCCGATCTGCAGGTTCTCGCCGCGGCTCATGCCGCCGAGCTCGAACGTGCCGGCGATCTCGCTGGTGAACCGCACGCAGCGCGTGCAGTGGATGCAGCGGGTCATCTCGGTGGCCACCAGCGGACCGATGTCCTCGTCGGCCACGGTGCGCTTGCGCTCGGTGAAGCGCGACACGCTACGGCCGAAGCCCAGTGCCACGTCCTGCAGCTCGCACTCGCCGCCCTGGTCGCAGATGGGGCAGTCCAGCGGATGGTTGATCAGCAGGAATTCCATCACGTCGCGCTGGTACTGCAGGGCGAGCTTGGAACGGGTCTGCACCTTCATGCCGTCGGTCACCGGCGTGGCGCATGCCGGCAGGCCCTTGGGCACCGGGCGGCCGCCCATTTCCACCTCGACCATGCACATGCGGCAGTTCGCGGCCACGGGCAGCTTGCGGTGGTAGCAGAAGCGCGGAATCGTGATGCCGACCGTATCGGCCGCCTCGATGATCATGGCGTTCTTGCGGATCTGGACCGGCTTGCCGTCAATCTCGATGCTGACCAGGTCGGGCGCGTTGTTGGTTGGCTGCGCACTCATGCCGTCACTTCCTCGCGAGAATCCACTATCGAGTGACCGTGCTGCACGAAGTACTCGAATTCGTTCCAGAACCGGTTCAGGAAGCCCTGCACCGGCCACGCCGCCGCCTCGCCGAACGCGCAGATGGTGTGGCCTTCGATCTGCCCGGCGATCGCCTTGAGGCGATGCAGGTCCTCTTGCGTACCCTTGCCTTCCACGATGCGGGTCAGCACGCGGTACATCCAGCCGGTACCCTCGCGGCACGGCGTGCACTGGCCGCACGACTCCGCCTTGTAGAAGCGCGAGATGCGATGGCAGACCCGGACCATGCAGGTGGTCTCGTCCATCACGATGACGGCGCCGGAGCCCAGGCCCGAGCCGGCCTTCTGCAGGCAGTCGTAGTCCATCGTGCTTTCCAGCATGACGTCGGCCGGCAGCACCTTCATCGACGAGCCGCCGGGAATCACCGCTTTCAGCTTGTGCCCGTTGCGCACGCCGCCGGCCATTTCCAGCAGGTCCTTGAACGGCGTACCCAGTCGGATCTCGTAGTTGCCCGGCCGGTTGACGTGGCCGGACACCGAGAAGATCTTCGGCCCGCCATTGTTCGGCTTGCCCAGGTTGAGGAACCAGTCCGCGCCGTTGCGGATGATGGCCGGCACGGAGGCGTAGGTTTCGGTGTTGTTGATGGTGGTGGGCTTGCCGTACAGGCCGAAGTTGGCCGGGAACGGCGGCTTGAAGCGCGGCATGCCCTTCTTGCCTTCCAGCGACTCCATCATCGCGGTCTCTTCGCCGCAGATGTAGGCGCCAGCGCCCAGCGCGGCATGGATGTCCACGTCCAGACCCGTGCCCTGCACGTTCTTGCCCAGCAGGCCGGCAGCGTAGGCTTCGGCCAGCGCGGCCTCGAAATGCTCGAACGGCTCGTGGTGGAACTCGCCGCGCAGGTAGTTGTAGGCCACCGTGGTGCCGGTGCAGTAGCAGGCAATGGCCAGGCCCTCGATCACCGCATGCGGGTTGTAGCGCAGGATGTCGCGGTCCTTGGCGGTGCCCGGCTCGGATTCGTCCGAGTTGCACAGGATGTACTTCTGCATGTCACCCTTGGGCATGAAGGACCACTTCAGCCCGGTCGGGAAGCCCGCGCCGCCACGGCCGCGCAGGCTGCTCTTCTTGATTTCCTCGATCAGCGAGGCCGGGTCGGGTTTCTCGGCGAGGATCTTGCGCCACGCCTTGTAGCCATCGACCTGCTCGTAGCTCGCCATCGCCCACGGCTTGTCGAAATGCAAGGTGGTGTAGACGACCTGGTGTTCCTGCGGTGCGGGTCCGACGGCCATCAGTGCGCCTCCCCTGCGTGCCCGTGATCGGGACCATCGACCGTCAGGCCGTCGAGGATGGCGTCCAGCTTCTCGATGGTGAGCCGCTCGTGGTAATGGCCGTTGACCGTGGCCGCCGGCGCGTAGACGCAGGCGGCGATGCATTCTTCTTCGTTCTTCAGGTACACGCGTCCGTCCGCGGTGCTTTCGCCGAGCTTGATGCCGAGCTTCTGCTCGCAATGGCGCACCAGCTCCTCGGCGCCGTTCAGCCAGCACGAGATGTTGGTGCAGATCGCCACGTTGTTGCGCGCCACCGGTTTGGTTTCCAGCATCGAGTAGAAGCTGGCCACCTCGTAGGCCCAGATCGCCGGCACGTCCAGGTACCTGGCCACGGCAGTGATCAGCTCATCGTTGAGGAAGCCGCGGTTCTGCTCCTGCGCGCCGAACAGCGCCTGGATCAGCGCCGACCGCTTGCGGTCGGGCGGAAACTTGGCCACCCACTTGTCGATGTGGTGACGCGTTTGCTCGGTCAGCACGACCGTCGGATCGACGTGCCTGACCTGCTCGAAATGTCCGGTGGCTTTCATGGGTTGAACTCCGGGATTCGGGATTCGGGATTCGGGATTCGCAAAGAACCCGTCCCGCTGTCGGCGAACCTCGATGCAATGTGAAATTTGCGGCAATAACGACGGATGGAATTCAGCGCGCGAAACACCTCTCCGCCACAAGCGACTTGAGCGAATCCCGAATCCCGAATCCCGAATCCCGTCTTCATCATCGATCCACCTCGCCGAACACGAGGTCGCAGGTGCCGATCATGGCCACGACGTCGGCGAGCATGTGGCCGCGCACGACGGTGTCCATGGATGAGAGGTGGGCAAAGCCCGGGGCGCGCAGGTGCACGCGGAACGGCTTGTTGGCGCCGTCTGACACCAGGTAGCAGCCAAATTCGCCCTTGGGCGCCTCGACCGCGCAGTAGGTTTCGCCGGCCGGTACGCAATAGCCTTCGGTAAACAGCTTGAAGTGATGGATGAGGGCTTCCATGTCCTCCTTCATCTCGACCCGCGACGGCGGCGCGACCTTGAAATTCTTCACCATCACCGGGCCGGGATTGGCCTTCAGCCACTGCACGCACTGGCGGATGATGCGGTTGGACTGGCGCATCTCCTCGACGCGGCACAGGTAGCGATCGTAGCAGTCGCCGTTGACGCCTACCGGGATGTCGAAATCCATCTCGGCATATTTCGCGTAGGGCTGCTTCTTGCGCAGGTCCCACTCCACACCCGAGCCGCGCAGCATCACGCCGGTCATGCCCCATTGCTGGGCCAGTTCCGGGGAGATCACGCCGATGCCGACGGTACGCTGCTTCCAGATGCGGTTGGTGGTGAGCAGCTCCTCGTATTCGTCGACCTTGGTCGGGAAATCCGCCGTGAAGGCGTCGAGGTAGTCCAGCATCGAACCCTCGCGCCAGCTGTTGATGCGCTTGAGGTCGCTGCCCTTGTGCCACGGCGATTCGCGGTACTGCGACATCTGCGCCGGCAGGTCGCGATAGACACCGCCGGGGCGGTAATACGTGGCGTGCATGCGCGCGCCCGACACCGCCTCGTAGACGTCCATCAGCTCCTCGCGCTCGCGGAACGCGTACAGGAACACCGCCATCGCGCCCAGGTCGAGCCCATTCGAACCGATCCACATCAGGTGGTTCAGGATGCGGGTGATCTCGTCGAACATGGTGCGGATGTACTGCGCGCGCACCGGCGCCTCGATGCCCAGCAGGGTCTCGATGGCGCGCACGTAGGCGTGCTCGTTGCACATCATCGACACGTAGTCGAGACGATCCATGTAGCCGATGGACTGGTTGAACGGCTTGGACTCGGCCAGCTTCTCGGTGCCCCGGTGCAGCAGGCCGATGTGCGGATCGGCGCGGACGATGGTCTCGCCGTCCATCTCCAGCACCAGGCGCAGCACGCCGTGCGCGGCCGGATGCTGCGGGCCGAAGTTCATCGTGTAGTTGCGGATTTCCTGCATGACTTTTCCCCGCGCCTCAGTTGTCGCGCCAGTGGTCGGCGGCTTCGGCCCGCGCCTGCATCAGGTCGGCGTCGTCGCGGATGGTGCGCGGCACCAGCACGCGCGGCTCGATCGATACCGGCTCGTAGATCACCCGCTTCTGCTCGGGGTCGTAGCGCACTTCCACGTTGCCGATCAGCGGGAAATCCTTGCGGAACGGATGGCCCACGAAACCGTAGTCGGTGAGGATGCGGCGCAGGTCCTGGTGGCCATCGAAGATGATGCCGTACAGGTCGAACGCCTCGCGCTCGAACCAGTTCACCGACGGCCACACCAGGGTGAGCGACGGCAGCATCGGCATGCTGTCGTCGTCGCAGAACACGCGCAGGCGCAGGCGGCGGTTGTGCTCGATCGAGAGCAGATGGATCACGGCGGCGAAGCGGCGCGGATGGTTGTTGTCGCGCGGGCGCTCGGCCCAGTTGAAGCGGCCCATCGCCTGGCCTTCCACGCCACGCGAGAAACCGGTGCCGGACACCGATTCGGTGTCCCACTCGGTCTGGCCGTAGCCGAGGTAATCGATACCGCAGAGGTCGATCAACTCACTGAAACGGAACGCGGGCTCGTCGCGCAGCGCGGTGGCCACGGCGATCAGGTCGGCGGCGGCGAGCTCGGCGGTGGTCTCGTTGCGGATGGAACTGAGGGTGAGCGTGTCGCCGAAGCGGGCGGCGAGCTGGTCGGACAATGAGGTCGCGGATGTGTCGGTCATGTCGGAGCCTACGAACGCGCGATGGTGCTGGTGCGGCGGATCTTCTTCTGCAATTGCAGGATGCCGTGGATCAGCGCTTCGGCCGTGGGCGGGCAACCGGGCACGTAGATGTCCACCGGCACGATGCGGTCGCACCCGCGCACCACGGAATACGAATAGTGGTAGTAGCCGCCGCCGTTGGCGCAGCTGCCCATCGAGATCACCCACTTCGGATCGGGCATCTGGTCGTAGACCTTGCGCAGCGCCGGGGCCATCTTGTTGACCAGGGTGCCGGCCACGATCATCACGTCGGACTGGCGCGGGCTGGGGCGGAAGATCACGCCGTAGCGGTCCAGATCCAGCCGCGAGGCGCCGGCATGCATCATTTCCACCGCGCAGCAGGCCAGGCCGAACGTCATCGGCCACATCGAGCCGGTGCGCGCCCAGTTCATCAGCGCATCGACGCTGGTGGTGGCAAAGCCGCGCTGCACCACCGGGTTGTCACCGGCCGGGCGCAGGATGTCGTCGACCAGGTTCAGCGGCTGCGGGTTGTGCATCACCCCGCTGACGGTATCCATCATTCCCATTCCAGTGCTCCCTTCTTCCACACATAGGCAAAGCCGATCACCAGCAGCAGCAGGAACAGGCCCATCTCGATCAGCGCGATCAAGCCGATCTGCTTGAACACCACCGCCCACGGAAACAGGAAGGCGATTTCCAGATCGAAGATGATGAACAGGATGGCGAGCAGGTAATAGCGCACGTCGAAGCGCATGCGGGCATCCTCGAACGCCTCGAAACCGCATTCGTACGGCGCCAGCTTCTCGGCTTCGGGACGGCGCGGGCCGGCCAGCAGGCCAACCGCCAGCAGCACCAGCCCGAGGCCGGTGGCGACGCCGATGAACAACAGGACAGGCCAATATTCGGCAAGCACGGTGCAACGTACCTCCGCGCCAAAGGGCGCATCAGTGACCGCGGGGAGACGGTCCGGCGACTTCCATTCGACAGGCCGCGGGGGCCATGGGCTGCTCAGCCACGTCCGCGGATGGCTCCGCTGGCGCTCGACGTTTCGCGAAGCGAGTCCGCGAATCCGGCCATTGTATCAGCGCGCATGGGGCGCGGGACAAGCCTTGACGACATGCCGCCCGATCTGCCGCAGCCAGGCGAAGCTGTCGAAGCGAAGACGTGATGCCTGCGCGGCCGCGAACGGTCACATGGTGTTGGTGGGGCGTTCGGAATTGAGCGTGCCGGCCAGGATGTTCTCGATCCGGCTGCGCGCGGCTTCCGCATCGCTGGATTCGTTGAAGTGGATGCCGATGCCCGCCGCGCGGTTGCCCTGCGCCCCGGCCGGGCTGATCCAGACCACCTTGCCCACCACGGACAGGCGCTCGCTCTCGTCGGCCAGGGTCACCAGCAACACCACCTCGTCGCCCAGCGCATAGACGTGCTCGCTGGGCGCGAACAGGCCGCCGTGCTTCAGAAAGGGCATGTACGCGCTGTACAGCGACGCGGCGTCCTTGATCTTCAACGAGATGATGCCCTGACGGGCGGCCACGGGTTTCATGCTGGACTCCTGGATGGCGGTTGCACCGCCCGCTCGATGCCTGATGGTAGATGCTGCCGGGCGCTCGCACCACCGCGGACGGTCAGCGCCCCATGCGCGGCTGCGCCGCCTGCTGGCTGCGCCGCTCGCTGGCCAGCCGCGCCCACGATGCGGGCGGGGTCCACGCCGCCACCCAGGCGGGCACCGCGTCGGACGGCATGGGGCGGGAGATGGAAAAACCCTGCAGCTGGTGGCAACCCAGCGAGGCGAGCAGGTCGGCCTGGTCCGGCGTCTCGACGCCTTCGGCGATCACGGTCTTGGCCAGCATGCGCGCGGTGGTGATGACGCCCGCGGCGATCGCCACGTTGCGCTCGTCGCTCAGGATCTCGCGCACGAAGCTCTGGTCGAGCTTGATGTGTTCGATGTCCAGCTTCTGGATGTGGCTCAGCGATGCGGTGCCGGTACCGAAATCGTCCAGGCCGACGCGAATGCCGCGGCGGCGGCACTCCTCGATGACCACCTTGGCGCGGGCATGGTCCATGGTCGGGCCGGTCTCGGTCACCTCGATGCCGAAGCCCACGTCCATCACCCCCGGGTAGGTGTCCAGCGCCGTGTCGATATCGGCGAAAAACGCCGGATGCAGCAGGTGCCGGGTGCTGATGTTGATGGAGACCGGAATCGAGACGCCCAGACGCATCCAGGCCTGGCACTGCTTCAGCGCCTCGTCCAGCACATGGCGGCCGATGGGACGGGCCAGTTGCGGGTCATCCAGCACATGCATGAACTGCGCGGGCTCGATCAAGCCGTCCTCGCCATCGCGCAAGCGCAGCAGCGCTTCCATCCCGGCCACGCCCTGCAGGCCGGGAAGCCCGTCGATGTAGACGATCGGCTGGAACAGCAACTGCAGCCGCGACTGCAGCAACGCCTGCGCCATCCGTTCGCGCATCGCCTGCAGGCGCAGCTGCTCCTGCTCCATCGCCGGCTCGTACAGCAGGCCGCGATCCTTGCCCTCCTCCTTGGCCGCGTACATGGCCATGTCCGCATGGCGCAGCAGGCCCTCGGCGTCCGATGCGTCCAGCGGGTAGAGCGTCCACCCGATGCTGGCCGAAAGGTAGATCTGCTCCCCCAGCAGATCGAAAGGCGCGCGCAGCGCCTGCAGGATGCAGCGGCTGATCGCGTCGAGCTGCTCCTTGCTGTCCAGCCCCGATATGACCAGCCCGAACTCATCGCCACCGAAGCGGGCCAGCACGTCGGCCTCGCGCAGCAGCGCGCCGACGCGCGAGGAGGCCTCCGCCAGCACGTGGTCGCCGCCGGCATGCCCGACGCTGTCGTTGACGCTCTTGAAGCGGTCCAGGTCGAGCACACCCACCGCGATCAGCGAGCGCTGTCTGGTCGCCAGCGCACGCCCCTGCTCCAGCCGCTCGAACAGCAGGCGCCGGTTGGGCAACCCGGTCACCACGTCATAGAAGGCCAGCCGTTCGACCCGTGCCTCGTACATCTTGCGCTCGGTGATCTCGTGCTGGTGCCAGATGCGCCCGTTGGGCCGGCCATGCGTGCGGATCGGGGTGAAGTCGCGCAGAAAGATGCGTTCCCCGGCGATCTGCACTTCGTCGCCCCGGACCGCTTCGCCCCGGGCCACGATCTCGCGGATGCGCGCCCATTCCTGGTCCGGGTCGGCATACGCCGAGCGCATGCGCTCGTACAGGCTTTCCGCCGACATGTGCTCGAGCGCGACGGGTGAATCGGTGATCCCGAACAGGGCGCAGAATGCCTCGTTCGCCAGGACCACGTGGTTGTCCTCGGACATCACCAGCACGCCGGTGTACTGGCTGGACAACACCGCCCTGACGTACGCCGCACTGAACGTCAGGTCGGGCCTGGGCAGCTGCCGCACCGGGTGCGTGCCGTGGGCATGCAGGGCCTGCCCCAGCTCCGCGGCGATCTGCGAAAACACCTGCACGTCCACCCCGACGAACGCATCGGCCTGGCGGGCGCCGACGACAAGGACACCGTCGATGGCGTGGTTCCGGTACAGGGGCAGGGCCAGCAGCGAGCCGACGTGGGCGAGAGGTGCTTCCCACGGATCCCCGGCGGCGGCTTGGGCGTCGGGGTGGAGGGCGAGCTTTGCGCTGTCGATGGCCGTTCTCGCGACGCCGGCGAGCCGGCCGGGCGCGGCAAGGTCGATGGCGCTATCGGCATCCCACGTCAGCCCCGCCGCGGCGCGCAACCGCAGTGCGCCGCGCGCATCGCGCAACGCGACCAGCGCCACCGAACCCTCGTCGGAACCTGCCGCCAGGCGGCAGACGTCACCGAGCATCGCCGACTCGTCGGCGTGGGCCTGGATGGCCTTGACCACATCGCTCAGCAGGCCCAGCGCGCGGCGCTGCCGGGCATCGTCATCGAACGCGGGATCGCGCTCCGCCAGCGCCACCGGCAAAGCGGTCGCTGCTGGCATCAGATGCTGGTCCCCGTCGCGCATGCTTGTAGTCCGGGCGAATGGACGGCACCGGCAGTCCCGTTTGCCCGTCGCCCGCCCCTCTGCGAACAGCGGTGGGCAGGATGCTTCGGTCGCAAATCAGGGGCTCCAGCGCACCCTGTAGCGATACACGCTAACGGGGTGCCCCCGGCGTGTAAAGCGTTTGATCCGGCGCTGCGTCACAGTTCACACCAGCCCCAATGATCGAATATCCAGGGCGAACGAACCGCCAGCGCCAGATGCGCAAATCGCGGAGAAGCCGCCTCCCCGTGCCGTGGCGACAGGCGATATCCACCCGGGTCGTCGCGCTGAAGCGGCGCCTCGTGCCAACGCCAGGTGCGGGCACCGGCGGCGTCGACCAGGCTGAGCCGCAGCCATGGATGCAGCGCTACCGGCGGCCGCCAGGGCAGACCGCCGCCGGGCGCGGCGCCGGGCCCGGAAACGGCGAAAAACCGTTCCGCCCGGTCGGCAAAACGCCGCATCCTGCCCCCGCCCAGCGCCAGCTGGCTGCCATGCGCCGACAGCGCAAACCGCTTTGCCGCCTGCTCCGCCGGCGATCCTTGCAACTCAAGCACGGGTGGGGCGCACTCCGAGCCATGCACCATGTAGGTCAGCAAGGCGGGAACACGGGGAAGTTGGGCCAGCGCCAGCCGAACCAGCACGTGCGCGGCGCCATGGTCGGGGTGACGATCCCCCAGCGCGGGCGCCACCACGAGGTCCGGGCCGAACGCGCCGATGGCGGAGGCCAATGCGGAGGCGGCGGCCCGGGGCGCGGAAAGCAGGCGGGAGGTCACTCCCAGATCGGGCCAGTGCAGCTGCTGCAGCGCGGCGGGCGGGAGGCCGAGGCGCTGCATCGCCTGCAGCAGTTCGACATGCCGCCGTTCGCCCCAGCGGCGGCGCCCGGCGGCGTCGATGCGCAGGCGCCGCTCCAGCCAGCGTTGCGGCCAGGGATTGTTGTCGCCGTCGGTCAACAGCACGATGCCAACCTCGCCGCCCGCCGCACGCACCTGCTGGATCAGCAGACCGTTGGCGATGGTCTCGTCGTCGGGATGCGGTGCCACGACCAGCAGGCGCGTGTGCGCCGAAAAACGTGTCGGCGCGTCCGCCGCCGGGCGCTCGGCGGACGACGTCGTCACCGCCACGCCGCCAGCAATTCCAGCAACAGCAGATCGTCGCGCAAGGGGCCGCGCAAGGCCTGGCGGGTGCGGTTGGCGGCGGTGTACCACTGCGCCAGCGCTTCGGCATCCATGGCGCTCGACAGCGGCGGTTCCTGCCGGTCGGCGCGTGATTTCATTTCATCGGCGGCGGCCTGCGCGGCAAACCACAGCCGCTGCGCCGGCTCGTCGTCCAGCCAGCGCCTGACCACGTCGGCCGTCTGCCCGCGTCCGGCCGCCAGCGCGGCCAGATCCTTGCGCACCTCGCGACGGCGGTCGAGCGCGCCCTGCGCCGTCCAGTCGCGCGCCAGCCCCGGGTTGCCGCCAGCCGCTTGCAGCGCGGTGGCCGCATCAGTGACACCTTCGGCCTGCAGCCAGGCCAAGGCCTGCTCGGACGCCGGCAGGTGGAACTCGATGCGCTGGCAGCGGCTGCGGATGGTTTGCGGCAATTGCCAGGGCGCATCGGCCAGCAGCACCAGCATGGTCTGCGCGGCGGGCTCCTCCAGCGTCTTCAGCAGGGCGTTGGCCGCCGCCGGGTTCATCGCATCGGACGGATCGATGACCGCCACCTGCCAGCCGCCGAACTGGCTGCTCAAGGCCAGCCGCGCGGACAGGTCGCGAATCTGCTCGACCACGATCTCGCTGCGCTGCACGCCATCCTTGCGCAGGCCGTAGGTCAACTTGACGATATCCGGGTGGCTGCCCGCTGCCAGCAGCAGGCAGGCGCGGCAATGGCCACAGGCGTCGCCGGTGGCCTCATCCGGCTGTTCGCACAGCAATGCGTGGACAAACCGCTGCGCGAACGCGCGCTTGCCCAATCCGGTCGGCCCACACAGCAAGAGCGCATGGGGCAGCGCGCCACGCGCGCGCCGCGCCTGCAGGCGCAGCCAGTGCTCGGCATGCCATGGCAGGGCGCTCATGCGCCTGGGCTCCGGGGCAATTCGGCCACCGCGTCGATGGCGTCGCCAAGGACGTCCGCCGGCGATCGGGTCGCATCGATGACCTTGAACCGCGCCGGTTCCGCGGCGGCGCGCTCGCGGTAGGCGGCGCGCACCCGCTCGAAGAAGCCGTCCGCCTCGATCTCGATGCGGTCAGGCGCGCTGCGCCCGGCGGCGCGGGCGCGACCGGTGGCCACGGGGAGGTCGAGCAGCAGGGTCAGGTCCGGCGTCACGCCGGCGCAGGCCCACTGCTCCAGTGCGGCAATGCGCTGCACGGGTTGGCCGCGGCCGCCGCCCTGGTAAGCGTAGCTGGCGTCGGCGAAGCGGTCGCACAGTACCCATTGGCCGGCCGCCAGCGCCGGCTCGATCCGCTCGCGCACCAGCTGCGCGCGCGAGGCAAACATCAGCAGCAATTCGGTTTCGGCCGCCAGGCCGCGGTGGCGTGGATCGAGCACGATGGCGCGCACCGCTTCGCCCAGCTCGGTGCCGCCGGGTTCGCGCGTCTGCACCAGCGTGATGCCCTGCTGCTCGATCCACGCGCGCAGCCCGGCCAGCAAGGTGCTCTTGCCGGCGCCCTCGCCGCCTTCGAGGCTGATGAACCGGCCGCGTGCCGGCGATGATGGCGCCTTCATAAGCAGCGCTTCCGTTGATAGCAGTCGACCTTGCGATTGTGTTCGGCCAGCGTGCTGGAAAACACGTGGCCGCCATCACCGCGCGCCACGAAATAGAGCGCGTCGCCGGCGGCCGGGTGCATGGTCGCCTGCAACGCGGCCTTGCCCGGCAGCGCGATCGGCGTCGGCGGCAAGCCGGGGCGGGTGTAGGTGTTGTAGGGCGTGTCGGTGGTCAGGTCGCTGCGGCGGATATTGCCGTCGTAACGCGCGCCCATGCCGTAGATCACGGTGGGGTCGGTCTGCAGCAGCATGTGGTTGCGCAATCGGCGCACGAACACGCCGGCAATCTTCGCCCGCTCGTCCGGCAGGCCGGTTTCCTTCTCCACGATCGAGGCGAGGATCAGTGCCTCGTAGGGCGTGGCCAGCGGCAGGTCGGGGTCGCGCCCGGCCCACAGGCTGGCCAGCGTGCTGACCATCGCCTGGTGCGCGCGGCGCAGGATGTCCAGGTCGCGGTCGCCTTTCACGTAGGCATAGGTCTCGGGCAGGAAACGGCCCTCCGGGTTCTCCCCCGCCGCGCCGATGCGCTGCATCACGGCCGCGTCGTCCAGGCCGGCGCTGTCGTGCTTCAGTTTCTGCGCGCGCGCCAGCGCCTGGCGCAATTCATGAAACGTCCAGCCATCGACGATGGTGAAGTTGCGCTGCAATACCCGGCCTGCCGCCATGTTGGCCAGCAATGTCCGCGGGGTGATGCCCGGGGTCAGCGCGTACTCGCCGGCGTGCAGCTTCCCCGCCACCCGCATCTGTTCGGCCAGCGCCCGCCAGTACAGCGGGTGGGCGCGGGTGACGCCGTGCCGGCGCAGGTCCGCCACGATTGTCCTGAAACTGCTGCCACGGGCGATGTCGATGCTGTCGCCGCTGGCAGTGACGTGCAACGGCATGCGGCTGAAGCGGCTGAAATCGCGCCAGCCCCAGGCGGCAGCGGCGACCAGCGCCAGCATCGCAAGCCATATCAGACCGCGCGCCAGCGCGCGACCGCGGGTTCGAGGCTGTTTCATGCCGCGTGCTCCATCGCAAATCCCAACTGCCGCCAGTGCCCTTGCCATTGCCGGGTGACCGGGCCAGGCGTCCAGCGCCACCCGTCCAGCGACTGTACCGGTACCACGCCGCGCACGCTGGAGCTGAGAAAAACCTCGCTGGCGCGGTGCAGATCCGGCAAACGCATGTCGCGCTCCCTGGCGCCTGCGGCGCAGGCCAGGATTTCCGCACGCGCCACGCCGGCCACGCCGCAGCGCTGCAGCGACGGCGTGGCCAGTTCGCCGTCGATCACGGCGAACAGGTTGGCCATGGTCGCCGACACCAGCCGGCCGTCGCCATCGCACAACAGGCCCTCGGCGATCGCCGGATCGCTCCATTCCGCGCGGGCCAGTACCTGTTCCAGCCGGTTGAGGTGTTTCATGCCTGCCAGCTGCGGTTGCTCGGCCAGACGCAGCGTGCACATCCGCGTGCGCACGCCGTGTGCATGCGCGGCGGCATCCATCGGCGGCGGCGGGAAAGCCGCCACGACGCGCGTGGGCGTGGCGACCGTGGGCGGCGAGTAGCCGCGTTCGCCCACGCCGCGGGTCCAGGCGATGCGTACCACCGCATGCGCCATGGATTCGCTCACCTGCCGTGCCTCGCGCAGGAGCTGCGCGGTATCGGGCAGCGGCAGCTGCAGGCGATGGCAACTGTCGGCAAGCCGCTGCATGTGCCGCTCCCACAATGGCGCGCGCTCGCCCACGAAGCGGATGCTTTCGAACAGCCCGTCGCCATACGAAAAGCCGCGGTCGGCGGCGGCCACCACCGCCGACACGACGCCGTTGACCAGCATGCGGCTCGCCATCAGTCCGGCACGCCCAGCGCGCGCAGCAGGCCGCGCGCCTTGGCGCGGGTTTCCTCCAGCTCCAGCGCGGCCACCGAATCGACCACGATGCCGGCGCCGGCGCGCAGGCTGGCCTGCGTGCCGCTCAAGGTCAGCGTGCGGATCAGGATGTTCAAGTCGAGCTCGCCATGTCGATCGAGATAACCCAGCGCGCCGGTATAGGCGCCGCGCGGCGCCTGTTCCAGCGCGGCGATGATTTCCATGCAACGCACCTTGGGGCAGCCCGTGATGGTACCGCCGGGGAAAGTGGCTGCAATCACCTCGCCCGGCGTCACCCCGGCACGCAAGCGGCCGCGCACGTTGGACACGATGTGGTGGACATGGGCATAGCTTTCCACCGCCATCAGCTCATCCACCTCGACCGTGCCCGGCACGCAGACGCGGCCCAGGTCGTTGCGCTCCAGGTCGATCAGCATGACGTGCTCGGCGCGTTCCTTCGGGTGGTCGCTCAGCTCGCGGATGCGGATGGCGTCGTCGTCGCCCGGCGTGCGCGGCCGCGTGCCGGCGATGGGCCGCGTCTGGGCCCGACCGTCGCGCACTTCCACCAGGCGCTCGGGCGACGAGCTGACCAGCGCCCATCCCGGCTGCTGCAGCAAGCCGGCGAACGGTGCCGGGTTGGCCCGGCGCAACGCGGCATACAACGACGCGGCCGCGGGCGGCTGCGCGTAGCGGGCGCGCCATTCGCGCGACAGGTTCACCTGGAAGATGTCGCCGTCGCGCAAGTGCTGGTGGATGCGCGCCACGCCCGCCAGGAAGCGCTGCGGATCGTCCTCCTCGCACGAGATCGGCAGCGGTGCGGCATCGACCGCCAAGGGTGTGTCGAGGTCGGCCTGCATCGCGTCGAGCAGTGCCTCGTTGCCGGGCTCTGCCACCAGCGTGGTGCAGCCGAGCTGGTGGTCGACGATGATCGCGGCCGGGCAGCGCACCGCCCATGCCTGCGGCAGCGATGGCGATGGCTGCAATGACAACGTGGGTTCGATCTGGGCGGCCAGCTCGTACGCCAGCATCAACACCCATCCGCCGTGGAACGGCAGGTCGTCCGCCGGGCGGTCTGGCAACCGCTCGTTCTTCCAGGCGACATCGAGCGCGTCAAGGAAACGGCCGTCCAGCAGATGCCCGCCATCGTCGCGCAGCGAACCATCCGCATGCAGGGTCAGGGACTCGCGGGGAAACGCGAACAGGATGTCGTAACGCGCCTGCCGCGTGCCGTGCAGGACGCTTTCGAGCAGGCAGGGATAACGCTGCGGAAAGGCTGCGGCGGGCGCGAGCAGGTCGCGCTCGCCGGGCAGCAGGCGGCGGAGACAGGTCACGCTCAGGCGCGGCGGAAAACCAGCGAGCCGTTGGTGCCGCCAAAGCCGAACGAGTTGGACATGGCGACGTCGATGCTGGCCTTCTCCGCCTGGTTCGGCACCAGATCCATGCCCAGCGCGGCAACCTCCGGATCGACGTCCACCAGGTTCATCGTCGGCGGCAACACGCCCTCGCGCAGCGCCATGATCGAGAAGATCGCCTCCACGCCGCCGGCGGCGCCAAGCAGGTGGCCGGTCACCGACTTGGTGGAGCTGACCGCGAACTTGCCCTTCTGCGTGGCGTGTTCGCCGAAGACGCTGCGGATGGCCTTGGCCTCGCCGAGATCACCCACCGGGGTTGATGTGCCGTGCGCGTTGACGTACTGCACGTCGGACGGCGGCAGGTGCGCATCGTGCAGTGCGTTGCGCATGGCCAGTTCGGCACCGTCGCCGCTCGGCGCGGTGATGTGGTACGCGTCGCCGCTCATGCCGAAACCGATCAGCTCGGCGAGGATGTCGGCGCCGCGCGCCTTGGCGAACTCGTACTCCTCGAGCATCAGCATGCCCGCGCCGTTGGACAGCAGGAAGCCGTCGCGGCCGACGTCCCACGGACGGCTGGCGTGGGTGGGATCGTCGTTGCGGGTGGACATCGCCTTGGCCGAACAGAAGCCCGCCATCGCCGTGGGCGTGGTGGCGAACTCGGAGCCGCCGGCCAGCATCGCGTCGGCATCACCGTACTGGATCAACCGCATCGCCATGCCGATGTTGTGCGCGGCCGTGGTGCAGGCCGATACCAGCGCGATGTTGGGGCCCTTGATGCCGTGGTAGATCGACAGGTTGCCGGCCACCATGTTGATGATCGAGCTGGGCACGTAGAACGGCGAAACCTTGCGCGGGCCCTTTTCGGCCAGCTCCAGCGCGGTCGACTCGATGGTGTGCAGGCCGCCGATGCCGGCGCCCGCGGCGATGCCGACGCGGGCGGCATTGCGCTCGTCGATCACCAGACCGGACTGGCGCAACGCATGCGTGCCGGCCACGATGCCGTAGTGGATGAACGGGTCCATCCGCTTGAAGTCCTTGGCGATCGCGCGGCGCTCGTCGTCCGGCGCGTCGGTGCCGGCGAAATAGGCGTCGACCGGATCGAAATCACGGACCTCGCCCGCGATGCGCGTGGCGTAGGCACTGGCATCGAAGCTGGTCACCGGACCGATGCCGCTGCGACCCTCGACGACGTTCTGCCAAGCGGTGGCGATGTCGTTGCCGACCGGCGAAACGATGCCCATGCCGGTCACTACCACTCGTCGCTTGCTCATGCTGTTTTCCTTCATGGTCGCGGGGCACTGCCGCTCGTGGTCGGACGTTGCGCACACCGCGGGGACCGCGCCCGCCTCCCGCTGCGCCAGTCGCGCACCATACGGGATCGGACGTTACAAAACGCAGAAACGAAAACTGCGCCAGAAGGCGCAGCGTTCGCTATCACCACGACGGCGGCCCGGATGTCGAACGCCGCCTGCCGATGGGATCAAACCCGGATCGTTCAATCCTTGGAGTGGGCCTTGATGTAATCGACGGCCTGCTGCACGGTGGTGATCTTCTCGGCTTCCTCGTCGGGAATCTCGGTTTCGAACTCTTCCTCGAGGGCCATCACCAGCTCCACCGTGTCCAGCGAATCTGCGCCCAGATCGTCCACGAACGAAGCATTCGTCGTGACTTCATCCTCTTTCACGCCCAGCTGCTCGATGACGATTTTCTTGACGCGCTCTTCGATGGTGCTCATGTTGCCCATACCTCTCAAGGAGTAGTTGTTTGTCTGTGCCGGCACTGTGCCAGCAAAAGGCTGGCGCATTGTAATGGCTAAGCAGTGATGCCGCCATCGCCGGCCGGTGAACCCACAGCACAGGCCTCGATGGCCGGCGCGAAGGGGTAATTGTCGCCTAAAAACGGCCTGCTGGCGACAACTGGCGTGAAAGTCCTCACGCCATGTACATGCCGCCGTTGACGTGCAGCGTCTCGCCGGTGATGTAGGCCGCTGCCGGCGAGGCGAGAAAACCCACCGCCTTGGCGATGTCGTCGGCCTCGCCGAGACGGCCCAGCGCGATCTGTCCGAGCAGGGCTTCCTTCTGCGCTTCGGGCAGGGCGCGGGTCATGTCGGTGTCGATGAAACCGGGCGCCACCACGTTGACCGTGATGCCGCGCGTACCGATTTCGCGTGCCAGCGATTTGGAGAATGCGATGATGCCGGCCTTGGCCGCCGCGTAGTTCGCCTGGCCCGGATTGCCGGTGAGGCCGATGACCGAGGCGATGGAAATGATGCGGCCCTTGCGCGCCTTCATCATGCCGCGCATCACCGCCTTGGAGGTGCGGTAGACCGAGGTGAGGTTGGTGTCGAGGATGGCCTGCCAGTCGTCGTCCTTCATCCGCATCAGCAACTGGTCGCGGGTGATGCCGGCGTTGTTGACCAGAATCGACACCGCGCTGAACTCCTTGCCGATGGCATCGACCAGCGCTTCCACCGCGGCACCGTCGGTGACGTCCAGCTTGCGGCCGTGGCCGCCGTTGGCCGCCAGGCGTTCGCCGATCGCCGCGGCGCCCGCGTCGCTGGTGGCGGTGCCGACAACGGTGGCGCCCATCGCCGCCAGCTCGTCGGCGATCGCCGCGCCAATGCCGCGGCTGGCGCCGGTAACCAGGGCGATCTCGCCTTGCAGGGACTTGCTCATCGTGTGGAATCCTCAGCTTCGATAACGGAAATCGTGTGCGCCGAACGACGCGTCGGGAGCGCGTTCAAACCCATTCGGCGCGGGCCGCGTCCAGCTCGGCGGGCGTGCCGATGGCGCGAGCCTCCAATGTCTTGTCGATGCGCCGGATCAGGCCGGCCAGCACCTTGCCGGGGCCGCATTCGGCGATGCGCGTGGCGCCACCGGCGGCCAGTGCCTGCACGCATCCGGTCCAGCGCACGGGCAGGTACAGCTGGCGCTGCAGGGCACCGCGGATGTCCTCGATGGTGTCGTAGCGGCGCGCCTCGGCGTTCTGGACCACCGGGATCGACGGCAGCTGCCACGCGATCGACGCCATGCGTTCGCCCAGCCGGTCCGCCGCCTCGCGCATCAACGCACAGTGCGAGGGCACCGACACGGCCAGCTTGATGGTCTTTTTCACGCCCAGCTCGGCCAGTTTCGCCAGGGCACGATCGACTGCTTCCGCATGACCGGCAATCACCAGCTGCCCGGGCGAATTGAAGTTGGCCGGCGCCACCACCTGCCCTTGCGCCACCTCCTCGCATACGGCGGCGATCTGCGCGTCGTCGCCACCGAGGATGGCCGCCATCGCGCCCACGCCGGCCGGGACGGCCGCCTGCATCAGTCGGCCGCGCTCGGCCACCAGCGCCGCCGCGTCGTGCAGCGACAGCGCGCCAGCGCACACCAGCGCGCTGTATTCGCCCAGGCTGTGGCCGGCGAGCTGCGCCGGCTGCGCGCCGCCCAGCGCCTGCCACACCCGCCACACGGCCACGCTGGCGGCCAGCAGCGCCGGCTGGGTGTTCTCGGTGCTGTTGAGCTGATCTTCGGGGCCTTGCGCGCTCAGTTTCCACAGATCGATCGCCGCACCCTGCGAGGCTTCGTCGAACGTCGCGCGCACTTGCGGATGCGCCTCGGCGAGGTCGGCCAGCATGCCCACCGACTGCGAGCCCTGACCGGGAAATACGAAAGCGAGCGAAGGGGAAATCGAACTCATGATGCGCGAACCGTCGATGGAAAAACGGCATGGTGCCATGCCGGGCTGTCCGTGCGCAGCGGTATCGGATCACCACGCCCGACATGACGATGCCGCCTCAACGGCGGCATCGATTCAGACGAACGCGCTCAGCGAACGTGCCGGCATCAGTAGCGCAGCAGCGCCGACGCCCAGGTGAAGCCGCCGCCAAACGCTTCCAGCAGCAGGTTCTGGCCACGCTGCACCTTGCCCGAGCGCACGGCGTAATCGAGCGCCAGCGGCACCGAGCCGGACGAGGTGTTGGCGTGCTTGTCGACCGTCACGACGACCCGGTCCATCGACATGTTCAGCCGCTTGGCGGTGGCTTCGATGATGCGCAGGTTGGCCTGGTGCGGAATCAGCCAGTCGATCTGCGACTCCACCATGCCGGCGGCCTCCAGCGTCTCGCCGACCAGGGCGTCGAGCGTCTTCACCGCCACCTTGAACACCTCGCGGCCAGCCATGCTGATGCGCACGCCGTGGTTGGGCTCGTCCTTGAAGCCGGCCGACACGCCCACCGGGTTGTACAGCAACTCCTTGAAGCCACCGTCGGCATGCAGGCAGGTGGCGTGGATGCCCGGCTCGCTGGACGCCTCCAGCACCACGGCGCCGGCGCCGTCACCGAACAGCACGCAGGTCTGGCGGTCGCTCCAGTCGACCATGCGCGTCAGCGTTTCCGCGCCGATCACCAGGACCTTTTTCGACTGTCCGCTCTTGATGAACTTGTCGGCCACGCCCAGGGCATAGACGAAGCCCGAGCAGGCCGCGTTGACGTCGAACGCGGCGCAGCCGTTCGCGCCCAGCCGATGCTGCACCAGGCAGGCGGTGGAGGGAAAGATGATGTCCGGCGTGGTGGTGCCCAGCACGATCAGGTCCAGCTCGGACGCCTTGACGCCCGCCGCGTCCAGGGCGTTCTGCGCGGCCCGGAACGCGAGATCGCCGGTGGTCTCGCCGTCGGCGGCAATGTGGCGCTGGCGGATGCCGGTGCGGGTGTGGATCCATTCGTCACTGGTGTCGACGATCTTTTCCAGGTCGACGTTGGTGACCACGCGCTCCGGCAGGGCGCTGCCGGTGGCGATGATGCGGGAATATATCTGCGGCATTCGGCTATCCATCCCATGATGCAAAGGGTGGGCGACTGGGTGGTGACAGGACACTGCCACGTTACGTTTCAGCCGCCGGGAACGCAAAACGGCGCGTCACCGCGCCGTTTGCTGAAGTCGTGGCACCGGAACCCCAGCCCCGGAACACGCGGTCAATCTTCGACCGACACCGCACCCTTGGTTTCGATGACCTTCTTGCCGCGATAGTAGCCGTCCTTGGTGACGTGGTGGCGCAGGTGCACCTCGCCGCTGGTCGGATCGGTGGACAGCTGCACGGTCTTCAACGCATCGTGCGCACGACGCATGCCGCGGGTGGACGGGGTACGGCGGCTCTTGGCAACTGCCATGGTAGTTCTCCAGCTAAAGCAATGATCTGCTAGGTATGTTCTGAATCGGCGTGGACCGGATCGACATGATCCGGCCCGATGGTTATTTCTTCAGTTCGCGCAGCACCGCGAACGGATTTCCGGCATGCCCTTCGCCATCGGCATCCTCGCCGGCGTCGTGGCCTGTCACTTCGTCGGGCAGGCTGCTGTCCGGGTTGACCGGGACCAGCGGCAGCGCCAACAACAATTCGTCCTCTATCACGTCCGCCGGATTCAGCCGCCCGTCCTCTGGCACCAGCAGCGCCTCGTAATCCGGCGGCAATCCGGCCTCGTCGCGCTCATGCCTGATCAGGCCCAGGCGCGTATCCACGGCCACCGGCAGCACGAAGGGTTCGAGCGTACGCTGGCAAGTCAGGGTAAGCCGCGCCTGTGCCTGCACAGCGACGTAGTCCGTACCGAGGCCGTCGCGCCCGAAATCCAGTTCGAATTGCACCAGCCCGTCGGTGCCGGCCAACGCCTCGCGCAGGCGCGACAGGGTCGCAATGGGGAGTGTCCCTTCGAACGAACGCCGCGCCGAAACCATGCGCCAAGCGTCCAGGGACTCTGGCAGTGTCACGGACATAGTCGCGGAATGGTAGGTTTGAACCTGGCTGAAGTCAACCGGCGCGGCGCCACGGTCAGGACCGAACCGGCCATCCGCCCATTTTGCCTGATCCGCCCGCGATACGGCAGACTGGGGCCTTTCGACCCCGTGTCGCCTGGATGCGCACCTTGAATGTCTACCTGACGCTCGGCGCCGCCACGCTGCTGGCGCTTCTCGTTGCCGCGACAGGCTGGCTGCTGCTGCGCCGTCCGGGCCGCGCCGACAGCCTCACCAGCCTGCTCGACCTGGCCGATCGGCTGGAGAACGATCTCAAGACCTGCCGCAGCGGCTTGCAACAGGCCTACGCGGTGATGTCGATCAACCCCGACCTGCCGGCCGCGGGCGAGGAGGACGCGCAACACGCGATCGACGCCGGCCTGCGCGCCCTGCTGCAGCAAAGGCTGTGGATCCGCGACCGCCTGCCGCACGCCAAGGCGCATGAAGTCGACGAGGCCCGCAATTCATTGCTGAGCGCGCGCGCACGCCTGCGCCCCTTGCTGAAGGCGCTGAGCCAGGCCCAGACGGACTTGGACAGCGCCATGCGCGACCACATCCGCCGCGATCCCGACGCATGACGGGCTACGCCACCCGGCTGGTGCTGGCCTCCACCTCGCGCTACCGCGCGCAGCTGCTGCGCCGGCTGGGCGTGGATTTCGAAGCCTGCGCACCGGGCACCGACGAGAAGCCGCTGGCCGGCGAAAGCCCACCGACACGGGCGCTGCGGCTGGCCATCGCCAAGGCCGAGGCCGCCGCCGGTACGTGGCGCGACGCCGTGGTGATCGGATCGGACCAGGTGGCCGAGCTCGACGGAACGCTGCTGGACAAGCCCGGCACGGCGGCACGTGCGTGCGGGCAACTGCTGGCCAGCTCGGGCCGCACGGTGGATTTCCACACCGCCGTCTGCGTGTTCGATACCCGCAACGGCAGCCAGCATGTCCATGTCGACCACACCCGCGTGCGCTTCCGCCGGTTGCGTGAGGAGGAAATCGCCCGCTACGTCGAGCGCGAGCAACCGCTCGATTGCGCGGGCAGCTTCAAGTGCGAAGGCCTGGGCATCACCTTGTTCGAGGGCATCGACAACAGCGACCCCAGCGCGCTGATCGGCCTGCCGCTGATCGCCGTGGCGCGGCTGTTGCGCGATTGCGGCATCGCGTTGCCCTGACGCAGGCGGCAAACTGCGGCACGGTCGCTGGACGGTTCCGGCTTGGCATGGGTAAGGTCACCACACCCTTGCCGCATCGACCGCCCATGCCCGCCACCACGCCGCTTCGTGATCCCTCCCTGCAACAGCGGCTGGATGCCGCGATCGCCCAGGTCAACCAGGTGCTGCTGGGCAAGGCGCGGCAGGTGAAGCTGGCGTTTGCCTGCCTGATCGCGGGCGGCCACCTGCTGCTGGAGGACGTGCCCGGCGTGGGCAAGACCACGCTCGCCCATGCGCTGGCAGCGACGTTTGCGCTGGAGTTCCAGCGGGTGCAGTTCACCAGCGACCTGCTGCCTTCGGACATCATCGGGGTCAGCGTGTACGAGCGCGAAACCGGCCAGTTCCGCTTTCACCCGGGCCCCATCTTCACCGGCTTGCTGCTGGCGGACGAGATCAACCGCGCCAGCCCCAAGACGCAAAGCGCGCTGCTCGAGGCGATGGCCGAGGACCAGGTCACCGTCGACGGCCAGACCCATGCGCTGGCGCAGCCGTTTTTCGTGGTGGCCACGCAAAACCCGCTGGATATCAACGGCACCTTTCCGCTGCCCGATTCGCAACTGGACCGCTTCATGCTGCGGCTGTCGCTGGATTACCCCGACGCGGCCGCCGAGCGCGCCCTGCTGACCGGCAGCGATCGACGCGACCTGCTGGCGCAACTGGCGCCGCAACTCGATGGCGCGGCCCTGGCCGCGTTGCACCAGCAGGCGCAGTCGATCACCGCCAGCGCCGCCCTGCTCGACTATCTGCAGGCCCTGCTCACGGCCAGCCGGCGCCATCCGGACATTCGCGCCGGGCTGTCGCCACGCGCGGGACTGGCGTTGCTTGCGGCGGCACGGGCATGGGCGTTGCTGAGTGGCCGGACCCATGTGCTGCCCGAGGATGTGCAAGCCTTGTTCGTCCCCCTGGCGGCGCACCGGCTGCTGCCCGTGCGCGGCGCCAACGGCGAAACGCTGGCGCGGCAGTTGCTGGCCGAGGTCGCGGTGGGTTGATGGCTTCGCTGCTGCAGCGCGCGCAACAACTGGCCGAGCGGCGGCTGCCGTCCCTCACCCGCTACCGCCGGGCCGAAAAGCTGCCGATCGAGTTGCACCGGCGGCGCATCTACATCGTGCCGACCGGTTTCGGCCTGGGCTTTTCGGTGTTGCTGCTGGTGATGCTGGTGGGCGCGCTCAACTACGCCAACAACGCCGCCCTACTGCTGACCTGCCTGCTGGGCGCGGCCAGCGCCGCCAGCATGCTGGTGGCGTTCCGCGATCTGGACGGACTGCGGCTGGGCCATATCCGTGCCGGCCACGCCGTGGCGGGGCAACCGGTCGAACTCACGCTCGCCTTCGATTCGTCACGCATGCGCCAGGCAATTCGGGTGGAACTGGGCCGGAGTGCCGCCGCCTTCGCGATCGAGGCCGGCGCGGTCGTGCACCTGAAAGTGATGATGCCCACGACGCGGCGCGGCTGGCAGCCGCTGGCGCGGCTGAGGGTCTGGAGCAGTTGGCCGCTGGGCCTGTTTCGCGCGTGGAGCTGGCTGCATCCGGAGCAGGCCGTGCTGGTTTGGCCGCGCCCGGAAGCAGCCGGTCCGCCGCCGGATGCGCCGGCCGAGGATGCGCGGCACATGCGCCTGCTGCAGGGTGACGAGCTGGCCGCACTGCGCGAGTACCGCGTGGGCGACCCGCAACGCCACGTCGCCTGGAAAGCCAGCGCGCGCCACCACGATTTGCTGGTGAAGGATTTCGAGCG
Source organism: Rhodanobacter caeni (assembly GCF_039523575.1). Taxonomy (NCBI): domain Bacteria; kingdom Pseudomonadati; phylum Pseudomonadota; class Gammaproteobacteria; order Lysobacterales; family Rhodanobacteraceae; genus Rhodanobacter; species Rhodanobacter caeni. The sequence goes on along the minus strand of NZ_BAAAFO010000001.1, from coordinate 407,382 downwards.
GGCGCAGAACCGCCCGCAATGGCAGCTGGACTGGCGTCGACTCGACGGCCTCGACGACGAATCGCGCATTGCCCGACTGGCCCGCTGGGTCAACGAAGCCCACGCGCAGCAGCGCCATTTCAGCCTGTGGCTGCCCGGCAACATCATCCCCGACGGCAGCGGCCCGGAGCATTACGCCCACTGCATGAACGCGCTGGCGCAACTGCCATGAAACGCGCGCCGCGCCTGAAAGGCAGCATCGACCAACCCATCGACAATCATGCGTTCGACCTATTGAGCGGCACGCTCGCCGTGGTGCTGGCACTGCACGCACCGCACCTGCCGTGGTGGCTGGGCGCGGCGCTGGCATCGATCCTCGGCTGGCGCTGGTGGCAGCGGCGGCGGCTGGCCGGGCGGGTGCCGGCCTGGTTGAAGTTGCCGATGCTGGCATTGCTGACCCTGGTCGTGATCGCGTGGTACGGCAGCATCTTCGGCCGCGAACCGGGCACCGCGCTGGCGGTGGGCCTGCTGGTGCTGAAGTTGCTGGAAAGCGAAACCGAGCGCGATGCGCGGGTGGGCGTCAGCTTCGCCTGCTTTGCGCTGATGGTCGCCTTGCTGTTCGACCAGGGCCTGATCGCCACGCTCGTGGTCGCGCTGGGCCTGCTGCCCGCGCTGGCCACCTTGCGCGCACTGCAACCGGCGCGCCTGCCTGCCACCGTGCGCCGCACGGTGCTGTCCAACCTGGGGTTGCTGTGCGCCGCGCTGCCGCTGGCGCTGCTGGCGTTCCTGCTGGTGCCGCGCCTGAGCACGCCGTTGTGGGGCGCGCCGTCGCCGCGGCAGGCGACCACCGGCCTCAGCGACAGCATGACGCCCGGCAATTTCACCGAGCTGCTTACCGATGACCACCCAGCGATGCGGGTCAGTTTCGACGGCCCACCACCGGCCGCCGGCCTGCGCTATTTTCGCGCCTACGTGATGGGGTACTACGACGGCCGCGGCTGGCACCGCAGGCCGCCCGATCCGCGGCGGGGGATTGCTGCGATCGAGGCCAGCGCAACGGTCAGCTACCGGATCTCGCTGCAGCCCACCCGCCAACGGGTATTGCCGACCTTGGACGTACCCCTGCAGGCGCCGGCCCAGGCGCAACTGCAACCCGATCGCGAAGTGCTGGCGGACAAGGCCGTGACCGAGCCGATCAGCTACGCCGCCACCTCGGCTTCGCGATACCGGTTGCAGGCGGTGCTCGATCCATCATCGCGACAGCGCGGCCTGCAGCTTCCGGCGGGCTTCAATCCGCGCACTCACGCTCTGGCAACACAATGGCGCCAGCGCTTCGGCTTCGACGATGCGGCGATCGTGCGGGCAGCGCTGGCGCTGTTCCACGATGGCGGTTTTCGCTACACGCTGGCGCCCGCGCCGCTGGGCCGCGATTCCATCGACGATTTCCTGTTCTCCACGCACGAGGGCTTCTGCGAGCACTACGCGTCGTCTTTCACGGTGCTGATGCGCGCGGCCGGCATTCCCGCGCGGGTGGTCACCGGCTACCAGGGCGGCTACTGGAACAAGCTGGCCGACTACCTGCTGGTGCGCAACTCCGACGCACATGCGTGGAGCGAAGTGTGGCTGGCCGGGCGCGGCTGGGTTCGCGTCGATCCCACCGCGGCGGTGCGGCCCGAGCGCGTGACCCTGGGCGCGGCCGCGGCGGCGGGCGATCAACGTGACTGGTACCGCAACGACTGGCTGCAGGAGGTGCGCAACCGCTGGGACGTTGTCAACCGATGGTGGGATCAGGCCGTTGTGGGTTTCGATGCCTTGCGCCAGCGAGGCTTGCTGACGCCTTTCGGCATACGCGACACCGATACCGGGATGCTCGGCCTGCTGCTGGCGATCGGCAGCGTATTGTTTGTCGCCCTCGGGCTGGGCTGGGCGCTGTGGCGGCGCGAAGCGCGCGATCCGCTGCGGGTGGCCATGCACCGGCTCGAACGCAAGCTGGCGCGTGGCGGCATCACGCGGCGGTCAAGCGAAGGGCCGCAGCATTACCTTCGCCGCGCCGCGCGAGCTTTTCCCGCGCAGCGCCGCGAGCTGGAAACACTGATGAATCTGTACCTTTCATTGCGTTACGCCCAGGACCATCCCACGACCGACGCCGTGCGCGCGTTTTCGGTTGCCGTACGGGAATTCCGCCCCGTCGGCGTGGTCAAATGAGCATCGAAATGATCGCGCACGCCATCGCCCCTGCCGGAGAAACCCTCATGTCCCCGTATCGTCCGCTAGCCCTCGTCGCGGCCATTGCCCTGCTGGGCGGCTGCGCCACCATTCCGCAACCACTGCAAGGCACCTACGCCAGCGTCAGCACCTCGGCTGCCCAGCAGGGCGGCGCGGGCGGCACGCACGTGCGCTGGGGCGGCGAGATCATCAAGACCGAGCCGGGGCCGCAGCAGACCTGCTTCTACCTGCTGGCCCGCCCGCTCGACGACCAGGCGCGGCCCAAGGCCGGCGTGGAAGGTGAAAACGAGGGCCGCTTCGTCGCCTGCCGCAACGGCTTCTACGACCCGGAGGTGTTCACCCGCGGCCGCGAGCTGACGGTGACCGGCACCCTGCACGGCATCGTGTCGCAGAAGGTCGGCGAGTTCGATTACGCCTACCCGCGGGTGGAGGCCGACGTGGTCTACCTGTGGCCGAAACGGGTCGCGCCGCGGCCCTACTACGGACCGGGTTTCTACGACCCGTTCTGGGGCCCGGGTTTCGGCCGGTACTACGGCCCGGGCTACGGTTGGGGCTATCCGTACTGGAACCAGCCGCGGGTGATCATCGTGCGGCCGCCGCACCAGCATGCGCGACCGCCGCAAGGCAAGTAACCGTCCAGAAAAACGCCGGCTCGAAGCCGGCGTTTTTCTGTCATGGCGCGCAGCAAGGGCTCAGCCCGGCGGCCACGTCAAGCGGCGACCGGCCAGCAAATGCACGTGCAGATGGAAGACCGTCTGGCCGCCATCCTCGTTGCAATTGATCACCGTTCGATAACCCTGCGCGGCCACCCCTTCCTGGCGCGCGTAGTCGGCGCAGGCCAGCAGCAGCTTGCCCAGCAGCGCGGCGTCGTCCGGGCCGGCATCGTCCAGCGTGGCCAGCGGCCGCTTCGGGATGAACAGCACGTGGATCGGCGCCTGCGGATTCACGTCCTTGAAGCCCAGCACGTCGTCGTCCTCGTAAACGATGTCGGCGGGGATCTCGCGGCGGATGATCTTGCTGAAAATCGTGTCGCTCATGGGCTTCCCCTCAATCACTCGATTGTCTGCCGACGGCCAAACGCATGCGCGAGGGTACCGCGGTCGACGAATTCCAGTTCACCGCCCAGCGGCACGCCATGCGCCAGCCGGGTCGGACGAATACCACCGGCATGGGCCAGTTGCGCCAGGTAATGCGCCGTCGCCTCGCCCTCGACGGTGGGATTGGTGGCGATGATCATCTCCTCGATTTCACCCTCGCCCAGGCGCTCGGTGAGCTGGCCCAGGCCCAGCTCCTGCGGGCCGAGGCCATCGAGCGGCGACAGCCGCCCCATCAGCACGAAATACTGGCCGCGATAGCCGGTGGCCTGTTCGATCGCCGCCACGTCCACCGGCGACTCCACCACGCACAACACCTGCCGGTCGCGACTGCTGTTGGCGCACAACGCGCACAGCGGCTCCTCGCTGAAATTGCGGCAGCGGCTGCAATGCCCGATCTTGCGCATCGCCTCTTCCAGCGCGCCCGCCAGCTTCAAACCGCGCTCACGATCACGCTCCAGCAGATGAAACGCCATCCGCTGCGCGCTCTTGCCCCCCACACCGGGCAGGCAGCGCAGTGCTTCGATCAGGTCGGCGAGGAGAGGTGAGCCGGATGACATGGATATTCGAGAAGTGAGTGAAGAGGAGTGAGAAGTGAGAAAGAAGCGGAGAGCGAAGGGCGAGTGCCTCTCGCTTCTCGCTCCTCTCCACTCACTCCTGCTTTAAAACGGCATCTTGAAACCAGGCGGCAGGCTCATGCCCGCCGTGACGCCGCCGAGCCGGTCCTTGCTGGCCTGGGCCACCTTGTTCACCGCGTCGTTGATGGCGGCGGCGACGAGGTCCTCGGCCATTTCGGGATCGTCGGCGAAGGTTTGCCGGTCGATCTGCACGCGCCGCACCTCGTGCGCACCGGTCATCACCACGCTGACCAGGCCGCCACCGGCGCTGCCGGTGACTTCCAGCTTGGCCAATTCTTCCTGCGCACGCTTCATGTCTTCCTGCATGCGCTGGGCCTGCTGCATCAGCTGGCCGATCTGTCCTCTCATGGCACTACTCCGCTCTTCAGTCAGGATCGACTGTCAACAATGGGCTTGATCGATTGCGGCACCACCCTGGCGCCGAAATCGCGTTTCAATGCTTGCACCAGGGGGTCGCCCTCGATCGCCTGCTCGGCCGCCGACTGCGCCACGTCGCGCGCCTGCGCGGCCCGCGCTGCCGGCGTCTCCACCGCCGCTCCCGCAGTGCTGGTGACGAAGCGCAAACGGATGGATTCCCCCAATGCCTGGCCGATGCGCTCCGCCATCTGGCTGACCATCGGCTCGACCGCCAGATGCATGTGCACCGGCTGCAATGCCAGCACCAGGGTCTGGCCGTCACGCTCGCGCAAGGCCGCATTCTGCGCCAGCAGGCCCAGCGGACCGCGCAAGCCCGCCTGCGCAATCAAGGCCTCCCATGAGGGCAGGCCGTTGGCATCGCGCGGCACGGGCGCGGGCTGCGGCGGCGCCATCGGGGCCGGTACCGCTTCGCTGCGCGCCGGTGACGGCGCCGGGGTCGCGCTGGCGGCCTGTTGAGGCGGCGCCATCCGTGCCGGCGCGGGCCGGGGCGCTGGCGCGGCGGCCGGGGCATGGCCGCTCGACTGTTGCGTGCCCGTGGGCGAAGCATCGCCCGGCCGGAACGCCAGCATGCGCAACAACGCCATCTCGAAGCCGGTGCGCGCGTCCGGCGCCAGCGCCAGATCGCGCCGGCCCGAGGTGGCAATCTGGTAGTAAAGCTGCACGTCCTCCGGCGCCATGCGTTCGGCGAGCGCCGGCAATGCCTGGTCGTCGTCGCTGCCCTCTTCCGCCCGGTAGCCGGGAATCAGCTGGATCAGTTGCACGCGATGCAGCACGCTGGCCAGGTCGTCCAGCACGCTGCCGAAATCCGGCGAATACGAGGCGATCTGCGTGGCCTCGGCCAGCAGGCGCTCGCCATCGCCCGCGGCCAGTGCGTCGAGCACGCCCAGTACCTGACCGCGCGCCACGCTGCCCAGCATGGTGCGTACGTCGTCGCCACGAAGCGCGCCACCGCCATAGGCGATCGCCTGGTCGAGCAGCGACAAACCATCGCGCAACGAGCCGTCGGCGGCGCGCGCCAGCTCACCGATGGCACCTTCCTCGTACGCCAGGTTCTCGGCGCCCAGGATGTGCCGCATCTGGCCGGATATCTGGTCGGGCAGCAGGCGCTTGAGGTTGAACTTCAGGCAGCGCGACAGCACGGTGACCGGCAGCTTCTGCGGGTCGGTGGTGGCGAGCAGGAACTTCACGTGCGGCGGCGGCTCCTCCAGCGTCTTCAGCAGCGCATTGAACGCGCTCTTGGACAGCATGTGAACCTCGTCCACCAGGTACACCTTGAAGCGGCCGCGCGAGGGTGCGTACTGCGCGTTCTCGATCAGTTCGCGCACATCGTCGACGCCGGTGTTGCTGGCGGCATCGATCTCCAGCAGGTCCACGAACCGCCCTTCATCCACCGCCGTGCACACCGAGCACTCGCCGCACGGATCGGCCGATTGGCCGCGCTCGCAGTTCAGCGATTTGGCGAAGATGCGCGCGATCGTGGTCTTGCCCACGCCACGCGTGCCGGTGAACAGGTAGGCGTGGTGCATGCGTCCGGTATCGAGCGCATTGGTGAGTGCGCGCACCACGTGTTCCTGCCCCACCAGCTCGGAAAATTTACGGGGGCGCCACTTGCGTGCGAGTACCTGATAGGACATGGCAACCAACGTTGGGGCAAAGGTCGATTGTGCCAAGTCGGGCGGGGTAAGTCAGTAAAGGGCTGCCCCCATCCGCCCTTCGGGCACCTTCCCCCGCTGCACGGGGGAAGGAAGCGACGACTCCTCGAAACAGCCAGCTTCCTTCCCCCGCCTGCGGGGGAAGGTGCCCGAAGGGCGGAAGGGGGCGCTCGTACCCCCGAAATTGGTGGCGGCCCCGCCAGCCGCACCCCGGCACCCGAATCATTCGCTACCGTTGCTTCCTTCCGGACCTGGCGGGGTTTGCGAACTATCGTCGCGGGGGGACCGACGGGGCCACCATGGACGTCAAGCGATGACGCTTGCCTGTTGCCGTTGCGCCAGCCTCAGGCTGTCGCACTCGCTTGGAAATTGGCGGAGAGAGCGGGATTCGAACCCGCGATAGGTTTTACCCTATACACACTTTCCAGGCGTGCTCCTTCAACCACTCGGACACCTCTCCGGGTAACTCTTTTGCACCACAATCACCGAGCGGGATTGTTCGACTCATCCTGAGTCTCACCCCTCACTGGCGTTCGGGGCCAGCCTGCGGCTGTCCAAATTCGTTCCAGACGAATTTGTCGAACCCGCGATAGGTTTTACCCTATACACACTTTCCAGGCGTGCTCCTTCAACCACTCGGACACCTCTCCGCAGGGTGCAACCGTCTTTGCAGGCAACGCCGCCCGGCAAAGAAGCGGAAGGATAACTGCAGGCCCGAACGCAGGCAAGCAGAACCGGGCAGTTCAGCCGGCGGCGGCGCGTGGCTCATGCGGCATCGCCAGCGCGATGCGCTCTCCCGATCTGGCAATGCGGTAACCGCGCGCCGTCAGTGCGGCGCCGTCGGCGGCGCTGCCGTAGTGGTAGAGCAACATCTGTCGACGCAGTGCCGCGGGATACTCGCGCTCGATGTCATCGACGCCGGTGTGCGAGGGATTGCCGACCAGGCCGCAATCGTGCGCAACCAGCATCGATTCGCCGACAAGTTCGCTGAGCACTTCGGGAATCGGCCGCGTGTCGCCGGTGTAGGCAAAGCTGCCGTCCAGCGCCAGGCCGAACGAGGTACCGGGAACGTGGTGGCGGGTGGCGAAGACGTCGAACCACAGGCCGTCCAGCCAGAAACCGCGCGTGCACGGCACCAGGTGGAACGCCTCCCAGTAGTTGACCCCGCCTTCGGCCAGCGCACCGGGGTAATCACCCACCCGCATCTGCAGCCAGGGCAACAGGCCGGCATGCGCAAATACCCGGGTGCGACCGCGCAGGTGTTCGTCGAACCATAACCGGGTGAACAGCCGCTCCATGCCACCGACGTGATCCATGTGCGTATGGGTGATGAAGATCGCCCGCGGCAAGGCGCCATAGGCGGCCAGGTAGCGGTCGAGCGTATCGGGGCCGCAGTCGATCAACAGCATCGGCTCGCCGTCGCGCTCCAGCACCACGGCGGAGGAACCGAGCTCCACCGCGTGGGCGGCGCCCACGCCCAGAAAATGCAGATGCCAGTTCATGCCGGCATCGTACGACGGTAGCCGCGCAACAGTGGCTGCCACAGCTCTCGGTCGAAGGCGCTCTCGTCCCCGGCCGCGGCGCCCAGCTTGAGCAGCGAGCGGCGCAGGCGCTGCAGGTTCGCCTGCTGCCATGCCGCCTGGGGCGCGCGTTTCCGGCCGCGGTCGAAGTCAATCAGGAACAGCGCCTCGCCGCTGACCATCACGTTGTGCGCATTCAGATCCGCATGCCAGATACCTGCGCGATGGAAACGGGCCACCAGCTCGCCCACCGCTTCGGCCAGCGCGCCGTCGAATTGTCCCGCGCGCAGGCATTCGGCCAAGGTGCGGGCGTGGGCGATACGGCGCGTGATCAGGTCGGCGGTGTAGAACGCGCCCTGGCGGCAGTAGCGCGCGGCGACCGGCACCGGGCCGGGCAGGCCGAGCCGTTCGATCTCGGCCAGCAGGTGGAATTCGGCGAACGGGCGCGTGCGCATGGCACCGCGCCAGAGGTAGCGATCACCCATCAGGGCGGCGACCAGGCCGCCGCGGCGGTAGTGGCGCAGCACGCATTCGCCGGCCGGCGTGTCGATCACCGCCACGCCGCCGCGTCCGCCTGCCTGCACCCGCAACGCCTCACGCTCACGCCAGTACGCCGGTGCAAACCAGTCGTGCGTGACTTGTGCCGGCAGCGCGGCGTCAAAGACAATCGCGCCGCCCGCCTCGTTGAGCGTTTCTTCCTGCATCATCGGGCCCGTTGATCCTTCACGATTCTAACCCAGGCCCATGATCCCCACCCCGACGACGCCCGCCTCGATCTGCCTGCTGCGCACCTCCGCCATCGGCGATGTCACCCACGTGGTGCCGCTGGTGCGCACGCTGCAACAGGCGTGGCCGCAAGTGGCGTTGACGTGGGTGATCGGCAAGCTGGAACGCAAGCTGGTGGGCGACCTGCCGGGCGTGGCATTCGTCACCTTCGACAAGGCCGCCGGCTGGTCGGGCATGCGCGCGGTGCACGAGGCGCTGCGCGGGCAGCGTTTCGACGCGCTGCTGCAGATGCAGGTGGCCATGCGGTCGAACCTGCTGAGCCTGGGCATCAAGGCGGAACGCCGCATTGGCTACGACCGCGCGCGCTCGCGCGACCTGCACGGGCTGGTCATCAACGAACGCATTCCGGCGCGCACGGGTGAACACGTGCTCGATGCGATCGGCAGCTTCTGCGAACCGCTGGGGCTGCAGCAGCGGCAGGTGCGTTGGGACATTCCGGTACCCGACGATGCGCATGCCTGGGCAGCCGGACAGCTGCCCGACGATACCCCCACCCTGCTGGTGAGCCCCACCTCCAGCCATGCGCTGCGCAACTGGCGAGCCGAGCGCTACGCCGCCGTGATGGATCACGCTGCCGCGCGCGGCTGGCGGGTGGTGCTGGTGGGCGGACCTTCGGCAGGCGAGCGCGTCATGGCCGATGCGGTGCTGGCCGCCTGCAAACAGGCACCGCTTGATCTCACCGGCAAGGACACCCTGAAACGCCTGATGGCCCTGCTCGGTCGCGCGCAACTGCTGCTGACGCCCGACTCGGGCCCGATGCACATGGCCAATGCGGTGGGCACCAAGGTGTTGGGCTTGCACGCCGCCAGCAATCCCGACCGCTCCGGCCCCTACTCCGACCGCCGCTGGTGCGTGGACAAATACGACGAGGCGGCGCGCAAGTATCTCGGCAAGCCCGCCAGCGAGATCGCCTGGGGCCGCAAGATCGAAAAGCCCGGCGTGATGGATCTGATCACCATCGACGACGCGATCGAACGCTACGAAGCCGCCGCCCATGAGATGGGCTTGCTGTAGGAGCGACTTCAGTCGCGATGCTCTGCGTTTCGGCGAAAGGCATCGCGGCTGAAGCCGCTCCCACAGGGATTCGTCATTTCTGGCGGTAATCCTGGTACGACTTCTCCTCGACCAGTTCCGAGCCCAGCTTCTGGTTGATTTCGCGCTTGAACGCGGCGCGCTCGTCGTTGCGGAAATACACCGAACGCGCCAGCTCGATGAACTCGGCATCGAACGCCTGCGCGCGCTCCTTCAGCCGGATGCGGTCCTCGATGTCCCACAGCGCCTCGTTGACCGCCAGCAGGCGCGCGCGCTCGTCGCCGATGTCGGTTTGCGAGGCGGTGCTGTTGGCCCAGGTGGCGTTGAGCATGTCCAGCTCGTTGCGCACGTTGGCCAGCTTGGCCTCGTCGGTGATGCGGCGCGACTTGATCTCCAGGATGGTGATCTTGTCGATGAGTTCGCCATAGGACACCGGCGTCTGGATCAGGCTCATGGCTGGGAACTCCCTGCAAGGTCGGGGATGCGGCAAGCGCGCGCCACATCGGTTGTCTGTTTCTCGAAACGAAAAGCGAAGGCGGCCGAAAGGCCAGCCCTCAACCCATCGCGGCGGCCTGCTCCAGCTCCACCCGCAACGTCTTGATCAGCTCGCCGCGCGCCACCTCGAACTGATCCTGGCGACGCAGGTCCTTCACGGTCACCACGCCCTTGGCCAGCTCGTCCTCGCCCAGCACCACCACGAAACGGATGCCGGCACGGTCGGCGTACTTGAACTGCTTGGCCAGCTTGCCGCCTTCCAGCACTACTTCGGTGGCGATGCCGGCGCTGCGCAGTTCGGTGGCCAGCGCCAGGTAGGCGGGCAGTTGCGCCGGGTCCATCTGCGTCACCAGCACGTCCACGGTGCTCTGCGCGGTGTTGATCAGGCCGGCGTCGCGCAACTGCCAGTACAGCCGGGTCAGCCCTATCGAGATGCCCACGCCGGGCAGGTGCGACTTGGTGTACTGCCCAGCCAGGTTCTCGTAGCGGCCGCCCGAACACACCGAGCCGATCTGCGGGTGATCGTTCAACGTGGTCTCGTAGACCGTGCCGGTGTAGTAGTCCAGGCCGCGCGCGATCGACAGGTTCAGCACGAAGTGCGATTCGGGTACGCCGAAATCGCGGATCATCGCCAGCACTTCCTTCAGCTCGGCGCGGCCCTGCTCCATGATTTCCGGACCGGCACCCAGCGCGTCGAGTTTCGCGAAAGCATCCTGCAACGAGGTCGAACGCACCTGCACGAAGGCCAGGATCTTCTCCACCACGGCAGCGTCGAGGCCAAACGACTCGCCCACCAGGGTGGCGCGCACGGCGTCGGCGCCGCGCTTGTCGAGCTTGTCCACCTCGCGCAGCACCAGCATCTGGCGTTCGCCATCGACGATGCCCAGGCTCTCGAAATAACCGCGCATCAGCTTGCGGTTGTTCAACTGGATGGTGAACGCGCCCACGTTCAATTCGCGGAACACGCTGTAGATCACTGCCGGAATCTCGGCGTCGTAGCGGACCGACAAGGTGTCCTTGCCGATCACGTCGATGTCACACTGGTAGAACTCGCGGAAACGCCCGCGCTGCGCGCGTTCGCCGCGATAGACGCGCTGCATCTGGTAGCGGCGGAACGGAAAACTCAGCTCGCGCTCGTGCTCGGCGACGTAGCGCGCCAGCGGCACGGTGAGGTCGAAACGCAGCGCCAGTTCGGGCGCGCCCTCCTTGTCCAGCGCGCCGGTCGATTGCACGAAATACACCTGGCGCTCGGTCTCGCCGCCGGTCTTGGTCAGCAGCACGTCAGCGTGTTCGATCGCCGGCGTTTCCACCGGCAGGAAGCCAAAACGCTCGTAATTGCGGCGGATCACGTCGAGCATGCGCTGGAACGCGATCTGGTCGAGCGGCAGCAGCTCGAGTACGCCGGGCATGGTGCGGGCCAGGGTAAGCGCCATGAAAGCCTCTGTTGGCAAGGGAGAAGTACCCGTCCCGTACAGTCCGCGACGGAGCCGCCTAGATTACCAGAAGGCCATGTCCTCCGGCCGCCGCGCCCGCCCCGTGCAGCGCAAAACCTGTTGCCAAGCACCCTTACGGCGATTAAGATACGCGGCTTCCCACGGGGTGTAGCTCAGCCTGGTAGAGCGCTACGTTCGGGACGTAGAAGTCGCAGGTTCGAATCCTGTCTCCCCGACCAAAATTCGAAAAAGAAACCGGCCTTGCGCCGGCTTTTTTTTTGCCCGTGTCGCGCCGCCGAACGCGGCGATGCGCAAGGCTCAGGACGCCGCGGCGTCCGCGCCATCCACCAGCCGCAACTCCTTGGGCAGGGCGAAGGTGATGTTTTCCGGCTCGCCGTCCAGCTCGCGCACGGCGCCGGCGCCCCAGGATTGCAGGCGGGCGATCACGTCGAGCACCAGCTTCTCCGGCGCGGAGGCGCCCGCGGTGAGGCCGATGCGGTTCACCCCGTCCAGCCAGCTGCGCTCGATGTGCTCGGCGCCGTCGATCAGGTACGAGCGCACGCCGCGTTTTTGCGCCAGCTCGCGCAGGCGGTTGGAGTTGGAGCTGTTGACCGAACCGACCACCAGCATCAGGTCGACCGCATCGGCCAGGCGGCGCACGGCATCCTGGCGGTTCTGGGTGGCGTAGCAGATGTCGTCCTTGCGCGGCCCTTCGATGTCGGGGAATTTCTGGCGCAAGGCGTCGATGATCGCCTTGGTGTCATCCACCGACAGCGTGGTCTGGGTGACGTAGGACAGCTGGTGCGGGTCGCGCGGCGCAAGCTTCGCCACGCATTCCAGCGATTCCACCAGCAGGATCTCGCCCGTGTTGGCCGCGTTCCACTGCCCCATCGTGCCTTCGACTTCCGGATGGCCGGCGTGGCCGATCAGCACCACGCTGCGGCCGATGCGGCCCAGCCGCGCCACCTCCATGTGCACCTTGGTGACCAGCGGACAGGTGGCGTCGAACACTTTCAGGTGACGCTCTGCAGCCTCCTCGCGAACGCCCTGCGACACGCCGTGCGCGCTGAAGATCACCGTGGCGCCGTCGGGCACCTCGTGCAACTCCTCGACGAAGACGGCGCCGTCGGCACGCAGCTTGTCCACCACGTAGCGGTTGTGCACCACCTCGTGCCGCACGTAGATCGGCGGGCCGTAGGATTCCAGCGCACGATCGACGATGGCGATGGCGCGATCGACGCCAGCGCAGAAGCCACGGGGGTTGGCGAGCAGGATGTCCAAGGATGCCTCGTGCGTTGAGCGCGGCCATGCAGGAGCGACTTCCGTCGGGCAGGCCGCTCCAGCGGGAACGCCGATTATCGCACGCCGTCCGCGGGCTTGCCGCCGAACATGCCGAACGCGATCAGCAGCACCGCGCCCACGGTGATGCCGCAGTCGGCCAGGTTGAACACCGGGTAGTCCCACTGGCGGAAGTAGACGTGGATGAAGTCGGTGACCTGCGAGGCATGCAGCCGGTCGATCAGGTTGCCCAGCGCACCGCCAACGATCAGGCCCAGCGGCAGGCCGGTGCGCCAGTCACGCCGCGGCGTGCGCGCCAGCCACACCAGCAGCACGACACAGATCGCCAGCGCCAGCACCACGAAAAACCAGCGCTGCCAGCCGCTGCCGTCCGCCAGGAAACTGAACGCCGCGCCGCGATTGAAGGCCAGTGTCCAGTTGAGGAATCCGGGAATCACCGGATGCGGCACGCCCATCGGCTGCAGCGCGTGCAATGCCCACCATTTGCTGAGCTGGTCGAGCGCGATGACGATGGCGGAAAGCCACAGCCATGGGAGTGCGTTGGGTTTGGTCATGGGTGGCTCGTGTGTGGGTTGGTGGAGAGCGGCGCGGAGTGCCCCCATCCGGCCTGTCGGCCACCTTCCCCCGCAAGCGGGGGAAGGAAGTCATTGGATTCCTCGAAACAGCCAGCTTCCTTCCCCCGCCTGCGGGGGAAGGTGCCCGAAGGGCGGAAGGGGGCGCCCCAGGATCAGAACCAGCGGCGATCCTCTCCCGGCCCTTCGACATTGCTGACGCAGCGACCGCACAGTTCCGGATGCTCCACATGGCTGCCGACGTCGTCGCGGCGATGCCAGCAGCGCACGCACTTGGCGGCGTCGCTGACGCTGGCCGAGACCCACACCTCGGCGCCGTCCAGATCGACCTTTACCGCCTCCTGCGGCCGCGGCAGCAACGGCGCCACGTGCAGGTCCGAAACGATGAAGAAGAAGCGCAGTTCGTCGGCGGTGTCGGCCAGGCGCGCCTGGGTGGCGTCATCGGCGTGGATCACCAGCTTCGCCTCCAGCGCGGCGCCGATGCGCTCGGCCTTGCGCATGCCTTCGAGCACGCGCGAGGCGGTATCGCGGATCGCCAGCAGTTCGGCCCAGTAGCGGCGTTGCGCGGGCGAATCCTGGGTGGCAACCAAGCCGTCATACCAGGTCTCGAACAGCACGCTGTCGCCGCGTTCGCCCGGCAACTGCTGCCAGATTTCCTCGGCGGTGAAGGCCAGCACCGGCGCCAGCCAGCGCACCAGCGCCTCGGCGATGCGGTACATCGCGCTCTGCGCGCTGCGCCGGCCGCGGCTGTCGGTGGGCATGGTGTAGAGCCGGTCCTTGGTGATGTCCAGGTACAGCGCGCCCAGCTCGTTGGTGCAGAAGTTCTGGATGCGCGCCACCACCTCGGGGAAGTCATAGCGCTCGTAGGCGGCCAGCACGGCCTGCTGCACGTCGTACGCCTGCTGCACGGCCCACTGGTCCAGCAGCAGGCTGTCTTCCACCGGCAGCAGGTGCTTGGCGGGGTCGAAACCGTCCAGGTTGCCGAGCAGGAACTTGGCGGTGTTGCGAATGCGGCGGTAGGTGTCGGAGACGCGCTTGAGGATCTCGTCGGAGACGGTCATCTCGTTGCGGTAATCGGCCGAGGCCACCCACAGGCGCAGCACGTCGGCACCCAGCGTATCCATCACCTTCTGCGGCGCCACCACGTTGCCCAGCGACTTGGACATCTTGCGGCCGTTGGCGTCCACCGTGAAACCGTGCGTGAGCACCTCGTCGTACGGCGCGCGGCCGTGGATCGCCGAGGAGGTCAGCAGGGAGGACTGGAACCAGCCGCGGTGCTGGTCGGAACCTTCCAGGTACATCACCTTATAGTGCGAGGCGGTGCCCTGCTGCAGCTCCGGGCGCTGGCCGATCACGGCGAAATGGGTGACACCCGAGTCGAACCACACATCCAGCACGTCGGTGACTTTCTCGTAATTGGCCGCGTCGTCGCCCAGCAACTCGGCCGGGTCCAGCGTGAACCAGGCATCGACGCCGCCCTGCTCGACCTTCTTCGCGACCTGCTCCAGCAAGGCCACGGAATCCGGATGCGGCTCCTGCGTGGCCTTGTGCACGAACAGCGCGATCGGCACGCCCCAGGTGCGCTGGCGCGAGATGCACCAGTCCGGGCGGCCGGCGACCATGCCGGCGATGCGCTCCTCGCCCCAGCCCGGCACCCAGCGCACCGACTTGATCGCGGTGAGCGCGGTCTCGCGCAGCTTCGCCTGCTCCATCGAGACGAACCACTGCGGCGTGGTGCGGTAGATCACCGGCGTCTTGTGGCGCCAGCAGTTGGGGTAGCTGTGCTCGATCTTGGCGAACGCCAGCAGCACGCCGCGCTGGCGCAGCAGGTCGACAACGGCGTCGTTGGCCTTCCAGATGTGCATGCCGCCCAGCTCGAGGCCGTCGGCGGCCGGCGTGTCGGCGCGGTAGGTGCCGCGCGGCTCGATGTAGTTGAGCAGCCCGATGCCGTACTCGCGCGCCACCACGAAATCCTCGACGCCGTGATCGGGCGAGGTGTGCACCGCGCCGGTGCCGTCTTCGGCGCTGACGTGGTCGCCGAGGATCACGGGGACTTCGCGGGGATAGAACGGGTGGTGGAGTTGCAGGCCTTCCAATGCCTTGCCTTCGGCGTGGCCCAGCACCAGAGCGCCCTCTTCCGCCCTTCGGGCACCTTCCCCCGCAAGCGGGGGAAGGGAGACTCCGTAGCGTTCCGCCACTTTGTCTACCAGCGCCGACGCGACCACCAGCAGCACGCGTTTGCCACCGCGCTGCGGGCCTTCGATCAACGCGTATTCCAGCTCCGCACCCAGCGACACCGCCTGGCTTTCCGGCAGCGTCCACGGCGTGGTGGTCCAGATCGGGATGGCCACGATGGCGTCGCCCGCGTCCACGCCGAACTTCGCCGCCAGTGCCTTCGGATCGACCGCGTCATACGCCACGTCGACGGCAGGCGAGATCTTGTCGCCATATTCGATCTCTGCCTCGGCCAGCGCCGAGGCGCAGTCGAAGCACCAATACACCGGCTTGGCACCGCGCAGCACGTGGCCGTTGGAGACGATGCGGGCCAGTGCGCGCAGCATGTCGGCCTCGTAGCTGAAATCCATCGTGCGGTACGGGTGCGACCAGTCGCCCAGCACGCCCAACCGCTTGAAGTCGGTGCGCTGGGTATCGACCTGTTCGGCCGCGTACTCGCGGCACTTCTGCCGGAACGCGGCAGCGTCCAGCTTCACGCCCGGCTTGCCGAATTTCTTCTCCACCGCGATCTCGATCGGCAGGCCGTGGCAATCCCAGCCGGGCACGTACGGCGCGCGATGGCCGGAGAGCAGTTTCGACTTGACCGTGATGTCCTTGAGGATCTTGTTGACGGCGTGGCCGATGTGGATGGCGCCGTTGGCGTACGGCGGGCCGTCGTGCAGCACGAACACCTTGTCGCGATTGGCGGTGCGCTGCTGGATCTGCGCATAGCGATCGACCTGCTCCCACTGCGCCAGCCAGCCCGGCTCGCGCTTGGGCAGGTCGCCGCGCATCGGAAAATCCGTCTGCGGCAGGTTGATGGTGCTCTTGTAATCGTGGGTCATTGCGGGGTTGCCATGGCTAGCGGTTGCCGCCCGTACTGGCGGGCAAAGGGTTCAACGTTAATGGATTACGGGGCGTGCGGGAATCGGATGGCCTTACGTGGCGATCAGCCGCGGGTTCATGCCCAGCAGCTCGCGCGCCCGGCAGGCGTCCAGATGCATCTGCGCCTTCAGCGGTTCGAGCCCGTCGAATTTCTGCTCGTCGCGCAACTTGGCGACAAACTCCACCGCCATGCGCTGGCCGTAGAGGTCGCCATCGAAATCGAACAGGTGCACTTCCAGCAGCGGCTGGCTCACCTGGTTCACCGTGGGGCGCACGCCCAGGCTGGCCACGCCCGGCCAGCTGCACTCGCCTTCGCCCAGGCCCACGCGCACGGCGAAGATGCCCTGCACCGGGCTGACCCGCTGCTGCAGGTGGATATTGGCGGTGGGATAGCCCAGTGTGCGGCCGAGCTGGTTGCCGTACTCCACCTTGCCGTCGATCACGAACGGACGGCCGAGCAGCGGCTCGGCCCCCGCGAACTCGCCGGCGGCCAGCAGCGCGCGCACACGGCTGGCGGAAACCCGCGCCCCGTGCAGTTGCACCGCCGGCATGGTGCAGGCGGCAAAGCCCAGCTCGCGGCCCATGCGCTCCAGCAACGCCACGTCGCCGCCGCGCTTGTGCCCGAAGCGGAAATCGCCACCCACCCAGACCTCGCGCGTGGCCAGCCGATCGCACAGCACGCGGCGCACGAAGTCTTCGGCCGGCATGGCGGTCAGCGCGCGGTTGAAGCGCAGCAACAGCGTCTGCGCCATGCCCGCGGCGGCGAAACCCTTGAGCTTTTCGCGCACGCTGGACAAGCGCGGCACCGGTTCGGGCGAGAAAAACGTGCGCGGCAACGGCTCGAAACTCACCACGGCCGGCGTGCAATCCAGTGCCTGGGCGCGCTCGCGCACTTTCGCCAGCAGCGTCTGGTGCCCGCGGTGGAGGCCGTCGAAAGCGCCCACGGCAACGACACTGCCGTGCGGCGCCAGGCAAGGGCCCGCGACATCCCTGGAAAGTCTCATCATGGCGTCAGTATAACGGGCGTATCCGCCGCGATTGAGCCGTCCCGGCGATCACGCGCCGCGCAGGTCGCGCAGCCGGAAGCCGGTGGCGAACAGCATGCCGAGGTAGGTTGCACCGCCGGCCGCCACCAGTGCCGCCAAGTGCCAGACACGGGTCAGCACCGGCACGCCATGGGTCCAGTCGGGCCAGCACCAGCGGCCCAGCAACAGCACCGCCACCATGGCCAGGCACGACGCCGCCAGCCGCAGCAGGTGGCGCGCCCAGCCGGACTGGCGCTGATACACGCCGGCCCGTTTCAGCCATCGCCACAACAGCCCCAGGTTGACGTAGGCCGCCACCGCGCTGGCCATGCCCAGTGCCATGTGCAGGCCCGGCAGCCGCGCCAGCCCATCCAGCCATGACAGCTGCTTCAGTGCGGGCGACGCCCACCACTCGAACAGCAGCGCCAGGAACACCACGTTCAACACCATGTTGGCCAGCAGCGAGGCCACTGCCGCGCGCACCGGCGTGCGGGTGTCCTGGCGTGCGTAGAACGCCGGCAGCAGCACTTTCACCAGCGCAAACGCGGGCAGGCCGAAGCTCAGCGCGGTGATCGACAAGGTCGCCATATGCGTGTCGTGCGCGGTCCAGTTGCCGTGCTGGAACAAGGTCGCCACCAGCGGCCCGGCCAGCAGCATCAGCGCGAACATCGCCGGCACCGCGATCAGCAGCGTGATGCGCAGGCCCCAGTCCAGCGCGCGCGAGAAACCGTTCGTGTCGGTGGTGACGTGATGGCGCGACAGCGACGGCAGGATCACCGTGCCCAGCGCCACGCCGAACACCCCCAGCGGCAGCTCCAGGAAACGGTCGGCCTGCGACAGCCAGCTCTGCGAACCCACCACCAGCAGCGAGGCGATCACCGTATCGAACAGCAGATTGATCTGCGCCACCGACGAACCGAACAGCGTGGGCACCATCAAGCGCATGATCCTGCGCACGTCGGGGTGGTTCCAGCCCCAGCGCGGCAAGGTCAGCAGGTTCAGCCCGCGCAACGCCGGCAACTGGAACAGCAACTGCAGGATGCCCGCGGCCAGGATGGCCCAGCCCATCGCCATGATCGGTGTGTCCAGCCGCCGCGACAGCCACAGCGCGCCGGCGATCATGCACAGGTTGAGGATCACCGGCGTCAGTGCCGGCAGGGCAAACCGATGGAAGCTGTTGAGCGCGCCACCGCAAAGCGCCGTCAGCGACACGAACAGCAGAAACGGAAACGTCAGCCGCAGCAGGTCGACGGTCAACTCGAACTTGCGCGGCTCGTCGATCGCGCCGGGCGAAAACAGCACGGTGACCTGCGGCGCGAAGAAAATCCCCAGCGCCGTGATCAGCAGCAGCACGCCGCCGAGCGTGCCCGACACCCGCGACATCAGGTTCTTCAGCTCCGCATGCGTGCGCTTTTCCTTGACCTCGGTGAATACCGGCACGAAGGCAGTGGAAAACGATCCCTCGGCAAACAGCCGGCGCATGAAATTGGGGATGCGAAACGCCACCCAGAACGCGTCGGTGGCCCCGTTGGCACCGAAGGCCGCATTGATTGACATGTCGCGCACCAGCCCGAGCACCCGCGAGATCATCGTCATGCTGCTGAACGAGAGCAGCCCGCGGAACATGCTGGGAGACTTCATGCGCCTGTTGTCGCCTTCTATCGAGCGGAGGAAACGCCCGGGCAAACCGGGCGCGGCGCGTAGTTTGACAGCGGCCGGCGCCAAGTTCACAGCCCGGCGCTGGCAGAATCCCGGCATCGCGGGGGCAAGGGGCTCGGCGAGGCGGCACGGGCGGCGTCCGGCGACGCCCGCATCCAATTGACGCAAGGGTGAATGAACCGCATAATTGGCGTCTTTTTCCAACCCCAACCCTGCATTCCGGAGTTCTACCTTGGCCAACATCAAGTCCGCGAAGAAGCGCGCGCGCCAGTCCGAACAGCGCCGCCTGCGCAACATCAGCGCACGTTCCATGGTCCGCACCGCCCTGAAAAAGGTCGTCAAGGCCATCGAGGCCAAGGACAAGGCAGCCGCCGTTGCCGCCTTCACCGCCGCGCAGCCGGTGATGGACCGCTACGCCGCCCGTGGCCTGATCCACAAGAACAAGGCCGCCCGTCACAAGAGCCGCCTCAACGCGAAGATCCGCGAACTGGCGTAAGCCGGTCACCGCGATCCGGGTTGGCAATGGCGGGCGATTCCGCCCGCCATCGAAACATGAAGCCGGCGCAAGCCGGCTTCTTCGTGAGCATGAAGCGGAGCCGGCGCAAGCCGGCTTTTCGCGTTTGCGGCGGCACCTCAGTCCTGCGGCTCTTCCCCGCGCAAGCGCACGTCGCCCGCCAGCATGTCGGTGCGGCCCTGGTGCTCCTCGCGCTGCGCGTCGAAGAACTGCTGCACCTGCTGGCACACCGCCAGGGTGTTCTCGCGCGTCGCCGCCGAGACCAGAAACCACGGCTGCGTCCAGCCCAGGCGCTGCACGATATCCGCGGCCACGGCATCGCGCTCGTCCGGCGCCAGCATGTCGGCCTTGTTCAGCACCAGCCAGCGCGGGCGCTCCAGCAGCTCGGGGTTGAACCTGGCCAGCTCGTTCTCGATCGCGCGCACCTGCGCCACCGGGTCGGTGCCGTCGATGGGCGCGATATCCACCAGATGCAGCAGCAGCGAGGTGCGCGCCACGTGGCGCAGGAACTGGATACCCAGCCCGGCACCATCGGCCGCGCCCTCGATCAGGCCCGGGATGTCGGCAATGACAAAACTCTGGTCGGTGCCCAGGCTGACCACGCCCAGGTTGGGATGCAGCGTGGTGAACGGGTAATCGGCCACCCGCGGCGTGGCCGCCGACACCGCGCGGATGAAGGTGGACTTGCCCGCATTGGGAAAGCCCAGCAGGCCCACGTCGGCCAGCAGGCGCAGCTCCAGCTTCAGCTCGCGCACGTCGCCCGGCGTACCCGGCGTGGCCTTGCGAGGCGCCCGGTTCACCGAACTCTTGAAGTGGATGTTGCCCAGCCCGCCCTTGCCGCCCTGCGCCACCAGCATGCGCTGGCCGTGGCTGGTGAGGTCGCCGATCACCTCGTCGGTATCGACATTGGTAACCATGGTGCCGACCGGCACGCGGATGACCGTGTCCTCCCCGCCCTTGCCGTACATCTGGCTGCCCATGCCGTTCTCGCCGCGCCTGGCCTTGAAGCTGCGCTGATGGCGAAAATCGACCAGCGTGTTCAGGCCCTCGTCGGCCACCAGCCACACCGAGCCGCCAAAGCCTCCATCACCGCCATCCGGGCCGCCGAACGGAATGAATTTTTCGCGGCGGAAACTGACGCAGCCATTGCCGCCATCGCCCGCCTGGACCTTGATGATTGCTTCGTCGACGAATTTCATGGGGAGGGCCGGGAATGGGGAATAGGGAATGGGGAACAGGAAAAGCCGGCGATCCGGAGAGGGTACGGGATTGGCAGGAAACCCGCTTTCACCATTCCCCATTCTCCATTCCCGATTCCCTGCTCCAAACGAAAAGCCCCGCCGAAGCGGGGCCTTCGCTACCGCGTCGTGGAAAGCTTACGCCTGCACGACGTCGACGAAACGGCGGTTCTTGCTGCCGCGGATCTTGAACTGCACGGTGCCGTCGACCAGCGCGAACAGCGTGTGGTCGCGGCCCAGGCCGACGCCCACGCCCGGATGGAACTGGGTGCCGCGCTGACGCACGATGATGTTGCCGGCCTCGATGGCCTGGCCGCCGTAGATCTTCACGCCCAGGTATTTCGGGTTCGAATCGCGACCGTTGCGGCTGGAACCTACGCCTTTTTTATGTGCCATGACTCAATGCTCCAGTTGCTCAGGCGTTGATGCCCGTGATCTCGATTTCGGTGAAGTGCTGACGGTGACCCTGCTGCCGCTTGTAGTGCTTGCGGCGGCGGAATTTGATGATGCGGACCTTGTCGGCGCGGCCGTGCTTGCGGACGGTGGCGCTGACGGTGGCGCCTTCGACGACCGGCGCACCAACGGTGACCGACTCGCCGGAACCGACCAGCAGCACCTGGTCAAAGCTCACGGTGGCGCCTTCTTCGGCGGTCAACAGTTCCACGCGCAGGACGTCGCCCTGCTGAACGCGGTACTGCTTGCCGCCCGTCTTGATGACTGCGTAACTCATGGGAATGCCCTTCTGTCGTTATTCTCTTGGGTATCGCCTGCGACCCATGCAGGTGCGGCGAACTGCGGATTATAGCGACCACGCGGCGCGCTGGTCAATTGCTGACCACCTGCGCACTTCCGCAGCCACGTATCGGCCGGCCGCCAAAAAAAGACCATCTGAACGCCTTGGTATAGTAATCGGCTCCCCCATATTCAGCCGTCATGGACAACATCAGCATTCGCGGCGCCCGCACGCACAACCTCAAGAACATCGACCTGGACCTGCCGCGCGACAAGCTGATCGTGATCACCGGCCTGTCCGGCTCGGGCAAATCCTCGCTGGCGTTCGACACGATCTACGCCGAAGGCCAGCGACGCTACGTCGAATCGCTGTCGGCGTACGCGCGACAGTTCCTGTCGATGATGGAAAAGCCCGACGTCGACCACATCGAGGGGTTGTCGCCGGCGATCTCGATCGAGCAGAAGTCCACCTCGCACAACCCGCGCTCCACCGTGGGCACGATTACCGAGATCTACGATTACCTGCGCCTGCTGTACGCCCGCGTGGGCACGCCGCGCTGCCCCGACCACGGCATCGCGCTGGCGGCGCAGACGGTGACCCAGATGGTGGACGCCACACTGGCGCTGGACCCGGAGAAGCGCTACATGCTGCTGGCGCCGGTGGTGCGCGAGCGCAAGGGCGAGCACGTGCAGGTGTTCGAGCAGCTGCGCGCGCAGGGTTTCGTGCGTGCGCGCGTCGATGGCGCGGTGTACGACCTGGACGCCGTGCCGCCGCTGATGCTGCGCCAGAAACACACCATCGAGGTGGTGGTGGACCGCTTCCGCCCGCGCGAGGACATCAAGCAGCGCCTGGCCGAATCGTTCGAGACCGCGCTGCGGCTGGGCGAGGGGCTGGTGATCCTGGTGGACATGGACGCGCAGCCCGGCGCCGACGGCGAGGTTCCGGCCGAGCAACTGCTCTCCTCGCGCTTCTCCTGCCCCGTGTGCGACTACTCGCTGCCCGAGCTGGAACCGCGGCTCTTCTCGTTCAACGCGCCGGCCGGCGCCTGCCCGGCCTGCGACGGCCTGGGCATCACCCAGGTGTTCGATCCGGTTCGCGTGGTGAGCCATCCCGAGCGGGCGCTGGCCAGCGGCGCGGTGCGCGGCTGGGACCGGCGCAATGCGCACTATTTCCAGCTGATTTTGTCGCTGGCCGCGCATTACGGCTTCGACGTGGACATGCCGTGGCAGGAGCTGCCGAAGGACGTCCAGAAGGCCATCCTGTTCGGCAGCGGCAAGCAGCGCATCGCGTTCCGCTACCTCACCGAGCGCGGCGGCAAGGTTACCCGCGAGCATGCGTTCGAAGGCATCGTGCCGAACATGGAACGGCGCTACAAGGAGACCGAATCGGCGGCGGTACGCGAGGAACTGGCGCGCTTCATCAGCGACCAGCCCTGCCCCGAATGCGAGGGCCAGCGGCTGAACCGTTCCGCCCGCAACGTGTTCGTGGCCGAGCAGGCCCTGCCCGCGCTCACCCGCCGTTCGATCGATGACGCGCTGGCGTTTTTCGACACGCTGGTCCTGCCCGGCTGGCGCGGCGAGATCGCGGTGAAGATCATCAAGGAAATCCGCGAGCGGCTGAGCTTCCTCAACGACGTGGGCCTGAACTACCTCACGCTGGACCGCCAGGCCGATTCGCTCTCCGGCGGCGAGGCGCAGCGCATCCGGCTGGCCTCGCAGATCGGCGCCGGCCTGGTCGGCGTGATGTACGTGCTGGACGAGCCCTCGATCGGCCTGCACCAGCGCGACAACGAACGTCTGCTGGGTACGCTCACGCGGCTGCGCGACCTGGGCAATACGGTGATCGTGGTGGAGCACGACGAGGACGCCATCCGCATGGCCGACCACGTGCTGGACATCGGCCCCGGTGCCGGCGTCCACGGCGGCGATGTCGTGGCGCAGGGCACGGTGACCGACATCCTGGCCGCACCGCGCTCGATCACCGGCCAGTTCCTGTCCGGCGCGCGCCGCATCGAGGTGCCGGAGAAGCGCCGCCAACCGGCCGACGACGAGGCATGGCTGCGACTCAAGGGCGCCAGCGGCAACAACCTGAAGGATGTGGACCTGGCGATTCCGGCCGGGCTGTTCACCTGCATCACCGGCGTTTCCGGTTCGGGCAAATCCACCCTGGTCAACGACACGCTGTTCCGGCTGGCCGCGGCCGAGCTGAACGGCGCCAGCACGCAGCCGGCGCCGTACCGCTCGGTGGAGGGCATGGAGCTGTTCGACAAGGTGGTGGACATCAACCAGTCGCCGATCGGCCGCACGCCGCGCTCCAACCCGGCCACCTACACCGGCCTGTTCACGCCGCTGCGCGAGATGTTCGCGCAGGTGCCCGAGGCGCGTGCGCGCGGCTACACGGCGGGCCGTTTCAGCTTCAACGTGCGCGGCGGCCGCTGCGAGGCCTGCGAGGGCGACGGCCTGATCAAGGTGGAGATGCACTTCCTGCCCGACGTCTACGTGCCCTGCGACGCCTGCCACGGCAAGCGCTACAACCGCGAGACGCTGGAGATCCTCTACAAGGGCCACACCATCGCCGACGTGCTGGACATGACGGTGGAAGACGCGCTGAAGCTGTTCGAGAACGTGCCCACCGTAGCGCGCAAGCTCGACACGCTGCGCGCGGTGGGCCTGGATTACATCAAGCTGGGCCAGAGCGCCACCACGCTTTCCGGTGGCGAGGCGCAGCGCGTGAAGCTGTCCAAGGAGCTGTCCAAGCGCGACACCGGGCATACCTTGTACATCCTCGACGAGCCCACCACCGGATTGCATTTCCACGACATCGAGCAATTGCTGGACGTGCTGCACCAGCTGGTGGATCAGGGCAATACGGTGGTGGTGATCGAGCACAACCTGGACGTGATCAAGACCGCCGACTGGATCGTGGATCTCGGCCCCGAAGGCGGTGCCGGCGGCGGCCGCATCCTGGTCACCGGCACGCCCGAAACCGTGGCCGCCACCGCGGGCTCGCATACCGGCCGTTTCCTGGCGCCACACCTGAAAACCGCCAAGGCGGCGAAACCGCCCGCCACCAAGCGGGTGAAATCCGCCGCCAAGCACATCGCCTCGGCCGACAAGTACAAGCCGGTGCCGCGGAAGAAGAAATCGTGAGCGCCCAAAGCTCCGCCGCTCCGGCCGGCACGCCCATGTTCGTGGCCGGCATCGCGGTGCGCTGGCGCGACCTTGACGCGTTCAACCACGTCAACAATTCCACCTACCTCACCTATCTGGAAGAGGCGCGACTGCAGTGGATGCAGGCAACGGGCGACACGATGGATACCGCCGCCACGCCCGTGCTGGCCGCCAGCGAACTCAATTACCGCCGGCCGATCGCGTGGCCGGCGCAGCTGCAGGTGCAGTTGCTTTGCGAGCGCATCGGCAACAGTTCGATCACCATCGCCCATCGCATCGTCGATGCTAGCGATCCGCAAACGCTGTATTGCGACGGCCGCGTGGTGATGGTGTGGATCGCTCCGGCTACTGGAAAACCGGTACCGTTGCCGCCTTCCGTGCGACAGGCGGCGCAGCATGCCGTGCCGCTGGCAGGGGCCGCGGGATAACGCAACCACCCAAGCCGCGACGCCGCTCACATACGCGCGCGCACGGTATTCACACATCCTCGTTATGATGTCCGTCGATGCCTCGATGGAGCACACCGATGACACCACGCCACACGATTCTCGCCATCGCCTGCATGGCCAGCCTTGGCGCCGCCACCGCCCATGCGAAAGACCGCACCGAGCTGACGCTTTATCGCAGCGACAGCAGCGCGCTTTACAGCAGCAGCGGCGACGGCGCGGTCGACGACGGCTACGCCGTGGTGCGCGAGCAGCGCTCGCTGACACTGGACGCCGGCAGCCACGACGTGGTGATCGGTGACCTGCCCAACCACATCGATCCCGAAGCGATGGCGCTGGGCTTTCCCGCGGGCAATGCCAAAGTCATCTCGCAACGCCTGTTGCTGGGCCAGGGCCAGAACGCGGCGCTGAGTGGCCTGGTCGGCCACGCGGTGGAGGTGCTGGGCGACAACGGCCAAGCACTGGCCAGCGGCAATCTGCTGCGCGCCGGTGACGGCTTGCTGGTGCGCGGCGACAACGGCGCCACCACCCTGGTGCGCAACTACGCCGCGGTGCGTACCACCGGCGCGGATTTTCCCACCGGCTCCAGCCTCAGCCTGCGCATCGACGCGCAGCGCGCCGGCCAGGCGAACGCCGTGCTCAGTTATCCCACCGCCGGGCTGGGCTGGCGCGCCGCGTATGTCGGCACGCTGCAGCCGGGCAGCGCCTGCCGCATGCAGTTCGAATCGCGCGCCAGCATCGCCAACCGCAGCGGTCGCGACTGGCGCGACACGCAACTCACGCTGATCGCGGGCGAGCCGCATTTCGCCAAGGCCTCAGCGCCGCGGCCGATGATGGCCATGGCGCGCAGCTACAAGGCCGAAAGCGCCGACATGCCCGCGCAATCCACTCTCGCCGATTACCGCAGCTACACCCTGCCCGCGCCGGTCGACCTGCCCGACGGCAGCGTCAGCCAGGTGCCGCTGTACGCCACCCGCACGCTGGATTGCGAACGCACGGCGCTGCTGGAAAACGGCAACAGCTACCAGCCGCCGCAGCCGATGCTGGACGCCAGTTTCAATACGGGCAGCAACGACTCCATCATCAGCACGCTGCGCCTGAAGGCATTCGACAGCCTGCCCGCCGGCTACCTGCGCGTGCTCAGCGCCGATCGCAACGGCACGCCGCAATTCATCGGCGAGGGCCGCATCGACGACACGCCCAAGGGCAGCGACGCCACCATCACGCTGGGCACCGCGTTCGACCTGCGCGCCCAGCGCGAACGCACCGCGTTCACCGTCGACAAGGCCGGCCGCACGATGGACGAGGCGTTCCGCATCACGCTGACCAACGCCGGCGACAGCGCGCGCGTGGTCACCGTGCGCGAGCACCCGAACCGCTGGCAGCAGTGGACGCTGGCGTCCTCGTCCAGCAAGCCCGGCAAACAGACGCCCGACACGCTGGAATTCCGCGTCAGCGTGCCGGCCGGCGGCAAGGCCACGCTGGATTACGCCGTGCGCTACCACTGGACTGCCGAGCAGAACCCCTGAGGAAGCCGCCATGTTCGACCTGTTTCCGCACGAGCACGACATCACCGAGATCCGCTTGAATCGGCCGCCAGTGAATGCGCTGGATACCGCCTTGCTGGTCACCCTGCGCGAGGCGCTGGAACAGGCGCCGGCAAACGGCCAGCGCGGCCTGGTGCTGTCCGGTGCGCAGGGGCTGTTTTCGGCCGGCGTGGACATCCCTGCGCTGCTGGCGCTGGATCGCGATGGCGTGCGGCGCTTCTGGCACGAGTTCTTCGCGCTGTGCTCCACGCTGGCGCGATTGCCGATCCCGATCGTGGCCGCCATCACCGGCCACAGCCCGGCCGGTGGCGCGGTGCTGGCGTTGTTCTGCGACTATCGCGTGATGGCGCAGGGGCCGTATCGCATCGGCCTCAACGAGGTGCAGGTGGGACTGATCGTGCCGCAGAGCATCCAGCACGCGCTGCGCCGTGTGGTGGGCACTTATCGCGCAGAACGGCTGCTGGTGTCGGGGGCGATGATCGAATCGGATGCGGCGCTAGCCTGCGGTTTTGTGGATGAGCTGACCGTAGCCGAACAGGTCACCACCCGCGCGCTGCACTGGCTGGGCGAACTGTTGGCGCTGCCCTCGCAGGCGATGCTGGCCACCCGTGCGCTGGCCCGCGCGGATCTGGTCGCCGCGGTCGATCCCGACACGCTGCCGCTGGATGATTTCCTCGACGCGTATTTCCAGCCCGAGGCGCAGGCGGTGCTGCAACAGTTGCTGGCGCGGTTGAAGAACTAAGCCTGAGGAAACTCGAACAACACCGTCATTCCGGCGAAAGCCGGAATCCAGCGACTTCAGGTCGTTGAAAAGCAAAGGCACTGGGTCCCGGCTTTCGCCGGGATGACGGTCCGGCTGATGCCTAGTGATAGCGATAGAGCGTCACCCGGCGTATCGAGAATTCATCGTCCGGCAAGCTCAGGTGGCGCCCCTGGTTGGTGTCGTCGCCATTCATTTCGCGGCCCGGCACCCATTGCCCGTTGATGAAACGTCCTTCCCAGATCGACTCGATGCCCACGGCCGATCGCCCCTTGCCGACGGGCTCGAAATAGACCGTGATGCCGGTGCCCGCGAACCAGAAATCATCGGGGCCGGTCTGGATGATCAGGCCGCCGTGCGTGGTCGACGTGTCGGCGTCGAGCTTCGCCCCGATCGACGCGGAGCCCGGCTTGCGAAAGCTGGCCGTCACCTTGTAGTCGCCGAAGACGAAGGTCTGCGGGCTCAGGTCGACACTGCCGTCGAAGTGGGTGCGCGGCAGCATGCCAACCATTTTTCCGCTGCCCTGATGGGCGAGGATCAGCGGGGTCAGCTGATCGATCAAGTCGTACGCCTGCCCCAGTGCCTTCGCATAGTCGGGAGACAGGAATTCCGGCGCGTAGGGCGAATAGCCCATCGCGTTCAGATGCGCATACGCGTACAGGCCGTTGGCGGCCATTTGCGCGCCCGACACGCGGCCGGTCTCGGGAATCAGGAAGGGCCGGCCGGGCAGCGCGTACTTTTCCGCCCATTCGGTGAAGTTCGGGAAATAGATATCCGGCGCCAGGAAGTCGATCGCCGGCGCGGCCGCGCGCCACACGTCGAAAAGATGCGGCAGCGGACCGCCGCTGGGATATTCGCCGGGGCGCTTGCCGGGCCGGATCAGCGCCGCATTGGCGTACATCGGCAGCGGATAGACCGCCTTGCCCGCGGCCGCGACTTGCCCCGTGTAACGGGCTTCCGTCCACGCGGTGAACAACTCGTCGGTCTGCTCGCCGGCACCGAACGTGTCCTCCCACTTGGCGCCAGTCCTGAACCCGTGCGCGCGCCATGCCGCCGCGAGTTGCGGCGCCAGACGTTCCCTGTGCTCCGACAGGTAGTCGGTCAGCGCCTGTGGCACCGGTGCGTGGAAGGCGGCATCGGCCAGCGGGCCGTGGTCGCGCGCCTCGGGGATCATGCCGACCTCGTTCTCCACCTGCACCATCACCACGGTGTGCTGCTCGCCATCGGTCTGCTTCAGGTGTTTCATCAGCGCCACGAAGGCGGCGCTGTCCGCCTGCACGTTGGCCGCATCCAGCGCCGACAGGATCTCCATCGGCGTGCCATCGGAACGCCGGGCGCGCGGGTAGCGGCTGGCATCGCGCTTGACCCAGGCCGGCAGGTAGCTCGACATGCTGTTTTTCCAGCTGCCGAACCACAGCAGGACAAGGCGCATGTCGTGGGCGCGGGCGCCCTTGATGAGCCCGTCCACGGTGCTGAAATCGAACCGCCCCTGCTGCGGCTCGATCAGGTTCCAGTACACCGGCGCGATCACCGCGTTGAAATGCATCGCCTCGAATTTCGACCACAGCGTGTCCAGGTACGGCAGGCTGGATGCCGAGGAATTTTCCAGTTCGCCGGCGCGCATCAGGAACGGCTGGCCGTCGACGATCAACTGGATGGCGCCGTGGCGCGGCGCCAGGTGCGGCATCGATGCGTCCGCCGATGCAGCCGGTGCCATGCCGGGCAACAACAAGGCGATGACGAAAGCCGCATGGCAGCGGCGCCAGCGGCGCGCCGCCCCACCCGCAAGCCGAACACCGCTTTCCCACACGGCGGAAAGGAAGGATTGGGCGCGGGAAAATCGGGTGGTCGTCAGCATGGAGGCTCCTGTTTTTCAGCTCCCACGCCGGCCGCAAGGCGACATCGGCGCGGATGAAACGCCATGCGCGCCAATCGGGCGCGCGTCGGGAAGCTAGCCTTTCGCCACCGGCCGCGAAGGGTCGCTGATCCAGCCGCTCCACGACGGGGCGTACAGACGCGAGCCGCGCAAACCGGCGTATTCCATGGCCAGCTGGTTGTGGCACGCGGTGACGCCAGAGCCGCACATGTGCACCACGTCGGAGGGCGCGGTGTCGCCCAGGACGGCGGCGAACTCGGCGCGCAATTGCGCCGCCAGCTTGAAGCGGCCATCCTCGCCCAGGTTGTCGGAAAACGGCCGGTTCAATGCGCCGGGCACGTGGCCACCGACGCGGTCCAGCGGTTCCACGTCGCCGCGGTAGCGCGGTGCCGCGCGGGCATCGAGCAATCGTTGCGAACCCTCGCCCAGCGCCGCGTGGTCGATCAGCACCTGCGTTTCGTCGTAACGCAACGCCACCTCGGTGGCAGCGCGCGCCGCGGGCTCGCCCTGCTCCACCGGCAAGCCGGCCTTTTTCCAGGCGGCAAACCCGCCATCGAGCACGGCCACGTCGCGCACCCCGGCCAGCCGCAGCAACCACCACAGCCGCGCCGCCGCCAGCGCGCCGCTGCCGGCGTCATAGCTCACCACAGGCATGCCGGCGCGCCAGCCCCAGCGCGACAGCAGGGCGCTGAAGGCGGACTCCAGCGGCAACGGGTGGCGGCCCAGTCCTTCCTGTTGGCGCGACAGGTCGGACAGGTCGTGATCGAGGTTGGCGTAGACCGCGCCAGGAATGTGGCCCTGCCGGAACTCGCGCTCGCCCTTGCCCGGGTCGGCCAGGTCGAAGCTGCAATCGACAATCAACGTCTCGTCGGGCGACATGGCCGACAGCGTGGCCGGGTCGATGAGTGTGGTGAGCAGGGTCATGCGCGTCCCATCCTCTGCAGCAAGTTGAGAAGTATCGCCGCGGTGGCGCCCCAGATGCGGTGGCCGCCATGCACGAATTCCACCATCGCGCGCTGGTGTCCGCGAAAATCCATGGTGTAGCGGCGCAGGTTGGCCGGCTCCATGAAGAACGCCAGCGGCACCTCGAACACCTCGGCCACCTCGTCGGGAGCGGGGTAAAGTTGCGCCTCGGCCGCGATGCGCGCCACCACCGGCGTGATGCAGAAGCCGCTGATGGTCTCGAAGCGATCGAGGTAACCCAGCGGCGTCACGAGCCCGCGCTCCAGGCCGATCTCCTCCTCGCTTTCGCGCAACGCGGTGGTGATGGCGTCGCCGTCGCCGGCCTCGCTGCGCCCGCCGGGAAACGCCACCTGGCCCGCGTGCGCGTGCAGGTGGTCGGTGCGCACGGTGAGCACCATGCGCGGCTGCACGCCTTCGCGCAGGCCGATCAGCACGGCGGCCGGGCGGCGCGGCGCATCGCCCAGCAGCTCGGCCATGTCCGCATGGTTCCAGCCCCGTCCCACCGGCGGCGCCGACAGCGGTCGCAAGGCGTCGGCCACGATCCCGATCACGGCAGCATGGCCGGCCCGCGCAGCGGCAGCACGTCGCGCATCAACCGCCACCGCTCGTTGTTATCCAGCGCGCTCCAGCGGCCGATTTCCTCGCCACTGCGGCGACAGCCGATGCAATACCCGAGCGGATCGAGGCGGCAAAGCCGGATGCAGGGCGTCAGCGGCGCGACAGCGGAAACGGGATCGTTCGACATACCCGGCCATGGTATCAGCGCAGGCCCGCGCGGGCGGCTCAGTTCTTGATGTCGAGCAATTCGATCTCGAACACCAGGGCCTCGTTCGGCCCGATGCGCGGGAGCTGGCCGTACTCGCCATAGGCCAGCTGCGGCGGGATCACCACTTTCCAGCGATCGCCCACGCGCATCCGCGGAATCACGTCCTGCCAGCCGCGGATCACCTTGTTCACCGTGAAGCTCACCGGCGCTCCGTGCGCCCAGGTGCTGTCGAATTCGGTGCCGTCCACCAGCATGCCGCGGTAGTTCACCACCACCCGGCTGGTGACCGTGGGGTGAACCTTGCCGCTGCCCCTGGCGAGCACCGAGTACTGGATGCCCGAGGGCAGTTGCACCACCCCCGGCTGCTGCCGGTTGTGCGCCATGTAGCGGGCGCTCTTCTGCGCGTTTTCCGCCGCCATCCGCTTGAACGTGGCCATCGCCTCGGCGTGCATCTGCTGGCCCAGGCGCTGCAATTGCTGATGCATATCCTGCATCGACACGCTGGGATCGCGCTTGAGGTACGCGTCCTGGATGGCGCGCTGCATGGTGGCCAGGTCCACCGCCGGCTTGCCATCGGCAAACTGGCTGCCGATCCGGTAGCCGATGGCGTAGGAAAGCTTGGCCTTGTCCAGCCCCGCCGGATGGCCGGCGGTGGTCTGCGCCTGCACGGCGGCGCCCACCAGCAACGCGCCCAGCGGCAGCCAGCGCAACCATCTCATGGCTGGCTCCGGCACGGGAAAACCCGATGTGGCGGTCGATACGGTAGGTTCATGCCAAGCGGTTTGCCAAGGTCGTGCAAGGGCCGGTTTCCCGGCCGAAGCGTGGGGTTGCGAAGCGCATGGCTGAGAAACCGGACAGGCACAAAGGTTCCCGCTGCTAACATGGCACGCCCGCAACCGGCCGGAGTCTGGCATGGCTTACCGCAACCTGGAGATCACCCACCGCGGCGCGGTGCGCGTGATCACGGTCAATCGTCCCGACAAGCTCAACGCCCTCGACCGGGCCACGCTCAGCGAGCTCACCACGGCCTTCGCGCAGGCCGGGTACGACGACGCCGTGCGGGTGGTGGTACTGGCGGGCGCCGGCGAGAAGGCCTTCGTGGCCGGGGCCGACATCGCCGAAATGCATGGCTATACGGCAACGCAGGCTCAGGCGTTTTCGCGCGCCGGGCAGCAGTTGATGACCTCGATCGAGCGCCTGGGCAAACCGGTGATCGCCCGCGTGCAGGGGTTTGCGCTGGGCGGCGGCATGGAGCTGGCGATGGCCTGCCATTTCCGCATCGCCAGCGAGAAGGCCAAGTTTGGCCAACCGGAAATCAACCTGGGCCTGATCCCCGGTTTCGGCGGCACCCAGCGGTTGCTGCGGCTGGCCGGCCGCGGCGCCACGCTGGAGCTGTGCCTGACCGGCACACCGATCACCGCCCAGCGCGCCTGGGAGCTGGGCATCGTCACGCGCGTGGTGGCACCCGAGGCACTGGACGAAACCGTGGATGCGCTGGCCGATCAACTGGCCGCCGCCGCGCCGCTGGCGGCCAGGCGCATCCTCGACGTCGTGCTGGAAGGCGGCGAGAACGCGATCGACCAGGGCCTGGCCTTCGAAACGCAGGCGTTCGCGCTGGGCTTTGCCACCGAGGACATGCGCGAGGGCACCGCCGCCTTCCTGGAAAAACGCAAGGCCGTGTTCAAAGGCTGCTGACGGCAGGCAGCCTCACGAAAGGTCGCGCCGCTCACGGCGCAGACGCGCGCCGCGCACGATGCCGTAGACGCTGATCAGCAGCCACGCCGCCTCCATCACGAAGGCGGAGGTGTTGAAGCTGCCGAACACCAGCGACAGCAGCACGCCCAGCGCACCGAACGCGTTGAGCAGTTGATAGGTCAGGCCATTGCCATGCAGCCGGTGCGCCTGCAGCAGCAGGAACGCCAGCAGCACCAGCAGCACGCCGATATAGCCGGACCAGTCGTGCCAGTAGAGTGTCGTCATCGTTTGGACGTCCGTTGGCGCAAGGCCTCGAACAGCGCCACGCCGGTGGCGACCGAGACGTTGAGGCTTTCCATCGTGCCGGGCATGGGAATCTTCGCCACGAAATCGCACAGCTCGCGCGTGAGCCGGCGAATGCCTTCGCCCTCGCTGCCCAGCACGATCGCTACCGGGCCATTGAAGTCGACACCGTAGATCGAGGTGTCGGTGTCGCCGGCCAGGCCGGTGATCCACACGCCGGCATCCTTCAACTCGCGCAACGTGCGAGCCAGGTTGGTGACGGCGATCAGCGGCACGCGGTCAGCGCCGCCGGCCGAGGCGCGGCGCACCACCGGGGTCAGGCCCACCGCGCGATCCTTGGGCACGATCACCGCGGTGACTTTCGCCGCCGCCGCGCTGCGCAGGCAGGCGCCCAGGTTGTGTGGGTCGGTGACGCCGTCCAGCACCAGCACCAGCGCCTGCGCGCCGTCGCGCTCCAGCAAGCCGGCCAGGTCGTTTTCATGCGCGGCGGGAGCCGCTTCGTAGCGCGCGGCCACACCCTGGTGGCGCGCTTCGCCGGCCACCCGATCCAGCTCGTCGCGCGGGCGGTGCTGTACCGGGATCTTCAGTTTCTTCGCACGCTCGGCCAGCTCCAGCACGCGTGCGTTGCGCTGGCCGCTTTCCACCAGCACTTCGCGCACGCGCTCGGCGTCGTTGCTCAGGGCACCCTCGACCGGATTGATGCCGACGATCCAGCTTTCGCTCATTGCACGCCCTTCGGTTTCTGTTTCGATCGACGCCGACCGCTGTTGCCGGGCGCGGTTTTTTTCGATGCGCCGGCTGGCTTGGCTTTCGGCGCGACCACACCCTTTTCACGCTTGCCCGTGGCTTCCCCGCCCTGCTTGCGCGGGCGGCGGGCCGTAGCGTCGCCTGTCTTCTTCGTGGAGCGCGGGCGCTGGCTGGTATCGGCCTGCTGGCGTGTTCGCCGCGCGGGCTCGGTGGTGGCAGTGGGCGCTGCCGCCTCCGGCGCCGCCACGGCGTCCTTGCGACCGAATGCGCGGCCGATCGCCTTGGCGGCGCGACCGAACATGCCCGGCTTCTTGGCTGCCGCCGCTTTCGGCAGCGAGTAACGCTCACCGCTGGCGGCATAGTCGTAGGCCTTGCCGCTGGCCACCGGTGCCGCCTTGGCGCGTGGTGCCACCAGCCGGAAATCGATCTTGCGATCCTCCAGGCTGGCGCGCAGCACCTGGATGCGCACGTGGTCGCCCAGGCGGAATTGCGCGCCCGTGCGCTCGCCCTTCAGCAGTTTGCGGGTGGCGTCGAAGTGGTAGTAGTCGTTGGCCAGCTGGCTGATATGCACCAGGCCGGACACTTTCGTTTCGTCCAGTTCCACGAACAGCCCGAACGAGGTGACGCCGGTGACCACGCCGTCGAACTCCTCGCCCACGTGTTTGGCCATCCACGCGCACTTGAAGCGCTCGTCCACGTCACGCTCGGCCTCCTCCGCGCGGCGCTCGCGCTGCGAGCAGTGGATGGCCATGGCCGCCATGTCGCTGGGGCTGTAGGTGTAATCGGCCAGTTTGCGCCCGGTGAGCGCATGGCGGATGGCGCGATGCACCAGCAGGTCGGGATAGCGGCGGATCGGCGAGGTGAAATGCGCGTACGCCTGCAGCGCCAGACCGAA
Source organism: Rhodanobacter caeni (assembly GCF_039523575.1). Taxonomy (NCBI): domain Bacteria; kingdom Pseudomonadati; phylum Pseudomonadota; class Gammaproteobacteria; order Lysobacterales; family Rhodanobacteraceae; genus Rhodanobacter; species Rhodanobacter caeni. The sequence continues at coordinate 372,803 of NZ_BAAAFO010000001.1, read as the reverse complement.
ATGGCCGCGGTTCTCGGGCTGGTAGGCGGCCATGCTCTGCGAGCGCAGCAGCACGCTCTGGATCAGCTCGCGCTCCGGGCGGTCGTGCACCAGGGCCAGGATCTCGGAGAAATCCGCCGGCGTCACTTCATCCACCGGCGGCATGCGCAGCTTGAACTCGCGCAGGAACTGCTGCAGGTCTTCGTACTTCTCCGCCGGCGGCGGCTCGTGCGCGCGGAACAGCGCGGGGATTTTCTTCTTCTCCAGGAACAGTGCCGCCTGCACGTTGGCGGCGATCATGCATTCCTCGATCAGCTTGTGCGCGTCGTTGCGCTCGGTGGCGCCCATCGACTCCACGCTGCCGGTGTTGTCGAGGCGGAACTTCACCTCCGGCGTCTCGAAGTCGATCGCGCCACGACGCTTGCGCTGCGCCGCCATCGCCTTGTACAGCGCGTGCAGGTTTTCCAGTTGCGGCAACACGTCGGCCACTTCGTGGCGCGCATCCGCATCCTTCAGACCGACCGCCTGCCATACCTTGTCGTAGGTGAGGCGCGCGTGCGACAGCATCACCGCGTCATAGAACTTGGCCTTGCTCACCGCGCCATCGGCGCCGACCACCATGTCGCAGACCATGCACAGCCGCTCGACCTTCGGGTTCAGCGAGCAGATGCCGTTGGACAGCGTCTCCGGCAGCATCGGCACCACGAAGCCGGGGAAATAGGTGGACGTGCTGCGCTCGTAGGCCTCGCGATCCAGCGCGGTGCCCACCTGCACGTAATGCGACACATCGGCGATGGCCACGATCAGGCGCCAACCGCCGCCGCGTTTCGGCTCGGCGTACACCGCGTCATCGAAGTCGCGCGCGTCGGCACCGTCGATGGTGACCAGCGGCAGCTTGCGGATATCGGTGCGGCCTTCGCGCTCGGCGGCGGTCACCACGGACTCGACCTGGGCCGCATCGCGCAGCACGGCGGCCGGCCATTCGTGCGGCAGGTCGTGGCTGGCGATGGCCATTTCCACCACCAGCGACGGCTGCAGCCGCTCGCCCAGTACGGCGCGGATGACACCCATCGGGCCGCGCTGCGCCGTGGGCGGATCGGTGATTTCCACCACCACGATCTGGCCGGATGTCGCGCCCTGGTCCTGGCCCGGCTTGATCAGCACATCCAGATGCAGGCGCCGATCATCCGGCGTCACCAGGGTCAAGCCGTTCTCGATCACCACGCGGCCAACCAGCCGCGGCGAGCGACGTTCCAGCACTTCGGCAATGGCGCCCTGCCTGCGGCCGCGGCGGTCGATGCCGACCACGCTGGCCAGCACGCGGTCGCCGTGCATCACCGCACGCATCTGCTGCGGCGAAAGGTAAAGATCTTCGCCGCCTTCGTCGGGGCGCAGGAAGCCGTAGCCTTCGGCGTTGGCCAGCACGCGGCCGGCGATCAGGTCGAGCTTCTGCGTCGGCGCGTAGCCACCGCGCCGGCCCAGCAGCAACTGGCCGTCGCGCACCATCGCGGCGAGGCGCTTGCGCAGCGCCTCGAGGTCGATCGCTTCGATGATCTGCAGCGCCTCGGCGATACGTGCCTCGGTCAGCAGTTCGCCGCGTTCCTCGAGCAGGGCAAGGATCGCTTCGCGGCTGGGGATGGGTCGGTCATAACGCCGCGCTTCGCGCTCGGCCTGCGGATCGCGCACGGCGCCGACGGCTGCCCGGTTGCGCTTGTCTGCCGATGCGTTGGCGCGCGACGAGCGGCGCGCCGGTTTGCTGGCGGGAGAAGATTCCGGCGGCTGGCCGGAACGGGGTGGGGTTTTTCTGGTCACTCAGTGTCCTTGTGAAGTACGCGACGCGGAGAATGCCACGGCACGGTGGAACGGGGGTGAAAAAGTGTTGACAAGCTATCGGCAGGTGCCTACATTACGCGGCTCACGCAGCTGCTGCAGCGGCGTGACACCTGCCCAGGTGGCGGAATTGGTAGACGCACTAGCTTCAGGTGCTAGCGGGGGCAACTCCGTGGAGGTTCGAGTCCTCTCCTGGGCACCAATTGTAAACGAAGGCCGCCTTTCGAGGCGGCCTTCGTCTTTTGCGGGTTTGGTTGAAGTCAGGAAGAAACTGCGTTGCTCCCTCCCCTGCGCAGCAGGGGAGGGTTGGGGAGGGGTCGCTCTTCGTCACCCTAAAATCAAGAGCCACCCCTCCTGACCTCCCCTGCGCGCAGGGGAGGAACCGGGCCCGTTACCGCCGGTCCTTTCAACTCGATCATGTTGCCCTGCGGGTCGTACAGGTAGATCGACGGCCCCTCGCCACGCGCGCCGTAGCGCAAGCCCGCCTCACCGACGCGCACGCCATGCGCTTCGAGATGCGCCAGGATCGCCGCCTCGTCGTATGCCTCCACGCGCAGGCAGATGTGGTCCACGTTGTGCCCTTCGGGGCCGGGCGCCGCGCCACCCTGACGACCGAGCTTGCCGTCCAAGCTCACCAGGTCGATCAGCGATGCGCCGGCGCGCAACTGCACCAGGCCGATCGCGTCCTGGCGGCGCTCCTCGCGGCAGCCCAGCACATCGACGTAGAAGCGCTGCATGGCTTCGATATCGATGGCGCGAAGCACCACGTGATCGATTTCGCCGATACGGATCATCCGCTTTGCCTCGACATGAACGGCATCCAAGCATAGCGCCAGCGCGTGGCTGGCCCCTGTATAATCGCCGCGGTAAACGCATGGTGGGAGAAGCGGTCGCCCTCGCGGGATCGACTGCTGCCGAAGACGCAACGCCCGTAATCGCTCAGGCTCCCATACCACCGCGCGCAAACACTCTGGAGAGACCGGTTCGATCCGGCGCCGAAGGGGCACGAAGCGTATCCATCCGCGCTTCCAAACTCTCAGGCAAAAGGACAGAGGGGCGCCTCGCGTGCGGCACGCACGCTTATCTTCGGATGCCCTGACATGAGCCACCCCACCCATGCCTCGCTGCGCGACCTGGAAAACCACGGCGCGTTCATCGAACGTCACATCGGCCCGGACGACGCCGAAATCGCCCGCATGCTGCATGCGATCGGCCACGACTCGCTGGAGTCGATGACCGACGCCATCGTGCCCGGCTCGATCAAGTCGCGCGCGCCGCTGGCCTTGCCGGCTGCAGTCACCGAAGAAGAAGCGCTGGCGAAGATCCGCGCCATCGCCGACCAGAACCAGGTACTGCGCAGCTTCATCGGCCAGGGCTACTACGGCACGTTCACGCCCAACGTCATCCTGCGCAACATCCTCGAGAATCCGGCCTGGTACACCGCGTACACGCCCTACCAGGCGGAAATCTCGCAGGGCCGCATGGAGGCGCTGATCAACTTCCAGACGCTGTGCGCCGACCTCACCGGCATGGACATCGCCAACGCCTCGCTGCTGGACGAGGCCACCGCGGCCGCCGAGGCGATGACCCTGGCCAGGCGCTCGGCCAAGGCCAAGGGCCATGTCGTGGTGGTGTTCGGCGACGCCCACCCGCAGACCATCGAGGTGATGCGCACGCGCGCCGAGCCGCTGGGCCTGGCGATCAAGCTGGCCGATTCGGCCGAGGCGTGGGACGCGGCGATCGCCGCGGACGACTACTTCGCCGCATTGATCCAGTACCCGGCCAGCAGCGGCTGGCTGATGGACTGGAGCGACGAGGTCGCGAAGATCCACGCCAAGGGCGCGCTGGCCATCTTCGCCACCGACCTGCTGGCGCTGAGCCTGCTGAAGACGCCGGGCGAGATGGGCGCCGACATCGTGATCGGCAACTCGCAGCGCTTCGGCGTGCCGTTCGGTTTCGGCGGCCCGCACGCGGCGTTCATGGCCTGCCGCGATGCGTACAAACGCTCCATGCCTGGCCGGCTGATCGGCGTGTCGGTGGACGCGCAGGGCAACACGGCCTACCGCCTCACCTTGCAGACGCGCGAACAGCACATCCGCCGCGAAAAGGCCACCAGCAACATCTGCACCGCGCAGGTGCTGCTGGCGGTGATGGCCTCGATGTACGCCGTCTACCACGGCCCGGAAGGCCTCAAGCGCATCGCCTCGCGCGTGGCGCGGCTCACCGCGATCCTGAAGGCCGGCCTCGAGCAACTCGGCTTCACCGCCACCCACCACGACAGCGCCTTCGACACCATCAGCCTGAAGACCGGCGAGCGCACCGACGCCATCGCGGCGCGTGCCGTGGCACTGGGCGCCAACCTGCGCACGGCGTGGGGCGAATACCTGTGCATCTCGCTGGATGAAACCACCACGCGCGCGGACATCGAACTGCTGTGGCGCATCTTCGGTGGCGACGACGCCAACCTGCCCAGCATCGATGCGCTGGACGCCAGCGCAGCGTCGCTGATCCCCGAGAGCTTGCGGCGCACCTCGCCGTTCCTGACCCATCCGGTGTTCAACAGCCATCACAGCGAACACGAGATGCTGCGCTACATGCGCACGCTGGCCGACAAGGATCTGGCGATGGATCGCACCATGATCCCGCTGGGCTCGTGCACCATGAAGCTCAACGCCACCGCCGAGATGATCCCGATCACCTGGCCGCAGTTCGCCAACATCCACCCGTTCGCGCCCGCCGCGCAGACACAGGGCTACAAGGCGTTGATCGACGGGCTGGAAGCGATGCTGGTGGAATGCACCGGCTACGACGCGGTGAGCCTGCAGCCGAACTCCGGTGCCCAGGGCGAATACGCCGGCCTGCTGGCAATTCGTGCGTATCACCGCTCGCGCGGCGAAGCGCATCGCGACATCTGCCTGATCCCCGAATCCGCCCACGGCACCAACCCCGCCTCCGCCCACCTGTGCGGCATGACCGTGGTGGTGACCAAGTGCGACGGCAACGGCAACGTCGACGTGGAGGACATCCGCCGCGCCGCCGAGAAACATGCCGACCGCCTCGCCGCGCTGATGATCACCTACCCGTCCACCCACGGCGTGTTCGAGGAGGACATCGTGGCGATCTGCGAGATCGTGCACGCGCACGGCGGCCAGGTGTACACCGACGGCGCCAACATGAACGCGCTGGTGGGCGTGGCCAAGCCCGGCAAGTGGGGCTCGGACGTGTCGCACCTGAACCTGCACAAGACTTTCTGCATCCCGCACGGCGGCGGCGGCCCCGGCGTCGGCCCGTGCGCGGTGAAGTCGCACCTGGCTCCGTTCCTGCCGCGCACTTATGCCGACATCCCTGTCGGCGAAGATCAAGAAGCGGCCATCCATGGCCGCACTTCCCACAACAGCCGCTCCGTAGGCATGGTCAGTGCGGCGAGCTTCGGCTCGGCGTCGATCCTGCCGATCAGCTGGATGTACATCACCCTGATGGGCCAGCAAGGCCTGCGCAAAGCCACGCAAGTGGCGCTGCTCAACGCCAACTACATCGCCAAGCGACTGGAACCGCACTACCCCACGCTGTACACCGGCCGCAACGGGCTGGTGGCGCACGAGTGCATCCTCGACCTGCGTCCGTTGAAGGACAGCACCGGCATCAGCGCCGAGGACGTCGCCAAGCGGCTGATCGATTTCGGCTTCCACGCGCCCACGCTGAGTTTCCCGGTGGCGGGCACGCTGATGGTGGAGCCCACCGAAAGCGAATCGCAGGGCGAACTGGATCGCTTCATCGACGCGATGATCCAGATCCGCGACGAGATCCGCGCCATCGAGAACGGCCAGCTCGATCGCGAGGACAACCCGCTGAAAAATGCGCCGCACACCGCCACCGCGGTCAGCGCCAGCGAGTGGACGCATGCCTACCCGCGCGAGCTGGCCGCGTTCCCGCTGGCCAGCCTGAGGCGGCAGAAATACTGGCCGCCGGTGGCCCGCGTGGACAACGTCTACGGCGACAAGAACATCATGTGCGCCTGCGTGCCGGTGGACGCGTACAAGGAGGACGTGGGCGCATAAGCCCGTGCTGCATCATCGGAAACGACAGAGGCCCCGCTTGCGGGGCCTCTGTCGTTGGGACGCCGGCCGCCGTTACGACGGCTCGGCCATCGCGACGCGGTTGCGGCCCTGGGTCTTGGCCTGGTACAGCGCACGATCCACCGCGTCGATCAGCGACAGCGGCTCGCTGGCCATGTCCGGAACCACCGCGCCCACGCCTAGGCTGACCGTCAGCACCGGGGCCGCCTTCGATTTCTCGTGCGGCATCCGCGACTGCTCGATCAGCTCGCGACAGCGCTCGGCCAGGCGGCAGGCCGACTGCGCATCGGTCTCGGGCAGCACCAGCACGAACTCCTCGCCGCCGTAGCGGGCCAGGAAATCACGCGGCCGGCTGGCCACCGAATCGAGCAGGGCGCCCACGCGCTTGAGGCAGTTGTCGCCCTGGATATGGCCGTAGTGGTCGTTGTACTGCTTGAAATAATCGATATCGAGCAGCACCAGCGACAGTGGCTGCCGGCTGCGTTGCGCGCAGTTCCATTCGTTCCGCAGCACCTTGTCGAAGCAGCGACGGTTGCCCACGCCGGTGAGGCCGTCCTTGAACGACAGCCGCTCCAGCTCGCGCTGCAGGTTGAGCAAGCGCTCCTCGGTGCGCTTGCGCTCGCTGATGTCGAACATGAAACCGACCAGCGCCTCGACCGCGCCATCCGCGTCCCGCACCACATGCACCACGTCGCGAATCCACACGTACTCGCCGTTCTTGCACAAGGCGCGGTAATCCGCCTCGTGGTCGATGCCGTCTTTCGATTGCGCCACGCAAAAATCCACCACCCAGGCGCGGTCTTCCGGATGCATGCGGTCGATCCAGTCCTGCACGCTGGCCCAGCTTTCCGGCGTCCAGCCGAGCAGGGCCTCGATCTGCGGCCCGATGTAGGCGAACGTCATCGTGTTCCAGTCGATCTTCCACGGGATCGCCCGGGTGGACTCCAGCAGCGTGCGGTAGACGTCACCGTCGAGCCCGGGCTTCGCTTCGATGTCGATCATCTTTCCCTGTCCCATCCAACGCCGGCACGCCGACGGGTTTTCGATCATGCACGGGCAGCAGCGGCGGCGACGCGCGCTGTCCCTGCTCCGCGATCACGAAAAATACACCTCAAGCCTGTTCGGCGCGAGCCAGCAGGGCCAGCAGTTGCGACGGCTCGTCGTAGGCCGTGCGCACGCCCGCGCGCAGATCGCGGCGCATCAGGCGGATCATCTGGCGGGTGGTCTCCTCGGGGAAATCGCTCGCCGGCCGCCGGGTCACCTCCGCCAGCCGGCCGGCGATCACCGCAGGGTCGCTGACCACCGGGCAGACGCGGCAACGGTAGGCTCCGCCGATCGATCGGGGGTCCAGGTCCATGAAGCGGCCCGGGATCTGTCTGAAGGAGCTCAGGGTGAGGCGATAGGCGTTGTGGCCGAGTACCGGCAGGTCGTCGGGTACCGGCGCCAGGTCGTCCAGCTCCTGCAGCCCGGTGGCCAGCGGCAGCAGCTGGTCGAGGCGGTAGTCCTGCACATGCCGGTTGCCCACCCGCGCCAGGTTGGCGATCAGCTCGCCCAGCGAGGCGTGGCCGACGATCGCCGCCCGCTTGGGCAGCCCGCCCCAGATGCCGTCGGCGCCATTGAGCAATGCCTCGATCACCGAGGCATTCTCGAAGCCGGCGCCGGCGTGGATGTGCACCAACAACTTCATCGGCGGCGGCAGCAGGCTGCGCGCCACCGCCACGTAGGCACCGACCTGGAACGGCAGGAAGGTGCCGCGGTCATCCTCGAAGCTGACGCCTTCGATCGGCTGTCCCGCCAGCAGGTCGAGGATGGAGCAGGTCACCTCGGGGCATTCGGCAAAGGCATCGCAGCCGTCGACAATGTTGACCAGGATGCGCGGAGGGTTGCCGTCGTCGCCCAGGATGTTCGTGCGCAACCAGTCGATGCTCGCCGGCAGGCTGCGGCGCAGCGTATCCAGATCGTATTGCCCGTCCCTGCCCGCCCGCGTGATGGATATCTCGTGCACCGTGTTGGGCACGCCGTAGGCGCGCAGCTTCAGCTGCGACGGATCGGGCGTGAACGTGCCATCGACCGACTGGATGCCCATCGCGGTGAAGGCGAAGCAGCCGCTCATGTCGATGCCATGGTCGCGCAGGTGGACCATGAAATCGTCGTCGACTTCAAGCTCGTCCGGCATCGCATAGTCCAGTGTGCCCAGCGAGATATGGCGGAAACCGAACTCGCGCAGCTTCGGCAGGATCGCCAGCTTGTCCGCCAGCGTCTGGCCCAGGTTTGAGCCCACCGGGTTCTCGCGCAGCGACAGGTCGATGAGATACGGCTCGATGTCTTTCAGCTTCTCAAGCTTGGCGTCGGCCTGGGCCAGGATGGCATGCGCGCGTTCCAGCGCCTGCGGCGTCAGTGTCATGGTTTCCCCCGTGCGGTGCTGATGGATTTCCCCAGCGTGCCACGCCGACGCGCCGAATGCGCGATCAGGCCAGGCGGTCGAGCAGGCCGGGCACGCCGGTGGCGATCTCGCGCGCCAGGAAGCCCAGCGAACCCACCGAACGGGCCACCTGGCGCCCGGCGGTGCCATGCAGCAACACGCCCCACAGCGCGGCTTGCCGCGCATCGGCACCCCGCGCCGCCAGCCCCGTGATCAGGCCGGCCAGCACATCGCCCGAGCCGGAGGTGCCCAGGCCAGGACATTGGCTGCGATACACCCACAAGGCGCCGTCGGGCGCGGCGATGAACGTGCTGGCACCCTTGAGCACCAGCACGCTGCGCATGCGCCGCGCGTAATCCAGGGCAAAGTTTTCCGGCCCGCGTTCCACCGCGGACTTCTCCGCGCCGGTCAACATGGCCATCTCGCCCGCGTGCGGGGTGAGGATGTACGGCTTGCCTGCCGCCGCGCGAAGCGCGGGCGACAACGCGCCCGCATCCAGCACCACCGTGGCCTGCGCCTGGCGAACGACGCCGCGCACCAGCGCCGCCGCCGCGGCCGAGGGACGCATGCCGGACCCGAGCAGGACCGCGTCGCAACCCTTCACGGCACGATCGAGCGCCGCACTGCCGCGCGCGATCTCGCCCTGCCGATTCACCGCCAGGCCCATCACCAGGGCCTCGGGCGTGGCGACAGCCAGAGCCGTGGCGGCATCGCGCGCCGTGGCCACCTGCAACTTGCCGGCACCGGCGCGCAGCGCCGCGGTGGCGGCCAGCAGGACCGCGCCCGGCACCTGCCGGGAGCCACCGATCACCAGCGCGCGGCCACGCTCCTCCTTGTCGTCGCCCGGCGCCGGCAACGGCATCGTGCGAAGCAGTTTTTCGGTGAGCCGCACCGCCTTCGTGCGAACGCTCATCGGGCGCCTGCGGGGCGGTCGGATTCGCGGGTGACCGGCGTGCCGGTATCCAGCAGCGGCGCCACGAAGTTGGTGCGCTGCAGGGCCAGGCCCTTGCCGTCGGCCGTGGCCGCGTATTCGGTGACGCCGCAATTGGGCACGTCGCCTTCGCGGTCGATCGCCAGGATGGTCGCCTCGTCCATGTTCTCGATCAGGTAGCGGAAGCAATGGACGATCACCTGGTGCCCCACCACCATCACCCGCTCGCCGGCGTGATTGCGTTGCAGGTCGCTCAGCACGCTGCGCAGGCGAAACACCACGTCGCACCAGCTTTCGCCGCCGGGCGGGCGGAAATAGAACTTGCCCACCAGCTTGCGCTGCTCGGCCAGGTCCGGGAATTTCTCGATGATGCCCTTGCGCGTGTAGCGGTCGAGCACGCCGAATTCCTTCTCGCGCAGGCGCTCGTCGGCGATCACCTCGTCTTGCGTGCGCGTCAGCGCCGACATCACCGCGTAGGCGGTCTGGCGCGATCGCTCGTACGGCGAGGACAGGCACAAGGTGGGCTGCTGCGCCGGCGGCAGTGCGCGCACCCATGCGCCCAGCGCCTGCGACTGCCGCTCGCCCAGCGCCGAGAGCGGCACGTCCGCATCGCGATGTGCCAGCTCGATCAACGACGCGCCGCTGGATTCGGCGTCATCGCGCGCCACGTTGCCCGCGCTCTGTCCGTGTCGAACGATCCACAAGCGCTCGGGCCAGCCCGATGTGGCCTGTCGATCGCGTTGCCCGGTTGCCGCTTGCACCACGTGATTCTCCCGTCGCCTCTGCTGCCCCAGCTTTCGCATGGGCGCCGTGAAAGCACGGTCGAGCGGTCACGGCGATCACCAGCACATGTACCGCGCTTGCACGCGCGTCATGGCATCACTCCGCTTCCACCATCAGGAAAATGGAGAGCAACCCATGAAAGGCCTTTTCGACCTGGCGATGCCGTGGTGGGCCTTCACGCTGCGTGGCGTGGTGGTGTACCTGGTCGTGCTGTTGTTGTTGCGGCTGTCGGGCAAGCGCGCCTTTGGCGATCTGTCCGCCTTCGACATCGTGGTGCTGATGGTGGTGGGCGGCTTGCTGCGCACCGCGATCATCGGCGAGGACCACTCGCTGCTGGGGCCGCTGATCGCCGTGGCCAGCATCCTGGCGCTGAACAAGCTGATCGGCTGGATCAGCGCGCGCTGGCACGGCTTCAATCGCTGGATCGAAGGCAGCCCGACCGTGCTGGCGCGCGATGGCCGGCGCGACCTGCAGGCGCTGCGGCGCTGCGACGTGGCCGGCACCGAATTCGAGCGCGCCCTGCACGCGCACGGCCTGGAGGACGAATCCAGCGTGGTGCTGGCGCGACTGGAGCCGAACGGAAAGATCACCCTGATCCGGCGTCAGCCGGAGTGAGGCGCAGTGCGTGGCGTCACTCGTCGAGATAGTGGCGCGGCACCCGCTTCAGCGCGCACAGCAGCTGGTAGGCGCTGGTTTCGCAGCGCGCGGCCAGATCATGCACGCGTACCTGGGCGCCCCACAGTTCCACCCGGCTGCCCAGGCCGGCGGCGGGGTGATCGGTGAGATCCACCGTCAGCATGTCCATCGACACGCGGCCGACCAGGTCGCCGGGGTGGCCGTCGATGGCCACCGGCGTACCGTTGGGTACGAACTGCGGATAGCCGTCGGCATAGCCCATCGCCACCACGCCGATGCGGCTGGGGCGGCGGGTGACGAAGCGCGCGCCATAACCCACCGATTCGCCCGCGTCGAGGTCGCGCACGCTGATGATGCCCGACTCCACCGTCATCACCGGACGCAAGCGGTCGGCCAGCGGATGCGGGCCGGCGAATGGCGAGGCGCCGTACAGCATCAGGCCGGGCCGCGACCAGTCGCCCTGCACGTCCGGCCAGCCCAGCAGCGCGGGCGAATTCTCCAGGCTGGTCGGCAACGACGCCTCCACGCAGACCTGGTTGAACAACGCCAGCTGCTGCTCGGTGCGATCGCAATCCAGCTCGTCGGCGCGGGCGAAATGGGTCATCGCCACCACCTCGCCCACCTGCGCCATCGCCTGCAGGCGCTGCAGCGCGGCGCGGTACTCGTGCGCCGCCAAGCCCAGCCGGTGCATGCCCGAATCGAGCTTCAGCCACACCGTGAACGGCTTGGCCGGCCGCGCGCGTTCGATGGCGTCGATCTGCCAGTCGGCCTGCACCACGAACCACAGGTCGTGGGCCTCGACCAGCGCCAGCTCGGCCGCGTCGAAAAAACCTTCCAGCAGCAGGATCGGCGCGCGTATGCCCGCCTCGCGCAGCTCCAGCGCCTCCTCGATGCAGGCCACGCCGAAACCGTCGGCCTCGGGCTCCAGCGCGCGCGCGCAGCGCACCGCGCCGTGGCCGTAGGCGTCGGCCTTGACCACGGCCAGCGCCTTGCGGCCGCCCAGTTCGCGCGCCAGGCGGTAGTTGTGGCGCAGCGCCGCCAGGTCGATGAGTGCTCGTGCCGGACGCATCAGGCGGCCACTCCGGCGGCGCGCGGGCCGTAGCGGGAGATATCCAGCCCCTCGCCGCTGATCCGCGGCGGCTGCCCGGCGATCAGGTCGGCCAGGTAGCGCCCCGAACCGCAGGCCATGGTCCAGCCCAGCGTGCCGTGGCCGGTGTTGAGATACAGGTTGTCGAGGCGGGTGGCGCCGATCACGGGCGTGCCGTCCGGCGTCGCCGGGCGCAAGCCGGTCCAGAACGTGGCGCGGGCCAGGTCGCCGCCTTGGGGGTACAGGTCGTTGATTACTTTCTCCAGCGTCGCGCGCCGGTGCGGCGACAGCGACAGGTCGAAGCCGGCGACCTCGGCCATGCCGCCAACGCGGATGCGCTGGCCAAGCCGGGTCACGGCGACTTTGTAGGTTTCGTCAAGGATAGTGGAGGTTGGAGCCATTGCCGGGTCGGTGATCGGCACCGTCAGCGAATAGCCCTTCAACGGGTAGACCGGAAGCCGAATCCCCAACGGCGCCAGCAGCCGCGGCGAATAGCTGCCCAACGCCAGCACGTAGCGGTCGGCATGCTCCGTTTGGCCGTCTATCCGCACGCCGGTGACGCGGCCACCATCGTGTTCGAAATGCTCGATGGTGGCACCGAAGCGGAATTCGACGCCTGCCGCCTGCGCGCGCTCGGCCAGCCGGCGGGTGAACAACTCGCAATCGCCGGTTTCATCGTTGGGCAGGCGCAAGGCGCCACTCAATTGATCGACCACACCGGCCAGTGCCGGCTCGAACCGCACGATGCCAACGCGGTCCAGCAACTCGTACGGCACGCCGTACTGGTCGAGTACGGCCGTGTCCTTGTCCGCCCCATCGAGCTGCGCCTGGGTGCGAAACACCTGCATGGTGCCGAGCTGGCGGCCTTCGTACTCCAGCCCCGTTTCAGCGCGCAGCTCGTCCAGGCAATCGCGGCTGTATTCGGACAGGCGCACCATCCGCGCCTTGTTGATGGCGTAGCGGCTGGCGGTGCAGTTGCGCAACATCTGCAGCAACCACAGGTATTGCAGCGGATCGAGCCCCGGCCGGATCGCCAGCGGCGCGTGACGCATGAACAGCCACTTCAGCGCCTTCAGCGGCACGCCGGGCGCGGCCCATGGCGACGCATAGCCGGGAGAAATCTGACCCGCGTTGGCGAAGCTGGTTTCCCGGCCAGGCGCCGGCTGGCGATCGACCACGGTGACCTCGAACCCGGCGCGCGCCAGATACCACGCGCTGCAGGTGCCGATCACGCCACTGCCCAATATCAATACCCGCATTGCCCTCGCCCGCCCTGTCGTTCGCCCGCACCTGCGCGGGAATCGGAGGCGAGTATAGGAAGGTTCTACCAGGCTTGTTTTCCGTCTTTCGGGCACATGACGGGTAAAATCACTGCCAAACAGGCAACCGACGGAGCTTTCATGGCCGGGCAACGCCGCAACTTCGACAAAATCGACCGGAAAATCCTGCGCGTGCTGCAGGACGAGGGGCGCATATCCTTCACCGAACTCGGCGAACGGGTCGGCCTGTCCACCACGCCGTGCACCGAACGCGTACGCCGGCTGGAGCGCGACGGCGTGATCACCGGCTACCACGCACGCCTCGATCCGCAGCTGGTCGGCGCCGGGTTGCTGGTGTTCGTGGAGATCAGCCTGGCCTACAAATCGGGCGACATCTTCGAGGAATTTCGCGCCGCCGCGCTGCGCCTGCCCAACGTGCTGGAGTGCCATCTGGTCTCGGGCGCGTTCGACTACCTGATCAAGGCGCGCATCTCCGGCATGGCGTCCTACCGCAAGCTGCTGGGCAGCACCTTGCTGACACTACCGAACGTACGCGACTCGAAAAGCTACATCGTGATGGAGGAAGCCAAGGAGACCCTCACGCTGCCCATCGGAGACCGGATCGGCCGGGCCGAGGGCGCGCGGGACGAGAAGGCCGAACCGACACGGTAAAGGCGTCGCGCCGTAATCCCGAATCAGCGCGCCAACGGCCGGCTGAAACCCGCTTCCATTCGCTGCATGCAATAGTGCAATGCGTGCTTCACTGCGGGCGCTTCGTCGAGCAGATCGGCGCAGGCTTGCAATTGTTGCGCACAGGCCGCCAGCAACCGTGTCACGCGCTCGCGCGGCCGCTCGATATCGCAGCGTTCGGCCAGTTCCAGCAAATGCAGGCGGGCCGCCTGGAAACTCTTGCTTCCGCCGAGCGTAAGCGCCAACGCATCATCGGGAAGGTAAGCGGTGGTGTTGACGATGTCGTAGGCCGGCGCCATGTGGCAATCGGCCGTGGCGGGATGGGTATAAAGCAGTCCGAAATTCTTCAGGTGGGCATCGCCGTTGCCCACGATCACCGACAACGCCACCATGTCGAACAACTGGGCCAGCGCCGCCCGCACGTTTTCGGCCGGGCAGTTGTTGCGGATGACCCTGGCCAGGCGCTCATAGCTGCCTTCGTATTTTTGCAGCGTGCCCAGCCCCATCAACGTCGCCATGTCCTCGAAGCCCAGCGGCATGCCATCGGCGCCACGGTCAAAACGGCGCATCACGAACAGGTCGTGCCGGTCGGAAAGGTAAAACTCGGGCACGGGAATGTTCGCCGCGCGCGCGATCGACATGCACACGAATTCGTTGATCGCCAGCCCCGGATATTGGGCCTGTCCGCTTTTCACGATCAGGTCGCCGGCGATCAAGGTGGCTTTCGATGGCGCGCCCTCGAACCGCTCGGGCACCAGCACCTTGGGCTGCACGCCGGACACGCCGGTGCGCAACAAATAGCGATCCACCAATTCGGTGAACAGGTTTTCGGTGCCGTCCCAGGCGAGAATCTCCGACAATCGTTCGCCCTTCGTTTCCGTCTGCGCCCTGCCGAGCAGGCGCTCGACCTCGGCCGATTGCACGCACAAGCGACCGATCGCGCCATCGTGCCCGGTGAGCGCAAGCAGCAACATGGAATCGAGATGGGTGAGTTTGGCCAGGCGCAGTCGCAACTGTTCCAGCACGAATCCTTCCGGCAGGCTCTGCTGGAAAATCGGCAGCAGCTGCGCGGCACGGTACTGGTCGCGCCGTACCGGCATGGTCAGGCTGATTGCCACGTCCGGCGTCGTGCCCGAATAGCGGAATTCGTACTGGCCGGCTTCGTGGTGCAGATCGCCGCTGACGCCTTGCGGCGTCAGCACTTGCGTGCGCACGACGGCCGCCCTATTCACGGTAATGCTCCGCGAGCTCCTCGAAGGTCGGACGTTGCGCCGGTTCCAGCCGGAACGCCGCGTCCAGTGCCGCAGCGATGCGGGCATAACTCTCAAATGCCACCGAGCCCTTGCCCTGCTCCAGCAGCACGAGCTTGGAACGAGCCATGCCCGCGCGCCCGGCCAGCGCAGCCTGGGTAAGGCCGCGACGCTTGCGCAATTCACGGATCTGCCGCCCGGTATCGCTGAGGAGGGATTGAATGTCCATGTCCGAAATATCGGACATTTCTATATATATGTCTAGCATTGTAGACATATCATTTATTTTTAACGGCTACTCTTGCAGCCACACGCAGCGGCTGGGCCAAAAGTGCCACGCGGAGCGATCCCCATTGCAGACGGCGAGGCATCCATCAGCAGGCGATCATCCATGTCGTAGCCGGCTTCGCCGCCATCGAGATCAGCAGCACCTTCCTCGCTACGGAGACAAAGGAAAAACCTGGTTCCGTGCCGGCCCGTCGAATTTCCCGCAGGCTCAACACGAACGAGCTCTGTAGTTGGCAAAAAGCCCCGCCGGAGCGGGGCTTTCTGGAACAACGACCGGTGGTCGGATCAGGCGAACGGATCGTCCAAACTGATCGTGTCATCGCGGTCGGCACCCGTGGCGACCAGCGCCAGGCGGCAACCGGAGAGTTCCTCCACCGCGCGCAGGTAGGCGCGGGCGGCGGCCGGCAGCTTGTTCCAGTCGCGGATGCCGGCGGTGGATTCCTCCCAGCCGGGGAATTCCAGGTACACCGGCTTGCACTCTTCCCAGCCGTCCGCATCCAGCGGCGCCAGTTCGCGGCGCTTGCCGCGGTATTCGTAGGCCACGCAGACCTTGATGCTGGGAAGCCCGTCCAGCACGTCGAGCTTGGTGATGGCCAGGCCGTTGATGCCGTTGATCTGCACGGCACGCTTCAGCGCCACCAGGTCGATCCAGCCGCAGCGGCGCGGACGGCCGGTGCTGGCGCCGAACTCGTTGCCCTTCTTGCGCAAGAGCTCGCCCATCTCGTCGTTGAGCTCGGTGGGGAACGGGCCGCTGCCCACGCGGGTGGCGTAGGCCTTGCAGATCCCCAGCACGTAGTCGATGTCGCCGGCGCCCACGCCGGTGCCGGCCAGCGCGCCGCCCACGGTGGTGTTGGACGAGGTGACGTAGGGATAGGTGCCGTGGTCGATGTCCAGCAGCGCGCCCTGCGCGCCTTCGTACAGGATGTTGCCGCCGTCGCGGCGCACGTCGTGCAGGATGGTGGCCACGTCGTCGACCAGCGGACGGATGTACTCGCCCCAGGCCAGCGCGTCCTTCAGCACGGTGTCGTAGTCGACCGGCCCGGCCTTCAGCCACTGGGTGAGGATGAAGTTGTGGTAGTCGACGGCGGTCTTCAGCAGTGCCGGCAGCTCGTGCGGGTACATCAGGTCGGCCACGCGCACGCTGCGGCGGGCCACCTTGTCCTCGTAGGCCGGGCCGATGCCGCGGCCGGTGGTGCCGATGGCCTTGCCACCGGCGGCGATCTCGCGCGCCTTATCGACGGCAATGTGGTACGGCATGATCAGCGGCGTGGCCGGGCTGATCTTGACGCGCGAACGCACCTCGACGCCATTGGCCTCCAGCTCGGCGATCTCGCTGATCAAGGCCTCGGGCGACAGCACCACGCCATTGCCGATCAGACACAGCGCGTCGTCGCGCAGGATGCCCGAGGGAATCAGGTGCAGCACGGTCTTCTTGCCCTTGATCACCAGCGTGTGGCCGGCATTGTGGCCACCCTGGAAACGCGCCACCGCACCGACCCGCTCGGTCAACAGGTCGACGATCTTGCCCTTGCCTTCGTCGCCCCATTGCGCGCCAAGGATTACGACTGACTTGCCCATGATCTTCTCGCTCACTATGCGTTGATTCCACGCGGGAACCGGGAAATAACTCGCGCATCCGGGCTAGCCCGCGATGCACCTCAATGGAACCACCGCAACAGCACCAGGCCGACGATGACGGCGCCGGCGCCGAACAGGCGCAAGGTGCGCGGCGACAACGTCAACGCCTGCCGCATCATCGCCTGCCAGGACGCCGGTGCCGCAAACAGCAGCAAGCCCTCGAGCACCAGCACCAGGCACAGCGCGGCCGCCAACTGATGCATCGATGCCGCCTAGCGCTTCTGCGCGGGCTGGTTGAAGTAGCGCATGAACTCCGAGTCGGGCTTCAGGATCAGCATGCCCTTGCCATCCTCGAACGACTTTCTATAGGCCGCCAGGCTGCGGTAGAAGGTAAAGAACTCCGCATCCTGGGCGTAGGCCTTGGCGTAGATCGCCGCCGCCTGGGCATCGCCCTCGCCACGCACCTTGGCCGCGTCACGCATCGCGTCGGCACGCAGCACCTGGCCCTGGCGATCGGCATCGGCCTGGATCTTCTCGGCCGCCTCCTGGCCGGTGTAGCGCAACTCGTTGGCCAGCTGCAAGCGCTCGGCACGCATGCGCTTGTAGACCGACTCGCTGACCTCGTTGGGCAGGTCGATGCGCTTGATGCGCACATCGACCACGGCAATGCCCAGGTTCTTGCGCGCCGATGCATCGGTCTGCGCACGCACGCGCTCGGTGATGTCCTTGCGCCCGCCGGAGATCAGGTCGGGCAGCGTGCGGGCGTTGAACTCGAAGCGCAGCGCATCCTTCACGATGGGGGTCAGCCGCTGCGCCGCCATCAGCTGGTCGCCGCCGGTGGCGCGGTAATAGGCGGCGTTGTCCAGCACCCGCCACTTCACGTAGAAGTCGACGTTGACGCTCTTCTTCTCGGAGGTGAAATAGCGCTCCGGCGGCGCGTCCAGCGACAGGATGCGCTTGTCGAAATGCATCACCTGCTGGATCACCGGGATCTTGAAATGCAGCCCCGGCTGGTAATCGGTGTGCACGATGCGGCCGAACTGCAGCAGCAGCGCGCTGTGCCCTTCGCGAACCACGAACATGCTGTTGAGCCCCAGCAGGATCAACAGCGCCGCGACGATGCCCGCAACGATCCGGCTCATGGCTGCCCTCCCTTGTCGGCGGAATCATGGCTGGCGGCGGGCACCACGACCCCCGTGGTCGATGCATCGGCGCCGGCCGCATTGGCCGCGGCGCCCGGCTGCGCCGGCAGGTTGATGATGTTGCGGCCGTCCGAGCCGTCGATCACCTTGGGGTTGTCGGCCATCACCTGCTCCATGGTTTCCAGCCACAACCGCTTGCGGGTGACCTCCGGTGCCGCCTGGTATTGCTTCAGCAGCAGGTCGAAGCGATCGGTGTCGCCTTCGGCGCGGGCAATGCGTTCGGCCTTGTAGCCCGCCGCCTCGGCTGCGATGCGCGCCGCATCGCCGCGTGCCACCGGCACCACCTTGCTGGCATAGGCCAGGGCGCCGTTCTCGATGCTCTGCTTGTCCTCGCGCGCATTGTTGACGTCGTCGAAGGCGTCCTTCACCTCGTTCGGCGGGGCCACGTTCTGGAAGCTCACCTCGGTGACGCGCAGGCCCGAGTTGTAGGCATCCAGCGTCTTCTGCAACGCCGTCTGCGCCTCGGCGACCAGGCTGGCGCCCGCCGCGGAGAGGATCTGGTCCATGTCGCTGCCGCCGATCACCGAGCGCACCGCCGCCTCCGCCGCCGCACCGGTGGTGCCGTCGGGGTCGTTCAGCGAGAACAGGTACTTGCGGGCATCGTCTACCTGGTATTGCACGGTGAAGTCGATGGTGATGATGTTTTCGTCACGGGTGAGCATGGCGACCTTGTCGGTCACCGAACGGATGCGGGTGGCCTCGACCTTGGTGATCGTCTCGAACGGCACCGGCAGCTTCAGGTGGAAACCCGGCGGCAAGGTGCGCGAATACTGGCCGAAACGCAGCACCACGCCCGCCTCGCGCGCGCCCACGATGGTGTAGCTGCTGAACAGCAGGCTCAGCACCAGCAAGGCCACCACGACGGTGAGAATGCCGCCGGCGCCATTGCCGAACTTGCCGAAGCGGTCCTTCAGCTGCCTGAGCAGGTCGTCCAGGTTCGGCTTGCCGTTGGACGGCCGCTTGCGATTCCACGGATCGCCCTGGCCTTTGCCGGGTTCATTCCACGCCATGAGTCAGGTCTCCTGGGGACGCTGGGAGGCCGGCAGCCACGGCCGGAGCACATGTTGAAGGGGAAGCCACATGATGTCTGCCATAACGTTGGGGCGATGTGCCGGCCCGGTCGGGTGGCAGCACAAACGCCGGACAGTTTAGCAGAGCCTGACGCGTTGATCCGCCGCTCGCCGCCGCCACGACCGGGCCATGCCGGCCCCGCCGGACGCCGGCAATGGCCGCGCCTACGGCGCCGCCGCCAGCAGGTCGCGCAGCATGCCTGCTTCCGTTGCGTCGGCGCCCAGCGGCGCCAGCACGCTGCGAGGCGCGTCGATGCGCAGGCGCCAGCCGTGCTCGTCGACCGTCTCCTCGGCAATCGCGCCGGAAGCCTTGAGCCGGGCATGCAGGCGGCCGGCGGACAGCGGCAGGTGCAGCGACGATCGCACGCGGTCGCCGCCCAGCAATTCGCCCAGCGCCTGATGCAGCAGGTCGACTCCCGCGCCGGTGGCAGCCGACAGCCACACCCGGTACGGCCGCCCGTCGCCGTCGCGGTCGATCCGCGGCTCCAGGTCGGCCAGGTCGATCTTGTTCATCACCTGCAGCTGCGGCAGGTCGCCGGCATCGATCTCCTGCAGCACGTTGTTGACCACCCGGTGCAGTTGCTCGCGCTCCTCGTCGGCGGCATCGCTGACATGCAGCAGCAGGTCGGCCTCGCGCGCCTCGGCCAGGGTGGCGCGGAACGCGGCCACCAGGTCATGCGGCAGTTCGCGGATGAAACCGACCGTATCGGCCAGCACCGCGGGCCCGCAGCTGAGGCCATCGAGCCTGCGCACGGTGGGGTCCAGCGTGGCGAACAGCTGGTCGGCCGCGTACACCTCGCCGGTGGTGAGCGCATTGAACAAGGTGGACTTGCCCGCGTTGGTGTAACCGACCAGGGCCACCCGCGGCACCGTGTTGCGCAGCCGCGCGCGACGTTGCTGGGTGCGCTGGACCTGCACTTTTTCCAGGCGCTTGCCGAGGATCTTCACCCGCTCGTTGAGCAGGCGGCGGTCGGTTTCGAGCTGGGTTTCGCCGGGGCCGCGGTTGCCGATGGCGCCGCCGCGCTGCGCGTCCAGGTGGGTCCAGCCGCGCACCAGGCGGGTGGCGATGTGCTTGAGCTGGGCCAGCTCCACCTCCAGCTTGCCTTCGTGCGAGCGGGCGCGCTGGGCGAAGATGTCCAGGATCAGCCCGGCGCGGTCGACCACGCGCACCTTGAGCTGCTTTTCCAGGTTGCGCTCCTGCACCGGGGTGAGCTCGTGGTCCACCAGCACCAGGTCGGCGTCCAGCGCGGCCACGGCCTCGGCCACCTCGTCGGCCTTGCCGCTGCCGATGTAGAAACGCGGGTTGGGTACGTCGACGCGGGCGGTGATGGCCGCCAGTACCTCGGCGCCGGCCGATTTGACCAGCTCGGTGAATTCCCCGGCGCGGCGGGCGGCGTCGCCCTCGCCGCGCGAATGCGGCATGACCAGTACGGCGCGGTCGCCTTTCTTCTGTCGATCAAACACGAATGGGGTGGGCCTTTGCGGAAACGAACCTACTTCATGCGGGCCGGCACCCCATCAATCAAGCACCGGCGTCGGTCGGCGTGCCGGCGGCGGGCGCGGTGTCGTGCTCGGCATGGCCGTCGTGGTCGTCCGCCGCATTGCTGATGCGCACGTTGCGGCTGGGCACCACGGTGGAGATGGCGTGCTTGTAGACCATCTGGCTCACCTGGTTGCGCAGCAGCACCACGAACTGGTCGAACGATTCCACCGTGCCCTGCAGCTTGATGCCATTGACCAGGTAAATGGCCACCGGCACGCGTTCGCGCCGCAAAGCATTCAGAAACGGGTCCTGCAGCGATTGTCCCTTGGACATGTTTTGTTCCCCTGGCGACGGACGGGTCCGGAAAAAAAACGCCCGCGGCGTCCGGCCCAACTCCGGCGATGGTAACCGCTTTCAAATGCTTGATGAAAGGTGGTTTTCAACGCGCCGCCGCAAATGGGCCGGGGTTGGCAAAACGACGCTCAGTGCCGTCCCGCGGGGCCGTCCAGCAACAGCCGGACGGCGGCCGTCACGCGCGGCATGACACCCGATTCGTCGGGGTCGAAAAGCCGCGCGGCAAGGTCGCTGCGCAGCCAGGTGATCTGCCGTTTCGCGAGCTGGCGGGTGGCGAAAATGGCCTGGTCGCGGAAGGCGGCCGCGTCGATGCTGCCGTCCAGGTAGTGCCACGCCTGGCGGTAGCCCACCGCGCGGATGGCGGGCAGGTCGGCGTGCAGGTCGCCGCGCGTGCGCAGCGCGCGCACCTCGTCCAGGAAACCGTCCGCCAGCATGGCGTCGAAGCGCCGCGCGATGCGTTGGTGCAGCACGCCGCGCTCGCGCGGCATCAGGGCAAGTTTCAGCACGCGCCAGGGGAACGGCGCCTCATGGCCACGCTGCTGCAACTCCGACAGCGGGCGGCCGCTCAGCTCGATCACCTCCAGCGCGCGCTGCAATCGTTGCGCATCATTGGGGCCGATGCGCGCGGCCGCGGCCGGGTCGAGCCGCGCCAGCCGCGCATGCAGCGCCGGCCAACCGTGCTGTTGCGCCTCGGCGCCAAGCCGTTGCCGGATGCCTGCATCGGCCTGCGGCAATGCGGACAGCCCCTGCTGCAGCGCCCGGAAATACAGCCCGGTGCCACCCACCAGCAGCGGCACCCTGCCCCGCGCGCTGATCGACCGCATCGCGGCCAGCGCGTCGTCGCGGAAATCGGCCGCCGAGTACGGCTGCGCCGGGTCGCGGATGTCCACCAGCGCATGCGGGTAGCGCGCCAGCGTGGCCGCGTCGGGCTTGGCCGTGCCGATGTCCATGCCGCGATAGACCAGCGCGGAATCCACGCTGACCAGGTCCAGCGGAAAGCGCTCGCTCAATTCACACGCCAGCGCGGTCTTGCCCGACGCGGTGGGGCCCATCAGGAAGATGGCGAGGGGGCGCTGGTCGGTGGGCATCGCGGTCGATCAGCCAGCCGTCGGCGGCATGAAGACGGCAGCCACCTCGTCCGCTTCCAGCGCCCGCCATTCGCCCAGCGGCAGCTCGCCCAGCGTCAAGGCGCCGACCGCCACGCGCTCGAGGGTTTCCACGTGGTTGCCGGTGGCGGCAAACATGCGCCGCACCTGGTGGTAGCGGCCTTCGGTGACGGTGAGCCGCGCGTGGCGCGGCCCCAGCACCTCGAGTTGCGCCGGCGCCAGCGGCTCCTTTTCGGACTCCAGCATCAGGCTGCCGCTGCCGAACAGCGCGCCTTCGTCGCCGCGCAGATCCTGCGCCAGCGTGGCCTCGTACACCTTGGCCACGTGCGCCCGGGGCGAAATGATCCGGTGCAGCAAGGCGCCATCGTCGGTGAACAGCAGCAGGCCGGTGGTGTCGCGATCGAGCCGCCCCACGCTGGACAGGGCCGGCGTGCGCACGTTGAACCGCGGCGGCAGCAGGTCGTATACCACCCGGCCCGGGTCCTTGCGCGAACAGGTGACGCCCAACGGCTTGTTGAGCATCAGCACCAGGCCGGGTGGCGGATCGAGCGGCTCGTCGTCGACGCGGATGTTCTCGTGCGCCACCACGTCATCGGCGTACAGCACCTGGCCCTCCGCATCGGTGATGCGCCCGGCGCGGAACATCTGGGTGACGTCCTTGCGGCTGCCGTAGCCCAGGTTGGCGATGAGTTTGACCAGTTTCACGGCTTGACCAGTTTCATGGATGCACCCCGTTCGCTTCGATCACCTTGAACCCGTCCTGCGTGGTCACCGTGGTGACGTGGTGGAAACACGCCGCCAGGATCGCCTCGTACGGCAGGTGCCGGTTCGCCACCAGCCACAAGCGGCCCTCGGGCAGCAGCGCGTCGGCGGCGCTGGCGATGAAGGCGCGACCGAGTTCGGGCAGGTCGGCGCGGCCCTGGTGGAATGGCGGATTGCTGACGATGGCGTCGTAGCGCCGCGGCAAACCACGGGTGACGTCGTGCCAGTGCACCGCGATCTCGACATCGCGGCCGCTGGCCTGCTGCGCACGCGCCAGGTTGAGGCGCGCCGGCTCCAGCGCGCGCGCTTCCGCCTCGTACAGGTCGATGGCCTCAACCTGCGGACAGCGGGCGATGACCTGCGTGGCCAGGTAGCCGTAGCCGGCACCGAGATCGGCCACGCGCCCGCGCAAATCGCCAGGCAGATGTGCCGCCAGCAGCGCGGAAGCGGGGTCGATCCGGTTCCACGCGAACAGGCCGGGCCGGCTGACGAATCCGTCATCGGTTTCGCGCGGCGCATCCAGCGCCAGCCATTGCGCCAGCAGCTCGCGATCGACGCTGTCCGCGGTGGGCGTGGCCCAGAATACGCGGCATTTGTGCTTGGACAGGTGCTGCACCGCACCGGCCAGTTTCACCAGGTCGGCCTCGCCGGATCTGGCGCCTTCGGCATTGGGCAGCGCTACCAGTACGGTACCGCCCGGCGCCGTGTGTTGCAGCGCCCGCGCGAACAGCGCGCGGGCCTCGTCGCGCTGGCGCGGCGGCAGGATCAGCACCAGCGGAAAGCGCTCGTCCTCCGCTGCCTCGCCCACGCGCAGGCCACAACGGTGCAGCTCGTCGACGAACGGCATGAAGCCTTGTTCGCACAGCCACGCCGGCTGCGCCATCTCGCGCAGGCGCGCGCCGCCACGGGCACGCAGGAACAGCACGCGACCATCGGGCGGCAGGCGCAAGTGTCCCGACTCGAAGGGAACGAACAGGGTGGCCAGCGCCGTGTCCGGCGCGGCGGCGGAGAAACCGGCAACCATCACGAAAAGCTTCGCACTGCGGGCGGACGCGTAGTGTAAGGCCGGCGCCCGGTTACATCACCCGCGTGGTCGTCGACGATGCCACCGATCAAGGCGCGGGATCAGCGGGCAGTTCGTCGATCATCTGCGCCGCCAGCGGCTGGTAGCCGCCGTCGAAATGATGGCCGCCGGGCTTGGCATGGACGGTGATCCATGCCGGCAGGCCGGGCTCGGCGCAGAGGCTGTCGTCGCGCTCGCCCAGACCGTAGTAGCACGCCACGGGCGGCTGCCCATGCAGGGCGAGCAGCGGCGGGCGCGCATCGTAGTGGCGCACCGGGTTGATACGTTGCAGGAAGGTCTTGAGGTGTTCCTTCCACCAGCCCTGGCTGGACATGTAGCCCTCCAGTTCGATCTCGAAATTCACGCTCCTGCTGGCCGAAAGCAGCACCAGTTGGGTCACCCGCGCGCGGTTGGCCGGGCTCAGCCTGGAAACGATGCTGGGCAGCACGTCGGCGCCGAACGAAAAGCCCACCAGCCACACGCGCCGCTTGTCCCAGCGATCGGCGTACTTCGTCATCAAGGCATCGAGCTGGGCAGCCGACGTCTCGGGGCTGCGGTTGCGCCAGTAGTACCTGAAGGTATTGACGCCCAGCACGGGGATGCCGCGCGCGCGGAAGGCATCGCCGAGCTGCTTGTCCAGGTCGGCCCAGCCGCCGTCGCCGGAGTAGATGATCGCCAGCACGTCGCGCTTGCCCGCCGGCGCAACGGCGCCGGGGGTTGCCGGCAGTACCACCGTGGCGCGCTCCAGGCTCACGCGCGACCACGGGCTCCAGAGCACCAGCGCTCCAGCCAGTACCACGCCCGTCGCAACCAGCAGGATCGATCGCACGCGCCTCATCGCCACACCACGCCGCTCAGGCCGCCGGAGATCAGGCTGGCCACGTTGGCCAGGATCAGCGGCAAGGCAATGCCGCGCGGCACCGCGATGTAGCGCGACTCCCACTCCGGGTCGAACTTGTCCTTGTAGCGCTGCAGGCCACGGAAATTGTAGAAGCGCTCGCCACGGCCGAACACCAGGGCGCCGAAGCGGTTCCACAGCGGTGACTGCCGACGGCTGTGCAGGCCCGCCAGCGGTGCCATGCCGAGGTTGAACCACTGATAGCCCTGGTCGCGCGCCCACAGCATCAGCTCCACGAACAGGTAATCCATGATGCCGGCCGGCCCATCCGGCAAATGCCGCATCAGGTCGACCGAGGCCTCCTGCCGGGTGTCGCCCAGGAACAGGTTGGCGAACGCCACCAGCCGCTCGCCCTGCCACACCAGCGCCATCGGCGTGCGCATCAGGTAGGCCGGATCGAAGGCACCCAGCGAGAAGCGCTTCTCACGCACGCGCTTGTCGCGCAACCAGGCGTCGGAAACCTCGCGCAGGCGCGGCAGCAGCGGCGCCACCGCCTCGGCCGGCACCACCTCCAGCCGCAGGCCATCACGCGAAAGCCGGTTCACCGTATTGCGCAACACCTTGCGCGACTTGCCATCGAGGCTGAACGTCGCAAGCCGCACGCGCGCCTCCTCGCCCACCTTCAGCAAGGCCAGGCCCACCTCCAGGTAGAGGTCGAGGTTCGCCGGACTGACCTGGTAGAACACCGGCCACCCGCCGGCGCGCTCGCACTGCTCCATGAACGTCCACACCAGTTCGCGGCGTGCCTCTTCGTCGACACCCACCGGATCGCCCATCGTGACCCAGCTGCGGCCCTCGATGTCGTACATCACGAAAGCCTTGTGCTCGTCGTCGAACAGCAAGGCCTTGTCGCCCATCAAGGCCAGGTGTGCCTGCGCCGAGTCCGCCCGCCTGATCAGCGGCAACGCCTGCGCAAGCTCGGCCTCGCTGGGTGGTTCGCAGCGCAGGCGAACCGGCCGGATCAGGCTGCCCAGCGCAAACAGCAGGCCGGCGGCGGCCGACCCCACCAGCGCCCGCAAGGCGCGCGGCGCACCGCCCTGGTGGAAACTGAACTCCCACCACAGGTCGGCGCTGTAGTCGACGTGCTTGTAGCTGAACATCACCAGCCAGATGGCGCAGACGAACACCGCCACGATCGCCACGATCCAGCCCAGTGAAAACGTGGTGCTGAACAGCGACGCCCGCCGATAGAACAACCGATGGGCCGGCGCCAGCGCCATCGCCAACAGGGTCAGCAACGCCGCCTCCTCGTAATCGATGCCCTTGAGCAGCGAGAACACGGCACCGGCCAGCAGCAGGATAAGGGTGAGCACATACGCCGCGTCCAGGCGCCGCTGCAGGCCGCGGGCAAGAATCAGCAACAGCATGCCGATCACGCTGGCCAGCAGGTGCGACACCTCCAGCACCGACAGCGGCAGCACCTCGCTCAGTATCGCCATGCGCAGCGGCAGTGCCCGCGTGGCGCCGGAAAACAGCAGCACCGCGCCGGACACCAGGGTCAGCCCGGCGAAAAACGAGGGCAGCAAACCGGTGAACCACGGCGACAGCAGCGATTGGCGGCGTAGGCCCCACGCCTCGCGCTGCAATACCAGCACGGTCGCGGCACACAGCGGCAGCAAGTAGTAGATGACGCGAAACGCCGCCAGCGCACCCAGGATCGGGGCAGCCAAGGCACCGTTGCCGGTCGCACCAAAGCCGGCCAGCATCACCGCTTCGAACACGCCCAGCCCGCCCGGCACGTGGCTGACCAGGCCGATGATCTGGGCAATCACGAAGATCGCCAGGAAATGCCCGAAACCATTGGCGAGCTGTTCGGGCATCAGTACGTAGAGCACGCCGGCGGCCAGGCCCCAATCGAGCGCGCCCACCACCACCTGCCGCAGGGCCGTGCCGAACGGCGGCAGGCTCATCCGCCAGCGCCATAACTTCAGCGGACGCCGCCACACACTGCCCGCCACCAGCCAGGCCAGCGGCAACAGCGTCAGCAGGCCACCCAGGTAGAGGCTGAACGTGGCCAGCGGAAGATCCGGCGGAAGCGGCACGCACAACAGCGTCACCCCGGTGACCGCCAGCAGCCCGAGCCAGAAACTGCCGGTGCAAAACAGCACCACCCGCGCAATCTCGGCCGTGCTCAGACCGTGCTGGATATAGAAGCGATAGCGGATCGACCCGGATACCAGCAACGACATGCCCACTGCATTGCTGAACGCGTAGCTGATGAACGAGATCAGGCCGACCTTGCGCCACGGCAACGACTTGCCGATGGAAGCCAGCGCAAAACGGTCGTACAGGGTCATCACCCCGTAACCGGCTACGGTCAGCAATGCCGCCGACAACAACCGGCCGTGCGACAGGTGGTGCACGTAACTGCGCACCTGGTGGTAGTTCGCTTCGTGAGCCAGCAAATGCAGCGCCCACAAGGCAAGGCACAGCATGGTTATGGACAGCAGCGGCCCGCCAAGCCGACGCAGCAACGGCACCATGTGCCGGGTCGGCACATGGATCGACCCGGTTTCCGGGGACCGCTCGACTTCCTGCTGCTCCACGCGACGACAACTCCCCTGCCAGCGCGCTAGTGTAGGGCGTCAATCGCTCCGCGACGACGTAACGTCACCGTCCGTCAGGCGACGGTCCGCCCCAGCCGCGCCACCCACCGGTACAGCGCCGCGTTGACCAGCACGAAGGCGATGCCGCCGATCCAGAGCGCGGCGGTGCCGAAGTTGTCGCCCACCAGCGCCAGCGGCGTGTTCTGGCCGGAGAACACCACGATCGCGGCGATCACCACGCCGATGATGCTTTCGCCCACGATCATGCCCGAGGCCAGCAGGACGCCCAGTTGTTTCGTGCCCTCGGGGTTGGCGCCGCGCTCGGCGCGCCGGTCGAAGTACCAGCCCACGATGGCGCCGACCACGATCATCAAGGTGGTGGAGCTGGGCAGGTAGATGCCCAGGCCGACGGCCAGCGGCGGCAGCCGGGCGCTGCGCGTGGTGCGGCCCAGCATCTCGTCCAGCACGATCAGCGCCACGCCGATGGCCCCGCCCAGGCCGATCAGGCCCCAGTCGATATTGCCCTGGATCACGCCCTGCGCCAGCGCCGAGATCAGCCCGGCCTGGGGCGCCGCCAGCGCGCGCGTGGGGTCGACGCCGGGCATGCCGGCAAAACCGTAGGCCTCGTTCAACAGATCCAGCACGGGCGGGATCACCGCCGCGCCCACCAGCACGCCCACCACCAGCGCCACCTGCTGTTTCCATGGCGTGGCGTCGACCAGCTGGCCGGTTTTCAGGTCCTGCAGGTTGTTGTTGGCGATGGTGGCCACCGCGAACACCACCGAGGTGGCGAACAGCGCGAACGCCACCATGCCCTTGCCGGCATCGCCGGTTTGCGCCTGCACGGCCAGCATCAGCAGCAGCGCGGCGATGATCACCACCAGGATGCCCACGCCCGACAGCGGGCTGTTGGACGAGCCGATCAGCCCGGCCATGTAGCCGCACACCGCCGACACCAAGAAACCCATCACCACCACGAACAGCAACCCGCCGATCACCAGCAGCCACAGGTGATCGCCCAGCCCGGTGGCCAGGCTGAAGTCGCCCAGCAACCAGGCGATCGGCAGCAGGCAGACCACGCTGATCAGGCCTACCAGGCCGATCGGCATGTCGTGCTCGGTGCGCGGCAAGCTGGCACCCTGGCCGGCCTTGCGCGCCCGCGACGAGGCCATCGCCGAAGTCAGCCCGCTGATCACCGGCTTGACCAGCTTGGCCAGCGTGTAGATGGCCGCCACGCCGATCGTGCCGGCGCCGATGAAACGCACCTTGGCGCTCCACGCCGCCTGCGCCACGTCGGCGGCGGCACCGGCGGTCGCCGCCAGCATCGTGTAGTGCGGCACCGCCCAGCCCCAGGCGATCACCGCGCCCAGCAGCATCGCCAGGCCCACCCACAGGCCCACCAGATGCCCGACCGCCAGCAAGGCAAACGACAAGGCGAAGTCGTAGCCGGTTGCCGCGCCGCGCTCACCGAAGCGGAAATACTGCGCCACGTTGCCGGCGAAAACACGGGTGGCAACCACCACCGCAAACACCGCCGACACCACGGTGCCGGCGGCCACGGCCAGCAGGCCGGCGCGGCTGCTTTCCTCGGACGCGGCTGCCGCATCGTCGCCACCGCCCACCTTCAGCACCTCGGCGCAGGCCACGCCTTCGGGATACGGCAGGTCGGAATCGGTCACCAGCGCGCGACGCAGCGGGATCGTGTACATCACGCCAAGGATGCCGCCGGTGGCGCAGATGCCGAACGTGACCCAGAACGGAAACCCGTTCCACCAGCCGATCATCACCAACCCCGGCAGCACGAAGATGATCGCCGACAGGGTGCCCGCCGACGAGGCCACCGTCTGCACGATGTTGTTTTCCTGGATGGTGGAGTTCTTGAACGCGCGCAGGATCGCCATCGAGATCACCGCCGCGGGAATCGAGGTGGCGAAGGTCAACCCCGCCTTGAGTCCGAAGAACACATTGGCCGCGGTGAAGACCAAGGTGATCACGATGCCGATGACCAGGCCGCGTACGGTGAGCTCGGTGCGCGGCGTGGCGCCGGCCAGGTGGTGTGCGTTCACGAGGACTCTCCCGCGCCAATAGTGCGCGCAACGATAACGCGGAATGGCCGCTTACCGCGCGCCGCCGGAACCAACTTCTGGCACTGGCCCGGCCAGCTCCAGCGCGCTTTGGAAGCTGCGCCGCTCACCATCCAGCGGGTCGTCGAAAGTGAGGTTGCGGGCCAGCAATTGCAGCGGGTGGCGATGATCGTCGTCGGCCGCGGCCGCCAGTTCGGGGTACAGCGTGTCATGCAGGATCGGCGCGCCCAGCGCGGCCATGTGCAGGCGCAACTGGTGCTTCTTGCCGGTGACTGGCCGCAATGCATAGCGCCAGATGCCGGCCTTGCGTTCGATCACCTCGATGACCGTTTCGCTGTTGGGTTCGCCGTCGGCCTCGCGCATGCGGAAAAACGGCTCGCCCGCCACCATGCGCGAACGGCGCTGCTGCGGAAACGACAGCTGCGGCAGCGGCGGCGCCAGCGCGTGGTAAAGCTTGTCGATGCGCCGCTCGCGGAACAGCGCCTGGTACGCGGCACGACTGGCCGGATTGGCCGAGAACAGCACCAGCCCCGCCGTGGCCCGGTCGATCCGGTGCAGCGGCACCAGGTTCGGATTGTCCAGCCGGCGGATCAGCCGCCGCAGCAAGGTCTGCTCCACGAAGCCGCCCGCCGGCGTCACCGGCAGATAGTGCGGCTTGTCCGCCACCACCAGATGCGCATCGGCATGCAGCACGGTCTCGACGCCGGGGATCGGCAGCTCGTGCGCCACCTCGCGGTAGTAGTGGATGCACCGCCCCGCGCGATACGGCGTCTGCGGCGTGATCGCCCGACCCTGCGCGTCCAGCACCCGTCCGCGCTCGATCCGGTCCAGCCATTGCGCGCGGCTCACTGTGGCGAAATGCGCGCACAACGCGTCCAGCACCGTGGCCCATTCGCCGGCGGGCAGGTGCACGGTGCTGGCGTGGGGATCGTGGAAGGCGCCGCTCATCAGCGAAGTCTAGAGCCTTGCCAGCGCGTAGAATGGCCGGCTTGTTGTCCGAAGGCTGACGCATGGCACTCAACGCCACCATCTACAAGGTCGAACTGCAGATCAGCGACATGGATCGGCATTACTACGCCACCCACGCGCTGACCCTGGCGCGGCACCCCTCGGAAACCGAGGAGCGCCTGATGGTGCGGCTGCTGGCGTTCGCGCTGTATGCGGACGATCGGCTGGAGTTCGGCAAGGGCCTCAGCGACGAGGACGAACCGGCCCTGTGGCGCAAGGCGTACACCGACGAGATCGAGCTGTGGATCGAGCTGGGCCAGCCCGACGAAAGCCGCATCCGCAAGGCCTGCGGCCGCTCGCGCCAGGTGGTGGTGATCGGCTACGGCGGCAACGCGGCGGAAACCTGGTGGAGCAAGATCGGCTCCTCATTGGCCCGCCACAGCAACCTCACCGTGCTCGACATTCCCGCCGCGACGGTCACCGCACTGGTCGGCCTGTTGCAGCGAGGGATGCGGCTGCAATGCCTGATCCAGGATGGCCAATTGCAATTGATGAACGATACCGATGCGGTGGCCGTGGACCCGGTGAAACGCATGGTCGCCGCGGAACCCTCGAAGTAACCCTGCCCGACCGCCCCATTTCCATACCCAATTCCGGAGTTTCCCCATGCGTTGGTTGCTGCCCCTGCTCGCCGTATTCACCCTCGCCGCCTGCGGCGGCTCGCCCCAGGTCCGCACCCACGGCCAGGTGGACAAGCTCACCGTCATCGACCGCACCGTCGGCAGCGGCGCCGAGGCGAAGCCCGGCATGGACGTGCTGGTGCACTACACCGGCTGGCTGTATGACGACACCGCCAGCGACAAGCACGGCACGAAATTCGACAGCTCGCGCGATCGCGGCGCGCCGTTCAATTTCCAGCTGGGCGCCGGCCGGGTCATCGAAGGCTGGGACCAGGGCGTGGCCGGCATGCGCGTGGGCGGCAAGCGTACCTTGCTGATCCCCGCCGCGCTCGGCTACGGCGCCCAGGGCGCCGGCGGCGACATCCCGCCCAATGCTTCGCTGGTGTTCGATGTGGAGCTGATCGACGTCAGCACGCATTGAACCCTGTAGGAGCGACTTCAGTCGCGACGCTCTTCGGGATTCGGAAGAGCAAAAGCATCGCGATTGAAGTCGCTCCTACAAAGGTGAACACTGCCGCTCCCTCCATCGGTCAATCCCCCTGCGCGGCAGCCTCGCGTCCCTGCTGGCGGATGACCGCCTCCTCGCGCGCATCGATGATCGACTGCATCACGCTGTCCACGTCGGCAATGCTTTCGTCGAACTCGAAGCGGCCGGTGAGCTCGGTATCCGGGTGCAGCTCGCCCAGTTCGTACAGCGCCCACATCTCCTCGCCGTAATACGTGTCCAGCAACTCGGGCGCAAAGCGCGACAGGCTGATGGTGATGTTGCCCACGTCACGGCGCAGCATGGCGCGCGCGGCGTTGTTGCCCGCGGCGCTGACCACCTGCGGCAGGTCGATGATCACCGGACCCTCGGGCCCCACCAGCACGTTGTACTCGGACAGGTCGCCATGGATCAGGCCGATGCACAGCATGCGCGCCACCTGCTGCATCAGGAAGCGGTGGTACTCGCGCGCGGTGTCGGCCGACAACTCCACCTCGCCCAGCCGCGGTGCCGAATAACCGTCCGCATCGGTGACCAGCTCCATCACCAGCACGCCGTTGAAAAAACCGAACGGCTGCGGCACCCGCACGCCGGCGGCGGCGAGCTGGTACAGCGCGTCGACCTCGGCGTTCTTCCAGTTCTCCTCCATCGCCCTGCGGCCGAACTTGCTGGCCTTGCCGATCGCGCGCGCCTGGCGGCTGCCGCGCACCTTGCGCCCCTCCTGGTATTGCACGCGCGCCTGGAAACTGCGCTGCCCCATGTCCTTGTAGACCTTGGCACAGCGCACTTCGCCGCCGCAGCTCACCACGTAGACGGAAGCCTCCTTGCCGCTCTTGAGCGGGCGGAGCACCTGGTCGATCACGCCTTCCTCGATCAATGCCTGCAGGCCCTGGGGTGTCTTCATGCGTTGGGGAACTTCAAGTGTTCGGAAGGGACGCGATTATGGCCGATCGGATGTTGCTATTTGTTCGCCATGCACGCCGCGGCGATCTCGAACGAGCGCCGCCGGGCGGCGTGGTCGAACACGTTCGCGGTGAGCAGTACCTCGTCCGGCCGATGCCGCTCGACGAACGCGTCGATGCCCTGCCGCACCGTCGCCTCGCCACCGATCACGGCGCAGGCCAGCGCACGCTCCACGCCGATCTTCTCCACCGGCGACCAGTAGGTTTCGATGTCGTCGATCGGCGGCGGGATCAGCCCCGGCCGGCCGCGGCGCAGATTGATGAAACTCTGCTGCTGGGTGGTGAACAGGCGCCGTGCCTCGGCATCGCTGTCGGCGGCGACCACGTTCAGGCCCAGCATCGCGTACGGCTGTTGCAGCCGCGCCGAGGGGCGGAAATCGCGGCGATAGAGCGCCAGTGCCTCGTCCATTGCATCGGGAGCGAAATGCGAGGCAAACGCGAACGGCAGGCCCAACGCCGCCGACAGCTTGGCGCTGAACAGGCTGGAACCCAGCAGCCACACCGGCACGTCGATGCCGGCGCCGGGCACGGCGCGCACCGGCTGGCCGGGCGTGGCCGGCTCGAAATAGCCGAGCAGTTCCATCACGTCCTGTGGAAACGCGTCGGCGCTGTCGAAATAGCGGCGCAAGGCTTTCGCGGTGGGCTGGTCCGTGCCCGGTGCGCGGCCCAGGCCCAGATCGATGCGCCCCGGATACAGCGACGCCAGCGTGCCGAACTGCTCGGCCACCTGCAGCGGCGCATGGTTCGGCAGCATGATGCCGCCGGCGCCCACGCGGATGGTCGAGGTACCGCCGGCCACGTGCCCGATCAAGACCGCCGTGGCGGCGCTGGCGATGCCGGGCATGTTGTGGTGTTCGGCCAGCCAGTAGCGCTGATAGCCCAGCCGCTCGGCCAGCTGCGCCAGATCCAGCGTGTTGCGGAATGCCTGCGCGGCATCGCTGCCTTCGGTGACCGGCGCCAGGTCGAGGATCGAATAGGGGATCATGGGGAAATGCTCGCCAGGGTTGGGTTTTCCAATCTGGGGGCGCACGATCGAAATGCCACCTTCGACCACGGCCTGCCGTGCAACCGGGCCAGCCGTGGCGACCGTCGCGGCGGCCCGGAAATGCCGCGCGGCATCGGCTTGGCTTCCGCATCGCCCTTGCCTAAACTCCGGTCGCACCGCGCTCGATGTTGCCGCCGGTGCCGGATCGGCGATGCCGCTCCCGTCCAACCTTCCACATCGCGGAGCACGACATGAGCAAGGGCATGGATTCGAAGAAGAACGAGAAGAAAAAGCCGGCCAAGACCCTGAAGGAAAAAAGGGCGGCCAAGCAGGAAAAGAAGAAAAGCCAGTAAGTCCGGCGGTCCGCGGAATCGAACCACCGCTGCGGCCGCCCCGCCACGCCGCTCCCGCAGCCGCCGCACCGGATGGCGCGGAGCGCTCAATATTCGGGCCGCGCTGCCGTTATTTCGCAAGTCGTGGGGGCTTGCGTTTCTGAAAGGACGTTTGCATGGGGACTCTTTGGCAGCGCCTGTTTCGCCGCCAGCAACCGGTTGCCGGTCGCGAGCGACCGATCGCGGCCAGACCCGTGCGCGTGATGGCCGAGGACGAGCCGGCCGAGCCGGATTTTCCGCTGACTGAAATCGAAGACCGCTTTCGCCGCTTCGTGCTCGACCTGCCGCCAGGCGATGCGATCGAGTCCACGGCGGCCGAGCAAGCCATGCTCAAGCGGCTGGACCTGCTCAGCACGCGCTTTGACATGCGCAGCCTGCCGCGCCTGCCCAGCGTACTGCCGCAACTGCTGCGCACGCTGAAAAACGACAACGCCGCCGGCGGCCAGCTGGCCAAGCTGGTGGCGCGCGATCCGCAGATGGTGGGTGAAGTCATGCGGGTCACCAGCAGTTCGTACTACCGCTCGGCCCAGCCGATCGGCAGCCTGCAGCATGCGGTGGTTCTGCTGGGGCAGGACGGCTTGCGCCGCGTGCTTACGCAATACGTGATGAAACCGATCCTGCAGGCCAACGCCGGCAGCTTCGGCCAGGCAGCCGGCGAGCGCCTGTGGGATCACGCCGAGCGCTGCTCGCACGCATGCGCATGGCTGGCCAGGCACAACGGTTGCGACACGTTCGAGGCCTACCTGGTGGGCACCATCTGCCACACCGGCACCGGCGCGGTCGTGCGCCTGCTCGATCAGCTGGCGCCGGCTTCCGCCGCCGCGCCGCTGTCGCGCGATTTCATCGCCAGCTGCGCCGCGTTGGCGACGCGCCTGTCGCTGCAGGCCGCGCAGCACTGGGAGTTGCCGGCGCGCGTGATCGAGGCAATGACCGATCGCCAGTCGGGCAAGGCCATCGCGGCCTGCTCGCCGCTTGGCCAGACGCTGGCCGTCGCCGATGGCCTGGCGATGGCGCAACTGCTGGGCGAACACGAGCGACTGGCGCCCGACGTGGATCTCAGCCACACCTGGCCCGAGGCGTTTTCGCCGGCGCTGCTGGCGCGTTGCCAGCAGGATCTCCGGCGCCATTTTCCGGTGGCCGAAAAGTCGATCTAGCCACCGGCGGGCGCCGCACGCCGGAAAGCCCTGCGCACGCGACGATCAGCGGCGCGGCTCGCGCTCCTCCTCGCGGCTGACACTCAGCCCGATCAGTCGCGAAACCACCAGCGCGATGTACATCACCCCCACGAACATTTCCAGGCTGGCCAGCGCGCGCGCATGCACGGTGACGGGTATGACGTCGCCGATGCCGGTGCTCGACATCAGCGCAAAGCTCAGAAACAGCAACTCCGTCCAGCTGCGCGGCCCGGCGGGATTCACCGCCGCGGCAAAACAGCCCGGCTGCAACACCTGGCACAGCACGAACAGGTAGGTGAAGGCCCAGGCGAGCAGGGTGAAGGTGGCGCCGGCGGCAAACATCTCGTCGGTGGTGGCACGGCGATCGGCCAGCATGTAGGCAATCAGGCAGCCGGCGGCATAGAAGTAGAACAGCGCCTCCAGCGCCGCCCACCACGGTTTCAGCGCCGGCATGTCCAGCATCAGGCCCATCGCATTGCACACCACCGCGGGCACCGCGATGGCCGCGCTGATCCAGCCCCGGCCGCGGGTACGCTGCACCATCGAAATGGCCAGCATCAGCACCACCACCCCGAACGCGCCGAACAGCACGCGCGCCGCACGCGTCTGCTCGATGAACGGATACAGCAGCAAGCCGGCCAGCTGCACCAGCAGCAGGGCGGCGGATGGATGCCGGACGAGGATGGCCAACCAGCGCAGGCGCCGCAGGCTCGACACCGTATTGCCGTCATTCGTTCGCATGGGTCACCTGTCTTTCCGTGCCGGTCTCGAGTTGGGCGCCGCCGGGGTTCAATGTGTGGGGTCTTCGGCATCCGCATCATCCGGATGCCGCGCCCGCCAGGCCTGCAGCCGCGCGCGGTAGCGTTCCAGCGACGCCTCGTACACGTCGTGCACGCAGTTCACGCAGCCCTCGCCGCAGCAATCGCCCGGGTCCGGCGCGGCGGGCAGGATCGGCGCAGGGTCGTTCGGGTCGGCCGGATCGTCAGGCATCGTTCCAGTCCATCGGGGAAGCGCCTGATCCTCGCATATTCGCGCATCGCGCCGACAGCGGCGACAACCGCGGAACGCCGCATACGGACGTCCGGACGGCTGCTCCTCCCGCACCCCGCCAGCACGCCAGGTGCGGCGGAATTGCCCCGCGGCGACGCCTGTTCCGACCCGGCCACCATCCCGTGAACAAATGGGCTATCGTTCCCTTTGCGATGCGCGCCACGGCCCGGGCTGGCGCACGCCAGGGGGAAAACCGTGCATGCATGAAATTGCGAGCCAACCGAGCTTCGGCTATTTCACTGCCGCCTTGCTGGCGACGGCCGCCGTGGCGCTGTCATCGGGCATGCAGTTTCTGGTCATCGGCCTGCGCCATCAACGCGAACTGATGTACCAGGCCTACGCGGTGCTGTGCATCTGCATCGCTGCGCTCGCCCTGTCCAACGTGCTGCTGGACTGTGCAACGACACTTGCGCAAGCCACGCTCGCGCTGCGGCTGATGTACGCCTCGTCGATCTTCTCGTTTCCCGCTTTCATCGTGTTCGTGAGCACCTACACCCGCAAACCCGTGGGGCGCGTCGTCTTCGGCGTGATCCTGATCGTGGCAACGGGCCTGTTCTGGTTCGACCTGCGGGCACCTTATGGTCTGCACGCCGGCCTCAGCGCCGGTACGCCGATGGTGCTTCCGTGGGGGGAGTCGCTGTTCACGCTGGAAGTGCAGCCATCCATCGCCAGCCATGTCTTCCACGCCCTGACCTACGTGGTTTTCCTGTGGGCGCTGTGGCGCTCATGGAAGTATTACCGGGATGGCCGCGCACGGCCCGGGTTGCTGCTGGGCATCTGCCTGCTGGTGCAGTTCGTCGCCATGCTCTGGGGCGACATTGCGGTGGACATCTTCGACCAGCCGTACCCCTACCTGGATGCCTTCGCCTTTCTCCCGTTCGTGTTGCTGATGGGCGTGTCACTGGCCAGCCAGCTGCGCGCCCGCACGCTGCAACTGGAGCAGACCACGCTTGAACTGCGCGCCGAGGCGGAGACCCGGCGCGAAGCCGAGCTGGATCTGCGGCACATCGCCTACCACGACCCGTTGACCGGCCTGCCCAACCGCTCGCGCGCCCTGCATTCGCTGGCCGAAATGCTGGCCGACGCCAGGCAGTCGGGCCGCCATGGCGCCGTGCTGATGATCGACCTGGACAACTTCAAGACCATCAACGACTCGCTCGGCCACCACGTCGGCGACCGCGTGCTTGAGGCCATCGCCGACTGCCTGCTCGCGGTGGCACCGGGCGAATCCACCGTGGCCAGGCTTGGCGGCGACGAGTTCCTGGTGCTGCTGGACGCCACCTCGCACGACGCGATGGATGCGGACGCCACCGCGGCGCTCGCCATGGGCGTGGCCGAAAGCATGGTGCAGCGGCTCTCCGTGCCGCTGCCGATCGACAGCCGCATCCTCGCCATCGGCGCCAGCATTGGCGTCGCGGTTTTCCCCAATGGCGACGCCGAAGCGGCCGATATCGTGCGCTGCGCCGACATCGCGCTGTATCGCGCCAAGGCCGCCGGGCGCAACGGCGCGCGACTTTTCCTGCCGCACATGCAACAGGACGCGGACAACCGCCTCGAACTGGAGCGTGGCCTGCGCACCGCGCTGGAGCGCAACCAGCTGTCGCTGCATTTCCAGCCGCAGGTAAGCATGAACGGCAAGCTGCAGGGCGCGGAGGCGCTGCTGCGCTGGCGTCACCCGGAACTGGGCGACGTGCCGCCGGACGTCTTCATCCCGGTGGCCGAGGAAACCGGCCTGATCCACGCGCTCGGCACCTGGGTGATCACGCGCGCGTGCGCCCACATCCAGGCCTGGCGCAGCCAGGGGGTGAATTTCGGCGGGCGTCTGGCGGTGAACGTCAGCCCCTGGCAAATCGCCCACCCCCAGTTCGTCGAGCACATCCAGGCCATTGTGGTGACCGCCGGCATCGACCCGGAGTGGCTGACGCTGGAGCTCACCGAAAGCGCGCTGCTGAACGATTTCGAGGCGGCGCTGGCCACCTTGCATGCGCTGTCCAGCATCGGCTTCCGGCTGGCGATGGACGATTTCGGCACCGGCTACTCGTCGCTGGCCTACCTGCAGCAGCTGCCGCTGGACGAACTGAAGATCGACCGTTCCTTCGTCAGCGCGCTGCAACCGTCGGTACCGGACCCGCTGGCCGGCTTCATCGTGGACATCGGCCGCCGCCTCGGCATGGCCACCATCGCCGAAGGCGTGGAAACGGAACAGCAGCGCGCGCGGCTGGGCGCCATGGGTTGCGACACGCTGCAGGGTTACCTGATCTGCCGCCCGCTCCCCGAGGCGGAGTTCCTGCACTGGCTGGCCTCGCGCCAGACCGTCGCGGAAAAAAACATCGCCTAACCGCCGGCGCCGCTATCGCCTGCCGCGCCGATCCAGCATCGCCACTTCGGCCGCACTCAAACGGCGCCACTGATTCTTCGCCAGGTCGCCAAGCGGCAACGGGCCGATGGCCACGCGGATCAGGCGCAATACGTCGAACCCCAGCGCCGCCAGCAAGCGGCGGATGTGGCGGTTGCGACCCTCATCGAGCACCACCTCCAGCCAGGCGTTTTTCCCGCCCTGGCGCAAGACGCTGGCGCGGCGCACTTTCAGCCGCTCGTCGCCGTCCACGATCCCGGCATGCATCGCCGCCAGCGCGGTGGCGTCCGGTTGCCCGGCCACCTGCACGTGATAGGTCTTGTCGAGGTGCGTGGCCGGGTCGGTGATGCCGGCCGCCCACGTCGTGTCGTTGCTCAGCAGCAGCAAGCCTTCGCTGGCCTTGTCCAGTCGCCCCACCGGACCCAGCCAGGGCAGGCCCGCGGCGGCAAGCGCGGTGTAGACCGTATCGCGACCGCGTTCGTCGGACGCGCTCACCACCAGGCCGCGCGGCTTGTTGAACATCACGTGGATTCTTTCCGCCGTCGCCAGTGGCTTGCCGTCGACCGTGATCGGCGGCCCGTCCGGCCGGACGGGAAAATGCGGATCGGCCACCACCCGTCCGGCCACGCTGACCCGGCCGTCACGGATCCATTGTTCCGCCTGGCTGCGCGAACAGACGCCGGCTTTGGACAGCACCCGCGCGAGGCCGTGGCGTGGTGCGGCGGTTGTCGCGCGGTTGCGGTGATTGCCGGACGTGGAGAAACGCATCGCGATAGCGTAACGAATGCGTGCGGCAAACGCCGACCGCGGCACAAAAAAAGACCCGGCCGAAGCCGGGTCCTTTCGTACCGCCGAGCTCCGATCGGAGCCCGGCGTTCATTGCCGCGGTTCGATTACTGCTGAACCTGCAGTTCCGTGCGACGGTTCTGCGCGCGGCCGGCGTCGGTGTCATTGTCACCGATCGGGTTGCTTTCGCCGTGGCCGATCGGGCCTTCCAGACGGCTGGCATCGATGCCATGGCTGGTCAGGTAGTTGTAGACGATCGAGGCGCGACGCTCCGACAGGCTCTGGTTGTACGCATCCGTGCCCACCGAGTCGGTGTAGCCGGCGACGGTGACGTGCACCTGCGGGTAACGCTGCAGGGTATCGACGGCCTGGTTCAGCACGGCGATCGAATCGGAGCTCGGCTCAGCCAGCGCACCGGTGATGTCGGTCTCGTTCTTCTTCGGGCGATCGAACTTGAAGTTCACGCCACGCAGGTCGATGACGACCTTCTGCGCGCAACCGTCAGGACCGACGATGGTGCCGGCCGTGGTGGCCGGGCACTTGTCTTCGCAATCGTTGACGCCGTCATTGTCGCTGTCCATGGTGGAGCAGTCAGCCACCGGGGCCGGTGCTTCAACCGGGGCCGGCGCGGCGGCAGCCGGTTCGCCGAAGCGCGAAACGACGCTGAAGCCCAGGAACCAGTCACCGTAACCGTCTTCGGACGGCTGCGACTTGTCGTCCCAGTCATAGCGGTAGCCGGCTTCGATGCGGATATCGGAGCTGTCGGTAATGGTCTTGGACAGACCGCCACCCAGCTCGGCCGCCGGAGCCCAGCCATGTTCAGCCGCGTTCTGGTGATGGCTGCCCATGATGCCGGCCAGCACATACGGACGCCATGCGTCCCACGCACCGGCGTAGAAACGGGCGGCTACGCCGACGGTATTGTTGGCCCAGCTGCCGCCGCCATCGACGTCGCGCTTGGTGCGGTCGGCGAAAATGTCGATGGACGCATTCGGCGAGACGAAGCGGCCGACACCCAGACCGTAATAAACCTGGCGGCTGTTGGTGTTGCGGTCGGTGTCGTTGTAGTAGCCACCAACGGTCGGGGCAATGTACCAGCGAGCGTCATAGTCGGTGGCCATCTCGCTCGACGAGGAGGCGGTATCGGCGGCGCCCGTGGTGTCCTGCGCGTGAGCGGCGCCAACGCCGCCCAAAGCCAGCGCAATCAGAAAATACAAGCCCTTACGTTTCATCGGGTGTCTCCTTGTGTGGGATTTTTCGTCCGCTTGACAACATAAATACGGGGATCGAACGAGCAACGGGTGACAACGGCCGCTTCACCGATTCGCCGTGTCACGTTGGGCGCGAACTTTAGCAAAAAATAAACATAACCGACCGCTTTGGCGATCGCTCGTTCATTTTCCGCTTATGTCGTCTTTACAATGTGAATAGGCCAATGAAGTCCTGGACGGGCATTTTGTCCAGTGCCGCCGAATCGCTGGTTGCGGCAAGAATGGCATTCACCCGGTGCTCCGGCAGATGCCCGCGCAATGCGGCCTCGAACTTTCTGAGCAGCACCGGAATGCCTTCGACACGGCGACGACGATGGCCGATCGGGAAATCCACGGTGACCTTCTCCGTGCTGCTGCCATCCTTGAAGAACACCTGCACGGCATTGCCGATGTAACGCTTGGCCGGATCGAAATAATCGCGGGTGAACTGGGGGTTCTCGCTCACCGTCATCTTTTCGCGCAAGGCGTCGATGCGCGGGTCGGCGGCCACGTCGTCACTGTAGTCGCTGGCCACCAGCCGTCCGAAGATCAGCGGCACGGCCACCATGTACTGGATGCAGTGGTCGCGATCGGCGTAATTGGCCAGCGGCCCGGTCTTGTCGATGATGCGGCAGCCAGCCTCCTGGGTCTCGATCACGATCCGGTCGATCTGGTCGAGTCGGTCGGCCACCTGCGCATGCAGCTGCATCGCGCACTCCACCGCGGTCTGCGCGTGGAACTCGGCCGGGTAGCTGATCTTGAGCAGCACGTTCTCCATCACGTAGCTGCCGAACGGCCGCTCGAACTCGAACGGCTTGCCGTTGAACGCGACGTCGTAGTAACCCCAGGTCTTCGCGCTCAAGGCCGAGGGATAACCGACCACGCCGCGATGGACCGCATTGATCGCGTGGGTGACCGCGCGGCGGCAGGCGTCGCCGGCGGCCCAGCTCTTGCGCGGCCCGGTGTTGGGCGCGTGGCGATAGGTACGCAGCGCGCCGTTGTCGATCCAGCTGTGCGACACCGCTGCCACCACCTGGTCCCTGTTGCCGCCCAGCATCGCGGTGGCCACCGCGGTGGACGCCAGGCGCACCAGGATCACGTGGTCCTGCCCCACCCGGTTGAAGCTGTTGAGCAGCGCATAACCGCCCTGGATCTCGTGCGCCTTGATCGCATAACCGAGCACGTCGTGCACGGTCAGCGGCTGGCCGCCTTCACGCACGGCCTTGCGGCTGAGGTAGTCGGCCAGCGCCAGGATCGCGCCGAGGTTGTCCGAAGGATGGCCCCACTCCGCCGCCAGCCAGGTGTCGTTGAAATCCAGCCAGCGGATCTGCGTGCCGATGGCGAACGCCGCCTGCACCGGGTCCAGCTCGTGGCTGGTGCCGGGCACGCGCGCGCCGCCGGGCAAGCTGGCGCCGGGCACCAGCGGACCGAGATGCTTCACGCACTCGGGAAACTTCATCGCCAGCATCGCCGTGCCGAGGGAGTCGAGCAGCACGTGGCGGGCGGTGTCGTAGGCCTCGGTGGAATCGATGCGGTAGTCGATCACGTAGTCGGCGATGTCGACCATCGGCTGATCGGGATCGGGACGGATGGCGGAGCGGACGTCGGGCGCACTCATGATGTTCTCTCGCAAATCGGAAACGG
The DNA here is from genome assembly GCF_039523575.1 of Rhodanobacter caeni. Lineage (NCBI taxonomy): Bacteria > Pseudomonadati > Pseudomonadota > Gammaproteobacteria > Lysobacterales > Rhodanobacteraceae > Rhodanobacter > Rhodanobacter caeni. Next base: position 330,714 of record NZ_BAAAFO010000001.1, on the reverse strand, counting down.
GCATTTTAGCCTGCGCGGATCGAAGGCGGCTTGACCCCGGGGACGGCGCACGCAGACAATGAGCGCCCCCAAAAGGGAGTAGTTCCCGATCCCGCTTTCCGGTATCGGTGCGGTGATCGTCAACACGAGCGACGCTTCGCTCCGGTCATCGCGGCAAGCGTGTTGCGAACGAGACTTTTGCGGTGGCTGCGGGCCGCGCGCGACCGTAGCCGCTGCATCGTCCGTCGCGCATGGATCGTCCCATGGATTTCTTCACTCCCGATTTCTTTTCCGGCCTGCTGGCCATCGTGCTGCTCGACCTGGTGCTGGCCGGCGACAACGCCATCGTCATCGCGATGGCCGCCAGCCGCCTGCCGAAGGACCTGCAGAAAAAAGCGGTGTTCTGGGGCACCTTCGGCGCCGTCGCCGTCCGCTTCGCCCTGACCGCGGTGGTGGTCTACCTGCTCAGGCTGCCGGGCCTGATGCTGGCCGGCGGCCTGTTGCTGCTGCCGATCGCCTGGAACCTGCTGCGCCACGACGACGACGAGAGCCACGAGATCAAGGCCGGCCGCACGTTCTGGAGCGCGCTGCGCACGATCATCGTGGCGGACGCCCTGATGGGGCTGGACAACGTGCTGGCGATCGCCGGCGCGTCGCGTGGCCACCTGGGCCTGGTGATCATCGGCCTGCTGATCAGCGTGCCGCTGGTGGTGTGGGGCTCGACCTTGATCCTGAAACTGATCGAGCGTTTCCCGATCATCATGTACGTCGGCGCCGGCGCCATCGCCTTCACCGCCGCCCGCATGATCGGCCACGACCGCTGGCTTGCCGGCTGGCTCGCCCCGCCCGACTGGGCGCAGTACGCGCTCGACGTGGTGCTGGTGGTGGGCATCTGCGCCGGCGGCTGGCTGGCGCAGCGACGACGGGCACGAGGCGCAGCGACGACGCAGGCGATCCGTCACGGCTAGTACGTGGTGGGCACGCGCACGGTAACCGTGGCGTCGGGGGTGTCGCGGGTGACGCCCACACCGAGCGCCACGTTCAGGCTGCGCTTGTCGCTGAGGCGGTAGGAGCCGCCCACCAGCAAGGTACCCAGCACGGTTTTCGCCGAACCGGCCACGGTCTTGCCGTTCTGCCGGGTCAGGCCCACGAAACTCTGGTCGTAACCCAGGCTGATGGATGCCTTGTCGTTCAACGCAAAGCCCATGCCCAAGCTGAGGTCCACCACGTCGCCCACGTCGATCGTGCCAAGCGCCTCCCGTTCCCCGCCCAGCAGCCGGCGGCTGACCCCATGGCGGGGGAAGTTGTGCAGGTAGCTGAGGTTGCCGAAAAACACCACCGGATCGGACGGGTACAGCCAGGTCACCCCCGGCTGCAACGCATGGAAACCCGAGCCCGTCGGCAGTTGCAGCGGCATGCCGGTGCCGGTGACGTTCTGGATGCAGCGGTTGACGCAATCGGTGGTGACGTCGAACGGATCGCGCCCGGTGCGCGATTTGAAGCGCAGCCAGCCCACGAAATAGGGCTTGTCGGCGCCGCCATCGTTCATCTGGTAGCGCGCCGTCGCCTCGATGTCGCCCAGGCCGTGGCCGCTGCTGGTGAACACGCGATCCTGCGCGCTGCCAGTGAAGATCTCGCGGCTGGTGGTGTCGGTGTGGTTGTGCAGGTAGGGCACGCGCAGTTCCAGCTCGAACCGGTTGCTGAGCCCGTAGCGCAGCGTCAGCGCGCCGGTTTGGGTGGTTGTCCTGACCTGGCGCGCGTCGATCAGGCCGATCAGCACGGCGGGGATCACCGTGTAGCCGATCAGGTCGACGCGGTCCGCCGATGAATAGCCGAACTGGTACGACGGCTCGATCACGAACTTGCCGCGCGGCGTGAGCACGCCGGGTTGCTCGAAGATGGGCGCCACCGCAGGCGGGCCCGGTTCGCGCACGGGGGCGCGACCGACCGGTTGCGTCGCCGCCACCGTCGTATCCGTTGCCGTCGCGCCCGGTGGGGAAACCCCCGGTGTGGACGTGGTGCTCGCGCTGCCTGGCGGTTGGCCGTCCATGCCCATCGCATGGCGCAAGGCGCGGTAATCCGCCTCCTGTTCCGCCAGCGCCCGTTTCAGCTGTTCGATCTGCGCCATCTGGGCGGCCAGCTGGCTGCGCATGGCATCCAGCCGTTCGCCCTGCTGGATCACGTTGTGCCGAAGATCGGCGGACGCTGCCGGCTCCTGGGCATGCGCCATGCCCAGGCACAGCAGGCCGGCGCAACCGGCGAGCCAGGTGTTTCGCGACGATGTCCCTGCCATTCCCTTTCCTCGCAAGCCCAAAAGAAAACCGCGGGAAACCCGCCGCATCCGCGCCTGCAGTCAATGTCCCAACGACTGGATCAACGCGCCCTGCAGGCTGTCGCCAAGGCGCGCGCTGCGGAACCGCGCCAGGTGGTCCACCGACGCGTCGATCGTGGTGAGGCTCTGGATGTGCTGGCCGTCCAGGCTGTTCTGGATCACGGTGGCCGTCGCGCCCGACGGCGCCAGCGCCGCGGTATTGCCCTGCCCGCCCTGCACCACAGCGACAACGCCATCGAACGCGGCCAGCGCACGGGCCTGCGCGGCCGTCATGTGGCCGATGTCGGGTATCGACACGCTGGTACGCGCCGCCAGGCTGCCATTGACGTAGACCACGCGGTCGATGCCGAACGACGCCAGCAACCCGTTGCCGTTGTCGAAACCGCCGCGCATCGCATCGAGTTGCGCGTTGCTGGCGGGCGGCGACCAGGCATTCACGCACGGCGCCCCGCATGCCGCCGACGCCAACGGCGCCGCAGCGGCCAGGCCTGCCGCGATCAAGCCCGCCGAACAGGAGCGAAGATGCCGCGGATGTGCCGTCTTGGTCATGGGTCGCTCCACGCTCAGCGATCGCCGGGGCCGCGTTTGGGCAAGGTGATCCGATCCAGCCCGCGGCGATCGATGCCATCGGCCAGCGAGGCCAGCGGCGCGGCGCGCCAATCGTCCGCACTGTTGAACACGGCCAGCGTGCGGCGGTTGTGGATGACGAAGACCAGCCTGGTCTGCCAGGCGGCCTCGAACGCGGCGCGCGCCATCACCCGGGTGCCGCGCGCGGGGTCGCCCACCAGCACGCGGCCGTCGCGCAGGCCTTTCACCACCACGAAATGGTGGTAGCCCTTTTCGTTCAACAGCACGATCGCCGGCACACTGGATTGGCGCAGCTTGTCCAGCGGCACGTGGAAGCCATCGGCCTCGAACCCGTTGGCGTGCAGGAAGCGCTTGATGTCCAGCAGCGAGAAGCCTTCGCGCCGGATTTTCGCGCGGTCGCCATGGGCGTACATCTGCTCGAACACCCATTGCTCGTCCATCGGGTAACCGTATTGGTACGTCAGCAAGGTGGCGGTGGCCGCGGAGCCGCAGCTGAAGTCGAAATGCTGGCGGACGGTGCCCCTGAAACGCGCTTCCCTGAGGCTGGTGAGGTGGAAGGTATAGCCGTTGCCCTGGATGCCCGGCACCTCCATCGTGGCCGCTCGCGGTGAACCGGGCGCCAGCATCGCCAGCGCCAGCAGCGCAGCCGTGCACCCGTACCCGCGTTTCATGGCTGGAACTGCACGTTGATGATCGTGGCGTTCTGGATCAGCACGTTGTTGCCGCTGTTCTGGATCACCATCGGCACGCCTGCCGCGCCGGTGAAAGCGCCATCGGAAATCGTGTTGTAGCCGCTGGCGACGTGGTCGGCGCTGTTGTTGTCCACGGTGCCATGCAGGTGCATGTTCTCCTCGATGTCGGTGCCGCCGCGCATTGCGGCCAGGGTGGCCGGCGTCACGCGGGCACCGAAGCCATCGGCGCCGACCGGCGCGCCGGCGCGCGCGATCGGTGGCGAAGGCGATGACATCGAGCCGGGTGGTTGCGCGAAGCCCGGCATCGCCAGGGGCGCCAGCAGGCACCCCAGCGAGAGGGGCAGGAAGGATCGGCAGCTTCGCATGGCGTCACTCCATGAATGCTCGGCGCCGTGGCGCATCAGCGCGCCACGGCGAGGTCGAGGAAAACGCCGTGGAGCAATTCTCCACGGCGGGTTCTCCGTTACGGGCCGACGGTGAGGTTGGCCTGCACATTCACGCTCTGCTGCACCAGGGCGGCGGCGCCGCTGTTCTGGGCAAGCACCGCGATACCCGCGGCGCCCACGGCGGTACCGTTCATCTGGTTGGACATGTCGAAGCTGCCGGCGTCCGCGTACGAGGTGCCGCCCGCACCACCGGCGCCACCGGCCGCGCCCATGCCACTGCCGCCCGTGCCCGCGCCACCCGCGCCACCGGTGCCGGCGTTACCGGCGGTATTGCCGCTGGCGCCGCTGCTGCCGGCCGTGCCGGTGGGCGCGCCGCTGTCTGCCGTGGCCGCGCCACCGGTACCTGCGCCGGCCATCCAGCTATCGGCGCCACCGCTCGCGGTGCCGGTATTGCCGCCGCCAAGACCGCTGCTGGAGCTGTCATTGCTGTTGGCGCCGCCATCGCCGTTGCTGTTGCCGCCATACCCGCCGCTGCCGGCACCGGCGCCACCGCTGCTGGCCCAGCTGTTGCCGCCGGCGCCGCTATGACCCTGGGCGTCGCCACCGCGCGCCACCGCGCCACCGCGCCCGCCCGCACCCGCGGCACCGTAACCGTCACCACCGGTACCACCGCGACCACCCGCGGCGTTGCCCATGTTGTACGCGGCGTTGCCCACGGTCACGCCAACGTTCGAGACCGTACCGCTCAGTTCGCTGTTGGCGGCTACACGGTTGATGTTGTTGGAATTGGTGGTGTCATGCGAATCGGCATGGGTACTGGAGTTGGAGTGGCTGCTGGAGTCGTTGGCCACGTTCTGCAGCACGGCCGCGTTGTCTTGGGCGTTGGAGCCGCCGCCGTTGTTCTGGGTCTTGTCCGCCATCGCGGGCAATGCCAAACCGATACCGAGGCAGATGGCAGTGGCGATAAGTGTCTTGCGCATGGTCGTTCTCCGTGTGAAAGCTTGATCAGGCTCTGGAATCACCCCGGCAAACCGGGGCCGTTGTCTGCGATGCCAGAGGGGGCGGATCAGGCGCTCACCGGAACGGCAACGCGTTCGGCAATTCCATGACAACCATCAACACCAACTGATCCCGGCAACCACCGGCTTGCGTTCGCAGCGCGCGAAATTTGCATAAACGGTGCCGGCCGGGCGGATCAAATCAATATCAACAAAATCAGCATGTTGTGGTCGAATCCGGGAGAACGGAACGCCTCCGTTGCGGAGGCGCTGTGTCGCCGGTGTTACACCCGCCGGACATCGCCGCCTGCAGTTGGCGGCACCGATGGCGCCACGGCAGGCGCGGTACGCCGATGACGACGTCGGTGCGAGGTGTAACAAGGTTGTTACAGGTGTATCGCGGCAAGGCGGTCGCCGTTGCCGCGACTCTTCCATCAGGCGTGTGTGCAGAACATCGCGACCGAAGTCGCTCCCGCCCCGTCAGCGCTTGTCGATCGGCACGTAGCTCAAGTCTTCCGGGCCCGTGTAGTTCGCGCTGGGGCGGATGATCTTGCCGTCCTCGCGTTGCTCGATCACGTGGGCGCTCCAGCCGGCGGTGCGGGCGATCACGAACAGCGGCGTGAACATCGCGGTGGGCACGCCCATCATGCGGTAGGCGCTGGCGGAGAACCAGTCGAGGTTGGGGAACATCTTCTTGATCTCGGCCATCACCTTCTCGATGCGCTCGGAGACGTCGAACAAGGTGGGGTTGCCGCCCTCGGTGCACAGCTTGCGCGAGATTTCCTTGATGATCTCGTTGCGCGGATCGGCCACCGTATATACCGGGTGGCCGAAGCCGATCACGATCTCCTTGCGCTCCACGCGGGCGCGGATGTCGGCCTCCGCGTCATCGGGGTTGCGGTAGCGGGAGATGATCTCCATCGCCACCTCGTTGGCGCCGCCATGCTTGGGGCCGCGCAGCGCGCCGATGGCGCCGGTGATCGCCGAATAGATGTCCGAACCGGTGCCGGCGATCACGCGCGCGGCGAAGGTGGACGCGTTGAATTCGTGCTCGGCGTACAGCACCAGCGACTTGTCCAGTGATTGCGCGTGCAGGTCGCTGGGCTTCCTGCCGTGCAGCAGGTGCAGGAAATGCGCGGCGATGGATTCGTCATCCGTCTCGGTCTCGATGCGCTTGCCGTTGTGGCTGAAGTGGTACCAGTACAGCAGCATGGAGCCGAAGCTGGCCATCAGGCGGTCGGCAATGTCGCGCGCGCCGGTGACGTTGTGGTCGTCCTTTTCCGGCAGCACCGTACCCAGCATGGAGCAGCCGGTGCGCAGCACGTCCATCGGATGGGTGGATGCCGGCAGCAGCTCCATCGCCGCCTTCACCGGCGCCGGCAGGCCGCGCAGTCGCTTCAGCCGCTGGCGGTAATTGTTGAGCTCGGTCCAGTTCGGCAACACGCCGTGCACCAGCAGGTAGGCCACCTCCTCGAAGTTGCCCCTGGACGCCAGGTCGTGGATGTCATAGCCGCGGTAATGCAGGTCGTTGCCGCTGCGGCCCACCGTGCACAACGCGGTGTTGCCCGCGGCAACGCCCGACAGTGCGACGGATTTCTTGGCCTTGGGCAGGGCTTGCTCGCTCATGGGTGTCTCCTGGGGTGCAGGGAATTCGAATGTGGTGTCCCGTAGGAGCGCAGCCTGTGCGCGAAATGCTTCGGCGAAGAGCTTCGCGCACAGGGTGCGCTCCTGCGGGGTGTAATCAGTTCTTCTTGGAGAACAGCGCGTCCAGCTTGTCCTCGTAGGCGTGATAGTCGAGGAAGTCGTACAGTTCCTCGCGTGTCTGCAAGCTGTCGACGATGTTTTTCTGGGTGCCCTCGCGGCGCACGGTTTCGTAGAAATTCAGCGCGGCCTTGTTCATCGCGCGATAGGCACCGCAGCAATACAGCGCGATGTCCACGTCGGCCCCGCGCAGCTCGTCGGTGGTGAAGAACGGCGTGCTGCCGAATTCGGTGAGGTTGGCCAAGATGGGTACCTTCACCGCGGCCTTGAAGCGGCGGTACTCGTCCAGCGTCTTCATCGCCTCGGGAAAGATCATGTCGGCGCCGGCCTCGACATAGGCGCAGGCGCGGTCGATCGCCGCGTCGATGCCCTCGACCGCCGCCGCGTCGGTGCGCGCCATGATCACGAAACCCGGCTCGATGCGCGCATCCACCGCGGCCTTGACCCGATCGACCATTTCCGCCTGGCTCACCACCTCCTTGCCGGGGCGATGGCCGCAACGCTTCTGGCCCACCTGGTCTTCCATGTGCACGGCGGCGACGCCGGCCTGCACGAAGCTGCGGATGGTGCGGGCGATGTTGAACGCGCCGCCCCAGCCGGTATCGATGTCCACCAGCAGCGGCATGCCGGTGGCGTCCACGATGCGGCGCGCGTCGATCAGCACGTCTTCCATGCTGCTGATGCCCAGGTCCGGCACCCCCAGCGAATTGGCGGCCACGCCGCCGCCGGACAGGTAAACCGCCTTGAAACCCGTGCGCTGGGCCATGCGTGCCGCATACGCGGTGATCGCGCCCATCACCTGCAGCGGCCGTTCCTGCGCCACGGCGGCACGGAATCGCGCGCCGGGGGAAGCTGTCTGTGTCATGGCGCCTCCGTCAAAGCGGCAATTTTAGCCCACCGCCGTCGCGCCACCGTTCTGCAGGGCAGCATGGCGATAGCCCAAACCAATCGAACCGATGCCGACAATCAATTAGATAGATCATTCCAGACGTCGTATCTTAGGACTCACCTTCACCAACGAGGATGCTCCCGATGTCCCTGATCAACACCGAAATCAAACCTTTCAAGGCGCAGGCTCTGAAGAACGGCAAGTTCATCGAGGTGAGCGACGCCGACCTGAAGGGCAAGTGGTCCGTGGTGTTCTTCTACCCCGCCGACTTCACCTTCGTCTGCCCCACCGAGCTCGAGGACCTGGCCGACAACTACGCCGAGTTCCAGAAGCTGGGCGTTGAGATCTACAGCGTCTCCACCGATACCCACTTCGCGCACAAGGCGTGGCACGACACCTCCGACGCGGTGAAGAAGATCAACTACACCATGGTCGGCGACCCCACCCACCAGATCTCGCGCAACTTCGACGTGCTGATCGAGGCCGACGGCATCGCCGATCGCGGCACCTTCGTGATCGACCCGGCGGGCAAGATCCAGATCGTCGAGATCAACGCCGGCGGCATCGGCCGCGACGCGTCGGAACTGCTGCGCAAGGTCAAGGCCGCCCAGTACGTCGCCGCCCATCCGAACGAGGTCTGCCCGGCCAAGTGGAAGGAAGGCGAAAAGACCCTGGCGCCGTCGCTGGACCTGGTCGGCAAGATCTAAAAGCCGCCCGATCGGACCCGGCGTTCTGCCGGGTCCGTCTACCGAAACACCGCACAAGACGACGCCCGGGTCCGCCCGGGTGCCCGTTGCGCTCACCCCGAAAAAACCCACGGAGTCCGTCATGTTGGATGCCAATCTCAATGCCCAGTTGAAGGCCTATCTGGAAAAGGTCACGCAGCCGATCGAGATCGTTGCGTCCCTGGACGACAGCGCCAAATCCGCCGAATTGAACGAGCTGCTCGAGGAAATCGCCTCGCTGTCGGACAAGATCAGCCTGCGCCGCGACGACAGCGAAGCGCGCAAGCCGTCCTTCGCGATCAACCGCCTCGGCACCGACATCGGCGTGCGCTTTGCCGGGATCCCGATGGGCCACGAATTCACCTCGCTCGTGCTCGCCCTGCTGCAGGTCGGCGGCCATCCGTCCAAGACTGCGGCGGACGTGATCGAGCAGGTGCGCAACCTCGATGGCGAATACCGCTTCGAGACCTATTTCTCGCTGTCCTGCCAGAACTGCCCCGACGTGGTGCAGGCGCTGAACCTGATGAGCGTGCTGAACCCGAACATCCGGCACGTGGCCATCGACGGCGCGCTGTACCAGGACGAGGTCGAAGAGCGCCAGGTGATGTCGGTGCCCACCGTGTTCCTCAACGGCGAGCTGTTCGACCAGGGCCGCATGAGCCTGGAGCAGATCGTGGCGAAGATCGACACCGGCTCCAGCGCCCGCGAAGCGGAAAAGATCAAGGCCAAGGGCGCGTTCGACGTGCTGGTGGTCGGCGGCGGCCCGGCCGGCGCCGCAGCCGCGATCTATGCCGCGCGCAAGGGCATCCGCACCGGCGTGGCGGCCGAGCGTTTCGGCGGACAGGTGCTGGACACGATGGCGATCGAGAACTTCATCTCGGTGCCATACACCGAAGGCCCGAAGATGGCGGCGGCACTGGAACAGCACGTGCACGAATACGACGTCGACGTGATGAACCTGCAGCGCGCCGAGAAACTGGTGCCGGCCAGCGATGCCACCCATGGCCTGGTCGAGGTGCAGCTGGCCAACGGCGCCACGCTGAAATCGAAGACGGTGATCCTCTCCACCGGCGCACGCTGGCGCCAGATGGGCGTGCCCGGCGAAGAGCAGTACCGCAACAAGGGCGTGGCCTATTGCCCGCATTGCGACGGCCCGCTGTTCAAGGGCAAGCGCGTGGCGGTGATCGGCGGCGGCAATTCCGGCGTGGAAGCGGCGATCGACCTGGCCGGCATCGTGGCCCACGTCACCCTGATCGAGTTCGACAGCAAGCTGCGTGCGGACGACGTCCTGCAGCGCAAGCTGCGCAGTTTGCCCAACGTGGACATCATCGTCAGTGCGTTGAGCACCGAGGTGCTGGGCGATGGCCAGAAGGTCAGCGCTCTGGTCTACAAGGACCGCGTCAGCGAGCAGATGCACACGATCGAGCTGGAAGGCATCTTCGTGCAGATCGGCCTGCTGCCGAACACCGAGTGGCTGAAGGGCACGCTGGAGCTGTCCCCGCGCGGCGAGATCGTCATCGACGAACGCGGCCAGACCTCGCTGCCCGGCGTGTTTGCCGCCGGCGACGCCACCACCGTGCCGTACAAGCAGATCGTGATCGCGATGGGCGCCGGTTCCACCGCCGCGCTGAGCGCGTTCGACCACCTGATCCGCACGTCGGCTCCGGCGGAAAAACAAGCCGTCGCCGCGTGAACCTGTAGGAGCGCACCCTGTGCGCGATGCTCTTGGCAAGACGACGAAAAGCATCGCGCACAGGGTGCGCGCCTACAGTCAGCACACACAAGAAAGCCGGCGAAAGCCGGCTTTCTTGTGTCACATGGACCTGCCGCTCATTTCGCGAACAGGTGCTCCACGCCAGCGCGCTCCTCGCGCAGTTCCTTGGCGGTGGCGTCCATGCGGGCGCGGGCGAAATCGCTGATCGACAGACCCTGCACGATCTCGTACTTGCCGTTCTTCACGGTGACCGGGTAGCCGTAGATCACGCCCGGCTCGATGCCGTACGAACCATCGGACGGAATGCCCATTGAGACCCAGTCGCCCTCGGCCGTGCCCAGCGCCCAGTTGCGCATGTGGTCGATCGCCGCCGATGCCGCCGACGCGGCGGACGAGGCGCCGCGCGCCTTGATGATGGCCGCGCCACGCTGCTGCACGGTGGGGATGAAGTCGCCCTCGTACCAGGCCTGGTCGACCAGCTCCAGCGCCGGCTTGCCGTCGACGGTGGTGTGCGACAGGTCGGGGAACTGGGTGGAGCTGTGATTGCCCCAGATCGTCATGTGCTTGACGTCGGTGTTGTGCTTGCCGGTCTTTTCGGCCAGCTGGCTCAGCGCGCGGTTGTGGTCCAGGCGCACCATCGCGGTGAAGCATTTCGGATCGAGATCCGGCGCGTTCTGCTGCGCGATCAGCGCGTTGGTGTTGGCCGGGTTGCCCACCACCAGTACCTTGACGTCGCGCTTGGCGTGATCGTTCAGCGCCTTGCCCTGCGGCCCGAAGATGGCGCCGTTCGCCTCCAGCAGATCCTTGCGCTCCATGCCCGGGCCGCGCGGACGCGCGCCCACCAGCAGCGCGTAATCGACATCCTTGAAGGCGACGTTCAGATCGTCGGTGGCCACGATGCCGGCCAGCGTGGGGAACGCGCAATCGTTCAGCTCCATCACCACGCCCTGCAGCGCGGGCAGCGCCGGGGTGATTTCCAGCAGGTGCAGGATCACCGGCTGGTCCTTGCCCAGCATGTCGCCAGCGGCGATGCGGAAAAGCAGCGCGTAGCCGATCTGGCCGGCGGCGCCAGTGATGGCAACTCGAACGGGGGCTTTCATGAGCGATGACTCCTTGGGTGAGAGGTTCAGCGTGTGGCGGAGGCGTTTCAGGCGCAAAGCAAAGGCGCGATTTTATCACGCGGCCGTCCGGCGGCGCGATTTGGCCCGGCCAGACGGCAGAAGGCCGCCAACGATGTGGCGGCCTTCGTTTCTTTGCGTGTGGCGCGCGCTCAGCCGCGCCGGTCGAGCACCGCGTTCCATTCGGCCACGCGGTCGGACTGCGCCGCCAGCAGCGCGTCGACGTCGCCGGACACTTCCACCTTCTCGATCACGTCGCCCTGCTGCACGGCGTTGACCACCTTCTGGTCTTCCTGGTCCAGCACTTCGCCGAACACGGTGTGCTTGCCGTCCAGCCACGGCGTGGCGCCATGGGTGATGAAGAACTGGCTGCCGTTGGTGCGCGGTCCGGCATTGGCCATCGACAGCACGCCGGCCTTGTCATGGCGCAGCGACGGGTTGAACTCGTCCTCGAACTTGTAGCCCGGGCCGCCGCGGCCGCTGCCTTCGGGGCAACCGCCCTGGATCATGAAATCGGCAATCACGCGATGGAACGACAAGCCGTCGTAATAGCCGCGCCTGGCCAGGTTCACGAAATTGGCCACCGTGACCGGCGCCTTGTCGTCGTGCAGGCGCAGGTGGATCGGGCCGCGGTTGGTGGTGAAGGTGACATTGATGGTCATGGGTAATCCTTGGGGTCGGAAACGGTTGGCGCCGTGGCCATGGACGCGGAGGATCGCGAAAAAGCACGCCGCCGTGCATCGAAGCGGGCCGCCGGGGTCGCCAAGAATAACCCAGGCCCACCCGCGCAGCATGCGGCCGCGCGGGTGAAATCGGCGCGACCCATCGACGGCGGCCCCGGGATCAGTCGAGCGCGACCACGCTCTGCGTGCGGCTGCTCTGGAGCGCGGCTTCGATGATGCGCACGTTGATCAGCGTGTCGGCCAGCGCCACCGGCGCGGGGGCGCCTTCGCGCAGATGGCGGTAAACGCCGTCAAAGAACGACTGGTAGCGGCCGGCCGGCGAAGGGTAACGGCGGCGCTCGTCCTTGCCTTGCGTGCGGGTGTGCAGGATGCCGTACTCGGCCTCCGGCTCGCGCCCCCAGTCGGCCACGTTGGGCGAGATGCCCTGGTCCAGCATGTCGGCCTGCACGTCGGCGCGGGATTTCAGGAACGACCCCTCCGTGCCATGCAGCACGAACGCCGGTACCGGCTCCAGCGCCAGCAGGCTGCTCTTCAGCCGCACGGTGAACGTGCCGTACAGCAGCGTCAGGTCGAAATAATCGTTCACCACCGAACCGGGGCGGTGGGTTTGCAGCACCGCGAAGACGCTATCGGGCTTGCCGAACAGGCAGATCGCCTGGTCGATCAGATGCGGACCCAGATCGTAGATGACGCCCGTGCCCGGATGGGCGACTTCCTTGTGCGCCTTGGCGCTGAGGTTTTTCTCGTAGCGGTCGTAGTGGAATTCCGCCTCGATCAGCTGCCCCAGCAAACCCTTTTCGACCACCTCCCGCACGGCCAGGAAATCGCTGTCCCAGCGGCGGTTCTGGAACGCCACCAGCTTGCGCTGCTGCCGCGCGGCCAGCTCGACCATCTCGGCGGCCTGCGCGGAGGTCACCGAAAAGGGCTTCTCCACCACCACGTGCTTGCCGGCCAGCAGCGCCATCCGCACGTGGTCGAAATGATCCACGTTGGGCGTGTTCACCACGACCAGTTCGATGGCCGGGTCCGCCAGCATGGTCTCGATCGAATCGTACGAGCGGATGTCGGGATACGTGCTCGCCACGCGCTTGGTGTGGCGCTCCACCACGGCGTGCAGCGAAAACTCGTCCATCGCATGCAGGAACGGCGCCTGGAACATCCGGCCCGACATGCCGAACGCGCACAGGCCGGTGACGATGGGGCGTTTGTTTTCGGCCATGGTGTGTCTCCGTGGGTGGTGTTTTTGTTCGGCGTGGAAAGGCGCCCTCATCCGCCCTGTCGGGCACCTTCTCCCGCAAGCGGGAGAAGGGAACTGGATGTTTCGAAGAGTCCAGTCGCTTCCTTCCCCCGCAAGCGGGGGAAGGTGCCCGACAGGGCGGATGGGGGCGCTCTCAGTCCGCCGCCAACGACTTCCTGCGCCGCGGAGGCTTGGCCTCGCGGGCGGCAATCAGCTGCTGCAGATACGCGATGCCCTCCTCCTCGGGGAAGAACGCCACCACGTCGGCCACGGTCAGGCCATAGCGCTTGCGCAGGGACAGGAAATCCGCCCTGGCATTGGCAAGTCGCTGATCGGCCACGGGGACATCAGCGGGAAGGTGCTCCTTGCGATCGATGGCGGCGAGTTCCTCCTGGAAGCGCCGGAATGCATCGTGGGGGACGGTCATGGAACTCGGGTAGCGCGTGAGAAGGTCAACATTATCGCATGCCGTGCCACGTCTATCCGCGGCCACGATGCGTATCCGCTTTCCTTTCCTCGCAACATTTGCGACAACTTGATGTTCCACTCAAGCACACAATGATCTTTACAGGGGAAATCGCATGAAGCATCTCGTCCACGGCCTGATCGCCGCCTTTATCCTTGCCCTGACCTCCGGCTGTGCAACAACGCGCACCACTATGTCGCTCGACGTCCCTGCTCCCGGGTCGGCCGTAGTCAGCGGCGGAAAACCGGTTGTCATCGACGCAGTCCGAGACGTGCGCGTGTTCGAGATCGACCCGGCAAACCCAAGCACGCCCTCCCTGAAGAAAGGCGCCAGCTATGCGCTGGACGCTACACAGCGCAAGCAAGCCATTGCGCGCAAGCGTGGGGGCTTCGGCAAAGCCTTCGGCGACATCCTGCTCCCGCCGGGCGAAAACGTGGAGTCACTCACACGTCAATTGCTGACCAACGCATTGGCCAGCCGCGGTTATAGCGTCCTGGATGCGGCCAACGCCCCGGCGGATGCGCCCCATGTGAGCGTCGACATACGCGAGTTCTGGGCCTGGTTCACGCCCGGCTTCTGGGCCGCCAGCATCGAAGCCAAGCTGGACACCCTGCTGAAAATCGACAGCCCGCAAGGCCAGCGGCAAGTTGCGGTGAAAGGATATGGCCGCAACTCCATTCAGGTCGCCCGTGAAGCCAACTGGCAATTGGCCTACCAACGCGCGTTCGAGGATTACCTGAAGCAGTTCGCCGAGGCTGCTACCAACAATGGGCTGTAGCTATCGCCTCGCGCGTCCAGCGTTCCGGTGACCTAAACCCGAACCAAGTGGCGTAAGGGGGCGCCAGGCCTCACCTGATCGCGTCCCTCAGCTCGCCGCATCCTCCGCCGCCACAAACCCGCCGGTCTGTCGCCGCCAAAGCCGTGCGTACAAACCCTCGCGCGCGATCAACTCAGCGTGCGTGCCGCTTTCCACGATCACGCCCTTGTCCAGCACGACGAGCCGGTCCATGCGGGCGATGGTGGACAGGCGGTGGGCGATGGCGATCACGGTCTTGCCCTGCATCAGCAGGTCGAGGCTGTCCTGGATGGCCGCTTCGGCTTCGGAATCGAGCGCGCTGGTGGCTTCGTCCAGCACCAGGATCGGCGCGTCCTTCAGCAGCACGCGGGCGATGGCGATGCGCTGGCGCTGGCCGCCGGAGAGTTTCACGCCGCGCTCGCCCACCAGCGCGTCGTAGCCGGTGCGGCCTTCGCCGTCGGCGAGCGTGGGGATGAACGCGTCGGCGCGCGCCTTGTGCACGGCGGCCGCAACCTGTGCGTCGCTGGCGTCCGGACGTCCATACAGGATGTTGTCGCGGATCGAGCGGTGCAGCAGCGAGGTGTCCTGGGTCACCACGCCGATCTGCGAGCGCAGGCTTTCCTGGGTGACGTGGGCAATGTCCTGGCCGTCGATCAGGATGCGCCCGGATTCCAGGTCGTACAGCCGCAGCAGCACGTTGACCAGGGTGGATTTGCCCGCGCCCGAGGGGCCGACCACGCCGATCTTCTCGCCAGCGCGCACGTCCAGGTCGAGCCCCGCGATCACGCCACCGCGCTTGCCGTAGTGGAAATGGATGTGCTCGAAGCGCACCGCGCCGTTGACCACTTCCAGCGGCATCGCGCCTTCGCGGTCCTGCACCGTGCGCGGTTGCGAGATGGTGGTGATGCCGTCCTGCACGGTGCCCACATCCTCGAAGATGCCGTTGACCACCCACATGATCCAGCCGGACATGTTGTTGATGCGGATCACCAGCCCGGTCGACAGCGCGATCGCGCCCACCGTCACCCGCCCCTCGCTCCACAGCCACAGCCCCAGTGCCGAGGTGCCCACGATCAGCAGACCGTTGAGCGTGGTGATGCTGGCGTCCATCGCGGTGGTGATGCGGGTCATGCGGCGCACCTTGTGGGTCTGCTCGGCCATCGCATCGGCCACGTACGCCTCTTCGCGTCGCGTATGCGCAAACAGCTTCAGCGTGGCGATGTTGCTGTAGCCATCCACGATGCGGCCCATCAGCTTCGAGCGCGCCTCCGATGCCAGCCACGAGCGCTGCTTGATGCGCGGGATGAAGAACACCAGCAGCCCGACATACGCGAACACCCACGCGAACAACGGCAGTGCCAGCCACAGGTCGGCCTGGGCGAACAGCACGATGGCGCTGCCGGTGTAGATCACCACGTACCAGATCGCATCGACGATCTGCACCGCCGAGGCGCGCAGCGCGCTGCCGGTCTGCATGATGCGGTTGGCGATGCGGCCGGCGAAATCGTTCTGGAAAAACGCCAGGCTCTGCCGGATCACGTAGCGATGGTTCTGCCAGCGGATGCGGTTGGTGAGGCTGGGCACGATCGCCTGGTTCACCAGCAGGTCGTGCGTGCTGTTGAGCAGTGGCCGCGCCACCAGCGCCACGAACGCCATGCCCAGCAACTCCATGCCGTGCGCGCGGAAAAACTCCGCCGGGCTGCCCTGCGCCAGGTCCACCAGCCGTCCGATGAAGCCAAACAGGGCCACTTCGACGATGGCCACGCCAAAACCCACCACCACCGCCGCCGCGAACACCGGCCAGGCCTGGCGCAGATAGAACAGGTAGAAGCGCCGCACCGACGTCGGCGGCATCGCGTCGACCGGCTCCTTGAACGCGTCGATCAGGGATTCGAACCAGCGGAAGATCATGGGGGACGCAGCAAGCGGGGGATGGGATAACTTGCGTGCCGGCGCCGGGTTTCGCAAGGGGCCTGTACATGAACGTCAGCCGCTGCGATCGTCGCCAATCCGACAGCTGCGATTGACCGCCCGCGGCGGCGCTCCGATCATGCGCGGATGCCTATCCTGCTTCGCTGTTTCCTGGTTCTGCTGCTGAGCATCGGCAGCAGTGTTTCGCTTGCCCAGGCCAGCGGCCCATCGCCGAACGCCAGCGCGCCCGCCGCCACGCCCGCGCAAACGCTGGATCAGCTCGGCGGTCAATTGGACGACGTGCGGGCGGAGCTCAAGCGCAACACCGGCAACCCGCCGCTGGCCGACCTGCGCGCCACCGCCCTGGGCGTGCAGGACCAGGCGCGCCAGCTGGCCGCGAGCCTGGCCCCGCAGATGGCGGCCTTGCAGGCACAGCTGACCGTGCTGGGGCCGGTGCCAGCCAGCGGCGCGCCGCCCGAGGCGTCGGAGGTGGCCGCCCAGCGGCGGCAGCTGGATCGGGCGCAATCCAACCTCGACGCGCAGATCAAACAGGCGCAGTTGCTGGGCCAGAACGCGTTGCAGCTGGCCGCGCAGATCAGCGGCATGCGCAACGACCAGTTCCAGGCGAAGCTCGCCTCGCGCACGGCCACGCCGTTCAGCCGCGCATTCTGGGTCGACCCGGCGCGCACGTTGCCGGGCGATCTGCAGCGGCTCAAGCGGCTGGGCACCCGATTGGCGAACGCGTGGGGCGAGGCCTGGCAGCCACCGAACCGGCAGCCCTTGCTGCTGTGCCTGATCGGGGCGGTATTGCTGCTGGGCGGTGGCCGCTGGGCATTGGAGCGTGCGCTGCTGGAGCTGGCCAAGCGCCATGTTCCGGACGGCCATCTGCGGCGCAGCGCGATGGCCGTGGCGGTGGCGCTGACCGCCGTCCTGACCACCGGCCTGGCCGCGCAATTGCTGTACCTGGGCCTGAACTGGAACGACATCCTCGACGACGACACCGCCGCGCTGGCCCACGCCACGGTGCGGCTGGTCTGCTTTGCGGCCTACGTGGTGGGACTGGGGCGTGCGCTGCTGTCGGTGCGGCGCCCGTCCTGGCGGCTGCCGGCCATAACCGACCTGGTGGCGCAATGCCTGCGCCCGTTTCCGTGGTGGCTGGGGGCGGCGGCGCTGCTGTTTGGCGTGTTCGACCGCACCAGCCGCACGATCGGCACCAGCCTGCCCGCCACGGTGGCCGCCCGCGGCCTGTTTGCGCTGGTCGTCAGCGGCTTGATCGGCATGGCGCTGGCGCGGATGCACCGCACGCGGCTGGCGTCGGCCCGCAGCGGCACCGAACCGCTGCATCGCCCCGTGTGGGTGGGCATCCTGACGGCGGCCGCCACGCTGGCGGTGGTGCTCAGCTGGCTGGCGGTGGCCACCGGCTTCATTGCGCTGGCGTTTTTCCTGGCCGGGCAGATGCTGTGGGTGGGCGTGATCGTGGCGTCCACCTATCTGCTGGTCCACCTGCTGACCGACCTGGTCACCGCGGCGCTGGCGCCGCAGGGGCGCGGCGGGCAACGCCTGCAGACCACGTTCGACCTGCAGCCGCACACGCTGGAGCAGACGGTGATCGTGCTCAACGGCGTATTGCGGGTGACCCTGGTGCTGCTGGCGCTGGCCACCGTGCTGACCCCGTTCGGCGCGGGCCCCGGCGACCTGATGAACAGCGCGCGGCAGACGTTCGGCAACCTCAAGCTGGGCGACCTGGCGATCGACCCGGGCAGCATCCTCGGCGCCGCGCTGGTGTGCGCGATCGGCTTCTACATGCTGCGCAGGCTCAAGTGCTGGCTGCGCGACAAGCTGCTGCCCGCCTCCACCATGGAGCGCGGCATGCAGGAGTCGCTGGTCACCCTGCTCGGCTACCTGGGCGGCACGCTGGTCTTCGTGCTGACGCTGGCGGCGCTGCATGTGGACCTGAAAAGCATCGCCTGGATCGTCAGCGCCTTGTCGGTGGGCATCGGTTTCGGCCTGCAGGCGATCGTGCAGAATTTCATCTCCGGCCTGATCCTGCTGGTGGAGCGGCCGGTGAAGGTGGGCGACTGGGTGAGCCTGTCGTCCGACGTCGAAGGCGACATCCAGCGCATCAACGTGCGCGCCACCGAAATCCGCATGGGCGACCGCTCCACCGTGATCGTGCCCAACTCGCAGCTGATCACCCAGAACGTGCGCAACGTGACGCTAGGTGGCGCCCAGGGCCGCGTGCAGATCGTGCTGCCGCTGCCGCTGGATGCGGATGCGGGCAAGGTGCGGTCGCTGGTGCTGGAGGTGCTGCAGGCGCACCCCGCCACGCTGGAGTCGCCGGCCCCGGTGGTGCAGTTGTCCGGCATCGATGCCGCCTCGATGACGTTCAGCTGCACGGCCTACGTCAACAGCCCGCGCGACGTGGGCAACGTGAAAAGCGACCTGCTGTTCGAACTGCTCGACCGCCTGCGCGAAGCCGGACTGCAGCTGGTGCGCACGCAAAGCATGCTGGTACGCACGCTGCCGCCGCCGGCGGCGGACGACGAACGCACCGGCTGACCCGGCACGCCAGACGGCCGCGCATCCACGGAGACACGCCGATGGGATTCCTGCAGCACCTGCCCGGACCACCGCTGGACAAGCTGATCGCCAAGGTGTGGGACTGGGACATGCCGCCCGCCGCCCACCACCTCGAGCGCGTGCTGCCCCAACCCGGCGCGCAGCTCATCATCAACCTGCACGAGGACGAAACCCGCGTCTACACCGACGACGCGCAGCGGCGCTGCATCCGCTCGTCCGCCTGCGTGCTCGGCGGACCCACCCTGCGCAGCGAGATCATCGACACCGCCGAGCAGATCCGCGTGATGGGCGTGGTCTTCCGACCCGGCGGCGCCCATGCGCTGACCGGCGAGGACGCCACCATGCTGATCGGGCGGGACATCGACCTGGGCGACCTGTTCGGCCGCGCCGCGCCGCTGCTGCGCGAGCAGCTGCTGGAAACCCCCGAACCGCGCGAGCGCCTGCGCCTGCTGACCGGCTGGCTGGTGCAGCGGATGCGCAGCACGGCCCTGCACCCGGCCATCGCCTACGCGCTGGGCCGCCTGGCCGATCCGCCGCAGGTGCGGCGCATCGCGCCGCTGGTGCGCGAGACCGGCTTGTCCGAGCGCCGCTTCGGCACGCTGTTCCAGCGCCAGGTGGGGATGCGCCCCAAGCACTACACGCGACTGCTGCGTTTTCGCGCGGTGGTGGACCACGCCGCCGCGCAGCCCACGGTGAGCTGGTGCCAGGTGGCGGCCGACGGCGGGTATGCCGACCAGGCCCATCTGACTCACGAATTTCGCCAGTTCGCCGGCGTCACGCCGAGTGCCTTCATGGCCGCGCGCGGCCCCTACTCGAACCACCTGCCGCTCGACTGAGCGACGGAAATCTACAAGACCGCCACGCCTCACGGGACTAGTCTGGCCCGCGTCCCCGCAACGGGACCGCGCCGTTGTCCGCAAGGCGGGCCCGGCAACCACCACCCTGCGAGATGCCCACCACGGAGCCCCCATGAAACAGTCCGGCGGCAGCACCATCATCCCTTGCCTGCGCTATCGCGATCCCCACGCGGCGATCGACTGGCTGTGCCAGGCCTTCGGTTTCGAACGGCATGCGGTCTACGAGAACGACGCCGGCGAGGTCGAGCACGCGCAGCTCGCCTACGGCCACGGCATGATCATGCTCGGCGCGGTGCGCGACAACGAGTTCGGCCGGCACATCGCGCAACCGGACGAGATCGGCGGGCGCGAAACCCAGTGCGCCTGCGTGACCGTGACCGATTGCAAGGCCCATTACGAGCGAGCCAAGGCAGCCGGCGCGTTGATCGTCGACGACTACGCCGAAAAGGACTACGGCGGCGCGGGCTACAGCTGCCACGACCCGGAAGGCCACCTTTGGTACATCGGCAGCTACGACCCATGGCAGCCGTAGGGCGGTCGCCGCCCGCCGCTCTGCTTCGGTGCGAAGAGCTGGCGGGCAGTGCCCGCCCTGCAACGCGACGGAAGATCAGGGTGCGGCGGCGGGCTTCAGCTTCGAATCCGGCCGCGCGATGGCATACATCGCCCAGCTGATCTGCTTGAGCAGGCCGTGGTGGTCGTTGCCGATCCAGTAGACGTTGCCGTGGGTGCGGTCGGGCAGGAAATGGAACTCCGATTTCGCGCCCAGGCCGTCGAGCACGGCCTTCAGCTTGTGCGCGGAACCGTCGAGATAGAACGTGTCGGCGGTGCCCACGTAGAGATGGATCTTGCCGTCGAGGTCGCCCTTCAGCTCCGGCCAGTGCTGCTGCAGCCGGTGCGCGATGTCGTAGTGGTCGCGCCAGTAGGCCACCACGGCCGGGTCGACGTCGCCGGTGTCGCGGTCGAACATCGGCATCGGCCGGCCGTCCTTGCCGCGCGGCGAGAACACCCAATCGAACGAGGCCAGCTGGCCGCCGTAGCTGCCCAGCACGCGTTCGAGTTTCGCGAACTGCTCGAAGGTGCCCAGTACCTTGTCGTGGTCGCGCACCAGTGGATAGGCCGAACCATCGGGCCGGCGATAGACGTTGGCGTGCGGCGCGTAGAGATCCACGCCGGTGAAATCGTGGAAGTCGCTGGGGTCCGGCGAGGTCGACCAGGTGCCGCCGAAGATCTTCGGGTAGCGCGTCTGCAGCCACAGCGTGGCCCAGCCGCCGGAGGAGTGGCCGTTGAGGAAGCGGCCGTCCGCGTCGCCATCCATGCGGTAGTGCGTTTCGAGATGCGGGATCAGCTCGGTGGTCAGCGCCTGTCCCCACGGACCGTTGTTGACCGAGTCCGCGAATTCGTGGGTGCCGGTGGGGCTGGACTCGTCCAGGAACACCCAGATCATCGGCGGCATCTGCTGCTTCGCCATCGCCGTGTAGACGGTGACGATGGGGCGGATCACGCGGTCGTTGTTGCCGCCGAAACCCTGGGTGTAATAGACGGTCGGGTAGCGCACGGCAGCCTTGGCGTCATAACCGGGCGGGGTCAGCACCCAGCCGCGCATGGGGATCGGCCGGCCCCAGAAGGCGGTCAACGAGGGACTGACGAAATCGACCAGCTGCGCATGCGGGCGTGCCGCCGCCACGCGCTCGCGCAGATCCGGCGACGCCGAATCAGGTACAGCCCACGGATCGCCTTCCGCCGGCAACACCTTGGCCAACGCCAGCGTCGGCACGCCGGCAGCGGGCAGATGCAGCTTGACCACCTCGCTGACCAGGTCGCCGGCGCCACGGCCGAGATAGTTGTAGTCGTGGTTCACGTCCAGCACGGCCTGCACCAGGTAATCGCCCGGCGGCAACCTGGACCAGGCGGCGGGATACGCCATCTCCCCGGTATCGACCTCGATCGCCTGCCCCGGCCGCCAGTGCTCCACCTCGCGCGCCGCCACGCTGGTCACGGTGCCGCTGAACGGATCGGCATCCACCGCCTCGACCGCGCCGCTCTTGCCCTGCGATTCCGCCAGCGCCGCCGCCTGGGCCGCCTTGGCATCGATCGCGAACAGCAGCAGCCGGCCCGAGGTCGGTTGCGTGCCGGGCGTAGCCAGCTCGACCCGGATGTAGTGATGGTCCAGCGCGTGGTCGTTGCGCGCCTGGGCAACGCCAACCAGCAACCCGAACGACAGCAGCACCGCCACCGCATGACGCCGATATTTCATGTCCCTTTCCTTCCGCGTGGGCGCCGCGAACGGCGCGGTGGTGGCTCAGTGATTCACTGGCTTCAGGCGCAAATCCTGGAAGTCGAAACTGAAATCGGTCAGCGGCGAGATCGGCTCCATCCGCACCTCGCGCACCGCGCCGTCCGGGTCCAGCGCGTAGCTGACGAAGGCGTCGGCATTGAGCGTGCGGTCGTCCCAGCGCACCACGAAGGTGTCGTGCTGCCACGGCGTCATGGTGCCTACCAGCTGCGCGGTCTTGCTGAAGCGCATGCGCAGCTTGCCGTTCTCCTGGCTGACGATGATGTCGCCGTACCACGGGTCGCGGTAGGTGCCGGCGTAGTTCGCCAGCGGCAGCGAAGGCTTGCTGCGCTTGTCGCGGGCGGCCTCGTGCCTGGCGAAACTGTCGTCGGCATCGGCCTGGGATTTTTTCACCGCCTTGGCATAGACGGACACCCAATCCGTCTTGTGATCGCGATTCAGGTAGGCGTCCAGCACGCGGTACGTCACCGCGTTGAAGGCCGCGCCCGATTCGGCATTGGTCAGCACCACCACGCCCAGACGCTGCTCGGGCACCAGCGTCACGCGCGAGACCATGCCCGGCCAGCCGCCGGTGTGCCACACCAGCCGTTGGCCACGGTAGTCGGACAGGAACCACGCCTCGCCATAGCCGTAGAAGTGCGGCGTCAGCGGCGCCAGCTCGGGGATCGACGGTTGGCGGATGGCGATGGGGGTCAGCATGCTCCACATCTGCTGCTGGCTTTTCCCGGAAAACAGCCGCTGCGGCTTGCCATCGGCACCCTTCGCGGGCAAGGCGCCACCGGCCAGTTGCACGTTCATCCACCTGGCCATGTCGTGCACGCTGGAATAGATGCCGCCGGCACCCGGATCGTTGAGCCAGGCCATCGGCGCCACCGGCTGCAGATCCTTGAAATCGGCCTTGGCGTGGCCGGTGGCCACGTCCATGCCGGGGGTGATGTAGGTCTTGTCGATCAGCGACTCGTCCATGCCCACCGGCTTGAAGATGTGGTCGCGCACGTAGTCGGCGTAGCTCTGCCCCGACGCCTGCTCGATCACCAGCGTGGCCACCGCGAACAGGATGTTGTCGTAGGCGTAGCCACTGCGAAAACCGTTGGCGATCGGCACATGCGCCAGCCGCTGCACCACCTCCTTCGTGGTGTACGAGGTGGGCGGCCAGTACAGCAGGTCGCCCGCGCCCAGCGACAGCCCGCTGCGGTGCGCCAGCAGGTCGCGGATGCGCATTTCATGGGTGACGTAGGGGTCGGACATGCGGAACCACGGCAGGTGGTCGATCACCCGGTCGTCCATCTTGAGCTTGCCCGCCTCGGCCAGTTGCTGCAGCGAGGCGGCGGTGAACGCCTTGGTGTTGGAGGCGATCGCAAACAGGGTATGCGCATCGACACGGTCGGGCTTGCCCAGCTCGCGCTGGCCGAAGCCACGCGCCAGCACCACGTTGCCGTCCTTGACGATCGCCACCGCGATGCCGGGCACGTCGAACGCCTTGCGCGCGCTTTCCACGTACGCATCGAAATCCTGCAACTGCGAAGGCAGCAGCGGGCGCACCTGGTCGTTGGTGGAAATGGGCAGTTGCGGGATCGAGGAGGTCGGCGCCTGCGCCGCAGCCCCCAGGGCCATCACGAACAAGGCGCACGCCGCCGAAAGGCGCAAGACAAGGGGTCGCTGCGGCATCGCTGGCTCCAGTCAGGGCAATCGCGTCACTATCGCGGCAAATCGCGCGCCAGGCCAGCGCCGGAAGTCACGCGCGCCCACCGGCGGCGTTCACGGTGGTTGCATGCCGGCGGCAGCAAGCTCCGGTCAACGATCCTGCCAGGCATGTTTCCGATGGAACACCCTGACCCCACCGCAACATGCGCGTCATCGGTGCGGCGATGACGAGCCCCAGACAGCCGAAGGCGGCCAGCACGCCGCATGGGCAAATCCGCGTCGGCGTGGGCGGCTGGGTCTACGCGCCCTGGCGCGACAATTTCTACCCCGCCGACCTGCTGCGGCGGCAGGAGCTGGATTACGCCAGCCGCCACCTGCGCGCGATCGAGGTCAACGGCACCTACTACGGCGCGCAGAAGCCGGCCACCTACGCCAAGTGGGCCGAGGCCACGCCGCCGGGTTTCGTGTTCTCGCTGAAAGCGCCGCGCTACATCACCGAAAGCCGGCCGCTGGCGAACAGCGGCAAGGGCGTGGACAGCTTCATCTACGGCGGCATCGAGGAAATGGGCGACCGGCTGGGCCCGATCCTGTGGCAGTTGCCACCCTCGCGAAAATTCGACCCTGACGACCTGGGTGCCTTCCTGCAGGCCCTGCCGCGCGTGCTGAACGGACGGCCGCTGCGCCACGTGCTGGAGGTGCGCAACCCGGGTTTCCTGTGCCCGGCCTACGTGGAGCTGGCGCGCCAGCACGCGATCCCCACCGTGTTCACCGACTCGCCGAAATTCCCCTCGCTGGCCGACCTCACCGGCGATTTCGTCTATGCCCGGCTGATGCGCAGCGCCGAAGACATCGCCACCGGCTACGCCGCCGCAGCGCTGGACCAATGGGCGGCGCACGTCCGCGCCTGGGCTGCAGGCCACGACATCGACGCGCTGCCGCACGTCGGCGCCACGCAACCGGCCGGACCGCCGCGCGAGGTCTTCGTGTTCTTCATCAGCAGCGCCAAGCTGCGCAACCCGGCCGCCGCGATGGCGTTGCAGGAGCGGGTCGATCGGCTGGGGTGAGGGGCGGCGAGCGGAATGGATCGGCTTCATCTGCCTCACTTCTTCTCGTCGTTCGGGTTGAACGTAGCGCCTCAATCTCGTCATCCCCGCGAAGGCGGGGATCCAGTGCCTCTGAAGCCTGAAGCCACTGGATTCCTGCTTTCGCAGGAATGACGGTGGTGGAGCGTTACGCTTGAGTGAGCTCCATCCCGGCCATCGTTTTTCGTTTCATCAGCTCTGCCTTAAGCTGAAACGCCCTGCCACCGCTCGCCATGCGCCGATTCCCTCCGCTGATCCTGCTTGCCGCGCTGGCTGTCGCGCTGGTCGTGTGGCGGCAGCCACCGTCGACGCCGCACGGCCCGGTCGCCTCATGGCCGGCGACCACCACTGCGGTCGATCGCACGACCGCTGCGTCGACGCTGCCGGCGTTCCTGCCGCCCGAGGCCGGCGATACCCTGCGTCGCATCGCCAGCGGCGGGCCATTCGTCCATGCGCAGGATGGCGCGGTGTTCGGCAATTACGAGCGCCGCCTGCCGTCACAACCGCGCGGCTACTACCACGAATACACCGTGGAAACCCCCGGCGCGCGCAACCGCGGCGCGCGACGCATCGTCACCGGAGGCACACCGCCGCAGGTCTACTACTACACCGGCGATCATTACCGCAGCTTTCGCCGCTTCGCGGTGCAACGATGAGCGCGCACCGTTTCGACCTGGACCTCACGCAACCGGCGCAAGGCGGCGTGTATTTCGTGGGCCAGGACGATCTCGACCGGCTGGCGAAGACGGCACGGCGCGACGCATTGCACGTATGCCGCACGGATCTTGGCGGCTGCACGGACAAGCAGGAATTGTTGCGGCGCCTGGCCGTTTCGCTGACGCTGCCGGCCAGCTTCGGATTCAACTGGGACGCCCTGGCAGATGCCCTGCGCGACCTGGGCTGGTTGCCCGCCTGGGGCTACGTGCTGCTGTTCGAACACGCCGACACCCTGCGCCGGGCCGCGCCGGAAGATTTCACCACCCTGCTCGGCGTGCTGGACGACGCGGCCACGTTTGCTGCCGACCACGACATACCCTGGTTCGCGTTCCTGGCGCTGCCTGACGAGGCGTTCGACGGCAGCTGATCGTGTCACCCTACGCTCCTGGCCCGCCCACCCTGGATACCCATGCAAACGATCGATTTCGAACTGGAAGGCCGCTACGTCGAGCTGAACATGCTGCTGAAGCTGGTCGGCCTGTGCGACAGCGGCGGCGCCGGCAAGCGGCTGGTGGCCGAGGGCCACGTCAAGGTCGACGGCCACACCGAATTGCGCAAGACCTGCAAGATCGTGGCGGGGCAAACCGTCACGTTGGGTGACGTGGCCATTTATGTGCTGGCCGATCCCCAGGGGTGAGCGATGCCTGCTCCGCCTGCGGGGCGCGCCGCCCGAAGGGCTGGAGGGGTGCGCTTCCGGCGCCGAGAAAAAAAGCAAAGCGAAGAGCGCCCTCTTCCGCCTGATTCGCACCATCCATGGTGCTCACCCCTGTCGGGGCCAGCTGCGCTGTTCCGCCGGCGCTCCAGCGCCTGCAGGTCGGCCCCTTCTCCCGCAAGCGGGAGAAGGGAGAAAGCGGTTTTGATGGCGCTGGCGAGCCTCAGCCGGGCAGTTCGTGCAGGCGTCGATACAGCTGGGGATGCGCCGGCAAGCGCAGCCTGAAACGCTGTTCCAGCACGCGCCGGACTTCACCGCCGTCGCGCAATAGCTGGCGCTCGGGTTCATGGCCCAGGCGGCGCACGGTGAACTCGCGGTCGAGCAGGGTCAGGCGGCGGTCGCCTTCGATGCGGGCGGCCACCAGATGGGTGGTGAAGCGTGAGCCGGGGTAGGTCGAGACGTAATGGTTGGCCACCACCAGGTCGATCGGGGGCGGTGAATGCAGGTCGAAGCGATACAGGGAGCGCCAGACGCCGTACAGCTGCGACTGCATGCACCAGTCATCGCCCATCCGCACCAGGCGAAAGGGTTCGAGCGGCGTGGGTTGTTCGATATCCGCCTGCAGGCGCAGGACGCCGGTGAGGGTCTGGCTGCCGAAACCCACATCGACCAGCCAGTTCTCGCCATCGAGCTCGACGCGCAACAGCATGTGCGTCTGCGGCGTCACGGCGTCGTCCGATTGGCGCCAGAGCACCCGCGCGATCAAGGCGGAGACGTCGAAGCCGATGGCCCGCAGCGCGGCCTGCAGCAGCAGGTTGTGCTCAAAGCAGTAACCGCCGCGGCCGTCGTGCAGCAGCTTGCGCTGCAGCGCGGCAGGTTCCAGGTCGACCGGCAGGCCAAACCAGGGATCGAGGTTCTCGAAAGGAATGGCCGCGGCGTGGGCGGCCACCAGCGCACGCAGGGTCGGCAGGTCGGGCGCCGTGGCGTCGCGGTAGGCGATGCGCCGCAGGTAGGCATCAAGATCAATAGGCGGGTGCATGCAGGCAGTCGCGATCAGGGAGTCGCCCGACGGTATCACCGCCGGCTTGCGACGCCCATGGCCGAGCCCTGCCACGCACCGATCAATCGTGGCGGTGCGCGTGCTGCATGGTGTCCAGCGCCAGCGCCGAATGCGCGTAGGCGCCGCCCGCGCGCATCTCCGCGGCCACCCAGATCGCCTCCATGATCTGCTGCTCGCTGGCGCCCTGTTTCAAGGCTTCGGCGGTATGGCCCTTGATGCAGTACGGGCATTGGGTGACGTGCGCCACCGCCACCGCAATCAGCTGCTTGGTGACGGCCGGCACGGCGCCTTCGGCGAACACGGCGGCGCTGAACGCCTTGAACGCCTGCAGCGGCCCGGGCGCCAGTTCGCGGCGTTTGCGCGCCAGCTCGGCGCTGGCTGGCGGATAGATGGGTGTGTCCATGGTGGCGCTCCGTGGGAGATCGATGCGTTCAATGGCGGCGTATCGAAGGAAGATCAGGAAGGCCGCGGCGAGATGCCCTGCACCCAGCTCGGCGGATCACTGGCGGGGAAGCTCTGCGCCAGCTCCTCGTCGATGCGCTGCTCGCGCTGCAACCACGATTCACGCTCGCGGGGCGCCGCACGATTCGATCCGCCGGCTCCGCGCTGCGGCATGACGGCCTGGCGATGCAAGGGACGGTGAAACAGGGACATGGCGATACCTCCTGGTCGACAAACGACGAAGCCATCGGCCCTGCATGCAGCGCTCACAACCCGAGGTTGTTGTGCTCCAGCACGCGCTCGGCGCGATAGCTCGAACGAACCAGCGGGCCGGCCACGGCTTCGACAAAACCCTTGCCCAGGGCCAGCTCGCGGTACTGGCGGAACTCGTCCGGCGTCACGTAGCGCTGCACCGCCAGGTGGTGCGGGCTGGGCCGCATGTACTGGCCGAGCGTGACCACGTCGACGTTGGCGGCGCGGATGTCGTCCAGGGTGCGGTCGATCTCGTCGTCGGTTTCGCCCAGGCCCAGCATCAGGCTGGTCTTGGTGAGCGTCTTGGGCGCATGGCGCTTGGCGAAGGCCAGCACGTCCAGCGTCTGCGCGTAACCGGCGCGCGGGTCGCGCACGGGGTGGGTCAGGCGTTCCACCGTCTCCAGGTTCTGCGCGTAGGTGGCCAAGCCCGCGTCGAGCACGGTCGCCACGTCGGCATGCCGGCCGGCGAAGTCGGGCGTCAGCGCCTCCACCGCCGTTTGCGGCGAGCGCTGGTGGATCGCGCGTACGCAGGCGGCGTAGTGGGCGGCGCCGCCATCGGGCAGGTCATCGCGATCCACCGAGGTCAGCACCACGTAGTTGAGCCCCATCAGGGCCACCGCGTCGGCCACCTGCATCGGCTCCAGCGGGTCGAGCCAGCCTTGGGGGTTGCCCGTGCTGACCGAGCAGAAGCGGCAGGCACGCGTGCATACCGAGCCCATCAGCATCAGCGTGGCGGTGCCCCGGCCCCAGCACTCGGCGATGTTGGGGCATTTGGATTCGGCGCAGACGGTGTTGAGCTTGTGCGTGTTGACGATGCTGCGCACATCTTCGTAGCGGGCGCCGCTGGGCAGCTTGATGCGCAACCACGGTGGCTTGTGCCCCACGTCGGGCGTGGCGCTGCCGGCGTTGGGGCGGATGCCGCCCTTGATCGCACGGGTGCCCTGGGGGCTGACGAACTTGCTGCCGTCGGGGACGCGGGTGGTCTGGGGATCGCTGGACATGCGCCGAGTGTCGCGCCGCCTGGCGCGGCGGGCCATGACATGCGTCAGGGTGCTGCCCGTCGGCGGCTACAAGCCGCGCTTGGGCGGCACCAACCGCAGCTTGGTCGGCACGTGGTACGAACGGGGTGACATCAGCCGCTCGATCGCGCTGGCGGCCAGCGGGTAGGAATACAGGTAGCCCTGTCCCTCCGCGCAACCGGCGCGCAGCAGGAACTCGTGTTGCGCCTCGGTTTCGATGCCTTCGGCGATGGTCTTCAGCCCCAGGCTGCGCGACATGGCCAGCATCGCTTCGATGATCGCCACGTCGTCGGCACTTTCCGGCAAGCCGGACACGAAGGAGCGGTCGATCTTCAGGTACGCCACCGCCGGCAGCTTCAGATAGGCCATGGAGGAATAGCCCGTGCCGAAATCGTCGATCGCCACCTCCAGCCCCAGCGTATGCAGCGCACGCATGGTGCGCTCGGTGTCGTCGCCCATGCGCAACATGGCGCTCTCGGTGATCTCCAGCATCAGCCGCCCTGGCGGCACCCGCCGCCGCTGCAACGCGCGGCTCACGCCATCGACGAAGGCGGCGTGGCCAAACCCGCGCGCCGACACGTTCACGGCCACGCGCACCGGCGGCATGCCGGCCATGTCCCATGCCTCGATCTGGGCGCAGGCCGCCTGCATGACCCATTCGTCGATGCGCCGGATCAGCCCCAGGCTCTCGGCCACCGGGATGAACTCGCTGGGCAGCACTTCGCCGCGGTCGGGATGCTGCCAGCGCACCAGTGCCTCGACCGCCACGATGCGGCCGGTGCGCATTTCAATGCTGGGCTGGTAAACCAGCCGGAACTCCTCGCGAACCAGCGCCTGGCGCAGCTCGGACGCCAGCAGCAGGCGGCGGCTGGTGTTGGCGTGCATCATCGGGGTGTAGAAGCGCAACGTATTGCGCTCTTCGGTCTTGGCCGCGTACATCGCCGCGTCGGCGTTGGCCACCAGGGTGGACGCATCGAGCCCGTCGAGCGGGTAGCCGGCAATACCGATGCTGGCGCTCAGCACGATTTCGCAGTCGTCCACCACCAGCGGCTCGGACAGCACCGCCAGCAGTCGCTCGGCCATCACGCGCGCGTCCTCGCGCAGGTTCAGGTGATGGATCAGCACGGTGAACTCGTCGCCACCGATGCGCCCGGCCACGTCGCCGTCGGACAGCTGGCGGCGGATGCGCTCGGCCACTTTCACCAGCAGCTTGTCGCCGATCGCATGGCTGTAGCTGTCGTTGACGATCTTGAACGCGTCCAGGTCGATGAACAGCACCACGGTGGCCAGCCGCTCGCGCTCGGCGATGGCAATGGCATCGTTGCAATAGCGCTCGAACTCCGCCCGGTTCACCAGGCCGGTGAGCGGATCATGCCGGGCCAGGTGCTCCAGCCGCTGCTGCTGCTGCTTGATCGCCGAGATGTTGGTGAACACCGCCACGTAATAGAGCACCTGGTGGTCGGTATCGCGGATGGCGCTGATGCTGAGCTGCTCGGGGTAGCTGGTGCCGTCGTGGCGGACGCTCTGCACCTCGCCCAGCCAGTTGCGGCCGGCGGCGATGTCGTCCCAGATCGACTGCGGCAGCATGTGGCCGTCGGGCAAGCGGCGGGTGGCGTCGAACCGCTTGTCGCGCAGCGCCTCGGCATCGAAACCGGTGAGCTGCTCGTGCGCCTCGTTGACGGAGATGACGCGACGTTGCGGGTCGGCAATGATCACGCCCTCGGCAATGCTGGCCAGCGCCTCGGCGGCAATGCGCCGTTCCCGCTCCATCGCCACCCGCTCGGAGATGTCGCGGATGATCGCCTGACGCACCGGCCGGTCGCCCCAGTTGACCAGGCTGCACTGCGTTTCCACCGGCAGCCGGGTACCGTTGACGCCCAGCAGCGCATTGGTGGCGGCGCGGCCCTCCAGTTGCGACACCGCCTGGGTGAACAGGTGCACGAACCGGTCGCCGATCAACTCGCCGGGCCGCCGGCCGGTCCATTCCGACGCGGCACGGTTGGCATCCAGGATGCGGCCGCTGGTTTCATCCACCATCACGATCGCGTCCGAGGCGCTGTCGAACAGCAGCCGGTAGCGCTCCTCGGTACCGCGGATGCTGGCCAGCGTGCGCCGCGCCATCGATATCCACAACAGCACGGCGATGGTCGCGGCAGCCAGTACGCCGCCGAACAGGACCTGGCCGAGCCAGACCGATCCCTGGGCAATCTGCAGGGAAAACAGCTTGCTGCGCGGTTCGATGAGGTCGTTGATGGCGCCGATGCGTGCGCGATGACGCGCGACTTCCGCCATAGGCATGTCGCCGCGGGCATGGGCGCGTTGCAGTTCCGACGCAATCGTCCCCAGCTCGGCGATGGCGTCATCGGTCGAGCGCCACGCCTGCAGCGCATCGCGCATGTACGGTGCGCGGGAAAAATGATGCAGCATGAAAATCACGCCGGGGATCGCCGTGGGCATGGCGTCGCTTCGGCGCAGGGCGTCAACCACCACGTCGTAGTCGTAGGTGCCGGCGGTGATCTTGTCGCGCACCCAGCGGTCGGTGTTCAACACCGCCCAATTGCGATGGAACTTGGCCAGATCCGCCGCCGCGCCGCTGCTCGCGTAGGCGTCCAGATCGACCACGGCCTGCTTCTGGGCCTTCGACCAGACGCTCTCGCCGTTGAGGAAACCGGCGAGAGCCACCTGTGTCTGCAGCGCCACCCAGGTCAAGGCCAGGATGAGCGCCACCATGGCCAGCATCGCGTAGACCAGCGGCATCAATCGCCGCGACAGGGGCCGCTGCAAGGTAGTCGGAAAAGTGCGCATGGATGCCTTTATCTCACGATTTGCGCGTCAATGCGTTTGCCAAAATGACCTTGCAGCAGCCCGTTCCTCAAGCTGCCGCTTCGCTGAGGACTTCCAGCATCCGCGAGGGCTGCACACAGCGATCGGCGAGTATCCGCATGCTCGTGTAGCTGCGCTTGATACAGGCCGTGATGTGCGCGACCTCCTCGGCCGCCGGGGATGTCCCCATCAGGGTGCAGACGATTTCCAGTGCCTCCCAAGGGTGGGTATCGTCATAAGCGGCATGCAACTGTAGCCAACGCAGCGAACCGGCCCGGGTCTTCTCGGGGAAACGCTGTTTGTAGCTGTCGCTTTCGTAGATCAGTTGGGACCATTCCCCCGTCGCGCCTTCCACCGCGTAGTTGGTGGCGGCGATGCTGGCCACCAGGCTGTCGCCGCTGCTCACTTCCTCGCACCATTGTGCCAAGGTCTGGGTTCCCCGTGGCGGCATGCCGTTCAACACCTCGCTGCGCGACACCCCGACGCCCTCGGCCCAATGCAGCCAGTATTCGGCGTGGTTCTGCTCCACGCGGATGTTGCGGACCAGCCAGCGCCGCGCCAGGTTGTCGCCGGGACTGCGGCCGTACTGGGTCTTGAGCAGGCTCATCGCCATGTAGCCGGGGAAGCGTTCGATGACCGGCCAGATGCCGCACATGAAGTTGACGGTGCCGTCGCGGCCGAGCGTGCCGTCGCTCATCCGGCTCCAGAGTTCGTGATCCACCACGCTCTGCTTGGTGCTGGCGCACTCCGCCACCATGTCTTGCGCCCATTGCGGGTAGCTGGTCAGTTCGGTCAGCGGGCCAGTGCGTTCGAAATGCGAGTTCATGCTGCTCTCCTTGGAGATACAAGTGGAAGGCTGCACGACGTGCAGCCTCGATTGAGCCGGCGCGGGAGACAGGGATCCCTCTTGCCGGTCGTGCTTCAACATCGCTAGCGATGCCAAACTCATTTCATGAACGCCGAGCCGCGGATTGATGCGCGAGTCTGCCTTGCCGTTATCGTAGACAACGCCGGCGGCGATTGCCGCTATCGAATCCGCCTTTCGTGTTCGCCATCCCCATTACGTGACGCTCTCATGCTTTTCGCGCCAACAGCCGCATGCGCGTCCACTCGCCGATACTCGCGCAGTCCCCCCGGAAGAGAAAGCGTCGGCGGTGAATGTGCGGCGAGGTGCGGGCCGACCGGTGGCGTTACCCTGTGGGGGCCGGGCTCCGCGCCGCTTCCCGTCTGAACGAAATCACGGGCAAGTTGCCGCGCAAGTCCGTATAATCGGTCAATTCGTCCTTCAAAAACCTGCGTGACGGCCTCTGCGCCGCCCGAGTCGATCCCATGTCTATCGAAAACCTGCGCAACATCGCCATCGTCGCCCACGTCGATCACGGCAAGACCACCCTCGTCGATTGCCTGCTCAAGCAGTCCGGCACGCTCAACGAGCGCACCGTGCTGGCCGAGCGCGTGATGGACTCGAACGACCAGGAAAAGGAACGCGGCATCACCATCCTGGCCAAGAACACCGCCATCACCTGGCGCGGCAACCGCATCAACATCGTCGACACCCCGGGACACGCCGACTTCGGCGGCGAGGTGGAGCGCGTGCTGTCGATGGTGGACTCGGTGCTGATCCTGGTCGACGCGATGGATGGCCCGATGCCGCAGACCCGCTTCGTGACGCAGAAGGCGTTCGCGATGGGCTTCAAGCCGATCGTGGTGATCAACAAGGTCGACCGCCCGGGCGCGCGCCCGGAGTGGGTCGTGGAGCAGGTGTGGGACCTGTTCGACCGCCTCGGCGCCACCCCCGAGCAGATGGATTTCCCGATCGTCTACGCCTCGGCGCTGAACGGCTACGCCAGCCTGGACGAGAACGTGCGCGAAGGCGACATGACCCCGCTGTACGAAGCGATCATGCAGCACGTCAGCAAGCCGGACGTGGACCCGGACGGCCCGTTCCAGATGCGCATCAGCCAGCTGGACTACAACAACTTCGTGGGCGTGATCGGCATCGGCCGCATCCAGCGCGGCACGCTGAAGAAGAACATGCCGGTGGCGGTGATCGACCGCCACGGCAAGAAGCGCCAGGGCAAGGTGCTGCAGGTGCTGGGCTTCCTGGGCCTGGAACGGATCGAGCAGGAAAGCGCCGAGGCCGGCGACATCGTGGCCATCTCGGGCATCGCCGAGCTGACCATCTCCGATACCGTCTGCGCGCTGGAGGCCCCCGAGGCGCTGCCGGCGCTGACCGTGGACGAGCCGACCATCAGCATGACCTTCCAGGTCAACAACTCGCCGTTCGCCGGCAACAAGGATCTCAGCGGCGGCAAGTTCCTCACCAGCCGCCAGCTGAAGGACCGCCTGGACCGCGAGCAGGTGCACAACGTGGCGCTGAAGGTGGAGCAGGGTTCGGACGCCGACAAGTTCCTGGTCTCCGGCCGCGGCGAGCTGCACCTGTCGGTGCTGATCGAGAACATGCGCCGCGAGGGCTACGAGCTGGCCGTGTCGCGCCCGGAAGTGATCATCAAGGAGATCGACGGCCAGAAGATGGAGCCGATCGAGCAACTGGTGGTCGACGTGGAGGAAGTGCACCAGGGTGCCGTGATGGAAAAGCTGGGCATGCGCAAGGGCCAGCTGAAGAACATGGAGTCAGACGGCAAGGGCCGCGTGCGGCTGGATTACGAGATCCCGGCACGAGGCCTGATCGGCTTCCAGAACCAGTTCAAGACCCTCACCCAGGGCTCGGGCCTGCTGTTCCACGTGTTCGACCACTACGGCCCGAAGGAAGAGGGCCAGATCGCCAAGCGCCAGAACGGCGTGATGATCGCCAACGCCGGCGGCACCACCCCGGCCTACTCGCTGGGGCCGTTGCAGGACCGCGGCAAGCTGTTCGCGGCCGAGGGCGACAACGTGTACGAGGGCCAGCTGGTCGGCATCCACGCCAAGGACAACGACCTCACCGTCAACGTGATCAAGCCCAAGCCGCTGACCAACATGCGCGCCTCCGGCAAGGACGATGCGATCCAGCTCACCCCCGCGATCAAGTTCTCGCTGGAACAGGCGCTGGACTTCATCGACGACGACGAGCTGGTGGAAATCACCCCCAAGGAGATCCGCCTGCGCAAGAAGCACCTCACCGAAAACGACCGCAAGCGGGCGTCGCGCGGCTGAGCTGTCGCACATCGTGCAAGTCGAACAGGCCGCCGCAAGGCGGCCTGTTCGTTGCTGCCTGTATCGACCTGTAGGAGCGGCTTCAGCCACGACAGGGACGACGGCAAAACCCGGTCGCGGCTGAAGCCGCTCCTACAACGGCAATTGCGCCCGCTCCAGCGCCGCGATATGTCGCTCCAGCCGCGGCCCCAGGTAACAGTGCGAGCCGCACGGCAGCAGGCCGGCAGCGCCGAACTCGCGCAGGTACCACGCCGGCGCGCGGGCAATGAAGCCCTGGCGGTCGCCAACCACGTCATCGCGGCTGGTGAACACTTCCAGGAAGGCGACCCCTTCGAGCATCTCCACGATGCCGCCCAACCCGGCGCGGATCTCGGCGGGCTTGAGGTAATGCAGCACGTCGGTGCACACGATCAGGTCGAAGCGCTGGTCGAAGCGCAGGTATTCCAGCTGGCCGAAGCGGGCCAGGCCCACGTTGCGGCTGCGGCCGTAGCGTGCGGCGACATACTCGCTGGCATCCAGCCCGCGGTAGTCGATGCCCGGGCGCAAGGCACGCAGTGGCGCGCGCCACACGGCTTCGCCGCAACCCACGTCGAGCACGTTGCGGATCGGCCGCGCGAGGTAGTACTCCGCCTGCGCAACCACCATGGCCACCTTGCGCCGCAGCTCGGCCGGCGAGCCGATCGCGTGGCGCGGATCGCGGTACCACTTGTCGAAATAATCGCGGTCGTAGGTCTTCGGCATGCGCGGGCCCGGGCAAAGCTGCATGGTAACCGTCGCAGACGGCGCGACACATCTGGGCGACAATCTGCAGCCACACAGGAATCGCGTCCTCCGTGAGTCTTTCTCCGCCATCCACTGTCGCATCGATCGAACCCGGCCTCATGGTGCTGCACGGCAACCGGCTGGAGAATCTGCGCGACCTGCTCGCCGCCTGGCTGGCCCGCGCACCGCTGCGGCCGCTGGAGAACGAGCTGATGCTGGTGCAGAGCAACGGCATCGCGCAGTGGCTGAAACTGGCGCTGGCGCGTTCGCCCGACGCGGGCGGGTTGGGCATCAGCGCGGCGATCGACGTGCAATTGCCGGGGCGCTTCCTGTGGGCCGCCTACCGCGCCGTGCTGGGCAGCGAGGCGGTGTCCGCCACCTCGCCGTTCGACAAGTCGCGCCTGGCGTGGCGCCTGCTGCGGTTGATCCCGCAGCACCTGCACCACGAGGCGCTGGCGCCGCTGCGCGACTTCCTGGGCAACGACCCGGACTGGCGCAAGCACCACCAGCTGGCCATGCGCATCGCCGACCTGTTCGACCAGTACCAGGTCTATCGCGCCGACTGGCTGGACGATTGGGAGCACGGCCGCGACGAGCTGCACGACGCGCTGCGCAACCGCCGCTCGCCGCTCCCGGCCGAGCAACGCTGGCAGGCGCATTTGTGGCGCCTGCTGCTGGACGACGTCGGCCCCGGCCAGCGCGACAACCACCGTGCCGCCGTGCACCGCGTCTTCGTCGAACGCCTGGCCACGCTGGAGGACCGCCCATCCGCGCTGCCACGCCGGATCGTGGTGTTCGGTATTTCCTCGCTGCCGCAGCAGACGCTGGAAGCGCTCACCGCGCTGGCCCGTTTCAGCCAGGTGCTGCTGGTGGTGGCAAACCCCTGCCGGCATTACTGGGCCGACATCATCGAGGAGCGCGAGCTGCTCAAGGCCAGCCGGCACCGTCACGCGGGCAAGCCGGGCCTGCCCGCCGAGCCGCGCTACGAAGACCTGCACCTGCATGCCAATCCGTTGCTGGCCGCCTGGGGCAAGCAGGGGCGCGACTACATCCGCCTGCTCGATGCGTTCGACCAGCCCGAGTGCTATCGCCAGCAGTTCGCCGCCATCGGGCGCAGCATCGACTGGTTCGAGGACGCCGGCAGCGACAGCCTGCTGCACCAGCTGCAGCAGGCTATCCTCGACCTCGAACCGCTGCCGGCCGACCCCGCCCAGCGCAAGGCCTGGCGCGAAGACGACCGCTCGTTGCGTTTCCACGTCGCCCACAATCCGCAGCGCGAGGTGGAGATCCTGCACGACCAGTTGCTGGCCCTGTTCGAGGAAGCCGCACGCAACGGCCGGCCGCTGGCGCCGCGCGACGTGATCGTGATGGTGCCGGACATCCAGACCTACGGCCCGCACATCCAGGCGGTATTCGGCCGCGTGCCGCCGGGCGATCCGCGCCACCTGCCGTGCAGCGTGGCCGACCAGCCCGCGCGCGGGCGGGTGCCGCTGATCGTGGCGCTGGAATACCTGCTGGCGCTGCCCGAAGCGCGCTTTGCCGTCAGCGACGTGCTGGACCTGCTCGACGTGGCCGCGCTGCGCACGCGCTTCGGTTTCGACGATGCCGGCCAACCCACGCTGCGCCGCTGGATCGAAGGCGCCGGCATCCGCTGGGGCCTGGACGGCGCGCAGAAGAACGCTCTGCAACTGCCCACGCTGGAACAGAACAGCTGGCGTTTCGGCCTGCGCCGCATGCTGCTCGGCTACGCCGTAGGTGACGGCGAAACGCTGGACGGCATCGCCCCCTACGCCGAAGTCGGCGGCCTCGATGCCGCCCTGATCGGCCCGCTCAGCCAATTGCTGGAGCGGCTGGAGCATTACTGGCAGCTGTTCGCCACGCCAGCCACGCCCGCACAATGGTGCGAGCGCCTGCACGCGCTGCTGGCGGATTTCTTCGACGCCGGCAACGGCGAGGATGCGATGCGCCTGAGCCGCCTCGGCGACGCCCTCGACAGCTGGCAGCAGGCCTGCGCCGAAGCGGATTTTGCCGAGCCGATACCGCTCAACATCGTGCGCGAGCACTGGTTGCAGGCGATCGACGAGAGCCGCCTGTCGCAACGCTTCATGGGCGGCGCGGTGAGTTTCGGCACGCTGATGCCGATGCGTGCGATTCCGTTTCGCGTGGTGTGCCTGCTGGGCATGAACGACGGCGACTACCCCCGCCGTCAGACCCCGGTGGATTTCGACCTGATGGCGCAAGCGGGCCACAGCCGTCCGGGTGATCGCTCGCGGCGCGAGGACGACCGCTACCTGTTCCTGGAAGCGCTGCTGTCCGCCCGCGATGCGCTGCACATCAGCTGGGTCGGCCACAGCGCCCGCGACAACAGCGCACTGCCGCCGTCGGTCCTGGTTGGCCAGTTGCGTGACTACCTCACCGCCGGCTGGCGCCGCGCCGGCGACGACGCCGGCGACCAGCAAGCCGGCGACCGCCTGCTCGCCGCGCTCACCGTCGACTACCCGCTGCAACCCTTCAGCCGCCGCTATTTCGGCGGCGGCGACGACCCGCGCGTGTTCACCTATGCGCGCGAATGGCAGCAGGCGCACCGCGGCGAAACGCCCGTCGAGCCCGCCGCCATGCTCGAACCCTGGCAGCCCGACATCGCGCTCGGCCTGGGCCAGTTGCAGCGCTTCCTGGCCAAGCCGGTGGCGTACTTCTTCAACCAGCGGCTGAAGGTGTTTTTCAACGAGACCGACGACGAAGCCATCGACGACGAGCCGTTCGCACTCGACGCGCTGCAGCGCTACAGCGCCAACCGCGCGGTGTTGCATGCCGCCATCGATGCCGCGGCCGACCCCGATCACGGCATCGACGACGCCACCGGCCGCCTGCGCGACGAAGGCCTGCTGCCGCCCGGCGGTTTCGGCAGCGCGCTGCAAGCCGAGATTGCCACGCAGGCACGCCGCCTGGCCCATGCGTGGCAAACCGCCTGCCGCCAATGGCCGCTCACCGGCGACAAGCATGAACTGCGCTACACCAGCGATCGCTCCCCCACCGCCGGTTGGCAGGTCGAGGATTGGCTGACCGACCTGCGCCGTGACGACGAAGGCACCCGCCAGCGCCTGGAGCTGGTCAGCGGCACGCTGCGCGACGGCAAGGCCCTGCGCTACGACAAGCTCATCCCGGCCTGGGTCACCCACCTGCTTGGCAACGCCTGCGGCCTGCTGATGCAGACCCGGCTGATCGGCATCGACGCGCAGCCGACCCTGCAGGCGCTGGCACCGGACGAAGCGGCCGAGATGCTCGACCAGTTGCTGGCCGCCCTGCACGCGGGCATGCAGTCGCCCTTGCCGATCGCCCGCAAGACCGCGTTCGCCTGGTTGCTGGTCAACACCGACGAAAAGAAGGATGCGGCCACCGTCGCCGCGCGCCGTTTCGAAGGCGACGACTACGGTCACGCCGGCGAACGCGGCGAAGACGCCTGCCTGGCGCGCGCCTGGACGAGCTTCGCGCAGATGCAGGCCCACGGTTTCGAAACCTGGCTGGGCCCCTACCGCGCCCTGTTCGGCAACGTCATCCTGACGCCGGGAGACGCGGCATGAACCCCACCGCCGCGCTCGATCCGCTGCGCCTGCCGTTGCACGACGTCCGCCTGATCGAGGCCAGTGCCGGCACTGGCAAGACCTGGACGATCGCCGCGCTGTACCTGCGCCTAGTGCTGGGCCACACCGACTCCGGCGTGCCACTGCTGCCGCCGCAAATCCTGGTGGTCACCTTCACCAAGGCCGCCACCGCCGAATTGCGCGAACGCATCCGCGCCCGCCTGGGCCAGGCCGCCGAGGCGTTCCGCCGCCAGGCCACGGACGACGACTATCTCGCCGACCTGATCGCCGAGTATCCCGACCCGGAAGCCCGCGCCCGCGCCGCACGCCAGCTGGAACTGGCCGCCCAATGGATGGACGAGGCCGCCGTGCACACCATCCACGGCTGGTGCCAGCGCATGCTGGGCCAGCACGCCTTCGACAGCGGCCATGCCTTCGTGCAGAACACCGTGGACGACGAAAGCGAGCTGCTGGCCGAAGCCGTGCGCGACTACTGGCGCCAGCACTTCTTTCCGCTCGATCGCGACAACGCTTGCCAGATCGGCGCGCTGTGGAAAACCCCGTCGGACCTGCAGAAAAGCCTGCTGCCGCTGCTGCGCCAGCCGCCGGGCAACCTGCGTCTGGACGGCCAACCGTTGCCGCCCATCGCCGACCTCGCGGCGGCCATGGACGCGTTGCTGGCTCCCTCGCGCGCGGCACAGCAGCAGGCCCGCGCCTTGTGGCAGGCCGATGCCGACGCCATCGAGACGATGCTGCACCAGGCCATCGCCTCCAGGACGCTCAGCGGCGTCACTTACAAGCCGGCGCAGCTCCCCGAGGACATGGCCGCGCTGCGCCAGTGGGCCGACACCGGCCTGCTGGCCGACGACAAGCCCCTGCAACGCTGCGCCCAGAGCAAGCTGCTGAGCGCCACCAACAAGAACAAGCAAACGCCGCGGCACGCCGCCTTCGCCGCCATCGATGCCTTGCTCGACGCGCAGCAGGCGACGCCGGCATTGAAGCCGCTGGTGCTCGCCCACGCCGTGCCGTGGGTTGCCGCGCGGCTGCAGGCCGGCAAGCAACGGCTGGCCCAGCTTGGCTACGACGACATGCTCAAGCGGCTCGACGAGGCCCTGCACGGGGTCAGCGGCGAGCGGCTGGCGCAGACCATCGCCAGCCAGTATCCGGTGGCCCTGATCGACGAATTCCAGGACACCGACCCGCTGCAGTGGCGCATCTTCCAGCGCATCTACGCCCGGCGGCCCGGCACCGGCCTGTTGCTGATCGGCGACCCCAAGCAGGCGATCTACGGCTTTCGCGGCGCGGACATCCACACCTACCTGCAGGCGCGTGCGCGGGCCAGCCAGCCCACCTGGACGCTGGCCACCAACTACCGCTCCACCGGCGCCATGGTCGACGCCGTCAATCGCGTCTTCGCGTTCGCCGAGCAGCACGCACAAGGCGCCTTCGGTTTCGGCAAGGGCGCCCAGGGGCTGCCGTTCCTGCCCGTGGCTGCGCACGGCCGCAAGCATCGACTGCTGCTGCACGGCCAGCCGCTGCCCGCCCTGCAACTGGCCCACGCCGCCGACCACGCACCGACCAGCCAGGGCGCCTATCAATCCAGCATGGCCGACCACGCTGCGGCCACCCTGGTGCAATGGCTGGACGCGGCGCAGCGCGGCGAGTGCGGTTTTGTCGACGATGGCACCCTGCCGGGATGCGACGCATCGGCCGGCG
This sequence comes from Rhodanobacter caeni, assembly GCF_039523575.1. Taxonomy (NCBI): domain Bacteria; kingdom Pseudomonadati; phylum Pseudomonadota; class Gammaproteobacteria; order Lysobacterales; family Rhodanobacteraceae; genus Rhodanobacter; species Rhodanobacter caeni. The sequence goes on along the minus strand of NZ_BAAAFO010000001.1, from coordinate 289,804 downwards.
CACTCACGCCACTGGTCCCCGGCGATATCGCCATCCTGGTGCGCAACGGTAGGGAGGCCACTGCCGTGCGCGCCGCGTTGCAGGCGCGCGGGCTGGCCAGCGTGTACCTCTCCGATCGTGACTCGGTCTACGCCTCGGCCGAGGCGCGCGACCTGCTGCTGTGGCTGCACGCCTGCGCCGAACCCGGCTCCGACCGCGCCATGCGGGCCGCGCTGGCCAGCCCCACCCTGGCCCAGGACTACGCCGGGCTGGACCGGCTCAACCACGACGAACGCTACTGGGAACAGTGCGGCGAACACTTCCGCCAGCTGCACGACAGCTGGCTGCAGCACGGCGTGCTGGCGATGCTGCACGACATGCTGCACCTGTTCGACCTGCCCTCGCGCTTGCTGGCGCGCGCCGACGGCGAGCGCGCGCTGACCAACCTGCTGCACCTGGCCGAGCTGCTGCAGCAGGCCGCTGCCACGCTGGATGGGGAGCACGCGCTGATCCGTCACCTGGCCAGCCAGATCCGCCACGCCGACGACCGCCAGGCCGAGACCGCCGACGAGAAAATCGTGCGGCTGGAAAGCGAGGCGGCGCTGATCAAAGTGGTCACCATCCACAAGGCCAAGGGGCTGGAGTACCCGCTGGTGATGCTGCCCTTCGCCTGCTGCCTGCGCGAAACCCGGCGCAACGACAGTTTCCTCTGGCACGAAGGCGAGCAGGCCGCGATGGACCTGCAGCCCTCCGACGATGCCTGGCAACAGGCGGAGCGCGAACGCCTGCAGGAAGACCTGCGCCTGCTCTACGTGGCGCTCACTCGCGCCCGTTATGCCTGCTGGCTCGGCATCGCCAACCTCAGGATCGGCAATACCAAGGCGTCGGTGCTGCATCGCTCCGCGTTCGGCTACGTGCTCGCTGGCGGCGAGCCGATCGAGGCCGAGCACCTGCCCGAGCGCCTCTCCCAACTGGCCGACCACCCCGCCATCGCGCTGCTTGAGCTGCCCGCCGTTGCCTCCACGCGACGCCTCGAAACCGCCACCGCGGCGCCGCCGCTGCAGCACGCCCGCGATTACCGCGGGCCCTCGCCCGAGCCGTGGTGGATCGCCAGCTACAGCGCCCTGAAAGTGACCGAGGGCGATGACACCCAACGCCCCGCCGCGCCGGAAACCGCGCAGCAGGACGTGCTGATCGAAGCCCACGCCGAGCCGGCCATTGTCACGACGCCGGAACGCGTCCACACGACCGCCGGCATCCATCAGTTCTTCCGCGGCGCTGAACCGGGCACCTTCCTGCACGATTTGCTGGAATGGGTCGCCGACGAAGGTTTCGCCTTCGGCGCCAGCTCGCCACCGGCGCTCGAGCAATTGATCGCCCGCCGCTGCCAGCGGCGCGGCTGGCAGGCCTGGATCAAGCCCTTGACCGCATGGCTGCCGTCCTTCCTGGCAACACCGCTGGCGCTGCCCGATGGCGGCCAGGTGGCACTGGCCGGCGTACAGAATTACCGCGCCGAGATGGAATTCTGGTTCGAGGCCCATCGCGTGGACACGCTGGCGCTGGACAAGCTGGTGACCGCCTATACGCTGCAGGCGCGAGCGCGCCCCGCACTGCAAGCAGACCGCCTCAACGGCATGCTCAAGGGCTTCATCGACCTGGTGATCGAGCACGAGGGCCGCTATTACATCGTCGACTACAAATCCAACTGGCTCGGCCCCGACAACACCGCCTACACCGCCGAGGCCATGCGCGACTCGGTGCTGCACAGCCGCTACGACCTGCAATACGCGATCTACACCCTGGCCCTGCATCGGCAACTGCGCGCGCGACTGCCCGGCTACGACTACGCGCGACACGTCGGCGGCGTGCTCTACCTGTACCTGCGCGGCGTCGATGGCGCGGGCCACGGCGTGCATCGCGAACGGCTGCCAAAAGACCTGGTCGACGCGATGGACACGCTGTTTGCCGACGGAGCATCCCGCGATGCCGATTGAAAACCTCGACGCCATGTTCGGGCAGGACATCGCGCAGCATCGCCTGCGGCCGCTGGACGTGGCGCTGGCGCGCTTCCTCGAAGCACACGATGCCACCGCATCGACGGCGTTGCCGTGGCTGGCCGCCTTGCTCAGCCGCCAGCTGGCCGACGGCCACCTGTGCCTGGATCTGGCCGCACTCGATGCGCTGGCCGAAGAGCAGCAATGGCCGCCAGCCTGGCAGGCCCTGCTGCGCCACTTCCACGAGCGCGGCGACGCGTTGGCCTCGCCGCTGGTGGCCGATGGCGAGGGCCGGCCGACCAGCGCGCCGCTGGTGCGCGACGGCAGCCGCCTGTACCTGCGCCGCTACTGGAACCACGAGCGACAGGTTGCCGCGGCGATTCGCGAGCGGCTGGAACGTGCGCACGCGGCGCCGGCGCAGCTGGGCGAGGAACTACGGCGCTTGTTTCCGATGGACGATGCGGCGGCGATCAACTGGCCGTCGGTGGCATGCGCGCTGGCGGCGCGCGGCGCGTTCACCGTGATCACCGGTGGGCCGGGCACGGGCAAGACCACCACCGTGGTGTGCCTGCTTGGCCTGCTGCAGACACTGCATCTGCGCGAGCACGAACGGCCGCTGCGCATTCGCCTGGCCGCGCCCACCGGCAAGGCCGCCGCACGCTTGAACGCGTCCATCGCCACGCAGCTGGCAGCGCTCGACGTGGATGAGGCCACCCGCGCCGCCATCCCCGCCCAGGTCGACACCCTGCATCGCCTGCTCGGTGCGCGACCGGACACCCGCCGTTTTCGTCACGATCGAACCAACCCCTTGCACCTGGACGTGCTGGTGATCGACGAAGCCTCGATGATCGACCTGGAAATGATGTCCGCCGTTCTCGCCGCCCTGCCCGCCACGGCGCGGCTGATTCTGCTGGGCGACAAGGACCAGCTGTCCTCGGTGGAAGCCGGCGCCGTGCTCGGCGACTTGTGCCGGCGCGCGCACGCCGGCCATTACGACAACGACACCGCGCAATGGCTGCGCGCCACCACCGGACAGGACATCGCGCCGTTCGTCAGCGCCGACGCGCGGGCGCTCGATCAGCAGGTGGCGATGCTGCGGCACAGCCATCGATTCAGCGCCGCGAGCGGCATCGGCCGGCTGGCGAACGCGGTCAACCAGGGTGACGCGGCGGCCGTGCGCGCGCTGCTGTCCAGCGCATCGGCGGACCTCGCCTGGGAACCGTCGGCGACTGCCTCGCGCCTGGTCCAGCTGGCGATCGACGGCGGCAATCACGCCGGCGCCGACGCCGACGGTGCGCGCGGCCTGCGCCACTACCTGGAGCAACTGCGGCAGCAGCGTCCCGCCATCGATGCCGGCGACCAGGCACATGACGATTGGGCGCACGACACGCTGCAGGCACTCAACCGTTTCCAGTTGCTGTGTGCGCTGCGGCAGGGCGCGTTCGGCGTGGAAGGGCTCAACCAGCGCGTTGCCGAGGCGCTGCGGACACGCGGCCTGATCGATGCCGGCACGGGCTGGTACGAAGGCCGCCCGGTAATGGTCACCCGCAACGACTACAGCCTGGGCCTGTCCAATGGCGACGTCGGCATTTGCCTGCGCTTTCCCGACGGCCGGGGCGCATCGCGGTTGTCGGTGGCATTCCTCGCCAGCACCGCGCCAGGCGTCGGCGGCGGCATGCGCGTGCGCCGCATCCTTCCCTCGCGCCTCAACGAAGTCGTCACCGCGTACGCCATGACGGTGCACAAATCGCAGGGTTCGGAGTTCGAACACACCCTGCTTGCCCTGCCACCCGAACCCGGCCCCGTGCTCACCCGCGAGCTGCTCTATACCGGCATCACCCGCGCCCGCCGCTGGTTTACCCTGGCAGGCAACGAGGACATCGTCGAACTGGCTACCCGGCAACGCACGCGGCGCTACTCGGGGCTGGCGGAGCGCCTAACCGGCCGTTGACCCGCGCAACGCGATCACGGCCCGGTGATGGAGCAGGCGGCACCGGCCGGCAGCTTGGTCGAGGAGACTCGGCCGGAGCTTGCGATATCCAGCTGGATTCCCGGCACCGCCGTGGTGCTGGCACCGATGCTGTCGCTGTCGCCGGACTTGGCACACACGATCACGCTGGTACTGGTGGGCACGGCGCCGACCAGCAATTCGCCACGCGAGTTGAAGGTAAGCGGACCTGCGCTGCCGGCGCGTATCGAAACGCCGGCCGGAGCCGCCACCGAGCGCTGCAGGCTTCCGACAACCGCGGCGTCGTACGCTTCGTTGGGCTTGCTGGCGCTGTAGAGCAGCCATCCGTGATCGTAGCTTTTCCCGGTGTCGCAGGTCGGAAGGCCCGACGATGACGACGACGCCAGGGGGCAGATCGAGACATAGCTGCGCGTGGCCGCCGCCCCGTGCGTACTGCAGATCGGAGCGGATGCTGTTCGATTGCGCCACCGCCCGATTGCGAAGCATGAAATCGCGCATGCTCGGATAGGCGATGGTGGTGAGTATGCCCAGCACGCCCAGTGTCACCATCAGCTCGAGCAAGGTGAATCCGCGGATGCTCCCGCAGGCGGCCGGGCGCGATGCCGACCGCAACCACGCCGGCGTGGTCATCATGGTTGATCGGGTCGCCGTCGCACATGGCGGATTCAACGGTTGGCTGGCTGTCATCGGATTCATCCGCGATCGCAATACTGGTCTATCTGTTTTTGCGCCTCGGCCTTGGCGGCCTCGCGCTGTTCCGTGGAGAGCTTGGTGGCCGTGGTGACGTCGCCCGGATGCTGCAGCGTGCCGGTATCGAGCACCATCGCGGAACCGGAAAGCAGGCGCAGGTTTTCGCGTGCCGTGGCACACGCCTGTTTCGCAAAATCCAGCTTGGCGGCCTGCAGATCGCTCGCTGTGGACGCTGCCGGTGACGCCGCCGTCGCCGCTGCCGAAGGCGCGGGCTGGACGCTGCGCAGATGCAAGGGTTGCGCCTTTACCGCAGGCGGCCGCTGCGCACTGTAATGGGTGACTCCTTTCGCATCGGTCCACTTGTAATAGGTTTGTGCCGATGCGGCGGCCGCCAGCGTCGCCGCCAGCAGCGTCACCACCAGGCGGTGCACCATCATCAGTGTCCGCCCCAGCAGACGTCGGTGGTTGCCGTCCCGCTCGATTCCTTGGCGCCCGACCGATGCAAGGTGAACGCGGTGCAGCCGGTGTCTTCGGTCTGCGTGCCTTGCGCGGTCGCGGTGATCTGGTAATCGGAGCTGCTGGCCGAGGGAATCGACACCGTGAAATAGGCCCCGGCGATACTCGAGTTTGCACCAAGATCGGCAAGGTTGCTGGTGTAGGCGTTGTTGCTGAAGTAGTAATTCTCCTGTCGCGAGGCAATATCCTGCAGCGCTCGCGTCGCCTCGGAGCGGTGTCCCTTCAGCACGTACTGCCTGTACGAGGGAATGGCGATGGCGGCCAGGATCGAGATGATGACCACCACGATCATCAACTCGATCATGCTGAAGCCGCTGGCCCGGTTCATGCCGGTTCTCACTGATTGTCCATCGGTTCGCGCCACGAAATTTCTCCATTGCTGGCCGCGCCCAGGGCGCCGATCTGTTGCAGTTTGGTGCCACCACTGATGCCGAAGGCCGCCGTCACCTTTCCGTTGCCAACGTGCAACACGGGCGAGGATGCCTTGCCGCTGCCCAGGCCCACCTTGCGCGAGATGTTTCCGCCACTGCTCCCGAACGTTTTGGCAAGCGAGGGATCGGCCGTGCCGGTCACGTAGTTCATGCCATACAGGTTGCTGGTGCCAGGCACCGGTACCGGGTTGCACTCGCTCTGTTTGGCCGCCGTCCTGGCCGCAAGGTTGGCCGGGATGTAGCTGGGCGTAAGCAGGATGCCGTTGTAGAGCACCTGGCTGCTGACGATGCGTTCGGACGGCTGCTGCACCGATGCCGACCGGTCACCCGCCGCAAGCTTCATCTTCCAGCCGGAATACGCGTAGCAGCCGGTGTCCTTGTCGATCGAGGTCAAGACGCCTGCCAGGGCATCCAGGGTGGTGGCGTCCTTGAGGGCATCCACGTCCTCTGGCAATCCGCTGATGCTGTTGTCGTCGGCGGCCACCTCGATCGTCGACGCATCGAACAGCGGCCCGGTAGCCGGCATTTCCTTGCAGTCGCTGCTCAGCCAGCTCAGCAGGCTGTTGTCGGAGACGCCGTAGATGTACTGCTGCTGCACGCCCTGGTACGAGGAGCCGCTGTCATCGTTGGTGGTGAACGAGCGGCCGGTGCCGAAATAAACCATCGCGCGGCCCGTGGGGTCCAGCGCCAGGGTGGGCCGGATCGTTACCGGTTGTTCGGTGTCGATCACCTGTTCGAGCTTCCATGTGCCTGGATCGCTGGTATCCGGCACCGTGGCGGCGTTTCCATCCTCGTCCGCCGGCGCCGTATTCATGTCCAGCTTCCACAGGCCGCCGCCGAACACGCCGGTGGCCTTGCTCAGATCCGGATCGCTGGGATTGGTCACCACACCGAAATAGACCGCCTCGGAACTGTTGTTCAGGTCGAAATCGGAAGCCACCATGTCGCCAGCAAAACTGTTGTCCGGGCCGGTGCTCAACGTAGCTACCGCTGCGCTCTTCTTGGCCACGATGTCCGCAAGATCGTAGACCCGAACCTCCAGCTTGCTGCCATTGGCCGCCGCCACCGGCTTGTCGCCGGAGCTGCCGTTGGGGCCGCCATTGTCGACAGGGCCCGATCCGATCGTCAGCAGATAATGCAGCTTGCCATCAGCCTCACGGTGAACCGAGAACGCCGGCGCCGCGGTGGTGTAGGTCCCCATGGTGATCTCGCCCAGCACCGTCGGCGGCTGCTCGGGATCAGTCACGTCCAGAATCACATAGGCCGAATTGGACTGCTCGATGGACGCATTCTTGGCATCGCCCACGGTATCCACGCTGATCGCCCCGCCGCCCAGGCGGAACGGAACCACCATCACCGTGCCCCAGCCGCAGATGTGGCCCTTGCTGTCTGCCGTCGTGGACGTACCGGCCTTGCATGCTGCGGTGGTGGGATCGCTGGTACTGCCGAACGCCTGCACGTCGGATACGACGGGCGCACCATCGACATAAAAGACGTGCGAGTAGTTCTTGTCGGCGAGCCAGCGCAGGTGCGGCAGCAGGTTCTGCGGGATGTAGGCCCACACTTCCTGGCCCAACTGCCAGTTGTTACCCAATGGCACGCTGCTGTTGCCCGTCTTCAAGCCCTTGTCCGCGGGCAACTGGCGCACGATGGACGGGTAGACGATCTTGTCCGGATCGGCGTCGTATTGGCCGGGCATGTAGAACCCGCCATTGAACGCATGCAGCATGCCGTCGTTTGCGCCCACGTACACCATCTGGCGCCGGTCGCGATAGTTCGCGCGGAAAGCCGCGAAGCTGTAGTCGCTGTACAGCAGGTCATACGACTCGGCAGGCGTCCCCACGATCATCGGCGACGAGTCGACAATGTCGCCGAGCCGATACGTGCGTGTCACCGATGCAATGCCCTTGGCCGGATCGCCCGGCGTGGACCCGGTGCGGCTGCGATAGTCGTCGGGATACTCCACGCCCCGTACCCAATTGACCAGCTCCTTGGCCATCACCGGGTCGAGCTCGTTGAGCAGACCATAGTTGCCCGTACGCTTGCCGCTCTTGAACGTGCCGCAGAAGCCCGACGTGGCCGACAACGTATAGACACCTGTGCTATTGCAGCTGGCGTCGTTCCACACGAAATCGGTCTGGGTACCGTTCACGACGGTGCCGGTGGCCGCCTTGCCATTGGGCTTGCTGGTGAGATAGGTAAAGATGTAGCGCTGGCTGTTGCCGGCGAGATCCGTGGCATTCCCATAGCTGCGCTGCTTGGGGAGGTTCGCAATGGCCTTTGCCGCATTGGAGCCCGCCGCGGCCGTGGGGTCATACCAGGCGTTCAGCCAGCTGCCGGCATCCCACGCAGGAAGCAACGGGTTGCTTTCGCTAACCACGGAGCACGCACCGTTGGTCGAGGCATCGAACTCGACGCCCTCGTCCGACTTCGCGGGCGCCACCGAACACCGGTAGCCGGTCATGGCGCCGGCAAGTGCCCCTTCGGACTTGTCGGCACCAGCCACCACGTATTTGGCATCGGGTTGCAGTTGCTGGGTGCCACTGGTGGTGCCTTCGCGCTGGTAACCGTCGTTGTCCGACCAGAAAGCCTGCAGGCTGCCGGTCCATTTGACGTTGTTGCGCTCCTGGTAGTACTGCACCTGATAGGACAAGCCGGTGCCCTGCACGTCGTTGCTGGACGAGGGCGTGGTGGCATTGCCGAAGTTGTTGGCAGACGACGAGGTAATCTGCTGGAACACGGTATTGAGCTGATCCTTCAGCATGCCGGCGTTGCGCGCGAAAAAGTAGTTGGACGGGTTGGGGCTGTCCGCCGGCAGCGTCGGGGTCTCGCCCTCGAATCCGCTGTATTTGGTCGCGTACCACAGCGGCGTTTGCAGGCTGGCGGCGACGTTGGCGCTGCTGCCGAACTGGAAGCGTCGCACCTGCGGCTTGCTGTTGCAGTCCTTGGCATCGGCGAGCAGGTTGCAGCCGAACACCGCGTTGTTGCCACTGTTGATGTAGAGCTCGGTCAACCCGTCGCTCTGCGTTCCGCCGACCTGATAACCCAGGTACATGCCCGCCGAGCTGAACGAGGTCGTCTCGTTGCGAATGATGATGTCGTTGTCGGTTGGCACGAAGTTGAGCGTGCCGTTGGCTTTGCACACCTTGTTCGACGTGTCGTACTCGGCCAATGCCGCCGACTTCGAACCATTGAAAATTTCCGGGTCGCAGATTTTCACGCCGCCGCTGACGATGGTGGACGGTGCATTGCAGCTGGCACCGACGCACCAGGTAATGACGTTGTTGGCATCCATGTCGTGATCGGAGCCGTACTGCGAGTCCTCCCACATGATGTAGTAGCTGCCGACGTTCGGATATGCCGTAGTGGGCGACAGGCCATACACGTTTTTCTTGTTGAGATCGGTGGGCGGCGTGAGGGTCACATTGCCCAGGTAACAGGTGGTGAAGCCGCCCGTATTGGCCGGATCGGCGCGGCAGCTCGGCGAGAGCGAAACGGTCTTGTTGCCCACCACGATATTGAACGCCGGCAGGTTGTCCGACAGCGAGACGCCATACGTCTTCACCCGAAAACCGTCGACCACGCCCGTGGTGCGGATGGGATTGCTGCCATCCACGTTCCAGGCGCCGTAGCTCAAACCGGCCAGCAGGTAACTGCCCTGCTGTCCGGGCGCACCGTTACAGATGCCTACCACATCGGAGAGCTTGCCAATGGTGGCCGGCTGGCAGATGGTCGCGTCGCTGTACTGCGTGCCGGCCACGGTCAGGGAGTTCTGAGCTGGCGCGCCGCCACCAGTCGAACCGTAGTAGGTCGACAGCATGTACTTGCCTTCGATGCCTTCCTTGGCCTGGATGGCATTGGTCAGGTCGACCGGGCTTACACCGGCAACCGTAGGCACGTTCTGTGCGTCGAAAGTGTTGAGGCCGCTGCTGACCAGCACGATCGAGCAACTGGCGCACTCACGGTTGCGGGCGCTGCCGTCGGAGAGTTTTCCGTACGGGTCGACCCAGCTGGGCGTGGGCAGCGTGCCCGTCTCCTTGTTGGGCGCGCTCGCCCCCTTGATGTAGTTCAGCGCCGTGGCGTACATGCTCGCCAGCGGATTGCCAAAATCGGGACAGCGCGTGGGATTGTTCTGGATCGCGTAGCCGCGCGCACCCCAGGGATGGGACGCATCAAGATAACAGCCGTTGCCGGTGGTGCCGTAATTGGTGCCGGTCCAGCCCTTGACCTGCAACTGGTCCAGCGTCATCACGATGCCTTCGGACGGCGTGGTGGAGGCGCTCTTGTAGCAGAAGGTGCCATCAACGTTGGAAAATTCATCACCGTCGCCTGCACCGCTGCCCGCCGCGCAGGCTTTGCCTTCCACGTTGTCCTGCAACTTGCCGATGTTGCGCCGCAGTTGCCCACCGACGCGCGCCTGTGCCGTCGAGCCTGTCACCAGGCCAAAGCGCTTCGCGTTGGAGCCGCTCTTGCTGTACTTCTGCAGCAGGCCTTCGGGCTTGAGCGCGCTGCCTTCGACGACGCAAAACGCCTCGTTGGGCGTGCCATCGGAAAGGTTCTGGCATACCTGGATGCGCGCCGTGTAGTCGGTGGCCGAGGATGGCCGCGCGCTGTCGCCGCCCACCACGCACTGCGTGCCTTCGGTGGACGCCCAATCGCCCCAGGCACCCGCCGCGGCGCGGATCAACGGCGTGGAGCCGACACCCGAGGTCGTGGTGGTTGGCTTGGTCCACGAACCGCTTGAGCCCGAGGAAACGTTGCAGAACGTCATGGCCTTCGTGAACGGTGCGTACTTGCCGATGTCGCTGCCGGTATAGACCTTGGGCCAGGCGTGGATGTCGTTGGGAATCTCGGCGCGCTCGAGCACCGTTTTGGCCGCCGTGTCGACACGCCGTGTGCCACCGTAGAAGGTCCAGCGCAGGATATCGACGCGACTCATCGCCACCCAGTTGAGGAAGTTGCCGCTCCACAGCGTGGTGTTGGTGCCGCTACCGCATTGGTGGCCACCGGCGTTGACCGCGACGCTGGCCTTGAAATAGCCATTCGTCGTGTCGTAGACGTAGCAAATGGCCGGATCGAAATAACCGTTGTATTCGAACGAATCCAGATAGGTGGTATCCACCTTGCCATCGTTGTCCAGATCGGTGTAATCGGGATACGCCTTGTTGAACAACTGCTCGTCGCGCGACATCACCAGCATGATCAGGGGCGGCGGATTGCTCGCCGCCAGCGCGTTGACGCCCGACGGGTAGGCCTCGAAATCCGACATGCCCTTGGCCGAGATCTTGCCCGGCGTAACAAGCGGCACGGCAGGCGCGGCGGAAACGGCCACCAGTGCAAAGCCGCTGATCAACGCGATGGGCAGGCACACCCACAGTGTGCGCAACAACAATTTGAGCTTGGTCATTACCGCACCCTCAATGATCGATATTCAGCTTGTACTGAGCGATGGTGGCGGCCTGGCCGTTGCCGGGCACCTTGGCTTCGCTGCGTATCTGCAGGTACAGCGCGGAACCGCCTTTAGCCGTCCCCACGCCGATGCTGGCGTAGCCTTGTGATTGGGCCGCACCGGAACCCTTGTTGACGGTGACGCCGTCGCGAATCATCGCGACCGTGGTCTTTACCTGGCGATTGGACGCACAACTCGCGCTGCCATCGCTGCAGGTCGTCATGATCACCGAGGGATCCCAGTCGGCTGGCATGTAGTTGTAATTGTCCGCATGGGTACCGCAGGACTGCGGCATGTAGAAGATGACCAGGCCCACACCACCACAGGTCTGCAACCCCTCGTCATCGGTAGTGCCGGGGTCGAGCAGGTTCTTCCACTCCGGGCGATGTTTGAACGTGGCATTCAGGTCGAATGCGCTATCGGGCACCGAGCCTCCCCAGGACACAGGCCAACCACGATTGAATACATGGGCCACCAACACGGTCTCAGGGATCAGGCGCCCGGTTTCGGACGCCTCGAACGCTTGCTCATGCCGTGCCGTCGCCGTGGTCATGCGCGTTTCCAGCAACGTGTCTTTCATGACAACGATCGCCACCAGGCTCAGCATCACCAGAAACACCAGCCCCACGAACAGTGCGACACCCCGCTGCCGCTGCAAGCCGACGACGGCAGCACACATGCCTTGTTGGCCTTGCCCGATTCGTTGCGTCAGCATGATGTTCATCCCCGTACCCGGTTGCGCAGCTGCACGACAAACTCCTGCTTGGCGCGCACGAATTGCGATGCCTTGTCACCACCGAAGGGGGTGAAGTTCGCGCAGCCGGTCGTGGTGGGAGCGGCGTCCTGATTGATGGTGTAGCTGCACGCATTGAGCGTGCCGAGCGTGTAGGGACCGACATGCGGCACGGAGATGTCGCGAACCGAATTCACCGCAATCACCGATACCCGCACCGCCACGACATTGGCCCAGTTGTTGTTGCTCGTCACCGTGGCGGCCGTAGCGTAAGTCGGCACCATGTCGGTCGCCGCCGTGGCAACGCCGTATTCGAATTTGAGCTGTTCGATGCCGTCCACGACGGGCTCGGAAACAAAGTTGCCCGCCGTGTCCATGTGCATGCGCATCAGGGTCGGTACCGGCATGCCGCCATCGGCGGCAGAGGTGCACGTGCTGCCAACCGGTACGCTGCAGGGACGCAGGTAATACATGTCCACCTGGTAGGGGTGAACATAGCGGCGCAGCGAATTGTTGCCGGTCGTCCCTGGTACGGTTCCGGCAAAAAGCCTCGCGGACGAACCCGGTATGGATAGCAGGAATATCTGCTTCGGATGATTGGTGATCGTGGCTGCAACTGCCGGCGCCGCACTGCTGGCCGCGGGGCCCGGCGACAGCACGTCCGGCTCGGCATAACGCAGCACCAGTACATCCGAGCCCTTGAGGTAATTGGCTTCGCCACCGATGCACGCGGCGTCGAGCGGGAAAGCCGCGGCGCCGTCATACCCCACCACCGCGCCGCCATCCGTCACGCTCGACGAGATGGCGGTTGCCCACGCGCCGTCGCAATCGCCCTTGGCCGTGATGGTGCCGCCCGCGCCGCTTGCATCGACGGCAGCCACCTTGTTGCCGCCCCAGAAGTCGACCATGCGCAGCGACCAGCCCAGGCGATCGGAGGCAATGCGCAGGTTTTCCTGCAGGTAATTGTTGCCGGACTGGATCTGATAGGCCTTGCGGTTGGCGACGAAGAGATTGATGAGGCCCGCCACCACGAGCAGGCCCAATACCATCGAAACCATCAACTCGACCAGCGAAAAGCCGCGCGCTCGCAGCGCACCGTGCGCAGTGCGCTCATGGCGGGCCGCCTCAGGGGTGGTAGGCAAAATGGTACGAATCATTTTGTGCAACTCCACTCGCGCTGGCGGACATGCCATTCCAGCTGGATGTGATGATCAGGCTGCCCTTGTCGCTGTCGACCGAGACCGTCGCCAGGGCGCTGCCGTCCTGGCTGCCATCGGCCTTGACCGGCGTGGGCGCGGAGGCTTTCAGTTGCGAGACCCACTGGGCCAGGTCGAGGTGCGCCTGCCGGCAGGCGTCATCGGCACAACCGACGCTGGTGGGAATGGCCGGCCCGCTGTACACGTAATAGCTGTCGCTGAGGTCGCCGTTCTTTGACGGGATAAGGTCGGTGCTTTTCACGCCATAGACCCCCGCAGGGTTGGCGCGCATCGCGTCCGCCAGCGACCGCGCCTGCAACACGGCGACGGTGCGCGCGCCAGCCTGCTTGGTGTACTGCGCGCCCTTGATCTGCATGAGTGCCACGCCCAGCACGCCGATGCTGAAAATCAGCATGGCAACCAGCACCTCGATCAGCGAGACGCCTCGCTGACGCGACAAGACTTGCATGGAAAATTCTCCCTGATACCCCTTCGTGCAATGTACCCGTCGTGGCGGGGCCTGCCAGCCTTGCGCCGACGAGCGGTAGCATCCAGCCGACAAGCGGCCGATGGGCATGGCGAAAACCGGACGGAAGTCTCACTCGTCCCTGGCCGGAAGATCGCTCACACCTCCGCCAAACGCCTTCGCAAAAGCGAAGCGTCTTGCGCGCCCCTCGTGCGCCCCGTAAAATCCGCCGTTCACTCGCCGGAATAGCTCAGTTGGTAGAGCGGCGCATTCGTAATGCGTAGGTCGGAGGTTCGACTCCTCTTTCCGGCACCAGTACATGCCAGACCTGAAGCCCCGGACAGCCAGCGCTTTCCGGGGCTTTTTGTCTGATGGCCCGCTCAACCCCCGAGCGCAGCGGCCACCGTATCGGGCAGGGTGTTCAGCGAAAACGGCTTCTGCAGCACGCAATGCACCTGCGCTTGCAGTACCGCCGGCAGGGATGAGGGCGCGTAGCCGGTCATCAGGATGACTTTCAGATCGGGACGCAGCTTCTTGCCGATGCGGGCGACTTCATAGCCGTCGATGTCGGGCAGCTTGATGTCGCTGAGCAGCAGGTCGATGCGCGTATCGGAGCGCAGGATGTCGACCCCCGCCGTGCCATCGCCCGCTTCGAACACGCTGTAGCCGGCGTCCTGCAGGTTTTCCATGACCAGTTCGCGCAGCAAGGGCTCGTCTTCGACCAGCAGGACATGGGCGGGGGATGGGTTGTCTGTTTGCATTCAGGCTTTCTCGGAAGGGTCGTCGTCAGGAACATGCGGCAAGACAATGGTGATGGTGGTGCCGCGGCCGATTTCGCTGTCGATGCTGGCCACACCGCGCGACTGCACGACGTAACCGAAGATGGTGCTCAGGCCCAGGCCGGTACCCTTGCCCACCGGCTTGGTGGTGAAGAACGGCTCGAAGGCCTTCTGCCGCACCTTCTCGCTCATGCCCACACCGTTGTCGACGACTTGCAGACGCGTGTAGGCGCCGTGGGGCAGATCGTCCATCGGGTTGGCCGCATCGATACGGACATCATCGAGTTGGATGACGATGCGCCCGCCGTCCGGCATGGCGTCACGTGCGTTGCCCACGAGATTCAGGATCGCATTCTCCATTTGATTGGCATCGCACCGCACGAAGCCGCGCGAGTGGAGCTGGTAATCGATTTTGACGTTGGCGCCCACCGAGTGCTCCAGCAACGCGCTCATCCCGCGGATCAGGTGGTCCAGCCGCAGCGTCTTGGGTGACAGCGGTTGCTGGCGCGCAAAACTGAGCAGCCGCTGGGTCAGGCTGGCGGCCCGTTCGACGCCATCCTGGGCGACGTCGAGATAGCGCTTGATGCGGCGCTGTTGCGCCTCGCGACGCTCGATCGCGGCGGCGTCGCGCAACAACGCGGGCGGCTCGCCTGCCGGGTGCGGCCGCGCCACGGCAGTGACGCGTTCATGCGCCGCGGAGGCAGCACCCGTGCTGGTTGGATCGTCCTGCAGCAGCTTGGCCTGCAACTGCGTCAGGCTGGCCTTGATGATCATCAGCAGGTTGTTGAAATCGTGCGCGATGCCTCCGGACAGTTGCCCGATCGCCTCCATCTTCTGGCTCTGCCGCAGCGCCTCCTCGGTGCGGGCGCGCTGCTCCATCTCGGCGCCCAGCCGCTCGTTGGCCTCGGCCAGTTCGATCGCCCGCTTGCGCAGCGCGGCGTGGGCACGGCTCAGAACGCTTTGCGCCATGGCCAAGGCCGAAAGCATCAGCACCGCCATGATGGTCAGCAGCGCCACCCCGCTGTAGCGCGCCAGCTGCATCAACAGTGGCGTTTCCGCGGCCCGCAGGTAGACCCTGCCGACGGTCATGGCCCCTTGCCGCGCCGGCACTTCCACCAGCCGCCGATCGGACGGCAGCCGCTCGTGGTCGCGCAGGCTGTCGGTGATCGGTGCGCTGCCGGCACGCTGGAAACCGGCCACCCGGCCGTGGAATTCGTTGTACACCGCCACCGCATCCAAACGCGGGTCAAGCATCAGCGCGTTGACGTATTCCTGCGCGGCCGCACGGTCATTGAACGCGATGGCCGCGGTCACGCTGGCGGCCAGGATATTGGCCTGCGTCACCAGCTGATGCCGGCGTTCGATGCGCGCCGTTCGGTATTGGTAGGCGGCCGCAAGAGCGCCAGCGACCAGCAGCAGCCCGACGGCCACCAGCATCGTGATCGGCCGGAACACGAACGCCTTGTTGGCTCCGTCTGCGCTCATGGCGGCGGCCTGACCACAAGGGCGAGGTTCAGCAACTTCGAGCTGATGGTGAGGTGGTTGCGCGCGGCGGCGGCGGTGTCGATCTCGAACCTCACCCGCCCCTGCGCGATCACGAACTGGATGATGCCGCCGCGATCCGGCACGTTGGAATCGAGCACCGTCAGCACCGACCGACCCTTCACCGCCTCGAGCGCCTGAGCCACACCCTGCGACGGCACGTGGCCGAGGAAGGCGATCTGGCAGTTCGCGTCAGGTGTCAACGTATCCAGCCTCCGCACTTCGAAGGGATGGTTGCCGAAACGGCGTCCGGCCACGGCGTTCTCGAGGAAATCGCCGAAGGGGTCATCGCCGACGACGCAGATCCTGAACGGCGCGTCCGGCGTGGCGAATTCCTGCGCCGGCCAATTGACGAACGGCGCCAGCTTGTAAAGATAGGTCGCCTTGACCGCGTACTCCAGCGATACGGCCGGTGACGCCGGTGGCGGCGAGGGCATCGCCTGTACCGGCATGGGGCCCGCCGCACACGCCAGCAGCAGCGCAAGCAGGCATGTCATCCGGCACGCGCGAACCCCGCGACCCTCCTCCGGCAACACGCTCCCGTGGACGCGCATGGCGTCCCCGGGCGTGGTGCGGCTGGGCAGGTTCGGCATGGGCGGCAGGTCAGGCGGTCAGAATGTCACGCGGGTGTTGAGCATCACGCTGCGCCCGATGCGATCGCTGTCCGGAAACACGTATTCCTGATGCCAGGGATGCAACAGGCTGAAGCCGGACAGGGACAATCCCCACTGATCGGTCACCTTCCAGCCCAGGCGCGCATCGAGCTCCACGTAGCCGGGAACCTTCGGATCCGGCAAGGCGCCCACCTGGCGCAGGTTGAGCGACAGGGTCCAGCGATCGGAGAAATTCATCAGCGACCGGATGAAGCCATGATGGTCGGGATCGTTACCCGCCTGCGACACACCGAGGAGACCGCTCGCGCCGGGCTTGAAGCGCAGCTTCTGGCGCTGTGCCACAAAACCCGCGCTCAGCTGCCACCAGTCGCGTACGGAGTAGCTGCCCCAGGCCTCCAGACCCAGCGAATGGCCTTCCATGCCGTTGCCCCACAGCAGCGGGAGCAAGGTGGGGGAATATTCCACCGTCTTCAGATCGTCGTACACGTTGTAATACACGGACACCGAAACAGTCGCGCGCATGGCGACCTGGCCACGCCAGCCCGCTTCATAGGCGGTCAGCTTTTCACGCCTGAAATCCGGGTTGCCCACCAGGAAAGTCGTGTCGCCCAGTTTCTCGATGACATCCTGGTCAAACGGCGTGGGCGTGCGCACGGCGCGCGAGGCGGACGTCCACAGCAATACGTTTTCATCCGGTTTCCATGACAACTTGGCGCTGGGCATCAGCGACAGGCCGGAATACGGGTCGTTCTCGGCCTTGACGCCCAACGTCAGGCGCACCCGCGAACCGAGCGCGATCTGGTCCTGCACGAACGCGTTGGCCAGGTTCTGCGTGTTCACCGCCGGATCCCACAGCAATGAACTCTGGGGGCTGATTCGCGGCCTGATGTTGTAGTGGTAGCGGCGATCTCCCGCGCCCCAGACGATCGCCTGCCGTTCGCCCAACGCAAAATGGTGCTGCACCTCGATATCCCAGGTCGTCAGCGCGAAACCGGAGCCGTCGTCACCGCTGCGCGAATGCACGTAGTCGTAATAGGCCTGGAGCTGGAAGCTCGATGTGTCGCTGATCGTGTGCCGCCAGCGGGCCAGCACATCGGCCTCGGTACTGCGCGAATCGGGGCTCGACGGATGCTCCATGCGTCCCTCGTGCGCGTCGCCCTGCAGCATCACGGCATTGCCGCCACCGGCATCCCAGTCCACCCGGAACCCCAGCTGCGGCTTGCGCCAGCCGTCGTGGGCGTCTTGCCCGGCGCTGTTGTCGAACGAGCGGCGGCGGACGTCCCGCGCATAAAGCCGGTAATGCGCGCTCTGCCCCAGCTTGCCGCCGTATTGCACGGCCATGCCGCTTTCCTGATTGCCCGCGCCCAGTTGCAGCACGCCTCCCTGGGTGTCGGCGGCCGCGCGCGTGATGATGTTGATCACCCCATTGACCGCGTTGGCGCCCCACAGTGCACCGCCGGGGCCGCTGATGACCTCGATGCGATCGATGTTCTCCGGCATCACGTACTGGTCGTTCCAGTACATGCCGGAAAAGATCGGCGAGTACACACTGCGGCCGTCGATCAGCACCAGCAGCTTGTTGGGGAAATTCTGCGCACCGTTGTTGCCGCTGAATCCGCGCGCGGTGATGGTGTAGTTGCTCGGGCTGGTCTGGAAGATTTCCAGATTTGGCGCCAGCCGCAGCATTTCCGGCAGGCTGGTCGCGCCTGACCGCAGGATGTCGTCGTGGCTGATCACATACACCGCCGCGGCGGCGTCGCTCAACGGCTCGGGGGTCTTGGCCACCGACGAGACGACCACGTTGCCGAGATCCTCAAGCGAAAGGCTGCCCAGATCCTGCGGCACGGCGTTCGCACAGGCCATGTCGATCGACAGCGCCAGCAAGCTCAATGCCACCGCACCGCGCGGAAGCACGCGCAGCCGTATGCTCATAAGGCCATTCCCCCCGAGAAAGCGCAGCCCTGACGATCCGTGAAAACGATGCTCGCCGAGACGGCCGTGCAAGATACCGTGAACGGTGGCGCGCCGTGAAACACGCCGGCCAGCATAAAGGGGCAGGATGTGAAATCCAGGTGCACGACCGACCATCGGCTCGATGTCACGCGCTGGCTTGTGCCCTTGCCGACGACGGTCAATCGCCCAGGACCGGTCAGGTCAACGGCGGGATGGGCGCAGTTGCTGCGCCGATCAGGGATGCGGCCTGAGCTCCACCAGCACGACGTCGTTGGTCCGCATGGGAAAGGCCACGGTGGCCTGTCCGTCTGTACCGGCCGTCACGGTGCGAAGCTCGGGCTTGTCCATGGTCGCCGCCTGCAGCTGCTGCCGCTGGCCAGGCGTCAGCGATGCCGGGGAGCCCATGCGCAAATAGGCCGTGTAGGCATCGTTGGCGTCATAACCCGTGCGGTAGATCGCGGCCTGGTACGTGCCCGACGGCAGATGCGCCAGGTCGAGCACGACAGACCCATCCTGCCGCGACGGAAGCACCTTCGTGTAGAACGGGCGATTGCTCTGATCCTGCTTCGGTTGCACGAAATTCCACACCAGCGCCTTGAGCACGCCGCCGTCCCAGGTCACGTAACTCTGCGCGTCGGCGGTTTTCAACGCGCTTGCGCCGAGCCGGTTCAGATACTTGTAGGCGAACCAGGCCGGCTTGCGGATGCCCTGCGGATTCATCAGACCGAAGCCGCCCTGGAACGGCGCCGTGGGCGGGCCAGGCTCCTCGAACAGATCGCTGAAGGTCCAGTAGCTCATGCCCTGCGCAAGCCCTTCCGACGCCTTGAGCTTGCCGAGGATGTAGGCGGCACTGACGTACGAGTCATGCACGGGATCGCGCGGCGTGTAGCTGGTGCTCCATTCGGTGAAATACAGCGGCAGGCCGGGCATGGATGAATGCTCGATCTGCTGGCGCACACGACGCACGTCGCCGACGATCGCGTCCGGTGACGGCGAGAGCCTGGTGTCGCTCTGCCCCTGCTCGTCGAGAAAGCCGCCGTCGACACCATAGGTGTGCGTGGTGATGAAATCGATCGGCACGCCAACCTGCGATGCGTGCTCGATCAACTCCGGCACCCAGGCCGCGCCCGCGGTGGCCGGGCCGCCCACTTTCAGCTGCGGATCGACCTGCTTGATCTGGCGCACGGTGGCATCGAAAAGGTCGAAGTAGGCCTCTTGATCGGCACCTTCCCAGAAACCGGCCAGGTTCGGCTCGTTCCAGACCTCGAAATACCAGCGGCGAACTTCCTGTTGGCCGTAGCGCTGTTCCAGGTGGCGCACGAAGGCGGTCACCAGGGCGTTCCATTTCGAAAGCACGGGATGGGAGGTGTTGCCCTTCCAGTAGAAGATCTGCTGATCGGAGGTTTTCATGGCCTCCGGCGTAAAGCCCAGTTCCACGAACGGCCGGATGCCCATCGCGAGCAAGCGGTCGTAGAGATGGTCGATGCCGGACCAGTCGTAGACCGGCTTGCCGTCGACCTCGCGATAGGTACCGAGCACATCGTGAAAGATGGCGTGGAAGCGGATGTAGCGAAAACCCAGCTCCGCCCTGGCGGTCCGAAGCTGGGCCAGGCTGTCCTCGCGCCCCAGCGTGCCGGGGTAGTCGGAGCCGACGGAGAAATTGAAGAAGCGATCCAGCGGCGAGGTCTTCCCCTGCACATCGACGTCGATGTGGCGAACGCCCTGCGCCGCCTGGACGACGGGAGCCAGGCAAGCCAGCAACACGACCAGGCTGCAGGTCACGATGGAGCGGCGGAAAGTTGGCATGTTCATGCCGCCAGTAGAGCAAAAGCGGGGCAGCGATATCCGGCAGCGGCTTTTGCGATTTTGACCAGCCCGCCATCCGGGGTCGCGCCAACCCGCATGTGGCGTCCTCGCGCACGTGCGGTGAATCCGAAACCCTTCGTTCGTCGTATCAAGAGCCGGGAAGCCCTGCCGGCACGGCTGGCTCCGCCCTTGGGCGTCACGAACGGAAAGATGCGTATGATGAGGCTGGACAGAACTGGGCCCGAGGTAGTGCCGTTCGGGACGAGGCGATCCGTGACGCAGGCGATCAACTCCACCGTTGCCGACGCGCACTACTGGTCAGCGCAGATGTCAGCGGTATCGACGCAGCGCGATCGCGCCAGTTTTATGCGCATCTACGACCATTTCGCTCCACGCCTGCAGCGCTACCTGCGCAACCTTGGCGTAGCCGATTCGGTGGCCGACGAGCTGGTGCAGGAGGCGCTGCTCACGTTGTGGCGCAAGGCCGGCATGTTCGATCCGGCGCGCGCCAGCCTGGCCACATGGCTGTACCGCGTGGCGCGCAATCTGTACATCGACCACGTGCGCCGCGAGCCGCATTGGCTGCCGGTGCAGGAAGGCCTGGAGCGGCTCGATCATGCCGAATCCGCCCGGCTCGACTCGCAACCGGAGTCCTCCCTCGACCAGGACATCCTGAAACAGGCGATCGATCGCCTGCCGCCCGTACAGGCCAAGCTGGTCCGCATGTGTTACCTCGAAAGCAAAAGCCACAGCGAGATATGCGCTGAACTCGACATGCCGCTGGGCACCGTCAAATCCTCGTTGCGGCGCGCGTTCGCGAAACTGCAGGGCAGCATGAGGGCGCCGCGATGAAACCGAACCATCATCTCGACGACGCCACCCTGCTCAGCTACTCCGCCGGCGCGCTGCCGTCGGCGCTCGCCGTGGTCGCTTCCGCCCACCTGGAGCGCTGCGCCCAGTGCCGCGAGAACCTGAATGCCGCCGACCGGATCGGTGGCGTGCTGATGCAACAGCAACGCGTCGACGCGCCCACCGAGGACGCGCGCGCAGCCATGCTGGCCCTGCTCGACGCCGAACCCGTGCCCGAACACCCTGCACAGCCGGCGGACATCGTTGAACAGAACGATCCGGATCGGCTGCCGGGCGCGCTGCACCCGTGGTTCGGCAACTCACTGCGCGCGCTGCGCTGGAAACGCGTGGCACCCGGCGTGCAGCGCATCCGCGCCAGCGGCATCGACGGCGGGACCCTGATGCTGCTGCGCATCGCGCCGGGCAGCAAGCTGCCGCTGCACAGCCATGGCGGCAACGAGCTGACGATGATCCTGGACGGCGCCTACGACGACATGCTCGGCCATTTCGGTCCCGGCGACGTAGCCGATCTGGATGGCGAGACCAACCACCAGCCGGTGACCTCGCCGGGCGTGCCGTGCATCTGCGTGGCCGCGACCGATGCGCCACTCAAGTTCTCCGGCTGGGTCGCCCGCACGCTGCAGCCGCTGTTCGGTTTCTGAGCACGGTGATGCCTGGACGGAAAGCGAGCCGATGAGCACGGCGCTGGTGCTGTTCCGGCGCGACCTGCGCCTGGCCGACAACCCGGCGTGGAGCGCGGCCTGCGCCGCACACGCGCGGGTCATTCCGGTATTCATCCAGCCCGAGGACGACGGTGCGTGGCCCGCCGGCGCCGCCAGTCGCTGGTGGCTGCACCATTCACTGGCCGCGCTTGAACGCGATCTGCACGACGCCGGTGCCGGCCTGCACCTGCGCCGTGGCGAGCCGCTGGATATTCTGCGGGCGCTGATCACCAGCAGCGGCGCCGACACGGTGTACTGGAACCGGCTGTATGAACCGGCCGGCATCGCCCGCGACACGCGGATCAAGAGCGCGCTGCAGGCCGACGGCATCGCGGTGCACAGCCACAACGCCGCGCTGTGGTGCGAGCCGTGGCAGATCGCCACCGGGCAGGACCAGCCGTACAAGGTGTTCACGCCGTACTGGCGCAAGCTGCGCCCGCGGTTGCACGCGGCCGCGCCGCTGCCGCGGCCAAGCGTGCCGGGCTGGCGCGAATTGCCCGGCAGCCTGCCGCTGGCGGCGCTCGACCTGCTGCCGCGGATCGCCTGGGCCGATGGCCTGGCCGCCAGTTGGCAACCGGGCGAAGCCGGCGCACGGGAGTTGCTGGAGATCTTCGCCGACGACGCCATCGGCGACTACGCGCATGCGCGCGACCTGCCCGCGCGCCATGGCACGTCGCGGCTGTCGCCGCACCTGCACTTCGGCGAGATCTCGCCGCGGCAGATCCACTTCGAACTCGATCGTCGCGGCCGTGCCGCCGACGCGACACGCCGACCCGATATCGAACCGTATCTGCGCGAACTGGGCTGGCGCGAGTTTGCCCATCACCTGCTGTATCACTTTCCGCACACGCCGACCGCCAACTTCAATCCGCGCTTCGACGCATTCCCGTGGGCGCCTGCGGATCATGCCGCGCTCGAGCGCTGGCAGCGCGGTCGCACCGGCATCCCGCTGGTCGACGCCGGCATGCGCGAGCTGTGGCACACCGGCTGGATGCACAACCGCGTGCGCATGATCGTGGCCAGCTTCCTGACCAAGAACCTGCGCCAGCACTGGCAGCACGGCGCGCGCTGGTTCTGGGACACCCTGGTCGACGCGGACCTGGCCAACAACACGCTGGGCTGGCAGTGGGTGGCTGGCTGCGGTGCGGATGCCGCGCCGTACTTCCGCGTGTTCAATCCGGTGACCCAGGCCAAACGCTTCGACCCGGAGGGTCACTACCTGCGACGCTGGTTGCCGGAGCTGGCCCAGGCGCCGCCGGAGTTGCTGCACGAGCCCTGGAACGATGCCGCCCTGCTCAAGCGCAGCGGCTACCCCGCGCCGATGGTCGAGCTGGGCCAATCACGCCAGCAGGCGCTGGACGCCTACGCGGCGCTCGCCCGCTGAGGCGGGCTTCGCTGGCGTCATCCCGCCCGAGGGTGTCGCGCGCGGCGTAACTTTTCCGGCCGCTGCGGCGAATGAGATGGCTGAGGCGCTATTTTCTCGCAAGGACTTTTCATGCCCACTACCGAACCCCGACCGGCTTCGCACCGCCCTCGCCGCACGTGGCCCGCCCTGCTTGGCATCGCGCTGATCGTGGCCGCGGCCGCACTGGCCTTTGCCTGGGTCGCCGGCTGGCTGACGCCGGGCCGGCTCACCCCGCAACGCTTCACCGACGCGATCGAAACCGGCAACGGGCAGATCTACCGCGGTTTTCGCCGCGCCCATGCCAAGGGGGTTTGCGTGGCCGGTTACTTCGAGGGCAACGGGCACGGCGTGGCGCTGTCCAGCGCGCGCCTGTTTGCGCCGGTACGCACGCCATTCGTGGGACGGTTGTCGGTCGGCGGCGGCTCGCCGTACGGGCTGGACGGCAAGGCGCGCGTGCGCAGCATGGCGCTGGAATTGAACAGCGACGACGGCCAGCAATGGCGCATGGCCATGAACAGCTTTCCGTTCTTCGGCGTCGCGTCGGTGCAGGCGTTCTACGAGCAGACGGTCGCCAATGCGCCCGACCCGGCCACCGGCCAGCCCGATCCGGTCAAGCAGGCCGCCTTCGCCAGCGCGCATCCGGAGTTTGCCCGCTTCGCCGCCTGGGCGAAGAACGCGCCATGGCCCACCAGCTGGGCCAATACCACCTACAACGGCGTCAACACGTTCCGCTTCGTCAACCGGGCGGGCGAGCAGCACGACGTGCGCTGGTCGATGCAGCCGCACACCGCTTTCGCGGCGATGTCTCCCGGGCAGCGCGAAGCGGCCGATGGCAACTTCCTCAGCGAGGATCTCGCCACGCGCCTGGTGCACGGCCCGTTGCGCTGGGACATGGTGGTGACCGTGGCCGAGCCCGGTGACCCCACCGGCGACCCGTCGCAAAGCTGGCCCGAGGATCGCCGGCACGTCACTGTCGGCACCGTGGTGATCGAAAGCACCACGGCGCAGACGACCGGCGCCTGCCGCGACATCAACTACGACCCGCTGGTGCTGCCCACCGGCGTGGAAGGGTCCGACGATCCCGTGCTGGCGGCGCGTTCGGCCGTCTATTCGGTGTCGTTCAACCGGCGCCAGCACGACATCGCCGGCGGCAACGCCGCGGCGGCCACCGGGCAGCCCGCGATGCAGGGAGCCAAACCATGAACCGCGCCACCCATTTCAACCTGACCGCCCGCCTGCTGCACTGGAGCATGGCCGTGCTGATCGTGACCATGCTGTTCGTCGGCATCGGCATGGTCGCCTCGATGAGTTGGCGGCCCGGCCTGGTCAACCTGCACCGACCGCTCGGCATCGCGATCCTGCTGCTGGCGATCGTGCGCCTGATCAATCGCCTGCGCCATCGACCGCCACCGTTGCCAGCCGACCTGCCCGCCGTGCAGACGCTGGCAGCCAAAGCCTCGCACTGGCTGTTGTATGCATTGATGTTCGCCATGCCGCTGGTCGGCTGGTCGATGCTGTCCGCCGGCGGTTATCCCGTGACGATGTTCAAGGGCTTGGCGCTGCCGCCGATCGCGCCTCACAACGCCACTGCCTACGCCGTGCTGCGCGGTGCCCACACCTGGCTGGCGCTGCTGCTGTTCGCGACCGTGCTGGCACACCTGGCCGCGGCGCTGTTCCATGCATGGGTGCGGAGGGACGGGGTATTCGCTGCCATGGCGCGCGGCGAGCCGAGACAGGTGGGTGCCCCGTTGAGGCCAGCCGCGGACGCTGGGGGAACAAGCTCGGGCGATCCGGGCGGCACGACCGCGCCGGCACGAACGGATGGAAACCGGCATTGATCGTGCCCCGCATGGAACACCAGCGCACGGGTGGCACAGACGCGCCAACGGCCCAACGCGCGCGCCGGCGGCGATCTACCGGCCGACCCGGCGGAGGCGTTGCTGATCAGAAGGCATAAGACACGCCCAGCAGCAAGGTGGTTGCCGTGGACTTTGCCACCAGCGGGCTGTCGGCGATCCCGCGCGGCAGATGCTGGTAGCGCCAGGCGCCGTAAAACGCCCATTGCCGGCTCAGGGGCACCAGCAGGTTGAGACCGAGTTCGGGAATCAACGCGCTGTCGACGGCATGGACGGCCGGTGCACCCTGCGCCACTTCCCGTGGGCGGATGCCGTAGTAGTAATCGGCCAGGGCACGCGACCACCAGCGCACACCGATCCGCGGGGTGATGCGGACACGTCCGGCGTTGAATGGATACCCGTAGACCAGGGCCAGTTCCTGCCCGCCGCTGCGGTCAAGCGCGTCGCCCAGCGCGGTGAATTCCAGCGTGCCTGCGTCACCGGCCAGCGTCAGCACCGCGCCCACATCCATGCTCTTGCGTCGATCCTGCAATCCCGCGATCGGGATGTCCCGCGCATCCAGGCCATCCAGACGTGCCTGCGCGACGAGATCCAGTTGCACGCCCTCCCCGCGCCAGGCATGCCACCCCAGCTGCAGGCCGCGGAGGTAGACCTGCTCGCCCTCATAGCCCACCGCCGGTACCACCAGGGACCGGTCGACGTTGCCGACGTAGCCCCCGTCATGCAGCAGCGCGATCGCTCCCAGGCGCCAGCCGGTGGCATCCGGGCGGGCGGAACTGGCCTGGGCATGGGCGAGCGACAGACTGGACAGACATGCGGCGAATGCAAGCGCTCTGCGCAGGAACATGCTCGGTGTACTCCGGAATCGTCGAGGGAAAACGACCGCGGCGCCCACGGCAAGGACCGGTCACGGCGGTCGACATCGAGTCACGCGCGGTGCTCGTATGTCTTACGGCTGGCCGGGCATTCCGGATTCCCCCGGCGGCGCGAAGGACGATGCATGGCAACGCGGTGAATCCACCCGCCTCATGATCGCGTATGCCATCCATGCGTGCTTTCGTCACGGCGACCTGCCATGGAGGCGCACATGAGTCCAACCCCTATTCGCGTGGAACCTGTCCATGAAATACCTCGTCCTGCTGCTGGCCTGGACCATGCCCGTGGTCGCATGGCTCTCCAACACCGGCGTATTCGGCCCTACCAACGGGGCGATCTCGAACCAGTACCCGACCCTGATCGTGGCCGCCGGATACGCGTTCGCGATCTGGGGGCCGATCTTCGTTCTCGATGTGATCTACGGCACCTGGCAATGCCTTGATCGCAGCGCCGACCGGGTGCTGCGGCGCATCCGGCCGCTGACCGCGGCGGGCTTTGCGCTGACGTCACTGTGGATGGTCGTGTTTTCGCAGCAATGGTTCTGGCTGGCGCTGGCGATCATCTGGCTCAGCCTGGCCTGCCTGCTCGGCGCCGCCTGGCAGGTCTCGCATACTGCCCGGCACCCGCGTGGCCGTTGGTGGCAATGGCTGCCGCTGTCGCTGCACGCGGGCTGGGTGTCGCTGGCGGCATTCCTCAACCTGGCGCAGGTGATCGTGGCGTTCCGGCTGCTGTCGGTCAGCCACATGCTGCCGTGGACGCTGGTGTTGTTCGGGCTGGCCGGCCTGCTCGTGCTCACCGCCATCGCCCGCATGCGCGGCAATCCCTGGTACACGCTGGCGGTGCTGTGGGGGCTGGCTGGCGTATACGTTGCGCAACGCGCATCGCACCTCGACGGCGCAGCCATCGCGGCCGGCGCCGCGCTGCTGCTTGCCGCCGCGGCGCTGGCCCTCTCGCTGTGGCAGCTGCGGCGAAAACCTCCGGCGCGGGGCTCCGCACACCGGGTCGGTAACAGGCGATGAGCCGTTTGCGGCGGTGGCTGGCCACATGCATCCGTTCGGCACCGCAACCCGTATCTGTGCATGAAGCCCCTGGAAAGCCACGATGGACATGCCCCTCAAAATTCCCGGCCACGTGACTTTCGTGCGCCGACTGCGCCAGTGGTTCGACACCGGCTCGGCCACGCTGCCGGCGGATGATCCGCGGGCCGATCGCATCGACTGGCTGCGCGCGGCGCCCTTCGCAGCGATGCACCTGGCCTGCCTCGGCGCGATCCAGGTCGGTGTGTCGCCGATCGCGCTGGCGGTGGCGGCAATGCTGTACGCGGTGCGCATGTTCGCCATCACCGGCTTCTACCACCGCTACTTCTCGCATCGCACGTTCCAGACCTCGCGCACCGTGCAATTCGTGTTCGCCGTGATCGGCGCCTCGTGCGTGCAGCGCGGGCCGCTGTGGTGGGCAGCCCATCACCGCCACCATCATCGCCACGCCGACACCGCGCTCGATCCTCATTCGCCGGGCGTGCATGGCTTCGCCTGGAGTCATGTCGGCTGGTTCCTGACACCGCGCAACTTCCGCACCGACGTGTCGCGGGTGCCGGACCTGGTGAAGTATCCGGAGCTGCGCTGGCTGGACCGGTTCGACATCGCCGTGCCGGTCGCACTGGCCGTGGGCCTTTACGCGCTCGGCGTCGTGTTGCATCACGTCGCACCGCAGCTTCGTACCAATGGCGGGCAGATGCTGGTGTGGGGCTTCTTCATTTCCACCGTCGTGCTGTTCCACGCCACCGTGACGATCAACTCGCTGGCGCATCGCTTCGGCAAGCGCCGCTTCGAAACAAGGGACGACAGCCGCAACAACCTGTGGCTGGCCCTGCTCACGTTCGGCGAAGGCTGGCACAACAACCATCACTTCTTTCCCGGCTCCAGTCGTCAGGGCTTCCGTTGGTGGGAAGTGGACCTGACCTGGTACGGCCTCAAGCTGATGGCGATGCTGGGTCTGGTGCACGGGCTGAAGCCGGTGCCCGCCTGGGTACTGGCCAGGGCGAGGAGCTAGCCATGCGCATCGCCGTGGTCGGATCGGGCATCGCGGGGCTGGCCTCGGCGTGGCTGCTGTCGCGCAGGCATGACGTGACGCTGTTCGAGGCGAACAGCTATTTCGGCGGGCACACGCATACGCACGAGGTGGAACAGGCTGGCCGGCGCCACCGCATCGACAGCGGATTCATCGTGCACAACCCGGTGCACTACCCGCTGCTGACGCGGATGTTCGCGCAGCTGGGCGTGGCCTCGCAGGCCACCACGATGAGCTTCTCGGTACACAGCGAAGCGAGCGGGCTGGAATACAACGCGGCCACGCTGGACACGCTGTTCTGCCAGCGCCGCAACCTGCTGTCGCCGCGTTTCCTGGGCATGGTGCGCGACCTCGTCCGCTTTTACCGCGAGGCGCCGGCGCTGCTGCAGCGTGACGACATGACCACGCTGGGTGACTACCTCGGCGAGCATGGCTACGGCGCGGCGTTTCGCGACGAGCACCTGGTCCCGATGGCGTCGGCGCTGTGGTCGTCGCCGCCCACGCAGATCCTCAGGTTCCCGATGCGTTACCTGGTGCAGTTCATGGCCAACCACCAGATGCTGCAGCTCAGCGGCCGGCCGCAGTGGCGCGTGGTCCAGGGCGGTTCGTCGACCTATGTGGCCACGTTGCGCGCGCATTGGCCGGTGCACGAGCGGCTGAACTGCCCGGTGTTCGCGATTCGCCGCCACGACGACGGCGTCGAGGTGGACAGCGCCGCCGGCAACGAGCGCTTCGAGCAGGTCGTGCTGGCCTGCCACAGCGACCAGTCGCTGGCCCTGCTGGCCGACGCGAGCGAGCGCGAGCAATCCATTCTCGGCGCGATCACCTATCAGTCCAACGATACCGTGCTGCATACCGATGCCAGTGTGCTGCCGCGCCGACGCAAGGCGTGGGCGGCGTGGAACGCGTGGCTGCCGCGCGATCCCGATGCCGCGTGCACGGTCAGTTACTGCATGAACCTGCTGCAGGGCATCGACTCGCCCGCACCGTTCGTGGTCACGCTCAACCGCACGTCGGCGATCGATCCGGAAAAGGTGCTGGCGCGCATGCGCTACCAGCATCCGGTCTACACCCAGGCCGCGGTCGACGCGCAGGTGCGCAAGCACGAGATCCAGGGTAGCCGTCGCACCTGGTTTGCCGGCGCGTACTGGGGGTGGGGCTTCCACGAGGACGGCATGCGCAGCGCGGTGGAAGTGGCCACGGCGCTGGGCGCGCACTGGCCACTTGGCAGCGGTGCGCTCGCACCGCCGGAAAGCACCACGCAGGCACCGGCGGCATGACCATGAAACCCGCCAGCACGACCCTGCAACCGGCCAGCGCGGTGTACGAGGGCGTGGTGCGCCATCGCCGGCATGCCCCGCACGCGCACGCGTTCAACTACCGCATGGCACAGCTCTATCTGGATCTGGACGAAGTCGAGCAGGTGTTCGCGAGGCGCTGGTTGTGGTCCAGCGAACATCGCAACGTGGCCGAGTTCCGCCGCAGCGATTATCTCGGCCCGACCGGGTTGCCGCTGGCCGAGGCGGTACGCCAGCGCGTCGAGCAGGCCACCGGCCACCGCCCGGCCGGACCGATCCGGCTGCTCACCCACCTGCGCTACGTCGGCCTGGTATTCAACCCGGTCAGCTTCTACTACTGCTTCGACGAAGACGGCGTGACCCTGGTCGCCATCGTGGCCGAGATCACCAACACGCCGTGGAAGGAACGCCACGCGTACGTGTTGCCGATCGAAAACGCGCAGGTACGCGGTCGCGGCCTGCACTGGAGCTTTCCCAAGACTTTCCACGTATCGCCGTTCATGCCGCTGGATTGCGCCTACGACTGGCGTTTCACCGTGCCGGGTGACGACCTGCGCGTGCACATGGACGTGAGCCGCGGCGGCCAGCGCACGTTCGACGCCACCTTGACCCTGCAACGCCACCCGCTCAGCGGTGCATCGCTGGCGCGCGTGCTGTGGCGCTACCCACTGATGACCGCGCAGGTGGTGGCTGCGATCCATTGGCAGGCGCTGCGATTGTGGCTGAAGCGCAATCCGGTGCACGACCACCCCTCACGGCATTCCCATGATCCGGACTGAACACGTCCCGAGGCCCGACATGAACGACATCGGCACCCTACTGACCGGCGACAATGCCCCCTTCGGCGTCATCGATCGCTTCCTGCGCCAGCGGTTGCTCGAGCGGCTGGGTGCATTGCGGCACGGCCGTCTCGTGCTCAAGGACGCCTGCGGCAAGGTCGAGCTGGGCGATCCGGCCAGCGCGCATCCCGAGCTGCAGATCCACGTGCACGTGCTGGACCCCGATTTCTATCGCGCGGTGGCGCGCAACGGCAGCGTCGGTGCCGGCGAGTCGTACATGGACGGTCAGTGGCGCTGCGACGACCTGGTGGGCCTGATCCAGTTGCTGCTGCGCAACCGCGAGCTTCTCGACGGGCTGGAAAGCGGGTTGGCCCTCCTCGGCGGCATGGCGATGCGCGCCTGGCACGCGCTGCGCCGGAACACCCGCGACGGCAGCCGGCGCAACATCGCGGCGCACTACGACCTCGGCAACGACTTTTTCGGCCTGTTCCTGTCCAGCGACCTGATGTACTCGTCGGCGATCTGGACCGATCCGGCCGACACGCTGGAAACCGCCTCGGCGCGCAAGCTGGAACGGATCTGCCGCAAGCTGGATCTGCAGCCCACCGACCGGGTGATCGAGATCGGCACCGGCTGGGGCGGCTTCGCGCTGTACGCGGCCACGCACTACGGCTGTCATGTCACCACCACCACGATCTCGCGCGAACAGCATGCGCTGGCCAGCAAACGCGTCGCGGCGGCCGGCATGGGCGCACACGTGGAACTGTTGCTGGAGGACTATCGCGACCTCGATGGACAGTACGACAAGCTGGTCTCGATCGAGATGATCGAGGCGATCGGCGCACCCTATCTGGACGTCTATTTCGCGAAAGTCGGCGCCCTGCTGAAACCCGACGGGCTGGCCTTGCTGCAGGCGATCACCATCGAGGATCATCGCTACGCGCAGGCGCTGAAGTCGGTTGACTTCATCAAGCGCCATGTGTTTCCCGGCAGCTTCATCCCGTCGGTCAACGCCCTGCTGGCGGCCAAGACCCGCACCAGCGACCTGGCCCCGATCCAGCTGGAGGACTTCGGCAGCTCCTACGCGCTGACCTTGAAAGCCTGGCGCGAACGCTTCATGGCGAACCTGGTGCAGGTGCGCGCGCAGGGTTTCGACGAGTGCTTCATCCGGCTCTGGGAGTTCTACCTGGCGTACTGCGAGGGCGGCTTCCGTGAGCGCTCCATCGGCGTGGCGCAACTGCTGCTGGCCAAACCCGGCAATCGTCGCGCCGCGCTGCTGCCGGAGATCAGCCGCCACGTGAAGCTGCCAGCGTGAGGTCCTGGCTCAGCCTGCTCGGCTACCAGGCCGTCTGGTTCGCGGCGGTGATCGGCGCCGGCCGCGGCCTGGCCTGGCCTGGCGTGCTCGCCATGCTGGTGTACGCGGCGGCGCAACTTCTGCTGGCGCGCAACGTCCGCGTCGACTTCGGCCTGATGGCGGCCGGACTGCTGCTCGGCTTCCTGCTCGACGGCGCACTGATCCGTTGCGGCCTGGCCAGCTATGCCGCCGGGTGGCCTGGGCTGCGGCTGGCACCGGCATGGGTCCTGGCGCTATGGGTGACTTTCGCCCTCACTTGCAGCCAGTCGCTGCGCTACCTGCAAAGTCGCTTGTGGCTGGCGGCGTTGCTGGGGCTGCTTGGCGGTCCACTGGCCTATCTGGGTGCGGCACGCGGCTGGCACGCGGTCAGCTTCGCCGATCCGGCCTGGCGCGGTTTGCTGGCGCTGGCCATCGGCTGGGCATTGGCGACCCCGACGCTCGCGTGGCTGGCGCGCCGCGGCACGACCACGTTGCACACGGGCGTCCCGCACCACTCGACGCGAGGGATTTCCGCATGAGCGTCTTCTGGCAGTTGTTGCTCGTCTGGTTGCTGGCGGCGGTGATGATGACGCTTGGCTGGCAGTGGCAGCGCCGCCGCGCCAATGCAGGCATCGTCGACGTGCTGTGGGCGGCGGGCGTGGGCGGCAGCGCCGTGCTGCTGGCGATCACCGGCAGCGGCACACCATGGACGCGGCTGCTGCTGGCCGTGCTCGGTGGCTTGTGGGGCAGCCGTCTGGCCGTCCATTTGTGGCGGCGGGTGCGCGGCGAGCCGGAGGATGGGCGCTACCGGAACCTGCGCGCTCACTGGCACGGCAGCCAGGGGAAGTTTTTCGCCTTCTTCCAGCTCCAGGCCGTGCTGATCGTGCTGTTCGCGCTGCCGTTCGCGGCGGTGGCGTGCAACCCGCACCTGCCCGGCATGTGGCTGCCGGCAGCGGTCGCGATCTGGCTGCTCGGCGTGATCGGCGAGACGGTCGCCGATGCGCAGCTGGCCCGTTTTCGCCACAACCCCGCCAACAAGGGCCGCACCTGCCGCGAAGGACTGTGGCGCTACTCGCGCCATCCGAACTACTTCTTCGAGTGGCTTCACTGGTTTGCCTACCTCTGCCTTGCCGTGGGTTCGCCGATCGCCTGGCTGGCCTGGGCCGGCCCCTTGGTGATGTACGTGTTCCTGCGCTGGATCAGTGGCGTGCCGTACACCGAGGCGCAGGCCCTGCGCAGCCGCGGCGACGACTACCGCGACTACCAGCGCAGCACGTCAATGCTGATTCCATGGTTTCCGAAGAGGACCCAACGATGACCACTCCCGCTTTCAACGAACTGGCCAGCCAGCGCCCGGCGCCCGGCCTGCTGGGCATGGCCGAGCGCGGCCGCATCCCCGATGCGCTGCTTCGCCAGGGCATTCGCCGACTGTGCGCGCAACGCCTGCGCGAGGAACAGGCCGGCGGCCTCGACGCACAGGCCGCGCGCTACGCCGAGCGCATCGCGATGCTGCGGCACAGCCCGGTGGCGATCCATACCGATGCCGCCAACGCGCAGCATTACGAGCTGCCGCCGGCGTTCTTCGAACTGTGCCTGGGCAAACGCCTGAAATACTCCAGCTGTTACTACCCGCGCGGCGACGAGTCCTTGCACGACGCCGAGGAGGCGATGCTTCGGCTTTACGGCGAGCGTGCCGAACTGGCCGACGGCCAGTCGATCCTGGAACTGGGTTGCGGCTGGGGCTCGCTGACCTTGTGGATGGCCGAGCACTATCCCGACGCGCTGATCACCGCGGTGTCCAACTCCAGGCCGCAGCGTGAACACATCGAGGCGCAATGCCGCCGGCGCAGGCTGTTCAACGTGCGCGTGCTCACCTGCGACGTGAACGCATTGGAACTGGAAGCGGCACAGTTCGACCGTTGCGTGTCGATCGAGATGTTCGAGCACATGCGCAACTACGAGATCCTGCTGCGGCGCATTGCCAGCTGGCTGCGGCCGGGCGGCAAGTTGTTCGTGCACATCTTTGCGCACAAGACCGCGATGTACCCGTTCGAGACCGACGGCGACGACAACTGGATGGGGCGGCACTTCTTCACCGGCGGCCTGATGCCGGCTTCGGACACGCTGCTGTGGTTCCAGTCGTCGCTGCACATCGAACAGCGCTGGCTGGTCGACGGCACGCACTACCAGCGCACCGCGAACCATTGGCTGGCCAACCAGGATGCCCGTCGCGAGCAGGTGATGCAGGTGCTGGGCCAGGCCTATGGCGCCAGTGCGGCAGCGCTGTGGTTCCAGCGCTGGCGCATGTTCTGGATGTCATGCGCCGAACTGTTCGGCTACGCCGACGGCCAGGAATGGCTGGTAGCGCACTACCGCTTCGCACGCCCGTGACTCCACATCCACCACCGTCGCCCGGAGTGACCATGCAACTGTCCAGGACCCTGCTGATGGCCTGCGCCATGCTGCTGAGCGCCAATGCCTGCGCCAACGAGCTGCCGCCGATCAAGCCGGTGGCCTACGTCGACCTGCCCCGCTTCATGGGCAACTGGTACGTGATCGCCACCATCCCCACCCGCTTCGAGAAAGCCGCCTACAACGCGCTCGAGGTCTATACGCTCAAACCCGATGGTGACGTGGCCACCTCGTTCCATTTTCGCGACGGCAGTTTCGACGGCGAGCGCAAGGAAATCCACTCCACCGGCATCGTCAAGCAGGGCACCGGCAACGCAGTGTGGGGTGTGCAGGTGTTCTGGCCGCTGAAAGCGCAGTACATCGTGGCCTATCTGAAGGACGATTACAGCCAGGTGATCGTGGCCCGCGATGCCCGCGACTACGTGTGGGTGATGGCACGCACGCCGACGATCTCCCAGGCGGACCATGACGCGTTGCTGGCCAAGGTGAAAGCCATGGGCTATCCGATGGACAGGATCCGCAAGGTGCCGCAACAGCCATCGCGAACAGAGTAAATGGGTGCCTGACCGGCACCGGCACCTTGGAAACGCGCAGCCATGCAAGACCACGCAACGCCCGGGAAAGGGCGGTGCCGGAACCGCACCGCGGACAATCACCGAGTGCGGCGCGGCCGGTCACTCCACAAAAACAAAAGCCAGCAATCGCCTTGCTGGCTTTGTAAAAAATGGCGCCCGAAGTTGGACTCGAACCAACGACCCCCTGATTAACAGTCAAGTGCTCTAACCAGCTGAGCTATTCGGGCGGGAGCTGCGTAGTTTGTAGTTCGTGCGGGCGGCTGTCAAGCCGTCCGGGCGCGATTTCGGGTTCTTTTCATGGTGTGCGCACGCGGTAGCAGGGCACGTATGCGGCGCCGCCGGGGAGCTTCATGCGTTGCTGCACCACGAATGCCTGCAGCAGCTTGTCCAGTGCCTGCATGATGTCGCTGTCGCCGTCGATGTCGAAGGGTCCGTGTTGCTCGATCGCGCGGACGCCCTCCTCCTTCACGTTGCCAGCGACGATGCCGGAGAACGCGCGGCGCAGGTCGGCGGCAAGCTCGTGGCGGGGGCGGTCGTGCCGGATCTGCAGCGCGCGCATCGCGGCGTGGTCAGGCTGGAACGGCAGCTGGAATGCATACGGCACGTGCAACGCCCAGTTGAAGAAGAACGCATCCTTGGTATCCAGACGATGGTGGCGAACCTTTTCCACGCCCCTGACCATCGTCCGCGCCACCGTCTGCGGATCGTCGATGATGATCTGGTAACGCCTGGCCACCTCATCGCCCAGCGTCAGGCGCAGGAACCGGTCGATCTGCTCGAAGTACGCCGCCGACTGTTTCGGCCCGGTAAAGATCAGCGGGAACGGGGTCTCGGCGTTGTCCGGATGCAGCAGGATGCCGAGCAGGTAGAGGATCTCCTCGGCCGTGCCGACACCGCCGGGGAACACAATGATGCCGTGGCCGATGCGCACGAACGCTTCGAGCCGCTTCTCGATGTCCGGCATGATCACCAGGTGGTTGACGATGGGGTTGGGCGATTCGGCCGCGATGATGCCCGGCTCGGTCAGCCCGATATAGCGGTTGTCCCAGTGGCGCTGCTTGGCGTGCGCGATGGTCGCGCCCTTCATCGGCCCCTTCATGGCGCCGGGGCCGCAGCCCGTGCAGATGTCCATGCCGCGCAGGCCGAGCTGGTAACCGACCAGCTTGGTGTAGTCGTACTCCTCGCGCGAGATCGAGTGCCCGCCCCAGCACACCACCAGGTTGGGGTCGCAATGCGGCTTGAGGATGCGCGCGTTGCGCAGGATCTCGAACACGTCCTCGGTGAGCCTCCCGGACTCGTCGAGATCGGGGCTGTCATGCTCCAGCTGGGTCGCCACGTAGATGATGTCGCGCACCACGGCCACCAGCAGCTCGTTGATGCCGCGGATGATCTGCCCGTCCACGAACGCCTGCGCCGGCGCGTGCGAAAGCTCGATCTTGATGCCGCGATCCTGCTGCAGCACCTGGATGTCGAAGTCGGGGTATTGCTCCAGGATGGCGCGCGGGTCGTCGCTGATGCTGCCGGAGGTGAGCACGGCCAGCGCGCAGCGGCGCAGCAAGGCGTGCAGGCCGGAGCCGCTGGCGCCGCGCAGGCGCGCCACTTCGTTGCGGGAAAGAATATCCAGCCCCCCGGCCGGCGAAATGCGCGCGCTGACGGTGGCGAGCTTGCCGACAGGGCCGGCGTTTACATCATTCATGCAGTACATCTCCATGCCGGCGTGGTGCGGCTGACCCGTAAGCTTCACGCGCGGGCGTCGGCAGGGTCAAGCCGAAAAAAACCGGCGCCCTCGCGGACGCCGGTCGGGTACATCGATCAGGCAGACGGGTCGCTCAGAACGTGTAGCGAAGCGTGATCATCGCGGACCAGCGCGACACCACGCGCGTCGGGTTCTGGCCCGCCTCGTACACGCCGATCGGCGTGGCCTGGTAATTGCCGTTCTTGTCGGTCGGCAACTTGTAGACGTACTTGCCATCCACCACGCCGTTGTAGCCGGCCAGGTTGCGCGTCTGGTACTGGATGTACGGCACGCTGCCCCAATCCTTGTTGAGCAGGTTGAGGAAGTTGTAGACGTCCAGCCGCACCTCGCCCTTGTTGTCCTCGAACAAGCCCGGAAGCTCCTGCACGAAGCTCACGTCCAGCTCGTTCGACCAGGGCAGATGGCTGGCGTTGCGGCCGGCAATGTCGCCACGATGGGCGTTGAGGTACTTGTCGTTGGTGATGTAGTCCTGGAACTGCTGCACGAGCTGCGCGCTGGCCGGCTTGCCCTTGCTGTCCAGGTAGGCGCCGATGAGGGCATCGTCGACCTTGGGGATATAGGCCAGGTCGTAGTAGCTGATGCCGTCGCCATTCGCGTCGCCGCTGTATACCCAGCTGTACGGCAGGCCGTCGTGGCCCAGATACAACGCCGAGATCTGCGTGTTGTAGTCGCCGAAGAACTTGTGCTGCCAGGTCAGCGAGAGCTTCAGGCTGCGTGGAATGTTGTAGGCGGAAATCGCGTTCTCGCTGCCGTTCGGATTGACGCGCGGCACGTACTGGTAGCTGGAGAACGCCTGCGAGCTGCCGCCCGAATTGACCTCGGTCGAATGGCTGAGGGTGAAGCTGGCGTTGCCGAAGAAGTTCTCCGAGAACGGCTTGCGCAGCGACAGGGTGAAGCTGTCGGCCTTGCCCTTGTGCGTGTTGGTCAGCAGCGTGGATGCCGTCGAGAACGCCGGGTTGGCGCCGTTGTTCGGCCCCTTGGTGGCGCCGGGCGTGGTCCAGTACTGCTCGCGGCCATCAGGCAGGTAACCCGACGGCGTACCCAGGTTGATCGCCTTGTACAGGATCGCGTTGCGCACCTGGATGTGCTGGTACTCGGCCGAGGCGATCATGTCCCACCAGGGCAACTCGCGATCCAGCGCCAGCGCCGCCTTCCATACCGTGGGCAGGCGGAAATCCTTGGCGATGGTGTCGACCGGGCCAGCCACCGCGCAACCGGGCGAATCGTCGATCTTCTGGTTGTGCGCGTCCGGGCTGAAATCCGGCTTGGCATCGCAATGCGAACCGTAGCCGTACTTGTAGTCGACCAGGGTAAGGCCGTTGTTCTGGTACGGGTTGGTCATCCACACCGTGGGCGGGTTGGTCTGGAACAGGCCCACGCCACCGCGCAGCTGCATCATGCGGTCGCCGTTGAAGTTGTAGTTGAACGACAGCCGCGGCTCGACCACGCGGTTGCTGGAGCCCACGGCGTAGTTGTTCGGATACCCGAAGGCTGTCTCCGCGGCCGCGTTGTACGGCGGCTTGTGATCGGAATACGGGATGTCGACGCGCACGCCGTACATCACCGACAGGTTGTCGTTGACCTGCCAGGTGTCCTGCAGGAACGGGCTGTACTGGCGATACGTCCACTTGGCGGCGATGTCGCCGATGGCGCGGTTGCCGGCGGGCTGGTACAGCTCGTAGCTGTCGTAGTTGCCGCGGCCGGCGGCGAAATCGGCGATGCTGTTGAACACGTACGAGCCGAACTCGGTGCGGCCGAACAGGTTGTAGATCTGGTCCTGCTCGAACGCCACGCCGCCCTTGATGGTGTGGTCACCGGCGTAATAGGTGCCGGCGAAGAACGCCGTCCAGCGCCTGGTGTTGATCTCGTTGTAGTGGCGGTACTGGTCTTCGCCCAGGTTCACCGACGGGCTGTTGAACGAGTCGGTGTGCACCTGGATGGCCGGCTGATCCTTGGGGCCGCCGGCGAGCTGCGAGAACTGCTGGAAGCCGATCTTCGCCTCGGTGGAGAAGTTGTCGGACCAGTCGTCGAACAGGTGGATCACCGAGTTCTCGGTGAGGCTGTTGGTGGTGTACCAGTAGCTGCTCAGGCCGACGGAAGAATTGCCGTTGCCGTTGACCTTCGGATACGACTCCTTGGTGCGCTGGTAGGTGAAGCTGGCACGGTGGTTGTTGCTGATGTTCCAGTCCAGCTTGACCAGGTAGCGGTCATCCGTGAGGTCGGTGGTGCCGCCGGCAACGTCGCCCGGGTCCAGGCCGTAGCCGGTGGCGATGTTGCGGATGCGCTCGATGTCGCCGGGCGAGACCGCATTGCCGGTGGACGGGCCATCGCCCAGGCTCGGGTCGTACGCCACGTTGGACGAGGAGCCCACGCCGGTGGTCTTCTGCTTTTCGGCGGACACGAAGAAGAACAGCTTGTCCTTGACGATCGGACCGCCCAGGGTCACGCCCTTGGTGGCGTCGATGCCGTAGCCCTTGTAGTGGTAGTTGGGATCGTCGCGGTCCAGGTAGCCGGCGTCGCCCACCAGATGGCTGGCGTTGCGGTAGGCGTAGTAGACCGAGCCGTGGAAATCGTTGCTGCCCGACTTGGTCACCGCGTTGATGCTGGCGCCCACGCTGTCGGAGGTAGTGTCGAAGTTCGCCGTGGAGATGTTGTACTCGGCGATGGTGTCCGGCGAGATCGGCGAACCCTGGTACGGCAGGCCGTTGGCGTTGAGGCCAAACGGGTCGCCCTGCGAGACGCCATCCACGCTGATGTTGTTGTAGCGGGTGTTCTGGCCGTTGGCGGAGATCGCCCCCGAGCCCTGGTCGGTCACCGTGATGCGCGGATCGAGACGGGCGATGTCCGAGATCGAGCGGTCGGCCTGCGGCGTCGCCTGCAATTGCTTCTCGGAAAGGTTCGTCGAAAGGCCCTTGTTGTCCGGCGTGAAGGTCTGCATCAACGCGCTGGCCGATACGGTCACCGCGGAGAGATCCTGCACGCCCTGCGCCTGCTCGGCGCTCATGGTGAGGTTGACCGTGGTTTCCTGGCCCAGCTGCAGGTACACCTGATCCTGCTCACCCTGGGTCAGGCCGGCCTTGGACGCGGTCACGTCGAACGGGCCACCCACGCGCATGCCCTGCGCCGAATAGCGGCCGGAGGCATCGGTGGTGGTGATCTTGGTGGTACCGGTGGGCTCGTGCACGATCTGCACGGTGGCGCCGGCCACGGGCTGGCCGGCGTTGTCGAGCACGCGGCCACTGATGGCGGACGAAGTGACCTGTGCCATGGCAGGTGCACTCGCCGCCAGCAGGGAGGCAATGGCAAGAGGCAGGATCTTGGTGCGCATCGGGTTGTTCATTCTTGATCGACCTTGGGGCTCGCAACGGATTCGTGACGTCGGCGGTGGTCGCGGAGGCAGGCCACAGGCGACGCCGCTGGAGGGTTTCAGACCTTGATCGAAGGCGGTCCTGCGTCGCTGGCCACCTCGATTGTTAAAAAATATTAACGGGATTGTATGACACTTTTCTAACGATTGCAGGTGCCGCGCATGCCCGCTTGAGCGTTCAAAGCAGTAATTTTTACATATTTATCAAATAGTTATCGATGACTCGGCGCAACCGAGCCGTAGCGAAAAAGCTCAAGCGTCGCGACCCAGGTAGCGCGCCCGCTTGGACGCTTTGAGGTTCACCAGATCCAGCATCACCAGGCCATCGACGCAACCGGAGAAATCCGGGTCTTCGCCAAAATCCAGGAACTGCACACCCGCCGGCTCCATCAAGTCGACGTACTGGCGATACAGCACCGGAAGGCTCACCCCCAACGCGTCCAGCTGGTGTTTCAGCTGACCCAGGCCGGCCTGCGGATCCAGGCCGGCCAGCGCCCGGTGCACGCGATCGGCCACTTGCGGCGACACCACGAACGGCTGGCGCGCCGAGGCCAGCCCCGGCGCACCGAAATAATGCCGGTGCGCCACGGCGATCCACTCGCGCGCCTCGCGCGGCAGCTTCACCGACATGCTGACCGGGCCGAACAGGTAGCGGATCTCGCGGTGGCGCTGCAGATACAGGCCAATGCCCTGCCACAGCTGATCGAGCGCCCGCGAGCGCCAGTAGGCCGGCGCGATGAAGCTGCGCCCCAGCTCCAGCCCCTGGCTCAGGCGGCTTTCGAGCGCGGGCGAATAATGGAACAGGCTGGCGGTGTACAGACCGGCCACGCCCCGCTCCGACAGCACGCGGCCGCCGTGGCCGAAGCGGTAGGCACCCACGATGCGCTGCGCCGCCGGGTCCCACAGCAGCAGATGCTCGTAATGGGCGTCATACGCATCCAGGTCGCGCCGCTGGCCGGTACCCTCGCCCACCTTGCGAAAAGTGAGCTCGCGCAACCGGCCGATCTCGCGCAACACCGCGCTGTCGCACGAACCGGTAAACAGCAGCACCTGCTTGCCATCGGACAGGTCGCCCAGCTTTTCGGCGCTTGCCAGTCCGTCGACCAATGCCTGTACGGGCTCCGGATGCGCCAGCGCCACCTGCCCGCCGAAGATCAACCCGCGTCCCCGCGCCACCCGGTAGACATGCCGGCGCATCAGCACGGCCGCACGCTTGGGCGAGACCCCACTGCGCGAGGCCAATTCGTCGGGATCGATCAGGGCGCCGATCTGGAAGCCGATGCGGCGCTGCCCCGCCGCCACCGCCTCGCGCGGCAGCATCGCCGTGCTCAACGGTTTGGCCAGCATCGACACCCCGTAGAAAACCGCGGAATTGCGCGCCGCCACGTGGATTGGCAGCACCGGCACCTTGCGCCGCAACGCCAGCCGCGCGAAACCGTCCGACCAGCGCCCGTCACGCACGCCCGTGGCGCGCACCCGCGACACTTCGCCGGCGGGAAACACGATCAATGCCTCGCCATTGTCCAGCGCGCGATAGATCCCGCGCAGGCGCGACGCGGCGCCATCGCCGAACACGTCCACCGGCAACAGCAGCTCGCCCAATTGCGGCACCACGACCAGCCAGTCATTGCCCAGCACACGCACGTCGCGGCGCACGGAGCCGATCAACTGCAGCAGCGCCAGCGCATCCTGCATGCCCAGCGGATGATTGGCGACCACCAGCAGCGGGCCATCCACCGGGATGTTCTCGCGTTGGTGCGGAAGGATGCGGCTGCGCGTTCCCAGCAGTTCCAGCGTGCGGTCAACAAAATGGAAACCGCGCACCGGACCGGCCTGCTCAAGCACGCGGTTGAAGGTGGATTCGTCGGCCAGGCGCCCGAAAAACCCTGCCATCGGACGACGGATGGCGGGGTGGCGCGCCAGCCAGGGCATCCGCTCGACCAGCGCCTGTTCGATGCTCAGCATGTCGCGCCCTCGAGAGTTTCCCCTACTGTGGCAGGCGATTGTGACAACAGGTCGAGTCTGTGCGGCGTCAACGCCGCTTCACATCCTCAGATCGCCAGATGCAGGAACGAGGCGACCCCGCCCAGGAACATCTGCACCGACAAGGCGATCAGCAACATGCCCATCACCCGCTCCAGCGCGGTCAGCACGCTCTCGCCCAGCCAGCGGAACAGATAGGTGGCGCTGAGCAGGATCACCGAGGTGGCCAGCCACGCCAGCAGCAGGGCGATCACCCAGTCGGCGGTGCGGCCGGGCTGGGTGTTGGTGAGCAGCAGCAGCGCCGCCATGGCCGAGGGACCTGCCACGCCCGGGATCGCCATGGGCACGATGAACGGCTCGCCCTCGCCGGCCTTGCCGAAGATGCCGCCGCCATCGGCCGGCGGAAACACCATGCGGATGCCGATCAGGAAAAGCACGATGCCGCCGGCGATGCTGATCGAATCGGACTTCAGCTGCAGCAGCTTCAGCATGTACTGCCCGCCGAACAGGAACAGCAGCAGCACGCCCAGCGCGATCAGCAACTCGCGCACCATCACCAGGCGGCGCCGGCGCGGCGGCACGTCCCTGAGCAGGCTCAGGAAGAACGGGATATTGCCCAGCGGGTCCATGATCAGAAACAACATGATCCCCGCCGACAACGTGGTCATCTGCGTTTCCATCGAACCGGCGGCTCCTCGGGTGGCGGGTCATCGACCCCGGCATTTGTAGCGTGCAGACGGCGGTTTTACACCGAACGCGCGGCCTCCTGCGATGACGACGCCGCGCGCCTGCGTCACGCGTCGTCGCGCAGGTCCAGCACCGCACCACGGGCCGGCGCCGCATCGGCGCTCAGCAGGTAGACCGCCGCCTGCGCCGCCGCGTCGGGCAGCGGCAGCTGCATGGAGTC
This sequence comes from Rhodanobacter caeni, assembly GCF_039523575.1. Classification (NCBI taxonomy): domain Bacteria; kingdom Pseudomonadati; phylum Pseudomonadota; class Gammaproteobacteria; order Lysobacterales; family Rhodanobacteraceae; genus Rhodanobacter; species Rhodanobacter caeni. The sequence goes on along the minus strand of NZ_BAAAFO010000001.1, from coordinate 247,499 downwards.
TTCGCCGAAATAGGCCATGCGCCGCAGCGTGGTGCGCATGGGCGCGGGCAGCAACGCATGCGTGCGCATCGCGCCGTCGTCGGTTTCCTGGTGCAGGATCGCCACGAACCGCTCCAGTGCGGCTTTCGAGGCACCGTAGGCGCCCCAGTGCGCCCGCTGCAAAAGCTGCGGGTTGTCCAGCACGAACACCACGGCGCTGTCGGGCGCGGCCAGCAGCAGCGGCATGCATGCCTGGGTCAGGGCGAAGGGCGCGGACACATTGACGTGCATCGTGCGCAACCACGCATCGGGCTTGTGCATGGCGATGGGCGTGAGCCCGGCAAAGCTGGCGGCCGCATGCACGAGGCCGTCCAGACGGCCAAAGTCGCGCTCCAGCCCTTCGGCCAGCGCGGCGTAGTCGGTGGGGGTTGCCGCTTCCATGTCCAGGGGATGGATCACCGGCTCGGGCAGGCCTTCGGACGTCATGGCGTCGTAAAGCTGCTCCAGTTGGCGCTTGCGCTTGCCCGTGATGACAACCGTGGCACCGGCGCGGGCGGCCGCGCGCGCCACCGCACTGCCCAGGCCACCATAGGCGCCGGTCACGAGCACGACGCGCCCGGCCAGCGTGTCAGCCGCCGGCGTCCAGCCCTCGGGCAAGCGCGCTGCAGGCAGGGCGGTCAATGCGTCGTTTCCGCGACGTCGCTGGCCATGCGCGCCAGTTCGCCGGCGACCTGCAGATCCTCGATGACGTCGCAGCCGCCGATCAGCTCGCCCTGAATGAACATCTGCGGAAAGGTGGGCAGGTTGGCAAAGTGCGGCAACGCCGCGCGCACCTGCGGATCGGCCAGCACGTTCACCGCGTGGAACGGCGCGCCGGCATCGCTCAACGCGCGCGCCGCGCGGCTGGAAAAACCGCACATCGGAAATTGCGGCGTACCCTTCATGAAGAGCACGATGGGATGCTCGGCAAGCATCGCCTTGATTCGTTCGTTAATATCCATGGTTCGACGTTCGTCTTTACAATGCATGCAGGCCGGCATTGTATCAGCCCCCCAGCGGCCGGCCGTTGCGACCGGTCACGCTTCCTCCGCCACCGCCAAGGAGCCAATCATGGCAATTGAACTTCCCCCCCTTCCGTACGAAAAGAACGCTCTCGAGCCGCACATTTCGGCCGAAACGCTGGACTTCCACTACGGCAAGCATCATCAGGCCTACGTGACCAACCTCAACAAGCTGATCGAAGGCACCGAATTCGCCAACGCCCCGCTGGAGGAAATCATCAAGAAGTCGTCCGGCGGCGTGTTCAACAACGCGGCGCAAACCTGGAACCACACGTTCTACTGGAACTCGATGAAGCCCAACGGTGGCGGCGAGCCGACCGGCAAGCTCGCCGACGCGATCAACAAGGCGTTCGGCTCGGTGGAGAAATTCAAGGAGGAGTTCACCAAGTCCGCCGCCAGCAACTTCGGCTCGGGCTGGACCTGGCTGGTGCAGCGCCAGGATGGTTCGCTGGGCATCGTCAACACGTCCAACGCCGCCACCCCGATCACCGGCACCGACAAGCCGCTGCTCACCGCCGACGTATGGGAACACGCCTACTACATCGATTACCGCAACGCCCGCCCGAAATACCTGGAAGCGTTCTGGAACCTGGTGAACTGGGATTTCGCGGCCAAGAACCTGGCCTGATTTTTCCTGTCAGCGACAAAAAACGGAGCCGTCATGGCTCCGTTTTTTTTATCGACGCCGCAGCGGCCGGCTCTGTCAGGCCAGCGCATCCAGCGCCGGCTGCGCTTGCGCCAGGCGATCCAGCGCCGTGGCGGCTTCGCCCAGGCGATCGGCCAGCGTGGCAGGCGTGGGTGCGCAAAGCGTGGCATGCCCAACCTTGCGCCCTGGCCGCGCCTGCTTGCCGTAGTCGTGCCAGTGCGCATCGACCGTGCGCAACACGGGCGCGGGATCGGGCAGCTCCCCGATCCAGTTGAACATCGCCGATACGCCGCGCGCCCCGCAATCGCCCAGCGGCATGCCGAGGACGGCTCGGACATGATTCTCGAACTGGCTGGTGTGCGCGCCCTCGATCGTCCAGTGGCCGGAATTGTGCACGCGCGGGGCCATCTCGTTGCCCAGCAGTTCGCCGTCCTTCACGAACAGCTCCAGCGCAAAGACGCCGACATAATCCAGCCGCTCGGCCAGCGTGCGGGCCAGCGCGGTCGCCCGCCCCTGCAACTGGTCGATATCCGGCGCGGGCGCCAGGCTGAGGCTCAGCACGCCATCGGTATGCCAGTTGCGGGTAAGCGGCCAGGTGCTGAACTCCCCGTTGCGACCGCGCACCGCGATCACCGACAGCTCGCGCTGGAACGGCACGAAGGCTTCCAGGATCAGGCCATGCTGCGCGGCCGCCGCGCCCAGGGATTCCCACGCCACATCGGCATCGGCGACCGAGTGCAGGCGGAACTGCCCCTTGCCGTCATAGCCCAGTCGCCGCGTCTTGAGGATGGCCGGCGCGCCAATCGTGGCCAGCGCCTGATCGAGCATGTCGCGGGTATCCACCGCCATGAACGCGGCCGTTGGCAGGCCGCACTCGCGAAACATGGTTTTTTCGGTCAGGCGATCCTGTGCGACCGCCAGCGCCTGCGGCGCGGGAAACACGGCGACCCGCTCGGCCAGCCAGCGCGCGGTTTCCGCCGGCACATTCTCGAAGTCGAAAGTGACCACGTCGACCTGCGCGGCAAAGGTTTCCAGCGCCGCGTAATCGCTCCAGTCAGCCACCACCAGCGGCGCCACCTGGCCGGCGCAGGCGTCGGCGACGCCGTCCACGACCACGGTCTTCACCCCCAGTGGCGCGGCGGCCAGCGCGAGCATGCGCGCAAGTTGGCCGCCACCGAGAATGCCCAGCACGGGCTGACGATCTGCGCTCATTGGCGTGGGTCCGGTTGATCGAGCACCGCCTGCGTCTGGCGGCTGCGCCAGGCATCCAGAGTCTTGGCCACATCGGCATCGTGCAAGGCCAGCACCGCAGCGGCCAGCAATCCGGCGTTGACGGCACCGGCGCGGCCGATGGCCAGCGTGCCGACCGGAATGCCCGCGGGCATCTGGGCGATGGAGAGCAGCGAATCCATACCGTTGAGCGCCTTGGACTGCACCGGCACGCCGAACACCGGCAGCCGCGTCTTGGCCGCCAGCATGCCAGGCAGGTGCGCCGCACCACCGGCACCGGCGATCACCACCTGGATGCCCCGGCCGGCCGCCTGCTCGGCATAGCGGAACAACAGGTCGGGCGTGCGGTGCGCGGAGACCACCTGCACCTCATGGGTCACGCCCAGTTCGGTCAGCACGTCGGCCGCGTGCTGCATGGTTTCCCAGTCCGAACGCGACCCCATCACCACGCCAACGCGCGGCGCCCTGATTGCTGCTGTCATGGTCTGGCCGTCCAAAAACCGCTATTGTACGGGCTTTCCGCAGCCCCGGCACGCCGCACGACACCATGGACAAGCGCCTACTCGACATCCTGTGCTGCCCGGTCAGCAAGACCCCCGTGCGCCCCTTGGGCAAGCACGAGCTCGACATCCTGAATTCGGCCATCCATGCCGGTTCGGTCGATACCGTGGCGCACGCGCCGGTGCGCCAGTCCATCGCGGAAGCCTTGATCACCACCGACCGCAAGGTTATCTATCGGGTCGAGGATGGCATTCCGGTCATGCTTCCGGAAGAAGGCATCGGCACACTGCAATTGAAGGATTTTCCGGCAGCGTCCTGAAACCCCGAAAAACCCATTGGCGGCCAATGGACAGGCCGGATCATCAATAATGTGCGCCAGGCATGACATGCGGGTTCGCTTTGGCTTATTGTGGCGTACCGGTCGGTCCGCCCGGACTGCACCGCATGACTGATGACGCTTCAGGGGCGTGGCTATGAATGAAGCCAGTGACTCATCAAAAATCGTCAATTTGAACCCGCGCATGGATCCTTCCAGCGAGCGCGTCGGCGAATTGCTTGTAACGGTCCGCAACATCGCCAACCGCCTGCTGCAGCAGTGGGTCGGCAATGTGTTCGAGCATGTGGACGACGCCTTGTTCGACCTGGCCGAAAAGGCCGAGAACAACGCGGCGCAGATGCACTATTTCGACGGCATGCGCGACGTGCGCAAGCGCCGGGCAGCGGTGGAACGGTCATTCCTGTCCGCCATCGGGCGCGAACTGGGCGACCTGGCCAGCCGCCGGCCCGCGGCCGCGCCCACGCCCGCTCCCACCGGCGTGGTTGAGCTGTCGCTGGTGGCCGACAACGAACTGGAAGAATCGCTGGCGATCACCAGCATGATCGGCAAGAACGAATCGCGCATGTCGCGCGATCTGTTTGCCGTCAATCATCGGTTGTCGGTCATTTGCGGCGGCCACAAGATCGACGACAGCAACAACCCGATCGCGCCCGCGATCCTGTCCCATACCTTCCGCGCGGCACTGCAGGAACTCAGTGCCGACATGCGCGTGAAACTGATCGTCTACAAGCTGTTCGACCGTTATGTATTGTCCGCGCTCGAGGAGTTGTACCAGGCCGTCAACGCGGAGCTGATTCGCGCCGGCGTGTTGCCCCAGTTGCGCCACCACGTGGCTCGCCAGCCATCCGGCGCGACGGCCGCCCCGTCACTGAACAGCGATCGGCAAGGCGTGGCTGGCGACGAGTCGGGCGAGATTCCCAACGACCTGCTGCAAACCCTGCACGCGCTCTTCAGCGCGCGTCGCGGCAATGCCGGCGAAGCCGTCAACGGCGGGGCGGGCAATTATTCCGGCGGCCCGCTGCCATCGGTCAACGAATTGCTGGGTGCGCTCAGCGTGCTGCAAAACCAGATCGCCAGCACCGACGCACTGCCCTCCACTGCCGACCTCCAGAACGCCAACCTCAGCCACGAGGTCACCGCGCTGAAGGAGCAGTTGCTGCGCCAGATCGGCGCCCTGCGCGGCGCGCGGCCGGGCCAGGTGGCCTCGATGGACGAAGACACCATCGACCTGGTCGGCATGTTGTTCGAATTCATCCTGGAGGACCGCAATCTGCCGCCGGAGATGCAGGTCCTCCTGGCCCGGCTGCAGATTCCGTACCTCAAGGCGGCGATCATCGATCGCAAACTTTTCGCGCATCGCCAGCATCCGGCACGACGGCTGCTGGACGGGTTGGCCGAGCAGGCCAAGGGCTGGTCCGACGAATCCGACCGCGACCGGCGCCTGTACGAGAAGGTGAAATCCATCGTCGAACAACTGCTGCACGAGTTCGACGACGACATGGGCATTTTCGACCGGCTCCTGGCCGATCTGCAGCAGTTCCAGGAACTGAGCATGAAGCGCGCGGACCTGGCCGAGCTGCGCGTGGCCGAATCCACCCGTGGCCGGGAAAAACTGGAATACGCGCGTCGCCGCGCCGCGCGCGAGATCGTCGAGCGCATCGGCACGAACGAGTTGCCGCCACTGATCCATGGCGTACTGGCCCGCGCGTGGGCCAACCACATGGTGCTGCTGCTGTTGCGCCACGGCGACGACTCGACCGAATTCAAGGTGGCGCTGCACTTCGTCAACGAATTCATCGCCAGCAGTCGTCCGGCCCATACCCCGGAAGCCCGCCAGGCACTGCGCCAGATGTTGCCCGGGATCGAGCGGGCGCTGCGCCACGGCCTGGCCAACGTCGCGTTCCAGGAGCCGGACATCGAGCGCTTGCTGGGCCAGTTGCACACCTACTACCGCCAGCAGCTGGGCGAGATAACCCCTCCGGCCGCGCCGTTGGCGGAGGACGAGTCCGCCCTGCCGATCCCCGACAGCATCCAGCCGCTGGTCCAGGCCGCGCCGGATTTCGACGACGACAACCTCGGCTTCGCATCCCCCGACATCGGCACGGACAGCCCCGAGTACCGCCAGGTGGAGGCGCTCCAGTCCGGTACATGGCTGGAGCTTACCCTCGCCGACGACTCCAGCACCCGCGCCAAGCTGTCGTGGATCAGCCCGATGACCGGGCGCTACCTGTTCGTGAACCGGCGCGGGCTGAAAGTGGCCGACTACGCACCGCGTGAGCTGGCTGCGCTGCTGAAGCAGGGCAAGGCGCGCGTGCTGGCCGCGAACGCGCTGTTCGAGCGAGCGATGACCGCGATCGTGGACCGCCTCAGCCATCCGTCTCCTGCCACCGAAGAAGAATGAATTCCGGCACCGCTTTTTCGCTCCCCTCCCCCGCCCACATCAGCCACGACATCGATCGCGCTTTCGCCGAAGACATCGGTGCAGGCGACGCCACCGCCGACCTGCTCGATGCCGATGCCCAGGGGCGCGCCGAGCTCACCTGTCGCGACGACGCCGTACTGGCCGGCAGCGCGTGGTTCGATGCCTGCTTCCGGCGGCTGGACCCCTCGGTCCGCATCGAATGGCTGCTTCAGGACGGGCAAAGGGCCACGGCGGACGGTGTGGTTTGCCGGCTTTCCGGGCGCGCGCGCGCCCTGGTGACGGCGGAGCGTTCGGCGCTGAATTTCCTGCAACTGCTGTCAGGCACGGCCACCATCACGGCGGCCCATGTCCAGGCCATCGCCGGCACCGCAGCGCGCATCCTCGATACCCGCAAAACCATCCCTGGCCTGCGACTGGCGCAGAAGTACGCGGTGCGTTGCGGCGGCGGCCACAACCAGCGGATGGGTTTGTACGACGCCATCCTGATCAAGGAAAACCACATCATCGCCGCCGGCAGCGTTGCCGCCGCGGTGCAGTCGGCGAGGCGGAAGCATCCTGAGCTTCCACTGGAGGTCGAGGTGGAAACACTGGCCGAGCTGGCACTGGCGCTGGACACGGATGTCGACCGCATCATGCTGGACAACTTCGACCTGCCGCAGATGAGCGAAGCGGTGCGAATCGCCGCCGGCCGCATTCCGCTGGAGGCGTCTGGCAATGTCGACCTGCACACGATCGGCGCCATCGCCCGCACCGGCGTGGACTACATTTCCGTCGGTGCGCTGACCAAACACGTCCACGCCGTGGATTTCTCGCTGCGCTTGCAACTGGACTGAGAGCTCCGCGCGGAGCGTTCCTTCGTGCCGCCTCTCCTGCCGGAGGAAGCCACCCTACGCGCGAACACGGTCGTCTCCCGCATCCTGGATCGAACGCCCGGGCAGCGATCGCTTGCACCCGGCGCCGGGGGCCCACACACTGGCGACATGAGCAATCTCTCGGACCTGCTTCTGCTGCTGTCGCTGGGCGCCGCTGTCGGCCTGTGGCTGAAGCTCAGCGCCGCGCGGGAACGCGCCGTGCGCGAAGCACGTCGATTGTGCCTGCAACACGGGCTGCAACTGCTCGATGAAACCGTCGGCCTGCGCGCGTTGCGACTGCACCGCGGCAGCCACGGCCGGCGCGGTATCGAGCGCTGCTATGCCTTCGAAGTCAGCCTTGAAGGCGACGACCGCAAGCCTGCGCACCTGTGGATGCTCGGCACCACGATCAGCGCACTGAGCCTGCCTGCACCGGATCTGCCCGAGTCGCCGGTTGCGCCCGCCCGCGCGGCAGGCGCCGGACGCCGGGCGACCGACAACGTGGTGCCATTGCGCCCGCGCCGCGCTGACCAACGCCTGCACTGACGCAGGCGTTCACGCGACATCGGTTCCCTATTTGACGACGCGCAGGTGCGCGCCGCGCTTTGGCGCGTCCTCGGCGGGTGTGGCGGAACGGCTGGACGTCTTGTCGTCGTCGGACGGCGAGGTCGGTGGAGGTACGTCACCCTCCTCTTCGGCCGGAAACATCATGCCCTGCCCGTTCTCCTGGGCATACAACGCCAGCACCGCGCGTACAGGGATATGGATCGACTGGCTGACGCCGGAGAAGCGTGCCTGGAAGCTGATCCAGTCGTTGCCCAGATCGAGGTTGGCGACCGCGCGCATCGCGAGATTGAGAACCACCTGCCCGTTCTTGACGACCTGGGGCGGCACCCTGACCCCTTCCACACTGGCATCCACCAGCACGTACGGGGTCAGGTTGTTGTCGCTGATCCAGTCGTAGATCGCACGCAGCAAGTACGGGCGATTGGAACTCATCGAGATGGACTCGTCGGTGCTCATCGGTAGGGCGATGCCTCTGGCCAGGGGCCGTATGAAGTCGATGTTTTTGCGGGCGCGCGCCGCCGTCGGCGGTGGATCGTGCGTCGCGCCTGCCGGTACCCGCGCGTGGCGTCAGCGTTGGACACTCTGCCGCGGGCGACAGGAAAAGGACGTCAAGGCGACCGATCCGGCTTCAACGCACCGTTTCCAGCCGCATGTTCTTTTCGTCGTCGGTAAGGCTGCGCTCGAAGCCCTGGCTGTGGAACAGACGCTCGCCGTAGTCGATGATCGGGCGCCCCTCCTTGCCAAGGTCGACCTCCAGCGACGGCAGGCGCCAGATCACCGGAGCCACCAGGCAATCGACCAGGCTCATCTCGGGATTGAGGAAGAAGCGCGACGCCTTGAACAGCGGCACCGTGGAAAGCAGGTTCTGGCGCAGCCGCTTGCGCGCGGCGTCCGCCGGCCGGCCACCGCCGCGTATCACTTCCACTTCCGTCACCCAGTCCCTCTCGATGCGCACCGCGGCCACGCGCAACCGTGCCCGCGAGAGCGGATCGATCGGCATCAACGGGGGATGCGGGTAGCGCTCGTCCAGGTACTCACAGACCACGCTGGTGTCGTAGAGAACCAGGTCGCGGTCGACGAGCGTCGGCGTGGTGCCGTAAGGATTGAGTTCCGCCAGTTCCGCCGACGCCTTGTCGCGGTCCACGATCACGCGTTCGTAGCTGACGCCCTTGGCCGCCAGAACCAGCCGTGCCCGATGACACTGGATGTCGTCGGCCAGGGTATACAAGGTGAGTACGTTACGTGAGCGAGCGCTTTGAACCATGCACCAATCCCCTTCGTCTACACGACTGCGGCGGCTGGTCGGCCGCCGCAGTCGCAGGGTATCTCACCCCGTTTCAGTGAACGTCTTTCCAGTATTCCTTCTTCAGCATGTACGCCAGCAAGGTAAAGAAGGCCAGGAACAGCAGCACCCAGACACCGTAGGCATGGCGTTCGAGCGCGGCCGGTTCGGACGCGTATTCCAGGAAGCTGGTGAGGTCGCGGGTGGCCTGCTGGAACTGCGCCGGGGTGAGCTTGCCCGGGTGCGAAAGCACCAGCTTCTCCACCTGCGGATCTTCGCCGGGTTTGGCCGGCTTCATTTCCGCCGTCTGCAGGCCCTGCAACTCCCACAACGGGAACGGCATCGAGGCATTGGGGAACACGGTGTTGTTCCAGCCCACCGGGCGGCTCGGGTCCAGGTAGAACGAGTTGAGGTAGGCGTTGACCCAATCGGCGCCCTTGGCCCGCACTTCCAGCGACAGGTCCGGCGGTGCCTTGCCGAACCACGCCTCGGCCGAGGCTTCGGGCATGTGCGAAACCACGGTTTCACCGAACTTGGCGCCGGTGAAGTTGAGGTTCTGCATCACCTCCTGTTCCGACAAGCCCAGGTCCGCCGCGATCCGCTCGTAGCGCATGTACTTCAGCGAATGGCAACCCACGCAATAGTTGAAATACAGCCGCGCACCGCGCTGCAGCGAGGCCTGGTCGTGCACGTTGGTACCGGCCGGCGGCAGGCCGCCCTCTTCCGAAGCCTGCACCGACATGCTGCCGACGATCAGACTGAGCACCAACGCCACCGGGAAGATGTATCGCTTCATTAGCAGCTGCCGCTTAGTCATGCGTGGTCACCCGTTCCGGAACCGGCTTGGTCTTTTCCCAGCCGTAATATGTGTAAGCCCAAAGGAAAGCGAAGAAGCCGAAGTAGATCAGCGTCATCACGCGGCCGAACAGGTTCTCCCAGAACGTCACGTCGACGTCGCCGAACCAGGCCGGAATCACTTCGGCGGTCACGCCCGCGCCCACCGCGCCGAGCATGATGAACGACAGCACGAACAGGGCCAGCGCCACCTTGAAGCCGGCGCCGCGGTAGCGGATCGACTTGACCTTGCCCCGGTCGAGCCACGGCATCAGGAAAAGCAGCGCGATCGCGCCAAACATGCCCAGCACGCCCCAGACCGCCGTGCCGAACAGCGACGGGATCATGCGCAGGATCGCGTAGAACGGAGTGAAGTACCACACCGGCTTGATGTGCGACGGCGTCGCCAGGTTGTTCGCCGGGATGAAGTTGTCATGCTCCAGGAACCAGCCGCCGAAGGTCGGCGCGAAGAAGATGATGAACGCGGCAATCAGCAGGAAGAAGCCCACCCCGACCAGGTCCTTCACCGTGTAGTACGGATGGAACGGGATGCCGTCGGCCGGCTTCAGCGCATCCCAGCGGTTGCCCTTGGGACCCTTCTTGATTTCCACGCCGTCGGGGTTATTGGAGCCCACTTCGTGCAGCGCGGCGATGTGCAGCACCACCAGCAGCAACAGCACGATCGGCAGCGCGATCACGTGCAGGGCGAAGAAGCGGTTCAAGGTGGCATCGGCGGGCAGGAAGTCGCCCATGATCCACTCCACCAGCGAGTCGCCGATGTAGGGGATGGTGCCGAACAGGGAAATGATCACCTTGGCGCCCCAGAACGACATGTTGCCCCACGGCAGCACGTAGCCCATGAAGGCCTCGGCCATCAGCACCAGGAAGATCAGCATGCCGAGCAGCCACACCAGCTCGCGCGGCTTCTTGTACGAGCCGTACATGATGCCGCGGAACATGTGCAGGAACACCACCACGAAGAACAGCGAGGCGCCAGTGGAATGCATGTAGCGGATCAGCCAGCCCCACTCCACGTCACGCATGATGTACTCGACCGAGTTGAAGGCTCCCGCCGCACTCGGGTTGTAGTTCATGGTGAGGAAGATGCCGGTGACGATCTGGTTGATCAGCACCAGCAGCGCAAGCGAACCGAAGTAGTACCAGAGGTTGAAGTTCTTCGGCGCGTAGTACTCGGTCATGTGCGCGCGATACATCGGCGCCATGCCGGGTGCGCGTTCGTTGAACCAGTTGCCGATGTTCGTGAATACGCTGGCCATCACGCAGCCTCCTTCGGATCCACGCCAATCTGGATGGTGCTGTCGTCAATGAAGTGGTACGGCGGCACCGGCAGGTTCTTCGGTGCCGGCACGCCCTGATACACGCGACCGGCCAGGTCGTAGCGCGACTTGTGGCAGGGGCAGTAGAAGCCGCCTTTCCATTCCGGGTCGAACGGCTCGGGCTTGATCTCCGGCACGAAGTCGGGAACGCAGCCCAGGTGCGTGCAGATGCCGATCACCACCAGCCATTCCGGCTTGATCGAGCGCGCCTCGTTCTGCGCGTACTTCGGCTGCTGGTCGGCCGAGGCGCCGGTCGATTTGGGATCGACCAGACGCGAGTCCACCATCGGCAAGGTGGCGAGCTGCGCCTTGGTGCGGTTCAGCACGAATACCGGCAGGCTGCGCCACGACACGGTCAGCATCTGCCCCGCCTCGATCTTGGCCAACGACTGCGTCACCGGAGCACCAGCGGCCCTGGCTCGTGCGCTGGGTTCCCACGACTTGATGAAGGGCACAGCCGCCGCAACGATTCCCGCGCCACCGACCACTGCGGTGGTCGCTGTAAGGAAACGGCGTCGGCCGTGATCGACGACTTCGTTCGCCATCAGGCTCTCCGGTACTTGCAATATCATCGTGATGGGTTTGGGCATGCCGTCGTCGAAGCCCGTCACGCAGCTTCGCCGAATCCGGCAGAACCAGTGCCCGCAAAAATCGCGTTAGTGTAGCGTCAGGGCCCGCCCCGTACAATAAAACACCGACCCGGCGATGGCGACGCGCCGCGGCCCCAGCTCACGACTTGCCGAGTATCCCCTCCGATATGAAACACGCCGCCGGCATGCTCGCCTTCGTTGCCCGATTCGTGATACTCGGGCTGGCGATCGCGTTCGTGATCACCCTGTTGTGGCCCGGCAGCGGCGATCGCCTGCGCAGTCGATTCGGCGTGGCCACCAGCGCGCCGCCAGCGCGTACCGAGCCGGCCAGCGCGCCGGCTGGCGGCCCGCTTTCGTATGCCGACGCCGTGGCCGCCGCCGAGCCTTCGGTGGTGAACATCTACGCCAACAAGATCGTCACCGGCCAGGCCTTCCGGATGTACAACGATCCGCTGCTGCAGCAACTGCTCGGCGGGCAGCCGACCACGTATCAACGGCGCGAGCAGACGCTGGGTTCGGGCGTGATCGTCAACGCGCAGGGCCAGGATTACGTGCTGACGAACAACCACGTCATCGCGCACGCCGCCGACATCCAGGTGCTGCTCTACGACGGCCGCATTGCCAAGGCCACGCTGGTGGGCGCCGACGAGGAGACCGACCTGGCCGTGCTGAAGATCGACGCCAGCAACCTGCCCGCCATCCACATCGCGGACCAGCAACCATTGCGCGCGGGCGACGTGGTGCTGGCGATCGGCAATCCGCTGGGCCTCAACCAGACCGTGACGATGGGTATCGTCAGCGCGATCGGGCGCCAGTTGAACAGCTCCAGCGCCGAGGATTTCATCCAGACCGACGCGGCCATCAACCTGGGCAATTCGGGCGGCGCGCTGATCAACGCCCGCGGCCTGCTGGTCGGCATCAATACGCTGCTGATCGGCAAGGCCGCCGGCGCCGAGGGCATCGGTTTTGCCATCCCGGTCAACACGGCCATGAAGGTGCTCGACCAGATCATCGCCACCGGACACGTGGTGCGCGGCTGGCTGGGCGCGGACTACGCCTTCGTGCCGGTGGCGGCCAACAGCGGCTTGCCGGCGGCGGCGCGCGGCGCCCAGGTTACGGACGTCTATCCCGGCAGCCCGGCGGCGCTGGCCGGTATCCAGCCGCACGACATCCTGCTGAAGATCGGCAAGGACGACATACTCGATCCGGCCGACCTGCGCCGGCACGAGGCGGCGCTGGAGCCCGGCAGCAAGGTCACGGTATCGGGGCTGCGCAATGGCGCGCCTTTCCATACGGAACTGACCGTCGCCAGGCGCCCGCCCATGGCCACCGGCACCACCGCGGACGACTGAGCGGACGCGATCAGCCCGGCCCGCTGGCCGCCAGCGGCGGATGGATCGCGGCGCCATAACGCTGCCGCAGCGTACCGACCCGCTCCACGTACACCCGGGTTTCCGCATACGGCGGCACGCCATTGTAGCGCTGCACGGCACCCCGGCCCGCGTTGTAGGCCGCCGCTGCCAGCCGCTCGTTGCCATGGAAATCCTGCAGCAGCAGGCTCAGGTAACGCGCCCCGCCGCGGATGTTCTGGTCGGCATCGAAAGCATCCAGCACCCCCATGTCGCTGGCCGTACCCGGCATCAGTTGCATCAGCCCCTGCGCGCCCTTGATCGAGAGCGCGCGCGGGTTGAACGCGCTCTCGGCGTGGATGATCGCGCGCAGAAACGCCTCGTCCACGCCATATTCGAGGCTGGCGGCACGGATGGTGTCGTTGTAGGCGGTGAGGTTGAGCGCCACCCGGTTCCAGCGGATGGGGGAATGCAGATCGCAGGCAACGCAGGTGGCGATATAGCTGAAAAGCAGGGTCGCCGCCTTGCGGCCATGCGGCGGCACGTTGGTGTACTCGACGGTGCCGTCGTGGCCCACGACGCGGTAGACCGCGCCGCGCAGCACCCTGGCAGATGGTGCGACGGCCGTAGCCGGCGGCGCTTCGGCATCGCGTGATTCGCGGTAACTCCATTTTCCCGGCACGACGGCAGCCGCGACGGGCGCGGGCGGTGGCGTCGTGCCGGTGGTGCTCACGCTGGCCTTCACCTGTGCCAGCGACGCGCGTCGTACCGAGGGCGCGTCCATCGGCGTGGCCGTGGTATGCGCGCTTCCCCGCACGTTGGCCAGCGATACCGGCTCGGCACCGTCTGCCGCCAGGCTGCGCGCCGTGGTGGTCACGCCGCCGTCCGCTCGCGCCAGCGACGCGCGCCGCACCGGCGTCTTGCGCGACGGCGTGGCACCGAAGGTGCTGATCCGCTTGCAGCCGTGGTAGCCCGCTGTGCTGCTGCTGAATACCGCTTCCCCGCCGCTGCCCGTGCATCGGTACAAGGCACCGGCTGTAGCGCCCGGCAACCAGAAGGCGCCGCACAGCAACGCGCCGGCCAGCGCGAGCCGGCGCAGCAAGCGGATCATGGAGGAGCCCCCGGCGAACCGACCGACGCGTCCCCCGTGGCGTGCGGTATCGAACATGCGCAGAGTGTGGCGCCAATGCGTTGTCGACGCCAAGTGCAAAGTCTCACTTTTGCGGAACGGCCGAGGGCCCGGACGTCCCGGCACACCGGGCGCAAGTGCTTGATCCGCGGAGCATCGATTGGCGGGTCATGCCGTGCAGGGGTAAACTGCGCGGTTCAGCGCATCACCTCACGAATCACGGTAGACCCATGAGCGGCAAACTCTTCATCAAGACCCACGGCTGCCAGATGAACGAGTACGACTCGGCCAAGATGGCCGACGTGCTGCGCGAGTCGCACGGCATGGAGCTGACCCTGGACGAGTCCGAGGCCGACGTGATCCTGATCAACACCTGCTCGATCCGCGAGAAGGCGCAGGAAAAGGTGTTCAGCCAGCTCGGCCGCTGGAAGCAGCACAAGAAGGACGGCAAGCCCGTGCTGATCGGCGTCGGCGGTTGCGTGGCGTCGCAGGAAGGCGCTGCGATCGTGAAGCGTGCGCCGTATGTGGACCTGGTGTTTGGCCCGCAGACCCTGCATCGCCTGCCCGAGCTGATCGAGAAGCAGCGCGCCAGCGGCTTGCCGCAGGTCGACATCAGCTTTCCGGAGATCGAGAAGTTCGACTGCCTGCCCGAGCCGCGCGCCGAAGGCCCCACGGCCTTCGTGTCGATCATGGAAGGCTGTTCGAAATACTGCAGCTATTGCGTGGTGCCGTACACCCGCGGCGAGGAGCTGAGCCGCCCGTTCGACGACGTGATCGTCGAGGTGGCCAAGCTTGCCGCCCAGGGCGTGCGCGAGGTGAACCTGCTGGGCCAGAACGTCAACGCCTACCGCGGCCCCACCCATGACGGCGGCACCGCCGACCTGGCCGTGCTGATCCATGCGATCGCCCAGATCGACGGCATCGGCCGTATCCGCTTCACCACCTCGCATCCGCTGGAGTTCTCCGACTCGCTGATCGAGGCCTACGCCAACGTGCCGCAGCTGGCCAACTACCTGCACCTGCCGGTGCAGGCCGGCTCCGACCGCATCCTCAGCGCGATGAAGCGCGGCTACACCGCGCTGGAGTTCAAGCAGAAGATCCGCAAGCTGCGTGCGGTGAGGCCGGACATTTGCGTGTCGTCCGATTTCATCGTGGGCTTTCCGGGCGAAACCGAGGCGGATTTCGAAAAGACCATGAAGCTGATCGAGGACATCGGCTTCGACCAGAGCTTCTCCTTCATCTTCTCCCCGCGCCCGGGCACGCCGGCGGCGGGGCTGGCGGACGACACGCCCGCCGAGGAAAAACATGCCCGGCTGGGCCGGCTCCAGGCCGCCATCAACGCCAATGCGAAGCGGATCAGCCAGGCGATGATCGGCAGCGTGCAACGCGTGCTGGTGGAAAAGCCCAGCACCCGCGACGCATCAGAGCTGACTGGCCGCACCGAGAACATGCGCTACGTGAACTTTGCCGGCCACCCGCGCCTGATCGGCCAGTTCGTCGATGTCGAGATCACCGAGGCGATGGCCAATTCGCTGCGCGGACGCGTGAGACTGGCCGACGACGTCGCCGCCTGACCCGGGCCGCGCATCGGTTCGCGGATCGGTCGCCCGCCCGACCACGCCCCCCCCGGCGGCCATCGTCCACGTCAGCAGGACGGTCGCCACGGAATGCCGGCCCCTATCGGCGGACCCGGTTCCGCGCGCATGGACCGGTAGGCGACACCCGGCGAAACGGAACCCGGTGACGGCTGCGCCCCACCCCGCCGGCCGCCTCGGGCGGCACCGTAAACAATGGATGACCTGCCGCGCAGACTGCGGTAGATTCAAGAACATACGGGGATAGGGTAGAAACACGTTTATGTCTTCTGAAGTGCAAGCATCGCTCGCGGGTCTGTCCGGCATGGCGCGCCGCCTGGTCTCCGAAGGCATCCTGCCCGAGACGGACGTGCGCAAGGCGATGGCCGACAGTGCCGCGCACAAAAGCACGCTGGCAGCCTGGCTGCTGGATCAGGGCCTGGTCGACAGCGCGCGCATGACACAGGTTGCCTCGGCCGAATTCGGCATGCCGATGATGGATGTCGCAGCGCTCAATCCGGCCACCATGCCCATGGACCTGATCAGCGAAGCGCTGATCAGCAAGCATCAGGCCCTGCCGCTGTTTCGCCGCGGCAAGCGCCTGTTCGTGGGCATTTCCGACCCGATGCAGTCGCGCGCGCTGGACGAGATCAAGTTCAACTCCAACTGCATGGTCGAACCGATCCTGGTGGAGCGCAACACGCTGCAGCGCACGATCGAGACCCTGCTCAACAGCATGCGCGACACCATGCCGGACATCGGTGGCAGCGAGCTGGACGGGCTGGAGCTGGAGATCGGCGAGGACGACAGCGAAGCGGCCGGCACCGGCGTCGACGCAAACGCCAACGACGATGCGCCGGTGGTCAAGTTCGTCAACAAGATCCTGCTCGACGCGATCCGCCGCGGTGCCTCGGACATCCATTTCGAACCGTTCGAGACCCAGTACCGGGTGCGCCTGCGCATGGACGGCATGCTGCGCGCCGTGGCCAGCCCGCCAATGAAACTGGCCAACCGCATTTCCTCGCGCCTGAAGGTGATGTCGCAACTGGACATCGCCGAGAAGCGCATCCCGCAGGACGGCCGCATCAAGCTCAACCTGTCCAAGACGCGCTCGGTCGACTTCCGCGTCAGCACGCTGCCGACCCTGTTCGGCGAAAAGATCGTGCTGCGTATCCTGGACGGCTCGTCGGCCAAGGTCGGCATCGAAAAGCTGGGCTACGAGCCCGACCAGCAGAAGCTCTACATCGACGCCATCCACAAGCCCTATGGCATGGTGCTGGTCACCGGCCCCACCGGCTCGGGCAAGACGGTGTCGCTGTACACCGGCCTGAACATGCTCAACACCGCCGAGCGCAACATCTCGACGGTGGAAGACCCGGTGGAAATCCGCGTCGAGGGCATCAACCAGGTGCAGCAGAACGCCAAGCGCGGCATGACCTTCGCCAGCGCGCTGCGCTCGTTCCTGCGCCAGGATCCGGACGTGATCATGGTCGGCGAAATCCGCGACCTGGAAACCGCCGAGATCGCGATCAAGGCGGCGCAAACCGGCCACATGGTGCTGTCCACGCTGCACACCAACGACGCGGCGCAGACCATCGCCCGCCTGATGAACATGGGCATCGCCCCGTACAACATCACTTCGTCGGTCACCCTGATCATTGCCCAGCGCCTGGCCCGCCGCCTTCACGATTGCAAGAAGCCGCAGAACCTGCCGCCGAACGTGCTGCTGGCGGCGGGCTTCACCCAGGCCGACATCGACGCGGGCCTGACCGTGTACGAGCCGGTGGGCTGCTCCGGTTGCAACGAGGGCTACAAGGGCCGGGTCGGCATCTACCAGGTGATGCCGATGCTGGAGGAGATCCAGAAGAT
The DNA here is from genome assembly GCF_039523575.1 of Rhodanobacter caeni. Taxonomy (NCBI): domain Bacteria; kingdom Pseudomonadati; phylum Pseudomonadota; class Gammaproteobacteria; order Lysobacterales; family Rhodanobacteraceae; genus Rhodanobacter; species Rhodanobacter caeni. Next base: position 229,941 of record NZ_BAAAFO010000001.1, on the reverse strand, counting down.
CATCCTGCAAGGCGGCAACGCACTGCAGATTGCCGAGGTGGCGAAGGCACAGGGCATCAACGATCTGCGCGCCTCGGCGCTGCTCAAGGTGAAAAACGGGCTGACCAGCCTGACCGAGATCGACCGCGTTACCAAGGACTGAACAGGCATTCGTGGGCAAGCGCTGGAGTTGCGTTGCGCGCCACGGTTTGGGGGCTGGAAATTGGCATAAGCTGTACCGACCTTGCCTGCCGCCTGCGGCAGGTCTGGACTGGATCATTGGGGGAAAACGCGCATGGCCACGGCTACCGCTAGCAAGACGCGCACGCTCGGCGCCCAACGCGCCGAAGTCAGCAGGCTGACCACCTACGAATGGGTGGCGCTGGACAAGCGCGGCAAACGAATGAAAGGCGACATGCCGGCGAAGAACGCCTCGCTGGTGAAGGCCGAACTGCGCCGGCAGGGGATGAATCCGCAGACCGTGCGCGAACGCTCCAAGCCGCTGTTCGGTTCGTCGGGCAAACCGGTCAAGCCGCTCGATGTCGCCGTCTTCAGTCGGCAGATCGCCACCATGATGGCGTCCGGCGTGCCCATCGTGCAGTCGTTCGACATCATTGCCGACGGCCAGAAGAACGTCCGCTTCAAGAACATCCTGCTCGACGTGAAGCAGAACATCGAAGGCGGCTCGGCCCTGCACGAGGCCCTGCATCGCTATCCGGTGCAATTCGACGAGCTGTACTGCAACCTGGTGCGCGCAGGTGAAGCCTCCGGTGTGCTCGATACGGTGCTGGATACCGTGGCCACCTACAAGGAGCGCATGGAGGCGATCAAGAAGAAGATCAAGAAAGCACTGTTCTACCCGATGATGGTGCTGGCAGTGGTGTTCATGGTCTGCCTGATCATGCTGCTGTTCGTGGTGCCGGTGTTCGCCAAGACCTTCCAGGACGCAGGCGCCCAGTTGCCGGCGCCCACGCAATTGCTGGTGACCGCGTCGGAGTTCATGCAGAGCTACTGGTGGGTGGTGATCGGCATCATCGGCGGCAGCATCGTGGCGCTGATATTCGCCAAGAAGCGCTCGGTGAAGTTCGCCCATTTCCTCGACCGCATGGCGCTGAAGATGCCGGTGATGGGCAATATCGTGCGCAATTCGGCCATCGCCCGCTTCGCGCGTACGCTGGGCGTCACCTTCCGCGCCGGCGTGCCGCTGGTGGAGGCGCTGGACGCGGTGGCCGGCGCCACCGGCAGCGTGGTCTATGGCGAGGCGGTGCACCAGATGCGCGAGGACATCGCGGTCGGCCACCAGCTGCAGCTGTCGATGAAGCAGACCGGCCTGTTCCCCAACATGGTGGTGCAGATGACGGCCATCGGCGAGGAATCCGGCGCACTGGACAACATGCTCTTCAAGGTGGCGGAGTTCTACGAGGAAGAGGTCAGCAACGCGGTGGACACGCTGTCGACCCTGCTCGAGCCCATCATCATGGTGGTGCTCGGCACGCTGGTCGGCGGCATGGTGGTCGCGTTGTACCTGCCGATCTTCAAGCTCGCTGGCACGTTCTAAGGGGGAAACACGATACAGAAAAGCGGCGGGCCCCATGCCCGCCGTTTTTTGTTGTAGGAGCGCACCCTGTGCGCGATGCTTTTGCGAATCCCGAATCCCGAATCCCGAATCCCGTAGGAAAGCATCGCGCACAGGGTGCGCTCCTACGAGACTCAAACCAAGGCCGACGCATGCCCGATCTTCCCTTCGCCCTGTGGATCACCATCGCCGCCGTGCTGGGCCTGCTGGTGGGCAGTTTCCTCAACGTGGTGATCCTGCGCCTGCCCGAGCGGATGGCGGCGCTGTGGCGGCACGAAGCGCGCGACGTGCTGGAACTGGAGGCCGATGCGTCGCCACTGCCGCCAGGCATCGTGCGCGAACCGTCGCACTGTCCGCATTGCAAGCATCGCCTGTCGGCCAGCGACAACATCCCGCTGCTCGGCTGGCTGCTGCTGCGCGGACGCTGCCGCTACTGCAAGACGCCCATCTCGATCCAGTATCCGCTGGTGGAGCTGCTCAGCGGCATCCTGAGCGCCGTCATCGTGTGGAAATTCGGGCCCACCTGGGTGGCGCTGGCCGCGCTGGTGTTCACCTGGACCCTGATTGCGCTGGCCGGCATCGACTTGCGCACCCAGCTGCTGCCCGATCAACTCACCTTTCCGTTGCTGTGGCTGGGCCTGCTGCTGTCGCTGCTGCCGATGTTCGTGACCGCGCCGTCGGCCATCGTGGGCGCGGCGGCCGGCTATCTGAGCCTGTGGAGCGTGTATTGGCTGTTCAAGCTGCTCACCGGCAAGGAAGGCATGGGTTACGGCGATTTCAAATTGCTGGCCGCATTGGGCGCATGGATGGGGCCGGTGTCGCTGCTGCCGATCATCCTGTTGTCCTCGCTGATAGGCGCGCTGGTCGGCGGCGCGCTGATCGCCATGCGGCGCCACCAGCGCGAGCGACCGATGCCGTTCGGACCGTTCATCGCCGCCGCCGGCTGGGTCTGGCTGGTGGCCGGCGACGGTCTGCTGCAGGGCTACCTGCAGTTCACCGGGCTGCGATGAGCGCGCCCTTCGTGGTCGCCGTGACCGGCGGCATCGCCTCGGGCAAGAGCGCGGTGACGCGTCGCTTCGAGGCGCTGGGCGTGCCGGTGCACGACGCCGACGTGGCGGCCCGCGAAGTCATCGAACCGGGAACACCCGGGCTGCAGGCCGTGGTGCAGGCCTTCGGTGCCACGGTGCTGGGCGGCGACGGCCGGCTCGATCGCCCGGCCATGCGCCGGCGCGTGTTTGCCGACGAAGGTGCCAAGCGGACCCTCGAAGCCATCATCCACCCACGCGTGCGCGCATGGCTGCACGACCGCGCGATGGCGCAGCATGACCCCTACTGCCTGCTGGCGATTCCGCTGCTGGTGGAGAACATCGACGCCTACCGATGGGTGAGCCGCGTGCTGGTGGTGGACGCGCCACCAGCGGCGCAGATCGCGCGGCTGCTCCTGCGCGACGGCATCGACGCGACGCTGGCGCAGCGCATGCTGGACCAGCAGGCGAGCCGTGCCGAACGCCTGGCTGTGGCCGATGACGTCATCGACAACAGCGGCGAGGAAGCGGCCTTGGACGAGCCGGTCCTGGCGCTGCACCAGCGTTACCTGGCGCAGGCAGCTCGCGCGTAAGCGCAGGGCTTTCCAGCGCGCTGCCAGGCCGGCGTCGCGGCGACGCCCGCGCCGCTACGACGCGGTGCCGCCTACCGTCATGTTGTCGATCTTCAGGGTCGGCTGGCCCACGCCCACGGGCACGCTCTGGCCGTCCTTGCCGCATACGCCCACGCCTTCGTCCAGCTTGAGATCGTTGCCGATCATCGACACGCGGTTGAGCACCTCGGGGCCGGCGCCGATCAGGGTGGCGCCCTTCACCGGCCGGGTGATGCGGCCGTCTTCGATGAGATAGGCCTCGCTGGCGGAAAACACGAACTTGCCGTTGGTGATGTCCACCTGCCCGCCACCGAAATTGGGGGCGTAGAGACCGCGCTTTACCGAGCGGACGATTTCCTCGGGATCGTGCTGGCCGGCCAGCATGTAGGTGTTGGTCATGCGCGGCATCGGCAGTGCGGTGAACGACTCGCGGCGGCCGTTGCCGGTGGACTTGACCCCCATCAGGCCCGCGTTGAGCTTGTCCTGCATGTAGCCCTTGAGGATGCCGTTTTCGATCAGCGTGGTGCACTCGGTCGGCGTGCCCTCGTCGTCGATGCTGAGCGAACCGCGGCGATTCGACAGCGTGCCGTCATCCACCACGGTGACGCCAGGCGCGGCCACGCGGTCGCCGATGCGACCGGCGAAGGCGGAGCTGCCCTTGCGGTTGAAATCGCCCTCCAGCCCGTGCCCGATCGCCTCGTGCAGCAGCACGCCGGGCCAACCCGGGCCCAGCACCACCGTCATGCTGCCGGCCGGCGCGTCGACCGCCTCCAGGTTCACCAGCGCCTGGCGCACGGCCTCGTCGGCGAAAGCCAGCGCGCGGCCGTTCTCCATCAGTTCGCGGTAACCGTGGCGGCCACCGCCACCGGCATGGCCCTGCTCGCGGCGGCCGTTCTGCTCGGCAATCACCTGCACGTTCATGCGCACCAGCGGCCGCACGTCGGCCGCCAGCGTGCCATCGGAGGCAGCGATCAGGACGGTGTCGACGGTGGCGGCAAGGCTGACGATCACCTGCTTGATGCGCGGATCGCGCGAACGCGCGTACGCATCGACCTCGCGCAGCAAGGCGATCTTGTCGGGATTGGGCAGGCTGTCGACCGGGTCGATGGCGGGATAGAGCTGGCGCGCGCCGTTCAACGCCAGCGGCTTGCCGGCGCCATGGCCGTCGTGGGCGATCGCACGGGCCGCCTTCGACGCCTGCATCAGCTGCGGCATCACGATCTCGTCGGAATACGCGAAACCGGTCTTTTCCCCGGAGATGGCGCGCACGCCCACGCCCTGCTCGATCGAATGGCTGCCGTCCTTGACGATGCCCTCCTCCATCAGCCACGACTCGCTGCGCGAATGCTGGAAATACAGGTCGGCGGCGTCGATCGACGGCCCCATCAATTGCGAGAACACGCGATCGAGGTCGGTGGCGGCAAGGCCGCCGGGCGTCAGCAGACGGCGCTCGGCCTGGGCAATCAGGGAATCCATCAAATCAGCCATTCAATGCGGAGGGAGACTTGTCAGATGAGGGCCGCGACCGGCGGTTTAAAGGGAACCGGCCCGGATCGCCGCCATGCCAGCCTCGCCGGCTCAATGCGCGGCGGAGCTCGCCGGCGCCGGCAGCACCGCGGTACCGGCCGCTGCCGGCGCGCCGGCGTCGCGATACGGCGGGGTCAGCACCGGCGCGGTCGCTGCGGGCGCGGGCACATCGTGTTTCTCGATCAGGGTCATCACCGGTTTGTCCCAGCTGCCACCCACGTGGTACCGCGCGCCGGCGGCGCGGTTGAGGCCCTTGCCGAGCAGACCCTGCATCGCGATGCCGGCCGCCGCCCCAATCGGCCCGGCCACCACCGCGCCCACGATCGGCAGGCTGTTGCCCACGTGCGGCACCACGGTGACCTGCTGGTCGTAATCGCGGTTGCGCAGGCCGGTGCGGCCGGAAATGCTGATTCGGGCCGCGGGGCCCTGGATCACCAGGTTGTCGGTCGTGGCATTGCCATCGGCCAGGGTGAAGTCGCCGGTGATCGCGTCAAACGCGAGCCCCTTGCCGAACACGTCGCCGAAATCCAGGGTCAGCCGGCGCGGCAGTTCGGCCATCGAGACCAGGCCGAACAGCCGGCCCATGCCCGGCGGCACCTCGGGAATGCGCCCGTCGCTGACGTTCACTTTCAACGTGCCCTGCATATTGGCCAACGCCAGCGCCGAGGGCGAGCCGGGCCAGCTGGCGTCCAGCTCGTCGTGCGTCTTGCCGCCTTCGAACAGGCCGGTATAGCCCAGTGCGGTCAGCATGCTGCCCAGGTTCTCCGCCGCAAACTCGATGCGCATGTGCGTACGGCTGTCGCTGGCGGTGCCGTTCCAGTCGCCGCTGCCGGTGATCTGCACACGGCTGGACAGCGCACGCAGCTGGTCGATGTGCATGCCCTGGTCGGTCGGCCAGCTCTCGAGCCGCGCCTCGCCCAACCGCGCCGCGCCCAATCGCAGGTCGCTCACCCACAGATGCAGCGGCGGCACCGAGGCGGGCGCGATGCCGGTATCGGCGGGGTTGTCCTCCTTGGCGACGGCCGGGACGGGTTCGGCCGGCGGCGCGGCGGCCGCGGTGGGGGCGGCCGGCGCCGCCGGCGACTTTTGCGGTTCGCTCGTGTCCTTGGGCCAGTACAGGTGCTGCAACCGCGCCGTGATGCCGCGCTTGGCAAGCTCCTGCCGCGGAATGCTGAAATTGCCCGCCATGGCCGCGCCGGCCACGTCCACGCTCAACGCATCGGGCTGCACCTTGGCGCGGATCTGCATCGCGCCCAGCGGCTGGCCAAACCATTGGGCGTGCCCGGTGCTGACGTCGACGCTTTCCAGACCCGGACCATCGCCGCCGGCGCCGGCCGCGGCGCGCTGCACCCAGCCCGTCACGTCCAGGGCATCGGCATGGCCGAGGATGCGCAGGTCGCTGGACGGCAAGCTGGTGGGCATGTCGCTGCCGAAGGCCAGCGCACCGGCCAGCGGTTTGCGTGCATCCGGATTGCCCGGGTTCGGCACGTCCTGCGGCAGGCGCAAATGCCCGCGCATCACCTGCCCCAACGACACCTGCACGTCGCCACCGTCGACCGGCAGCGTCATCGCCACCTGCAGGGGCAAGCTGCCATCGGCAGGCTTTCCCAGCGGCGCAGGCAGATCGAGCGCGATGCCGCCCAGATCGGAATCGACGCGCAAGGTCTGCGCGGCCGGCGCGGCGCCTTCGGTATCGGCGATGGAGAAACCCACGGTGAAATCGCTCCGGCCCGCGGAAAGCTTGCCCAGCCAATCCAGCGACGGGTAATCGCTGACCAGTTCGGCCATCGAGTAGCGCCCACGCATGCTGGCCGAAAGCATCGTCGATGGATCACCGGTGGCCGCGCCCACCGCCAGCCCGAGCGTGGATGGCTGGCCATGGAAGGTGCCGCTCAAGGGCCCGGCCTGCAGACCATGCGCATCGAAACGCAGCGGTCCGGCAAGCTTGCCCAGCGTCAGGTTCCACTCCGGCGCGTCGAGATCGGCGGCGCTGAGCCGGGCATTGCCGTCGAGGCTCAGCGACGCGGTGTCATGCAGCGGCAACACTAGGTGGAAGTCGAACGCACCGCTGCCACCGAGTTTCATCTTGGCCAGGACATCGGCCTGGTGGCGCGCCACCGGGCTTTGCCGCGCGAACGTGAGCAGGTCGCGGGCCGCGCCGTGGCCGCTGACGTTGAGGTCGAGCAGGCCCTGCCCGTAGTCGGGTATCACCGCGACGGCCTTGTCGACCTTGACGCCCAGCGACTGGCCGCTGCTGGCCTCGGCCAGCAAGCCGTTGTTGACGAAGCTGGCAACCACGTTCACGCCTTCGGCCTGCGGCCATTCGCCGTGGCCGTAATCGAGCGTGAGGCCGCTGATGTTGGCATGCGCCTCGAACCGCCCTTCGTTGTGGCGAAACGGCCAGTCGGCCAAGTTCCCATGCAGCAGCACCTGCGCGCTGTCGAGCGTACCGGCGGCCAGCGCCGTGTCCAGCCACTCGACGGTTCCGTGTGGCGCGGTCGAGGGTGGGAGGAAAAGCCGCGTCGCGGTGACGTCCGCATGATCCACCGCGGCGTACAGGTCGACGAACGGCTTGCCGCCCTGAGCCGGCAACCGCACCTGGCCGCGCACCTGCCCGGCAAAACCCTCGCCTTCGACGTCGAGCGCGTCGGCCCCGATATGCCATTCGCCGCCGTCCGGCCAGAACGCCAGCGTGCCGCCGAATGTCGACAAGGCCAGCGGCTGGCGAAAAAGATGCGGGAACGTCAGCGTGGTCGCCTGCACCGGCAGCTCCAGCGACAAGGCCTCGCGATCGCCGCGCAAGGTTCCGTGCAGCCCGCTCACCCCGGGCAAGGCGCCGGCGGCATCGATGCCCACGTCCTTGAACGCCAGCTCGATCGACTGCAATCCCGCCGCCTCGCTCCAGTGCAGCGCCAGCCGGCTCAGTTCGCCATGGGGGCGCCCATCGCCCAGCCACTGCGCCACCCCGTCGGGCAGCCCGGACTTCAGCGCAAGCCAGGGCAGCAAGGGCGCCAGTTGCAGGTCGCGGGCGGCGACTGCCAACCGCCTTGGCCCCTCCGCCGGCTGGTGCAGCGCCAGCAACAGCGCACCGCCCTGGTCGCCTGCCCAGCGCAGTTCGTAACCGTCCGTGCTCTGGCGCAGGCCGGCCACGCCATGCAAGACCGGTACGTTGGCGCTGCCATGGCCCGGCGCGGTGATCCGCACGTCGTTGAGATCGACGCGGGCCGTGGCGCCGACGATGTGGCCGCCACGCCAGTCCACCCACAACCCCAATCGGCCATGGCCGCGATGGGCCGTATAGCCGTCCAGATCGACACCTTGCAGCACGGCCGGAATGTCGACCTGATCAGCGCCGAGCCAAAGCCTGCCCGCACTGCCGTCATCGCGGAAACGCCCGGCCACGCTCAGTGAGCCCGCGGCACCGGTCCGGCGCAGCACGCCGCCGACTTGCAAGTATCCGCCGCGACGGCTCAGCCGAAGCTGGCGGGCAGTGAGCGTGTAATGCCGGTCGAGCGCTTCGTCGGTGACCTCGACGCGCACATCGTTCAGCCACAGATCGAGCGAAACACCCCGCAGCGATACCGGTTGCCGCTGCGCCGTGGTGCCGCTGCCGATGCCATCGAGATGCCAGCGACCATCGCGGCCATGCAGCAGGTCGAGTTGCAAACCGCTGACATGCAGGTTGAACAGATGCCGAGAGGGCCAGAGCCAGCCGCCGAAATCCAGCTTCAACGTGGCGGCGGGAATGTGCAGCGGACTGCCGCTTTCGCCAGCCGGCACGTCGATGGTCACGTCATGCAGGACGAGCGACGGGCCGGAGCGGGTGCGGTGGCCTTCCATCGCCGCGATGCTGACGGGGCGCTGCAGGCGCTGCGAGAGTTGTGCGGCGACCCAGGCCGGATGATCGGCCACCAGCGGCAGCAACAGTTGCGCCAGCGCCACCATGATGGCAAGGGCAATCAGCAAAATGCCCGCCGCCCAGCCCAGGCCCCTGGCGGCCGGCTGCCAGCGGCGTCGCCACGCCATGTTCACGCGCAACGGGTCCCGGCGGGTTTACAGCAAAACGACATCAAACTGTTCCTGCGAATAATGCTCTTCAGCCTGAAATCGTATGCTCTTGGAGATGAACTCTTCCAATTCCGCCACCGCGCCGGACTCTTCCTCCAGAATCCGGTTGACCACCGCCGGATTGGCCATCACCAGCAGCTTCTCGGCATCGAACTGGCGTACCGCGCGGGTGATCTCGCGAAAGATTTCGTAGGTGATGGTCTCTGCGGTTTTCAGCACGCCACGGCCGTTGCAGGTGGCGCAGGGCTCGCACAGCTGGCGCGCCAGGCTTTCGGTGGTGCGCTTGCGCGTCATCTCCACCAGCCCCAGCGCGGAAATCGGGTACACGGTGGTCTTGGCGTGGTCGCGCGCCAGGCCCTTGTTGAGCATGCGCAGCACCTGGCGCTTGTGCTCCTCGTCCACCATGTCGATGAAGTCGATGATGATGATGCCGCCCAGATTGCGCAGGCGCAGTTGCCGCGAAGCCGCCTGGGCCGCCTCCAGGTTGGTGCGGTAGACGGTCTCCTCCAGGTTGCGGTTGCCGAGGTAGGCGCCAGTGTTGACGTCGATGGTGGTCATCGCCTCGGTCTGGTCGACGATCAGGTAGCCGCCGGATTTCAGCGGCACTTCCTTGCGCAGCGCGCGCTGCATTTCGTCTTCGGCGCCGTACAGGTCGAAGATCGGCCGCTCGCCGTCGTAGTGCTCGATGCGGTCGTCCAGGCTGGGCATGAACTTGTGCACGAACTTCACCACGTTGTCGTAGGTGGCCTGCGAATCCACCCGCACTTTCTCGATGTCGCTGTTGAGCATGTCGCGCAGGCTGCGCAGCGGCAGGGAGAGCTCCTCGTAGACGCGCTCGCCCGCCTTGGCCTTGGCAATGTTCTCCTGCACCACGCGCCACACCTTGCCCAGGTACGCCACGTCGAATGCCAGCGACTCGGCGCTCTGCCCCTCGGCATTGGTGCGCACGATGTAGCCCGGCCGATTGCCGCCGGGAGTGTCCTCGCCGATCATCGGGCTGAGCACGTCCTTCAGGCGCTGGCGCTCCGCCTCGTCCTCGATGCGCGCGGAAATGCCCAGCGTGCGCGAATACGGCAGCAGCACCAGGTAGCGCGACGGAATGGACAGGTGCGCCGACAGCCTTGCGCCCTTGGTGCTGATCGGGTCCTTGACCACCTGCACCACGATTTCCTGGCCTTCGTGCACCAGTTCGCTGATCGACGGCACGTGGCCGTTGCCGTTCGATTCCGCGCCATCGGCGCCCGCCGCCTGCGGCCTGACGATGTCCGAGGCATGCAGGAACGCCGCGCGCTCCAGCCCGATCTCCACGAACACCGCCTGCATGCCTGGCATGACCCGCTGCACGCGGCCCTTGTAGATATTGCCCACGTAGCCGCGCCTCGATGCGCGCTCGACATGCACTTCCTGCAACATGCCGTTTTCGACCACGCCGACCCGTGTTTCCCGCGGGGTCACGTTGATCAGGATTTCTTCACTCACCGCACACCCCCAGGGACAAGGGTTCTTTATAGCGGGTGGCCGCGGCGGCTGTCGATCCATCGCACGGGCGCTTGTGACGCTATCGAGCCATGCCGGCCATGCGCCACGATGGCCGGGCATGCGAGGTGGGATGACTGCGCATCGATACCGCTCTCAGGGCGAACCCGGCGCCGGCCCGTCGGCCGGTTGCTCCAGCAGCCGACGGGAACGATCCGCGGATGCCACGGCCGTTTCAGCCTGGTGGAACTCGGTGCGGCGCAGCGGCAGATGCTGCGGATAGTTGGCCTGCACGAACGCGATCAGCCCCTCGCGCACGAAACAACGCAGGTCCCAGCCGGTGCCCGAATCGACGGTGCTGACCAGCACGCGCAACTGCATCGCCTGCTCGTTGGCGTCGGTCACCTGCAGCACGCAGACCCGACCGTCCCACTGCGGCGCCTGCTTGCACAACCGCTGCAGTTCCGCGCGCAGCGGCTCCAGCGGCATGCGGTAATCCAGCCACAGGAAGACCGAGCCGATCAGCTGCGAGGTGGTGCGGGTCCAGTTCTGGAACGGGTTCTCGATGAAGTAGTTCAGCGGCACCACCAGCCGCCGCTCGTCCCAGATGCGCACGACGACATAGGTGCCGGTGATTTCCTCGATCCGGCCCCATTCACCCTCGATGATCACCACGTCGTCCAGCCGGATCGGCTGCGCCAGCGCGATCTGCAGGCCGGCGATCAGATTGCCCAGCACCGGCTTGGCGGCAAAACCCAGCGCCAGCCCCGCCACGCCCGCCGACGCCAGCAGGCTGGTTCCGATCTGGCGTACGCCGGGAATCGTCATCAGGGTCAGCGCCGCGCCGATCAGCACCAGGATGACGGCCCCAGCGCGTCCCAGCACCCGGGCCTGCGTCTGCACCCGGCGGGCGCGCAGGTTGTCGGCGGTGTCGAGCGGGAATTCGCGCACCATCCAGCTCTCCAGCGCACCGATGCACGACACGCCCAGCCAGGTGGCGGTGCCGATCAAGGCCGCCAGCAACACGTGCTGTACCACGCCCGGAACCATCGGCGATACGCGCAGCGCAATGGTCAGCGTGATCAGCGGCACCAGCCAGCCCATCGGTGCGCTGGCCCGCCGCAGCATGTCGGCGGCTACATCGTGGCCGCGTGTCAGCCGCCGCAGCACCAGGTAGACCAGGCGATGCAGCAAGGCGCCCAGCAGCAAGGCAGCGACCACGGTGGCGCCCAATCGCGCCCATGGGTGGTCGTTCCAGAAGTCGATCAGGGGAATCATGCGGCCACCTTGGCAGCGCCGGCGTCCACGCCACGTCGTCACCGGCCGATGGACACGGGGCAAGCTAAAGTAGGCCGATGAACGCGCGCCCCATATTGCTGGCCTGGAGTGGCGGCAAGGATTGCCTGCTCGCCCTGCAGCGCTTGCTTGCCGACCCACGCTGGCAGGTCGTGGGCCTGCTCACCACCGTCAACCGCCCCTATCAGCGGGTGGCCATGCATGGCGTGCGGCAAGCGGTGCTGGCCGCGCAAACCGCCGCGCTGGGGCTGCCGCTGGTGGAGGTGGCATTGGACTGGCCGGGCAGCAACGAAGCCTACGAAAAGGCGCATGCCGAGGCGCTGGCGCAAGCGCAATGTCGCTGGCCCGGCTTGCGCCACTGCGCCTTCGGCGACCTGTTCCTTGAGGACGTGCGCGACTATCGGGTGCGCCAGCTCGGCCGCGAAAACTGGCGCGCGGTGTTTCCGCTGTGGGGCGAGGACACCGCGCAGTTGGCGCGGCGCTTCGTCAGCGAGGGCCATCGTGCACGGTTGTGCTGCGTCGACACCCAGCAGCTGCACGCGGACTTCTGCGGCCGCGACTACGATGCGGCGCTGCTCGATGCGCTCCCGGCCGGTGTCGACCCTTGCGGCGAACGCGGCGAGTTCCATACGCTGAGCTATGCCGGGCCACTGTTTCGCCAACCGCTGAAGTTGAACCGCGGGGAATCGGTGCTGCGCGATGGCCGCTTCCAGTTCACCGATTTCCTGCTCGCGGACACGTGATGGCGGCCGACGCCGACGTGATCCTGCCCGACGTGCTGGAACCAGGCCTGAATCTGGTGTTCTGCGGCACCGCCGCCGGCAAGCGCTCGGCCGCCGAACGCGCCTACTACGCGCATCCGGGCAACCTGTTCTGGCGCGCGCTGCACGAGGCAAAGCTCACGCCACGGCGGCTGGCGCCAAGCGAGTTTCCGCTCCTGCCCGGCTTCGGCATCGGCCTGACCGACCTGGCCAAGCACCACAGCGGCAATGACGACCAACTGCCGCCCGATGCCTTCGAGGTGCCGTCGCTGCACGCCAAGATCGTCGCCTATGCCCCGCGCGTGCTGGCCTTCACCAGCAAGCATGCCGCGCGCGCCGCGTTGGGCCATCCGGTGGATTACGGCTTGCAGGCCGGGCGCATTGGTGCGACCCGATTGTTCGTGCTGCCGTCGCCGTCAGGCCAGGCGCGCGGGCACTGGAAGATCGAGCACTGGCTGGCGCTGGGGCGACTGGTGGAGGCCATGCGCCACGCGTGAAGCCGGTGCGTCCACGCCGGCGCGTCAATCGATCGGCGTGTGGCGGTAGGTGCTCACTTCCGAGGGGCGCACTGCCGACGCCTTGTTCGACCACGACTGGCGAATGTAGCTGACCACCGTCGCCACTTCCTCGTCGTTGAGTTCCTGCGCGTAGGGCGGCATCGAATACGGACGCGGGTTGCCCGCCGTGACCGGCGCAAAACCGCCCAGCAGCACGGTGCGGATCGCATTGATGCCGGTCGGCTCGTTGACCGAGGTATTGCCGTCCAGCGGCGGATAGATGCCCGCCACGCCGCGACCGTCCACCCCATGGCAGTCCGCGCATCGATCGGCATACAGCTCCGCGCCCTTCTTCCGATCGAACGATACGTGCGACACCGCCGCCTCCGCCGCCGGGCGCGCCGGCAGGGATTGCAGGTAGGTGGCAATCGCCTCCAGATCCGTATCGGTCATGTGCTGGGTGCTCTTGCGCACCACGTCCGCCATGGGGCCAAACGCGGCGCCCTTGGCCGACTGGCCGGTCTTGAGCAAATCCACGATGTCGCGCGTGCTCCACCCTTCCAGCCCGCCGCCCGGCCTGGCGCTCAGGTCGGGGGCGTACCAGTTCTGCTCGGGTATCTGGCCGCCGGTCAGCGTGTGGTCGGGCGAAAGCCCGCCGAGGGCGTCGCGCGTGGCATGGCATTCGTTGCAATGCCCCAGGCCCTGCACCAGATAGGCGCCGCGGTTCCATTGCGCCGATTGCGCGGGGTCGGCTTGATAGACACCGGGCTTGAAATACAGCGCGCGCCACGCCGCAAGGCTGCGGCGCACGCTGTACGGGAAGCGCAACGACGGCGCCTCGGACGTCTGTCGCACCGGCGCCAGCGACTGCAGGTAGGCGAAGATCGCCAGCGCGTCGTCCGGCGTGACCTTGGTAAACGAGGTGTAGGAAAACACCGGATACAGCAGCTCGCCGTGGCGTCCCTTGCCCAGGTGCAATGCGCGCCAGAAATCCTCGAAACTCCAGCGACCCAGGCCAGTGTCCGGATCGGGCGTGATGTTGGGTGCCGGCACGTTGCCGAACGGCGTGGCCAGCGAGCGGCCGCCCGCATAGCGGACGCCGCCCTTGCGGGTATGACAAGCCGCGCAATCGCCGACCGTGGCAAGGTATTGGCCACGCGCGATCAGCGCGGGATCACGCAGCGTGGCGGCGCTCACCCGTGTCGCGGCGGATTGCGGCGGGCGTTCCCTGGGCGAGCGGAAGAACAGCCATGCCACCAAGGCCGCGGCCACCACTACGACCACCAGCAAACCGGCAAGCCAGCGCTTCATGGCGTGGCTCCCGCCGCGGCCACGCACCAGCCCGGCAGTGTGTGCTTCTGCGGATCGGCCGGCTGCGCATGCATGTCGGTCGGCGGCGGCAGGCCGCCCAGCCAAGCGGCCACCGCCGTGATGTCCGAATCACGCAACCGGGTGGCCACGATCGCCATGCAATCGGGCGATTTCGCCGCGCGCGTATGCGTGCGCCAGGAGCCGATCTGCGCGCTGACGTAATCGTAGGAAAGCCCGGCCAGGCCCGGTATCGCCGGTTCAACGCCGGTCAGCCGCTCACCGTGACAGCTGACGCACGAGGGGATGCCGCGGGTCGAATCGCCGCGTTCCACCAGTTGCTTGCCGCGCTCCATGACCGCCGCGGAAACCGAAGGCACCGGCGAAGCGTGGTAAGGCGCTTCCTGTGCGGAAAAATAGGCGGCGATCTCTTCCATGTACGCCGGGCTCAGCTGGCGCACGGTGTATTCCATCGGCGCGTACTTGCGCAGCCCGTCCTGGAAATAGGCAAGCTGCTGCGCCAGATACGCCGCCGGCTTGCCGGCCAGCCGCGGAAACACGCCACTGCCCGGCGAGCCCTCGCCGTGCACGCCATGGCAGGTGGTGCAGGCCTTGATGCGTTGCTGGAGCGTATCGGGGACCGCCGCCTGCGCGACCGTGGCAGGCGCGGGGTCGGCCGCCCATACGGCGGCACAGGGCACGCAGGCGACAAGCAACGCGATCACGGCGCGCGAAGCCCGACGGGAAACTGCGGAACGCGGCTCGACAAACCAGTTCATCCGCCGATTATAGAACCGCCGCCACGTCCGATCGGGACGTCGAGGGCAAACCCGGGGCCAACCGCGACGTCGTGCCGCAGTCCTGCCGCCATCCCATCCCCGGGGGCACGCCACAACGTTTCAGCCGTGTGCAGGAACTCGCCCGTTCGACTTGCGCACGATCAGCATGGCCATTTCCAGCGACTGCTCGTAATTCAGGCGCGGATCCACCATCGACTTGTAGGCGCGATCCAGATCGGCGTCGACCAGGCCACGCGCGCCGCCGGTGCATTCGGTAACGTCCTCCCCGGTCAGCTCCAGATGCACGCCGCCCAGGCGCGTACCCGCCGCCGCGTGGATGTCGAAGGCCTGGTCGAGCTCGCCGCTGATGTTGGCAAAGCGCCGCGTCTTGTAGCCGTTGGAGGTGCTTTCGGTATTGCCATGCATGGGGTCGGCCACCCACAGCACGCGCCGGCCTTCGCGCTTGACCGCCTGCAGCAGGGGCGGCAGCGCCTGGGCAATCTTCGTGTTGCCCATGCGATGGATCAGCGTGAGCCTGCCCGGCTCGTCGTCGGGATTGAGCACGTCGATCAGCGGCAGCAACTGGTCCGGCGTCACGGTCGGGCCCACTTTCACCGCCACCGGATTGCGGATGCCGCGGAAATACTCCACATGCGCGCCATCCAGCGCGGCCGTGCGCATGCCGATCCAGGGAAAATGGGTGGAGAGGTTGAACCAGCCCGGGTTGCGCGGCACTTCCCGCGTCAACGCCTGCTCGTAGTGCAGCAGCAGCGCCTCATGCGAAGTGAAGAAATCCACCTTGGAGAAACCGGCGATCGGCCCGGCCAGCGTTTCCATGAACTGCAGGGAGTCGCCGATGGCCGCCACCATCTGCCGATACTCGGCCGCCCAGGGCGAGTGCTCCACCCAGGCCAGGTCCCAATACTCGGGATGGCGCAGGTCGGCGAATCCGCCGTCGATCAGCGCACGCACGAAGTTCATCGTCAACGCGGAATGCGCGTGCGCCTGGATCAGACGTTGCGGATCAGGCCGGCGTGCGGCGCTGGTGAACGCCGGGCTGTTGACCAGGTCGCCCCGGAAGCTGGGCAGGCTCACGCCGTCACGCGTTTCCATGTCCGCCGAGCGCGGCTTCGCATATTGACCGGCAAAACGCCCGACCCGCAGTACCGGCTTCTTCAGGCCATGCACGAGCACCAGGCTCATCTGCAGCAGCACCTTCAACCGGTTCGAAATGATCGGGCTGCTGCAGTCGGCAAAGCTCTCGGCGCAATCGCCGCCTTGAAGCAGGAATCGACGCCCGTCCTGCGCCTCGGCCAGCGCCTGCTTCAGCGCCAGCACCTCCCACGAGGTCACCAGCGGCGGCAAGGTCGCCAGGTGCGCGGTGGCCTCGGCCAGTTCGGCCGCGTCCTCGTAATGCGGTTGCTGGAGCGCTTCGTGCCGTTGCCACGATGCCGGCGTCCACGATGCCGGCGCCGTCGGGTGGCTGCTCGCGTTTCCCGCCGACCCGGTCCGCACGATCACTGCTCCACCGCGCGGCGACGGCTTGCCACGATCGCCAGCGCGGCCAGCAACAGGAACCACAACAGGCTCCACGCCGGCATCGGCAAGCCCAGGATCGGTTCCACCTTGGCGCACTCGCCCGAACCGGTGAACACCAGCTTCAGCATCTTGCCCAGCGGAAATGCATCGAACAGATAGCCGATCCCGGGGCCGCAGGACGGCACCTGGTCGGGCGGCAGCGTTTGCAGCCACAGATGCCGACCGGCGGTAATCACCCCGCCCAACCCGCTCAGCAGCACCAGAGCGGCATACGTCCATCGGCCCGGGCGCCCGGCCGGCGCGTGCAACCCGCCCAGCAGGAAAAAGAGGCCCATCGCCAGGAAGGCGATGCGCTGAAACACGCACAGCGGGCAAGGCACCATGCCAAGGCCATATTCGGCGTACAGGGCGAAGGCCAGCAAACCGACGCAAACACAAAAACCGACGAGGAAACCGACGCGATACGACCAGCGAAGTGGATTCATGGCATCTAGCTGCATGGTGAATTCCTGACATTAACGGTTCGTGCGGATGCTGTCAGCATGCCGGGCCGCCGGGACTACCTGATCACGCTGGCAACGAACAGAGCGCGCCTTCGACAAACAAAAACCCCGGAAGGTTGCCCAACCGGGGTCTCGTGTCTGGACGTCTGGATGTCCGCGCGATCAGTCGGCGTCGACGGCCTCTGCCTGCGGGCGACCCACCAGTTCGACGTACGCCATCGGCGCATTGTCGCCGGGGCGGAAGCCGCACTTGAGGATGCGCAGGTAGCCACCGGGACGCTCGCGGTAGCGCGGGCCCAGTTCGACGAACAGCTTGCCCACCGCTTCCTTGTCGCGCAGGCGCGAGAAGGCCAGGCGGCGGTTGGCAACGCCATCGGTCTTGGCCAGCGTGATCAGCGGCTCGGCCACGCGGCGAAGCTCCTTCGCCTTGGGCAGGGTGGTACGAATCAGCTCGTGCTTGAACAGCGACGAGGCCATGTTCTTGAACATGGCTTCGCGATGGCTGCTGGTGCGGTTGAGCTTGCGTCCGGCATATTGGTGGCGCATGGTGGAAAACTCTCTGTCTGTTGTTATGAAAAGCCGGCACCTGCGTCCGGCTTTCCGCGGATTACCCGCTTGTATGAGCCCCATCGGAGCAGGCTCTTATGAAGAGTGCGGCCATGGATGGCCGCTTTTGGTGCTCGGCCAGAGCGTTAAACACACTCCGGCCGATATCTTGCAACTGCAGCGATCAAGGATCGATCGCACAAACAACTCATCAACCCAACTGCATGCCGTGGGACAAGCCCGGCGGCGGCCAGTTTTCGAGCTTCATGCCCAGGGCCAGGCCACGACCACCCAGCACGTCCTTGATTTCGGTCAGCGACTTCTTGCCCAGGTTGGGCGTCTTCAGCAGCTCGACCTCGGTCTTCTGCACCAGATCGCCGATGTAGTAGATGCTCTCGGCCTTCAGGCAGTTCGCCGAACGCACGGTGAGCTCCAGGTCGTCGATCGGACGCAGCAGCAGCGGATCGAAACCGCTCTTCTCGGCGGTGCTGATGTCGTTCTCGCGACGCGAGAAATCGCCAAAGACCGACAACTGGTCGTTGATGATCTCGGCCGCCTTGCGCACCGCATCCTCGGCGTTGATGGTGCCGTTGGTCTCGATGTCGAGGACCAGCTTGTCCAGGTTGGTGCGCTGCTCGACGCGAGCGGCATCCACCTCGTAGGCGACGCGCAACACGGGGGCAAACGACGCATCCAGCTGCAGCCGACCGATCGGGCGCGCCTCGTCATCCGGATGCTGGCGCGCGCTGGCCGGCTGGTAGCCGACGCCGCGACGCACCTTCAGGCGCATGTTGAGGGCGATGTCCTTGGTCAGGTGGCAGATCACGTGCTCGGGGTTGATGATCTCCACCGAGTGATCGACGGCGATGTCGCCGGCGGTGACCACGCCCTTGCCCTTCTTGGACAGCGTGAGGGTGACCTCATCGCCGGTGTGCTGACGAATCGCCACTTCCTTCAGGTTGAGCAGGACTTCGATCACGTCCTCCTGCAGACCCTCGAGGGTGGTGTACTCGTGCAGCACGCCATCGATTTCCACCTCGACGATGGCGCTGCCAGGGATCGAGGAGAGCAGCACGCGACGCAGCGCGTTGCCCAGGGTGTGGCCAAAGCCACGCTCGAGCGGCTCGACCACCACCTTGGCGCGGTTGGCTCCGAGCTGTTCGACGCTGAGGCCACGAGGCCGCAGCACGCTAGTTGACGAAACTGCCATGCAGAGCTCCGGTAATTACTTCGAGTAAAGCTCGATGATCAATGCTTCATTGATGTCGGACGGCAGGTCGCCGCGATCCGGCACCGACTTGAACGTACCTTCAAATTTCTTGGCATCGACCTCGACCCAGATCGGACGCAGGTCCATGGTGTCGAACACGGTTGCCGCCTCCTGCACGCGCAGTTGGCTGCGCGCCTTCTCAGTCAGTGCAATCGCGTCGCCGGGACGAACCTGGTACGAGGGAATATTCACTTTCTTGCCGTTCACCAGGATCGCCTTGTGGGCGACCAGCTGACGGGCCTGGGCGCGGGTGACCGCGAAACCCATCCGGTAGACGACGTTGTCCAGGCGGCTCTCGAGCAGGCGCAGCAGGTTTTCACCCGTGTTGCCCTTGAGGGTGGTCGCCTTGGTGTAGTAGTTGCTGAACTGGCGCTCGAGCACGCCGTAGATGCGCTTGACCTTCTGCTTCTCGCGCAACTGCACAGCGTAGTCGGACATGCGCATGCGCTTGTTGGCGCCATGCTGGCCGGGCTTGTTTTCCAGCTTGCACTTGGAGTCCAGCGCGCGCGCCGGGCTCTTCAGGTTGAGATCCGCACCCTCGCGACGGGCGAGTTTGCAGGTAGCTCCACGATAACGGGCCATGGGTATGCTCCTTAGACTCGACGCTTCTTGGGGGGACGGCAGCCGTTGTGCGGGATCGGCGTGACGTCGATGATGTTGAGCACCTTGAAGCCCAACGCGTTCAGCGAGCGCACGGCCGATTCGCGACCCGGGCCGGGGCCCTTGATCCGCACTTCGACGGTCTTGACGCCATACTCGCCAGCCACGCGACCGGCCTTCTCGGCGGCGACCTGGGCAGCGAACGGGGTCGACTTGCGCGAGCCACGGAAACCGGCGCCGCCGGCGGTAGCCCACGACAAGGCGTTGCCCTGGCGATCGGTGATGGTGACGATGGTGTTGTTGAAGGAGGCCTGCACGTGCGCCACCGCGTCGGTGACGACCCGCTTGATCTTCTTCTTTGCTTTTACCGGCTTGGCCATATTCGGAATCCGTTACTTCTTGATCGCGCGACGGGGACCCTTGCGGGTGCGTGCGTTGGTACGCGTGCGCTGACCGCGCACAGGCAGGCCACGACGATGGCGCAGGCCACGGTAGCAACCAAGATCCATCAGACGCTTGATGGCAATACCCACCTCGCGACGCAGATCACCTTCGACAATGTACTTGCCGATCTCGTGGCGGATTTTCTCCACCTCACCCTCGCTGAGGGATTTGATCTGGGTGGTGGGAACCACGCCAGCATCCACGCAGACCTTCTTGGCCCGGCTGCGGCCGATACCGTAAATGCTCTGCAGACCGACCCAGACATGTTTCTGGACCGGCAAATTGACACCCGCGATGCGCGCCATGATGTTCTTTCTCCGATGCGTTTCGTGCGCGGTAAACGCGCAATTCTAACCTGAATTACACTGTCCGGAAAGCCCTGCGGCACCGCGGTGCCGCCACCTCCCGACTTCGAACCCGCCACACGCAGCTCAACTGCGGCGAAGGTTGGCCTTCTTGAGCAGACTTTCGTACTGATGACTGACCAGGTGCGCCTGGATCTGCGACGTGAAGTCCATCACCACCACCACCACGATCAGCAGCGACGTGCCGCCGAAGTAGAACGGTACGTGCCAGAAGCTCTGCATGAACGACGGCACCAGACACACCAGCACCAGATACAGGGCACCCACACCGGTCAGGCGCGTCATCACCGCGTCGACGTAGCTGGCGGTGGCCCGACCCGGGCGGATACCCGGAATCAGCGCGCCCGACCGCTTCAGGTTGTCGGCGGTCTCGTCGGCGTTGAAGACGATCGCCGTATAGAAGAACGCGAAGCCGATCACCAGTATCGAGTAGACGATGTCGTAAAGCGGCTCGCCCGGGTTCAACGACTGGGTCAGCTCCTGCAGCCAGCGCGCCTGATGCCCGGTACCGAACCAGGTAATCGCGGTTGCCGGGAACATCAGCAGGCTGGACGCGAAGATCGGCGGGATCACGCCCGACATGTTGATCTTCAGCGGCAGGTGCGAGCTCTGGTTCTGATAGGCGTTCTGGCCGCCACCGCGCCGCGCGTAATTCACGGTGATGCGCCGTTGCGCACGCTCCATGAACACCACGAAGGCGGTCACCGCCAGCACCAGCGCAAACACCATCAGCAGCTTGAGCACCGACAACTCGCCGTTGCTGGCCATGCCCAGCGTATGCACCACCGCTTCGGGCAGGCCCGCGACGATGCCGGCGAAGATCAGCAGCGAAATGCCGTTGCCGATGCCGCGCTCGGTCATCTGCTCGCCCAGCCACATCAGGAACATGGTTCCCGCGGTAAGCCCGATCACCGACGCCATGATGAAGCCGAAGCCCGGATGGTAGACCACCGGCGCCCCGCCGGCGGCAACCTGCTTCTGCAGCGCCACCGCGATACCGAACGACTGGAACAATGCCAGCCCCACCGTACCGAAGCGCGTGTACATCGTCATCTTGCGCTTGCCGGACTCGCCTTCCTTGCGCAAGGCCTGCAGGCTTGGCACCACCGATCCCATCATCTGGATCACGATCGACGCGGAGATGTACGGGATCACGCCGAGCGCGAATACCGAAAACCGCTCCAGTGCACCGCCCGAGAACATGTTGAACATGTCCATCAGGCCGTTGCCGTTGACCAGGCTCGTCATCGCCGCCGGGTTGACACCGGGCACCGGAATGAACGAGCCCAGGCGGAACACCACCAGCGCGCCGATCACGAAGAAGATGCGCTGGCGGAGCTCCGTCAGCTTGCCGAGCTTGCCGAGTGCATTGCCCTTGGCTGCTGCCACCGTCTTACTCCACGCTGCCGCCGGCCGCCTCGATGGCCGCCTTGGCGCCAGCGGTAGCCAGCAGGCCGGACAGCTTCACGGCGCGACCGATCTCGCCCTTCAGGACGACCTTGACCTTCTTGGCGCGGCTGTTGATCAGGCCGGCCTGATGCAGCGCAACGACGTCGATCACGTCAGCCTTGAGGCTGGCCAGCTGGTACAGGAACACTTCCTGGCTGCCGACCTTCAGCTTGGAACGGAAGCCGACCTTCGGCATCCGGCGGTTCAGCGGCATCTGGCCGCCTTCGAAACCGTACTTGTGGGTGCCGCCCGCGCGGGCATGCTGACCCTTGTGACCGCGACCGGCGGTCTTGCCCAGGCCCGAACCGATGCCGCGACCGACGCGCAGGCGCGTCTTGCGGGAACCGGCGGCCGGCTTGATGTCATTCAGACGCATGATGATTACTCCTCGACCCGGACCAGGTAGTAGACCGTGTTGATCAGGCCACGAACCTGCGGGCTGTCCTTCAATTCGCGGACATCATTGACCTTGCCCAGACCCAGCGCCTTCACGCTGAGCCGGTGACGCGCCTGCACGCCACGCAGGCCCTTGACCAGGCGCACGCGCACGGTCTTGTCGGCGGTTGCTTGAGACTTAGCCATTGCCGAGCACCTCTTCCAGGGACTTGCCACGCTTGGCGGCGATCTTCTTGGGCGAGGCGACCGCCTGCAGACCCTTGATGGTGGCGCGCACCAGGTTGATCGGATTGCGCGAACCGACCGCCTTGGCCAGCACGTTCTTGACGCCGACCACTTCCAGCACGGCACGCATGGCGCCGCCGGCAATCACGCCGGTACCTTCGGAAGCGGGCTGCATGTAGACGCGGGCCGCACCGTGGTTGGCCTTGATGGCATACCACAACGTGCCGTTGTTCAGCTCGATGTTCACCATCTGGCGGCGCGCACGCTCCATCGCCTTGGAGATGGCCACCGGCACTTCGCGCGCCTTGCCATAGCCAAAGCCGACCTTGCCCTCGCCGTCGCCGACTACCGTCAGCGCGGTGAAACTCATCTGGCGGCCACCCTTGACGGTCTTGGCCACGCGGTTGACGGCAATCAGCTTTTCGAGCAGGCCGTCCGAATTTTCGCGATCATTGGAAGACATTTATCGATTCCGTATGCCCGGATCATCCGGGACTTTGCTTGCGGCTGAGCCGCTTGGAGTTGTAGATGTCGCTGGCGGTACCGACACGCCCAAAGGGCAATGTCGAACCAAATGCTGCTTTCTCAGAATTTCAGGCCCGCTTCGCGAGCGGCCTCGGCCAGCGCCTTGATGCGACCGTGATAGCGGAAACCGGAGCGGTCGAACGCCACCGATTCGATACCGGCAGCCCGGGCGCGCTCGGCCACGGCCTTGCCCACCGCCGCGGCGGCGGCCAGGTTCTTGGTGCCCTTCAGGCCTTCGGCCACCGACTTCTGCAACGTCGAGGCGGCTGCCACCACGTTGGCGCCGGAAGCATCGAACACCTGCGCGTACAGATGCTGGCCGGAGCGATGCACCGACAGGCGCGCAACCGCCAGCTTGCGGATGTGCGCGCGGGTGGACTTGGCGCGGCGCAGACGACTTTCGTTCTTGTTCATCGTTATATCTCCAGGAAGCGGATCGACTTGTATGAGTGTGGTTGACTCACTTAAGCCTTCTTGGCTTCCTTCATCGTGATCTTCTCACCGGCATAGCGGACGCCCTTGCCCTTGTACGGCTCGGGCGGACGGAAGCCGCGGATCTTGGCCGCTACCTGGCCGACGCGCTGCTTGTCGCTGCCCTTGATGAGGACTTCGGTCTGCGTCGGCGTCTCGATGCTGATGCCCTCGGGCGCATCGAACACCACCGGGTGGGAGAACCCGAGGCTGAGGTTCAGCGACTTGCCGGCCATCGAGGCGCGGTAACCCACGCCGACCAGCTCCAGCTTGCGCTCGTAACCGTCGGAGACACCCTTGACCATGTTGGCCAGCAACGCGCGCGCGGTGCCGCCGAACATGTCGTCGGTGCCCTCGGCGAGGCTGATGGTGGCAACGCCATTGTCCACCGCCACCGAAACGCCCGGCAGGTGATGAACGGACAAGGTACCCTTCGGGCCCTTCACCGAAATGTTCTCGGCACCCACGACCAGTTCCACGCCCTTGGGCAGGGTGATCGGCTGTTTGGCTACTCGTGACATGATCGACTCCTTATGCCACTTGGCCAATGACTTCGCCGCCCAGACCCTTGGCACGGGCCTGTGCGTCGGTCAGCAGACCGGCGGAAGTCGAAATGATGGAAATACCCAGACCCCCGAGTACCTTGGGCAGCTCGTCCTTGCCGCGATACACACGCAGGCCGGAGCGGCTGACACGGGAGATGGTCTCGATGGCAGGCGCGCCGTCGAAGTACTTGAGCTGGATCTCGAGTACCGGCTTGCCTTCCTCGGCTGAGGTCTTGAAATCGAGGATGTAGCCCTCGTTCTTGAGAAGGTTGGCGATCGCCACCTTCAACTTCGACGACGGTATACGGACGGACGGCTTGCCCATGGCCTGGGCATTGCGCACGCGCGTAAACAGATCGGCGATGGGATCAGTCATGCTCATGAAAACATCCTTCAGAGTGCACCGATATCCGATAAAACCGGAAATCAATCAGATTGTGAGCCGGCAAAGACGCCGGCCTGCGTTGCGCAGACCGACGACTATATCAGCTTTATCAGGTTTTAGCGAACGTCGATGCGGTAGTCGCATCAGCGGTGGCGACATGCCAGCGCATGGCTCGGCGCCGGGGCCCATGCCCCGCCGCCGGCTCGAATCGAATTACCAGCTGGCCTTGCGCAGGCCCGGCACGTCGCCGCGCATGGTCGCTTCACGCAGCTTGTTGCGGCCCAGGCCGAACTTCGCATAGACGGCGCGCGGACGGCCGGTCAGTGCGCAACGCGTACGCTGGCGCACCGGGCTGGCGTCACGCGGCAGCTTCTGCAGCTTGCCCTGGGCGTCCATCTTCTCCTCGTAGGAGGCGGTGGTGCTCAGCACGATAGCCTTCAGTTCGGCGCGCTTGGCGGCGTACTTCTGGGCGAGTTTGGTCCGCTTGATGTCGCGGTTCACCATTGATGTCTTTGCCATGGATTGCGCCTGTCAGTTGCGGAACGGGAAGCTGAACGCGGCCAGCAAGGCCTTGGCTTCGTCGTCGGTCTTGGCGGTGGTGGTGATGGAGATATCCATACCGCGCAGCGCGTCGACCTGGTCGAAATCGATCTCCGGGAAGATGATCTGTTCCTTGACGCCGAAGTTGTAGTTGCCGCGGCCGTCGAACGCCTTCGCCGACACGCCGCGGAAGTCGCGCACGCGCGGCAGCGAGATGTTGATCAGGCGATCCATGAACTCCCACATCTGGGCACGGCGCAAGGTGACCTTGCAGCCGATCGGCCAGCCGTCGCGGATCTTGAACGAGGCCACGGAAACGCGCGCCTTGGTCGTGATCGGCTTCTGGCCGGAAAGCTTGGCCATGTCGGCCACGGCATTTTCCAGCACCTTCTTGTTGCCGGCCGCTTCGCCCACGCCCATGTTCAGCGTGATCTTGGTGATGCGGGGAACCTGCATCACGTTCTGGTAGCCGAACTGCTCGGTGAGCTTCGGCACTACCTGCTCTTTATAAAACTTTTCAAGGCGCGTCATGATCGTGTTCCTTACGCGTCCACGACCTCGCCATTCGAACGGAACACGCGGACCTTGCGCCCATCTTCGAGCGTTTTGATGCCGACGCGTTCACCCTTGTTCGTGGCGGGGTTGAACAGCTGCACATTGGAGAGATGGATCGAAGCTTCACGCTCGACGATACCGCCAGCCTGGTTGGCCTGCGGGTTCGGCTTGGTGTGGCGCTTGACCAGATTCACGTTGGAGACGAACACGCGCTCGCCTGCAACACGCAGCACATCGCCGCGTTGGCCCTTGTTCTTGCCGGTGATCACCAGGACCTGATCACCTTTACGGATACGGTTCATGTCTTGACTCCGCTCAGAGCACTTCAGGCGCGAGGGAGACGATCTTCATGAACTTCTCGCTGCGCAGCTCGCGGGTAACCGGCCCGAAAATACGGGTGCCGATCGGCTCGAGCTTGTTGTTGAGGAGGACCGCTGCATTGCCGTCGAAACGGATCAGCGAACCATCGGGACGGCGCACACCCTTGGCGGTACGGACCACCACGGCGCTGTACACCTCGCCCTTCTTCACCTTGCCGCGGGGAATCGCATCCTTCACGGTGACCTTGATGACATCGCCGATCGCGGCATAACGGCGCTTCGAACCGCCAAGCACCTTGATGCACATCAGTTCCTTCGCGCCGCTGTTGTCCGCCGCGGAGAGCGTGCTTTGCACCTGAATCATGTCTGCACCCTCCCTTAGACGCTGGCGCGCGTGATGATTTCGACCACACGGTGATGCTTGGTCTTGGACAGCGGACGGCACTCGGCGATACGCACGAGATCGCCCTCGTTCGCACCCAGGTCGTCCTGCGCGTGCAGCTTGGTCGAACGACGGATGATCTTGCCCAGCAGCCAATGCTGCACCTGGCGCTCGACCAGCACGGTGACCGTCTTGTTCATCTTGTTGCTGGTCACGCGACCCTCGAGGGTGCGCGCCTGCTTCGCTTCTGCTTGAACTTCTTGATTGTTGGCGCTCATCTCGGCTGTCCCTTACTTCTTGCCGCCGAGCACGAACTTCGTGCGGGCGATGTCACGCCGAACGCGGCGAAGCTGGTGCGGCTGGGTGAGCTGGCCGGAACCCTTCTGCATGCGCAGATTGAACTGCTCCTTGCGCAGGTCCAGCAGGTGCTGCTTCAACTCGTCGACCGACTGGTTATTGATATCTTTGCTGGCCATCACATCACCGCCCTGGTCACGAACTGGGTCTGCACGGACAGCTTCGCCGCCGCCAGACGGAACGCCTCACGCGCCGTGGCCTCGTCGAGACCCTCGATCTCGTAAAGCATGCGGCCGGGCTGGATCTGGGCAACCCAGAACTCGACGCTGCCCTTGCCGGCACCCATGCGCACTTCGATCGGCTTCTTGGTGATCGGCTTGTCGGGGAACACGCGGATCCACAACTTGCCGCCGCGCTTGACGTAGCGGGTGATGCAACGACGTGCGGCCTCGATCTGACGCGCGGTGATCGCGCCATGCGTGATCGCCTTCAGGCCGTACTCGCCGAAGCTGACGAGGTTGGCGCACTGGGCCAGACCGTCGTTGCGGCCCTTGAACTGCTTGCGGTATTTGGTTCGCTTAGGTTGCAACATGGCAACTCTCCTTACTTCGCAGACCGCTCGCGGCGGCCGTCACCGGCCTCGCGACGCGAATCGTTACGACGACCTTCGCCACCCTCGCGGCGCGGCTGCGACGGCTCGTCCTTCGACTCCTGGGTGGCGGCGGCGAGATCGAAAATCTCGCCCTTGAAGATCCACACCTTGATGCCGATGATGCCGTAGGTGGTGTTCGCCTCGGCGAAGCCGTAGTCGATGTCGGCACGCAGCGTATGCAGCGGCACGCGACCTTCGCGGCTCCATTCGGAACGGGCGATCTCGGCGCCGTTCAGACGACCGGATACGTTGATCTTGACGCCCAGCGCACCCAGGCGCATCGCGTTGCCGACCGAGCGCTTCATCGCGCGGCGGAACATGATGCGGCGCTCCAGCTGCTGCGCGATCGACTCGGCCACCAGCTGCGCGTCGAGCTCGGGCTTGCGCACTTCGCTGACGTTGATGTGCGTCGGGACGCCCATCATGTCGCTGACTTCCTTGCGCAGCTTCTCGATATCCTCGCCCTTCTTGCCGATCACCACGCCCGGGCGGGCCGTGTGGATCGTCACGCGCGCGGTCTTGGCCGGGCGCTCGATCTGGATCTTCGAGATGCCGGCCTGGGCCAGCTTCTTCTTCAGCATGTCGCGAACCTTGATGTCCGCCACGAGGTACGTGGCGTAATCACGCTTGTTCGCATACCACTTCGAGTTCCAGTCCTTGGCAATGCCGAGGCGGATACCGGTGGGATGAACTTTATGACCCATCGTCTATATCCTCGGTCAGTTGCCAACAACCACAGTGATGTGGCTGGTGCGTTTCAGGATGCGCGAACCGCGGCCCTTGGCCCGTGCGTACATGCGCTTCATCGCCGGACCCTCGTCGACGAAGATGCTGGACACCTTCAGTTCGTCGACGTCGGCGCCGAGGTTGTTCTCGGCATTGGCGACGGCCGACAGCAGCACCTTGCGAACGAGGTGTGCCGCCTTCTTGTTGGTGTAGGTGAGCACGTCGCTGGCCCGGCCCACGGGAAGCCCGCGGACGAGATCAGCCACCAGGCGTGCCTTTTGCGCCGAGATGCGGGCGCCACGCAGGATCGCTTTGGCTTCAGTGCTCATCACTTGCCCTTCTTGTCGCCGACATGGCCCTTGAACGTCCGGGTCACCGCGAACTCGCCGAGCTTGTGCCCGACCATGTTCTCGTTGATCAGAACGGGCACGTGCTGACGGCCGTTGTGGATGGCGATGGTCAAGCCGACCATTTCCGGCAGGATCATCGAGCGGCGCGACCAGGTCTTGATCGGACGCTTGTTGTTGGCGGAAACCGCAGCTTCCACCTTCTTCACGAGGTGAAGGTCGACGAACGGACCTTTCTTCAGAGAGCGAGGCATGTCGGTTTCCTGTTACTTCGTACGACGACGCACGATGAACTGCTGCGTGCGCTTGTTGTTGCGGGTCTTGTAACCCTTCGCCGGCGTGCCCCACGGGCTGACCGGATGACGACCGCCGGAGGTCTTGCCTTCACCACCGCCGTGCGGATGGTCGACCGGGTTCATCACCACACCGCGAACGGTGGGACGAATGCCGACCCAGCGCTTGGCGCCAGCCTTGCCCAGCTTCTTCAGGCTGTGCTCGCCGTTGCCGACTTCGCCGATGGTGGCGCGGCAATCGACCGAGACGCGACGCATCTCGCCGGAGCGCAGACGCAAGGTGGCGTAGCCGGACTCGCGCGCCACCAGCTGCACCGAGGCGCCGGCGCTGCGGGCGATCTGCGCGCCCTTGCCCGGACGCAGCTCGATGCAATGGATCGTGCTGCCCATCGGGATGTTGCGCAGCTGCAGGCAGTTGCCGGCCTTGATCGGCGCATCGCGGCCGGACACCAGGCGATCGTCCACCTGCACGCCCTTGGGCGCGATGATGTAACGGCGCTCGCCATCGGCGTAGCACAGCAGTGCGATGTGCGCGGTGCGGTTCGGATCGTATTCGATGCGCTCGACGCGGGCGGCGATGCCTTCCTTGTCGCGCTTGAAATCGATGATGCGGTAATGCTGCTTGTGACCGCCGCCACGATGACGCACGGTGATGCGGCCATGATGGTTGCGACCACCGCTGCGGGACTGCGACTCGGTCAACGCCGCATACGGCGCACCCTTGTACAGGCCTTCCGTCTTGACGCTGACGGCGTCACGACGGCCCGGCGAGGTCGGCTTGTGGTTGATTAGTGCCATCTCAAAGAACTCCTGGCTCAGGCCTTGGCGGACACGTCGATGGTCTGGCCATCGGCAAGACGCACATAGGCCTTGCGCTTGCCCTGGCGGCTGCCAGCGCGGAAACGGAAGGACTTGACCTTGCCTTTCGTGTTGACGAGGTTCACCTGCTCGACTTTCACGTCGAACAGCTTCTCCACGGCAGCGCGGACATCGGCCTTGGTTGCCGCGGGGGCCACCACGAATACGTACTGGTTGTGCTCGGCCAGGCGCGCCGATTTCTCGGAAATGTGCGGCGCACGCAGCGTATCGAGAATGCGTTCGTTGTTCATGCCAGCCACTCCTCGATCTTCTTCACCGCATCGACCGTCGCCACCACGTGGTCGGAGCCGACCAGGCTGACGGGGTTAAGGCCCATCACGTCCAGCACATGGATATAGGGGATGTTGCGCGCGGCCAGAAACACCGACTCGGACGCATCTTCGGACACCAGCAGGACGCGACCGGAAACCTTCAGCTCGGCCAGCTTGGCGACCATCGCGGAAGTCTTCGGCGTCTCGACACCGAAGCTCTCGACGACCTTCAGGCGATCCTGACGAACCAGCTCGGAGAAAATCGAGCGGATCGCCACGCGGTACGCCTTGCGGTTGACCTTCTGCTGGTAGTTGCGCGGCTTGGCGGCAAACGCGACACCACCGCCGATGAAGATCGGAGCGCGGTAGTCGCCGTGACGGGCGCCGCCGCCCTTCTGCTTCTTGAACTTCTTGGTGGTACCGGACATCTCGCCACGCGAGAGCTGCGCCTTGGTACCGGCGCGGCCGGCGGCCTGGTAGGCCACCACGACCTGGTGAACCAGGGCCTTCTTGTACTCACCGCCGAACACTTCGTCGGACACGTTGAGCGGCTTGGCGCCAATGACATTGAGTTCCATGGCGTCTCTCCTCAGCTCTTCGTCGTCGGGCGGATGATGACGTCGCCACCGGTGGCACCGGGAACGGCGCCCTTGACCGCGATCAGATGACGCTCGGCGTCGACCTTGACCACTTCCAGGCCCTGCTGCGTGCGGTTGACCGCACCCATGTGACCGGCCATCTTCTTGCCCGGGAAAACGCGACCCGGGGTCTGACGCTGACCGATGGAACCCGGCGCGCGATGCGACAGCGAGTTACCGTGGGTGGCGTCGCCCATCTTGAAGTTCCAGCGCTTGATCGTGCCCTGGAAACCCTTGCCCTTCGACACACCGGCGACATCGACGATCTGGCCGACGCTGAACACCTCGTCCGCCTTGATGTCGGCACCGACGCTGTACTTGCCGAGATCATCGGCGGACACGCGGAATTCCCACAGGCCGCGACCCGGCTCGACCTTCGCTTTCGCGTAATGGCCCTTCAGCGGCTGCGTCAGCAGGTTCGCGCGCTTGGTGCCCGCCGCAACCTGGACGGCGCTGTAGCCATCGTTATCTTCCGTCTTCAGCTGGGTCACGCGATTCGGGGTCGCTTCGATCAGCGTCACCGGAATCGAGCGGCCATCTTCAGTGAAGAGGCGACTCATGCCGCATTTGCGGCCAACCAATCCGATACTCATCTTCGTATCCTGTCTGTCGCTCAACCGAGCTTGATCTGAACATCGACGCCAGCGGCGAGATCAAGCTTCATGAGCGCGTCCACGGTTTTGTCGTTCGGGTCGACAATGTCGAGCACTCGCTTGTGCGTGCGGGTCTCGTATTGATCGCGCGCATCCTTGTCCACGTGCGGGGACGTGAGGATCGTGTAGCGCTCGATCTTGGTCGGAAGCGGGATCGGGCCGAGTACCGTTGCGCCAGTGCGCTTGGCGGTCTCGACAATCTCGCTGGCCGAGCGATCGATCAGCCGGTGATCGTACGCTTTCAGCCGAATCCGAATCTTCTGGTTCGCCATAACCGTGTCCTGTTGTCGAAAGAACGTCTGTGAAACGGAACGGCTTCTCACCGCTCCGCACTACTTTTTTCACCGCATCGGGGCGCCAAACACGCCACCCCAAATTCGAAAAGCCCAGGCGAACCGCGTCAGCTCGCCTGGACCAGCATTTGCCTTCGCGCAAAAAAACCGATCACCGGCCATGCCTTTGATCGAGTGATATTGCGAGGGCCGTCCACGGCCGGCGAACTCGAAACACTTCCTGTGTCTCATTTCGCGGTGGATCGACGACGCCATGTCCGTCGATAAGCAAGCTGCGAAGTATACCTGCAAAAATTCCCTTAGTGAAGACCCTGACGACAATTCAGCCGGAGTCGGTCACTGGGTGCGGGAACCGGGATCGGGGAATCGGTAATCGTGGAGCCGGAAAAGCGCGGATCGCTGCTTTTCCGATTCCCGACTCCCGATTCCCGACTCCCGCAGTATTACTTGATGACCTTGGCCACCACGCCGGCGCCGACGGTGCGGCCGCCTTCGCGGATGGCGAAACGCAGGCCTTCGTCCATCGCGATCGGGTGGATCAGCTCGACCACCATCTTCACGTTGTCGCCCGGCATCACCATTTCCACGCCTTCCGGCAGGGTCACGGCACCGGTCACGTCGGTCGTGCGGAAGTAGAACTGCGGACGGTAGCCCTTGAAGAACGGCGTATGACGGCCACCCTCGTCCTTCGACAGCACGTACACCTCGGCCTCGAAGTTGGTGTGCGGGGTGATCGTGCCCGGCTTGGCCAGCACCTGGCCGCGCTCCACGTCGTCACGCTTCAGGCCGCGCAGCAGCAGACCGGCGTTGTCGCCCGCCTGGCCCTGGTCCAGCAGCTTGCGGAACATTTCCACGCCGGTGACGGTGGTCTTCTGCGTGTCGCGGATACCGACCACTTCGACTTCGTCACCGACCTTGATGATGCCGCGCTCGATACGACCGGTCACCACGGTGCCGCGGCCCGAGATCGAGAACACGTCTTCCACCGGCATCAGGAACGGCTTGTCGATCGTGCGCACCGGCTCCGGGATGTAGCTGTCCAGCGCGTCCACCAGCTGGATGATCGCCGGCACGCCGATCTCGCTCTGGTCGCCTTCCAGCGCCTTCAGCGCCGAACCCTTGATGATCGGGGTGTCGTCGCCCGGGAAGTCGTACTTGCTGAGCAGCTCGCGCACTTCCATCTCGACCAGCTCGAGCAGCTCGGCGTCGTCGACCATGTCGGCCTTGTTCAGGAACACCACGATGTACGGCACGCCCACCTGGCGGCTCAGCAGGATGTGCTCGCGCGTCTGCGGCATCGGGCCGTCAGCGGCCGAGCACACCAGGATCGCACCGTCCATCTGCGCCGCACCCGTGATCATGTTCTTCACGTAGTCGGCGTGCCCCGGGCAGTCCACGTGCGCGTAGTGGCGCGTCGGCGATTCGTATTCCACGTGCGCCGTCGAGATCGTGATGCCGCGCGCCTTCTCTTCCGGCGCCGCGTCGATCGCGCTGTAGTCCTTGAACTCGCCACCGAAGCGCTCGGCACCGACCTTCGTCAGTGCTGCCGTCAGCGTCGTCTTGCCGTGATCCACGTGACCAATCGTGCCGACGTTGACGTGCGGCTTGGTGCGTTCGAATTTACCCTTTGCCATGACTCAAACCTCGAAAGAACTGTGATTCGGAAAAAAACTGCAGAGCGCAACCCGCCCTGATCAGGCCTTGTGCATGACCTGCTCGGCGACGTTGCTCGGCGCCTCGGCGTAGTGGTCGAATTCCATCGTGAAGGTGGCACGGCCCTGGGTCAGCGACCGGATCGTGGTGGCATAGCCGAACATCTCGCCCAGCGGAACCTCGGCGTTGATGGTCTTGCCCGACGGCGTGTCCTCCTGGCCGGTGAGCATGCCGCGACGCTTGCTGATGTCGCCCATCACGTCGCCCATGTAATCCTCGGGCGTGACGATCTCGACCTTCATGATCGGCTCCAGCAGCACCGGATTGGCCTTCGCGAAGCCCTGCTTGAAGGCCATCGATGCCGCCAGCTTGAACGCCATTTCCGACGAGTCGACGTCGTGGTACGAGCCGAAGACCAGCTTCACCTTGACGTTGACCACCGGGAAGCCGGCCAGCGGGCCGCTGGTGATGGTTTCGCGCAAGCCCTTCTCGACCGACGGAATGAATTCCTTCGGAATCACGCCACCGGTGATCTCGTTGACGAACAGGAAGTCGTCCTTGATCGTGGCGGCGAGCTTCTCGTCCGCGCGATCCTCGGCGCTGATCGGCGACATCTCGATCACGACGTGGCCGTACTGGCCCTTGCCGCCCGACTGCTTGGCATGCTTGTAGTCGGACTTGACGTCGCTGGAGCGGATCGTTTCGCGATAGGCCACCTGCGGCTTGCCGACGTTGGCCTCGACGTTGAACTCGCGGCGCATGCGGTCGACCAGGATGTCCAGGTGCAGCTCGCCCATGCCGGAGATGATCGTCTGGCCGGATTCCTCGTCGGTGCGCACGCGGAACGAGGGATCCTCCGCCGCCAGGCGACCCAGCGCGATACCCATCTTTTCCTGGTCGGACTTGGTCTTCGGCTCCACCGCCATCGAGATCACCGGCTCCGGAAACGCCATCCGCTCCAGGGTGATGATGTGATCCTGCGCGCACAGCGTATCGCCGGTGGTCACGTCCTTCAGACCGACCGCCGCAGCGATGTCACCGGCGCGCACTTCCTTCAGCTCGTGGCGCTCGTTGGCGTGCATCTGCAGGATGCGGCCCACGCGCTCCTTCTTGCTCTTGACCGGGTTGTAGACGGCATCGCCGGAATTCAGCGTACCCGAATAGACGCGGAAGAACGTTAGCGAGCCGACGAAGGGATCGGTCATGATCTTGAACGCGAGCGCGGAGAACGGCGCGGCGTCGTCGGCCTTGCGGGTGGCCTCGTTCTCATCCTCGTCGATGCCGGCGACCGGCGGACGATCGGCGGGCGACGGCAGCAGCTGCACCACCGCGTCGAGCATCGCCTGGACGCCCTTGTTCTTGAACGCCGTGCCGCAGTACACCGGAATGATCTCGTTGGCGAGCGTGCGCTGGCGAAGTCCGTCGATGATCTCGCCCTCGCTGAGGTCGCCCTCTTCCAGGTACTTGTTCATCAGCTCTTCGGTCGCCTCGGCAGCCGACTCCACCATGAAGGCGCGCGCTTCGGCCGCCTTGTCCGCCAGATCGGCGGGGATGTCACGGTATTCGAACTTCATGCCCTGGGTTTCCATGTCCCAGATCACGGCCTTCATCTTGAGCAGATCGACCACGCCCTCGAACCCGTCCTCGGCACCGATCGGCACCTGCATCGGCACGGCATGCGCACCGAGACGCGCCCGCAGCTGGCTGACGACCTTGTCGAAATTGGCACCGGTACGGTCCATCTTGTTGACGAACGCGAGGCGCGGCACCTTGTACTTGTTGGCCTGCCGCCAGACCGTTTCGGACTGCGGCTGCACGCCACCGACGGCGCACAGCACGAACACGGCGCCGTCGAGCACGCGCAGCGAACGCTCCACCTCGATGGTGAAATCGACGTGTCCCGGGGTATCGATGATGTTGAAGCGATGCTGCGGCAGCGAACCGTCCATGCCCTTCCAGAACGCCGTCGTCGCCGCCGACGTGATGGTGATGCCGCGCTCCTGCTCCTGCTCCATCCAGTCCATCGTGGCCGCGCCGTCGTGCACTTCGCCAATCTTGTGACTGACGCCCGTATAGAACAGGATGCGCTCCGTGGTCGTGGTCTTGCCGGCATCGATGTGAGCCATGATGCCGAAGTTGCGGTAGCGTTCGAGGGGAGTGGTGCGTGCCATTGATATTTACCTGTATCGGGCTGCCTGCCCTGGTTTGTGACAGCCATCCGGGCCGTTGCGCTTATGAATATCCGGCCTGGGTGCCGGCTGGCTTGCCCCATCATGACGAGGCGGCTTCTGAATAACCGACGGTCCGGCAACGATGCCGGACCATCTGCGCCGTCATGGCGACGGCCGAATCATCGAGGCCCGCGTTTGATGGCGGGCCGATCGTTGCCATCGTCGACGGCGACGCAAATCTCTTACCAGCGGTAGTGCGAGAAGGCCTTGTTGGCTTCCGCCATGCGATGCGTCTCTTCGCGCTTCTTGGCGGCGCCGCCGCGACTCTCGGAAGCCTCCAGCAGTTCGGCAGCCAGCTTGCGCGGCATCGAGGTTTCGCCACGCTTGCGGGCGGAGTCGATCACCCAGCGCATCGCCAGCGCCATGCGGCGGCCCGGACGCACTTCAACCGGCACCTGGTAGGTGGCGCCGCCGACACGACGGGACTTCACCTCGACCGCCGGGGCGATGTTGTTCAGCGCCTTCTCGACCAGGGCGACCGGCTCGGCGTTCTTTTCGCCGATGTGCTGCAGAGCGCCGTAGACAATGCTTTCGGCGACCGACTTCTTGCCGCTCTTCATCACCATGTTGATGAAACGGGCGATCAGCTGGCTGCCATGCTTGGGGTCCGGCAGGATCAGACGGGCGGGATGTGAACCTTTACGCGACATGTTTGTTGTCCGTTATTTTCGCGGACATTCCTGCCCGCCTGTAAAGCGGCCAGCGAGGGCCGCACGACATTATTTCTTCGGGCGCTTGGCGCCGTACTTCGAACGCGATTGACGGCGCTTGGTGACGCCGGCGCAGTCGAGGCTGCCGCGTACCGTGTGGTAACGCACGCCGGGGAGATCCTTGACGCGGCCGCCGCGGATCAGCACCACCGAGTGCTCCTGCAGGTTGTGACCTTCGCCACCGATGTAGCTGATCACCTCGAAACCGTTGGTGAGGCGCACCTTGGCGACCTTGCGCAACGCCGAGTTGGGCTTTTTCGGCGTGGTCGTGTAAACACGCGTGCAGACACCGCGACGCTGCGGGCTGCTCTGCAGGGCCGGCGACCCGCTCTTGTAGGTCTTGGGGCTGCGGTTCTTGCGCACCAATTGATTGACTGTCGTCATGCGAAGCTGTTCCTGAAAACATAAAGGCAGCCCGAATAAGCTCGGTCTGCCAAGAAGCGGGAATTTAACATGAGCGCGCTCACCTGGGCAAGCTGACGCTCCGCCATCCGTGACCCGAACACGAGGTGCTTCCTTGCACCTCATTTCGTATGTCGGCGAGCAAGACCTATCGAGGCTTACTCGGCACCATCTTCACTGCTGACCGGCGCTTCGGCAAAGGAAGCCGGGGACGTGGAGCCGGAAAGGGTATCCAGCTCCAGATCGGTCAGACCACCCTGGCGGCGACGCCCTGCGTGGTAGGCCAAGCCCGTACCTGCCGGAATAAGACGGCCGACAATAACATTTTCCTTCAGGCCACGCAAGGTATCGCGCGTGCCACGAACCGCTGCCTCGGTGAGGACGCGGGTGGTCTCCTGGAACGATGCCGCCGAGATGAAGGACTCGGTGGCCAGCGATGCCTTGGTGATGCCCAGCAGGATCGACTGGTACTCGGCCGGACGCTCGTCCCTGGCGATGGCACGCTCGTTCTCGGTGTTTATGCGCACGCGTTCGATCTGTTCGCCGCGCAGGTAGTGGCTGTCACCGGGCTCGACGATCTCGACCTTGCGCAGCATCTGGCGAATGATCGCCTCGATGTGCTTGTCGTTGATCTTCACGCCCTGCAGGCGATAAACGTCCTGGATCTCCTTGACCAGATACGAGGCCAGCTGCTCCACGCCCAGCAGGCGCAGGATGTCATGCGGGCTCGGCTCGCCGTCGACGACGGTTTCGCCCTTCTCCACATGCTCGCCCTCGAACACGATGACCTGGCGCCACTTGGGAATCAGCTCCTCGTGCTCGTTGCCGTCGACGTCCTTGATGATCAGGCGCTGCTTGCCCTTGGTGTCCTTGCCGAAGCTGATGATGCCGGACCGCTCGGCCAGGATCGCCGGCTCCTTCGGCTTGCGCGCCTCGAACAGGTCGGCCACGCGCGGCAGACCACCGGTGATGTCGCGGGTCTTGGAGGTTTCCTGCGGGATACGCGCGATCACGTCGCCCACGCCCACTTCGGCACCGTTCTGGATCGACACGATCGCACCGGCCGGCAGGAAGTACTGCGCGGCGATGTCGGTACCCGGCAACTTCAGCTCGCGGCCCTTGGCGTCTTCCAGGCGCACGATGGGGCGCAGGTCCTTGGCCTGCGCGCCGCGACGCTTCGGATCGGTGACCACCGCCGACTCCAGGCCGGTCAGTTCGTCGGTCTGGCTCTGCACGGTGACGCCATCGAGGAAGTCGATGAAGCGCACCACGCCGGCCACCTCGGTGACGATCGGATGGGTATGCGGGTCCCAGTTGGCCACGGTCTGGCCGGGCTTGACCGCCGCGCCGTCCTTGACCGCAATGGTGGCGCCGTAGGGCACCTTGTAGCGCTCGCGCTCGCGGCCGCTGGCGTCGATGACGCTGAGCTCGCCCGAACGCGACACCGCCACCAGGTGGCCGGACTTGTGCTGCACCGACTTCAGGTTGTTGTACTTCAGCGAGCCGGTGGTCTTCACCGTCACGTTGTCCACTGCCGCCGCACGCGAGGCCGCACCGCCGATGTGGAAGGTACGCATGGTCAGCTGGGTGCCGGGCTCGCCGATCGACTGCGCGGCGACCACGCCCACGGCCTCGCCCATGTTGACCAGGTGGCCACGGGCCAGGTCGCGGCCGTAGCAGAGCTTGCACACGCCATGCGCCGCTTCGCAGGTGATCGGCGAACGCACCTTGAGCAATTGCACGCCGGCCTTGTCGAGCTTCTCGACCAGCGCCTCGTCCAGCAAGGTGTCGGAAAGCACGATCGGCTCGTCGTCGTCGCCGGGCGCGTAGACGTCGCCCACCACGACGCGGCCCAGCACGCGCTCGCGCAACGGCTCGACCACATCGCCGCCTTCGACGATCGGCTGCATGATGATGCCATCCTCGGTGCCGCAGTCGTCCATGGTGATGACCACGTCCTGCGCCACGTCGACCAGGCGACGGGTGAGGTAACCGGAGTTCGCCGTCTTCAACGCCGTATCGGCCAGGCCCTTGCGGGCACCGTGGGTGGAGTTGAAGTACTGCAGCACGTTCAGGCCTTCGCGGAAGTTGGCCTTGATCGGAGTCTCGATGATGGAGCCATCCGGACGCGCCATCAGGCCACGCATGCCGGCCAGCTGGCGGATCTGCGCCACGGAACCACGCGCGCCGGAGTCGGCCATGATGTACAGCGAGTTCATCGACTTCTGGTTGACCGTCTTGCCTTCGGCGTCGGTCACCTTTTCGGTACCGATGCCGTCGATCATCGCCTTGGCCACCAGTTCGCTGGTGCGCGACCAGATGTCGACCACCTTGTTGTAGCGCTCGCCGGCGGTGACCAGGCCGGACTGGTACTGCTGCTGGATCTCGACGACTTCCTTCTCGGCGTCCTCCAAGATCGGCTTCTTCTCTACCGGAATCAGCATGTCGTCGATGCCGATCGAGATACCGGCGCGCGTGGCGAAGCGGTAGCCGGTGTACATCAGCTTGTCGGCGAACACGACCGTTTCCTTCAAGCCCAGCAGGCGGTAGCTGGAGTTGATCAGGCGCGAGATGTTCTTCTTGGTCAGCTCGGTATTGGCCAGCGCGAACGGCAGGCCCTCGGGCAGGATCTCGGCCAGCAACGCGCGGCCCACGGTGGTCTCGACCAGCGCGGTTTCATGCGTGAGCGAGCCATCCTCGGCCACGTGCGAAAGCTGCAGGCGCACCTTGACCTTGGCGTGCAGTTCCACCGCGCGGTTGTCGTAGGCGCGGCGCACTTCGCTGACGCCGGAAAACACCATGCCGCTGCCCTTGGCGTTGATCAGCTCGCGGGTCATGTAGTACAGGCCCAGCACCACGTCCTGGGTCG
Organism: Rhodanobacter caeni; assembly: GCF_039523575.1. NCBI lineage: Bacteria > Pseudomonadati > Pseudomonadota > Gammaproteobacteria > Lysobacterales > Rhodanobacteraceae > Rhodanobacter > Rhodanobacter caeni. The sequence goes on along the minus strand of NZ_BAAAFO010000001.1, from coordinate 191,084 downwards.
GCACGATGATCGGCTCGCCATTGGCGGGGCTGAGGATGTTGTTGGACGACATCATCAGCGCGCGCGCTTCCAGCTGCGCCTCGATCGACAGCGGCACGTGCACGGCCATCTGGTCGCCGTCGAAGTCGGCGTTGAACGCCGTGCAGACCAGCGGGTGCAGCTGGATGGCCTTGCCCTCGATCAGCTTCGGCTCGAACGCCTGGATGCCCAGACGGTGCAGGGTCGGTGCGCGGTTGAGCAGCACCGGATGCTCGCGGATCACGTCCTCGAGAATGTCCCACACCATCGGCTCTTCGCGCTCGACCAGCTTCTTCGCCGCCTTGATGGTGGTGGCTTCGCCACGCGCCTGCAGCTTGGCGAAGATGAACGGCTTGAACAGCTCCAGCGCCATCTTCTTGGGCAGACCGCACTGGTGCAGGCGCAGGGTCGGACCGACCACGATCACCGAACGGCCGGAGTAGTCCACGCGCTTGCCGAGCAGGTTCTGGCGGAACCGGCCCTGCTTGCCCTTGATCATGTCGGCCAGCGACTTCAGCGCGCGCTTGTTGGTGCCGGTGATGGCACGACCGCGACGGCCGTTGTCGAGCAACGCGTCGACCGATTCCTGCAGCATGCGCTTCTCGTTGCGCACGATGATGTCCGGCGCGTTGAGCTCGAGCAGCCGCTTGAGGCGGTTGTTGCGGTTGATGACGCGGCGGTACAGATCGTTCAGGTCGGAGGTGGCGAAGCGGCCACCGTCCAGCGGCACCAGCGGACGCAGGTCCGGCGGCAGCACGGGTAGCACGGTCAGCACCATCCACTCGGGCTTGTTGCCCGACTCCAGGAACGCCTCGATCAGCTTCACGCGCTTGGTGAGGCGCTTGAGCTTGGTCTCCGAGCCGGTGGAACCGATCTCTTCCTTCAGGCGGATCACTTCGGCCGGCAGGTCCAGCGACTTCAGCAACTGGTAGACGGCCTCGGCGCCCATGCGGGCATCGAACTCGTCACCATGCTCCTCGGTGGCTTCCAGGTACTGGTCCTCACTGAGCAGCTGGCCGCGCTCGAGCGCAGTCATGCCCGGATCGATCACCACGAAGGCCTCGAAGTACAGGATGCGCTCGATGTCGCGCAGGGTCATGTCCAGCATCAGGCCGATGCGCGAGGGCAGCGACTTCAGGAACCAGATGTGCGCGGTGGGGCTGGCCAGCTCGATGTGGCCCATGCGCTCGCGGCGCACCTTGGCCAGGGTGACCTCGGTGCCGCACTTCTCGCACACCACGCCGCGGTGCTTCATGCGCTTGTACTTGCCGCACAGGCACTCGTAGTCCTTCACCGGCCCGAAGATGGCGGCGCAGAACAGGCCGTCACGCTCCGGCTTGAAGGTGCGGTAGTTGATGGTTTCCGGCTTCTTCACTTCGCCGTACGACCACGAGCGGATCAGCTCGGGCGACGCCAATGCGATCTTGATCGCATCGAAATCCGGCATCACGCGCTGCTGGTTGAACAGATTGAGCAGGTCTTTCATTTGAATCTCCGGTCGGAGCAAATTCTTTTGGTGTCGAGGTCCGCGACGCGAACGAGATCAGGCTTGCGGGAGCCGAGCCGGGAACCGGGCTTGCCTTTGCAAATCCCGGTTTTTAACAGACGAATGTCTGGTAATCCCCGATCCCGAGTCCCGTCGGTCACTTGATCTCTTCCAGATCGATGTCGATGCAGAGCGAGCGGATTTCCTTCACCAGCACGTTGAAGGATTCCGGCATGCCCGCGGACATCTCGTGGTTGCCGTCGACGATGTTCTTGTACATCTGGTTGCGGCCCTGCACGTCGTCGGATTTCACCGTCAACATTTCCTGCAGCGTGTACGCCGCGCCGTAGGCTTCCAGCGCCCAGACTTCCATTTCGCCGAAGCGCTGGCCGCCGAACTGCGCCTTGCCGCCCAGCGGCTGCTGGGTAACCAGCGAGTACGGGCCGGTGGAGCGCGCGTGCATCTTGTCGTCGACCAGGTGGTTGAGCTTCAGGTAGTGCATGTAGCCCACGGTGACCGGGCGATCGAACGCCTCGCCGGTGCGACCGTCGTACAGCGTGGTCTGGCCCGACTCGGGCAGATCCGCCAGCCTCAGCATCGCCTTGATCTCGGTTTCCTCGGCACCGTCGAACACCGGCGTGGCCATCGGCACGCCTTCCTGCAGGTTGTCCGCCAGCGCGCGGATCTCGTCGTCGGTCAGCGACTTCAGATCGACGTGCTGCACGGCGCCGGCGGCGTGATGGTTGTAGACCTGGTCCAGGAACTCGCGGATCTTGGTCACCTTCTCCTGCGTCTCGATCATCTTCTGGATCTTCTTGCCCAGGCCCTTGGCGGCCCAGCCCAGATGCACTTCCAGAATCTGGCCGATGTTCATGCGCGACGGCACGCCCAGCGGATTCAGGCAGATGTCGACCGCCTCGCCGTTGGCCATGTAGGGCATGTCCTCGACGGGCACCACGTTGGAGACCACGCCCTTGTTGCCGTGGCGGCCGGCCATCTTGTCGCCCGGCTGGATGCGGCGCTTCACGGCCAGGAACACCTTGACCATCTTCAGCACGCCGGGGGCCAGATCGTCACCCTGGGTGATCTTGCCCTGCTTCTCCTTGAAGCGCTTGTCGAACTCCTCCTTGTGACGCTTGACCTGATCGGCCGCGCGCTCCAGGAATTCCGTGACGGCCTCGTCCTTGACGTTGATCTTGAACCAGTCGTCCTTCTTCAGCCCGTCCAGATAGGCGTCGGTGATTTCGGTGCCGCGCTTGAGGCCACCCGGGCCGCTCATCGCGGACTGGCCGACCAGCTGGGTGCGCATGCGGTTGTAGATCGCGCCTTCGAGGATGCGGAACTGGTCGTCGAAATCCTTGCGGATCCGCTTCACTTCCATTTCCTCGATCTGGCGCGCGCGCTTGTCCTTCTCGATGCCGTCGCGGGTGAACACCTGCACGTCGATGACGGTACCGTCCATGCCCGGCGGCACGCGCAGCGAGCTGTCCTTCACGTCGGACGCCTTCTCGCCGAAGATCGCGCGCAGCAGCTTCTCTTCCGGGGTCAGCTGGCTTTCGCCCTTCGGCGTGACCTTGCCGACCATGATGTCGCCGGCCTTCACTTCCGCACCGATGTACACGATGCCGCTCTCGTCCAGGCGCGCCAGCGCCTGCTCGCCCACGTTCGGGATGTCGGCGGTGATCTCCTCGGCGCCCAGCTTGGTGTCGCGCGCAATGCAGGACAGCTCCTCGATGTGGATCGAGGTGTAGCGGTCTTCCTGCACGACGCGCTCGGAGAGCAGGATCGAGTCTTCGAAGTTGTAGCCGTTCCACGGCATGAACGCGATCAGCATGTTCTGGCCGAGCGCGAGCTCGCCCAGGTCGGTCGACGAACCGTCGGCCAGCGTGTCGCCCTTCGCCACCACGTCACCCACGTTCACCAGCGGACGCTGGTTGAGGTTGGTGTTCTGGTTGGAGCGGGTGTACTTGGTCAGCGTGTAGATGTCGACGCCGGCGTCGTTGTCGCCGACTTCCTCCTCGTTCACGCGCACCACGATGCGGGCCGCGTCGACCTGGTCGATCACGCCGCCGCGCTTGGCGCTGACGATGACGCCGGAGTCGCGCGCCACGGCGCGTTCGATGCCGGTACCCACCAACGGGGTCTGCGAACGCAGGGTCGGCACGGCTTGGCGCTGCATGTTCGCGCCCATCAGCGCGCGGTTCGCGTCATCGTGCTCCAGGAATGGCACCAGTGCCGCGGCGACCGACACGGTCTGCATCGGCGAGACGTCCATGTAGTTGATCTCGGACGCCGGACGCAACTCGGATTCGCCGCGGAAACGGCAGGACACGAAGTCCTCGATGAACTCGCCGTGCTTGTCCAGCGGCGAGTTCGCCTGCGCGATCACGTGGTCGCCCTCCTCGATCGCCGACAGGTAGTCCACCTTGTCGGTGACCTTGCCGTCCACCACCTTGCGGTACGGCGTTTCCAGGAAGCCGTACTGGTTGGTGCGGGCGTACACGGCCAGCGAGTTGATCAGGCCGATGTTCGGGCCTTCCGGCGTTTCGATGGTGCAGACGCGGCCGTAATGGGTCGGGTGCACGTCGCGCACTTCGAAACCGGCGCGTTCGCGGGTGAGACCACCCGGCCCCAGCGCGGAGACGCGGCGCTTGTGCGTCACTTCGGACAGCGGGTTGTTCTGGTCCATGAACTGGGACAGCTGCGAGGAGCCGAAGAACTCCTTCACCGCCGCCGCCACCGGCTTGGCATTGATCAGGTCCTGCGGCGTCAGGCCATCGGCCTCGGCCAGCGACAGGCGCTCGCGCACGGCACGCTCCACGCGCACCAGGCCGATACGGAAAGTGTTCTCGGCCATCTCGCCCACCGAACGCACGCGGCGGTTGCCCAGGTGATCGATGTCGTCGACGGTGCCATGGCCATTCTTGATGTCGATCAGCACCTTCAGCACGTCAAGGATGTCGGAGCGCTCGCCCTGCTCCTTGACCAGCTCCTGCGACGACTCTTCCTTGCGCTCGCTGAAGAACTTGTGGTCATACAGCACGCCCGGGCCCAGGATGTCCTGGCGGCCCACGCGGCGGTTGAACTTCATCCGGCCCACCGCCGACAGGTCGTAGCGGTCGAAGGTGAAGAACAGGTTGAAGAACAGGTTCTGCGCGGCGTCCTTGGTCGGCGGCTCGCCCGGGCGCATCATGCGGTAGATCTCCACCAGCGCCTCCAGCGGCGTCTTGGTGTTGTCGATACGCAGGGTGTGCGAGATGTAGGCGCCGCGATCGAGGTCGTTCACGTACAGCGTGGGCAGCGTCTCGATGCCGGCCTTGCGGAAGGCTTCCAGATGCTCGGCGGTGATCTCGTCGTTGGCCGAGGCCAGCAGTTCGCCGGTCTGCGCATCGACGATGTCGGTGGCCAGGATACGGCCCACCGGATAGTCGTCGGGCACTTCCAGCGCGGTGATGTCCTCGGCCGCCAGCTGGCGCACGTGGCGCGCAGTGATGCGCTTGCCGGCTTCCACCAGCACCTTGCCGCCCACGGCCAGGTCGAAGCTCAGCGTTTCGCCGCGCAGGCGCTCGGCCACCAGCTCCAGCGTGGTGCCGCCCTTCTTGCCCAGGTGGAACACGTTGTGCTCGAAGAAGATGGCCAGCATCTCCTCGTTGCTGTAGCCCAGCGCGCGCAGCAGCACCGTCACCGGCAGCTTGCGGCGACGGTCGATGCGGGTGAACAGCGCGTCCTTCGGGTCGAACTCGAAATCGAGCCACGAACCGCGGTAGGGAATCACGCGGGCCGAGAACAGCAGCTTGCCCGAGCTGTGCGTCTTGCCGCGGTCGTGGTCGAAGAACACGCCCGGCGAACGATGCAGCTGCGAGACTATCACGCGCTCGGTGCCGTTGATGATGAAGGTGCCGGTGTCGGTCATGAGCGGGATCTCGCCCATGTAGACCTCCTGCTCCTTGATGTACTTCACCACTTTCTTCGAGGCGGGGCTGTCCTTGTCATAGATGACCAGGCGCACGGTGGTGCGCAGCGGCGCGCCGAAGGTCATGCCGCGGTTGCGGCACTCGCGTTCGTCGAACGCCGGCTCCCCCAGGCGGTAGTCGACATACTCCAGCGCGGCATTGCCGGAATAGCTGGAAATCGGGAACACCGACTTCAACGCCGCGTGCAGGCCCTTGTCCTCACGCTGCTTGGGCGCGACGTGCTCCTGCAGGAACTCCCGGTAGGAATCGGTCTGGATGGTCAGCAGGTTGGGCACGCCCAGTACGGGGGGACGTTTGCCAAAATCCTTGCGGATGCGCTTCTTCTCGGTATACGAGTAGGCCATGGTGAATACCGCCTCGGTTCGCTGTGACGCCGGTGGTGCACACACCGGCTGAATGGATAAGTTGTCTTGCCGGCCGGCCAAGGCCAACCGGGTGGGAATTCGGGAATCGAGAATGGGGAATCGTCAGAGCAAAACAGCCTGCATCTCTCGACGATTCCCCATTCTCCATTCCCCATTCCCGCTTGAAGCAGGCAAAGCCCGGGAGCTTTCGCCCCCAGGCTTGCCTGAAACTAGATCAAACTGACAGCGCGCAAGGGCGCCAATTACTTCAGTTCGACCGTGGCGCCGGCAGCTTCCAGATCCTTCTTGAACTTCTCGGCGTCTTCCTTCGACACGCCTTCCTTCAGCACGCCGCCGGCCTCGGTGAGGTCCTTGGCTTCCTTCAGGCCCAGGCCGGTGATCGCGCGGACGGCCTTGATCACGTCGACCTTCTTGGCGCCGGCGTTCTTCAGCACGACGTCGAACTCGGTCTGCGCCTCGGCCGCCGGGGCAGCAGCCGCCGGACCGGCCACGGCCACCGGAGCGGCGGCGGTCACGCCAAACTTCTCTTCGATGGCCTTCACCAGGTCCATCACTTCCATCAGCGACTTGGCGGCGACGGCTTCAACGATTTCTTCGTTGGACAGGGACATTTCATTTACCTCTGGATGTGATTCGATTCAGTGTGTAAGTCGATGAACTCAGGCGGGCTCGGCTTCAGCCGGGGTCTCGGCGGCGACTTCGCCACCACCCTGCTGATCGGCGACGGCCTTGACCACGCGCGCAAACATCGTGGCCGGTTCGGCCAGCACGCGGGCCAGCATGGCCAACGCCTGTTCGCGGGTCGGCAGCGAGGCCAGCACTTCGACGTGCTCGGCCGGCAGCAGCTTGCCTTCCACCGAGACGATCTTCGCCTTCAGCTTGTCGTTGCCCTTGGCAAATTCCTTGATCAGACGCCCGGCAGCGCCGGGCTCTTCCGTCGAGAATGCGTACAGCAACGGACCGACCAGGGCGTCCTTGACGACCTCGAATTCGGTACCGGCCACGGCGCGCGACGCCAGCGTGTTCTTGACAACCCGCAAGTACACACCGGATTCGCGAGCCTTCTTGCGCATCGCGGTCATCTGTTCGACCGTGGTGCCCGCATACTCGGCAGCGACCAGGGAGTGGGCCGTTGCGGCAACACCTGCCAGTTCGGCGACTACTTCTTTCTTCTGTGACAGATTGAGAGCCATTGCACTCCTCCAAATGAACTCCGCTTGCGGCTCCTGCCGCTTGCGGTCCTGGGCGACGCCATCCGTGACGCCGGGGACGCACGTCCCGGGTGATGGCCTTTCCAGAACAAATCGAACATTCCAGAAGGGCAGCACCATCTGCGCAGGCCAGGTTCTCTCGAACCCGATTAAGCGGTCCCGTTGGCGGCGACGGCGATTCCCTGCCAGAATGCGAGCGTCCTGCCCGTCGTCACCGCGCGTTGAGCGCGCCTGCGGTCTTTGACGGCGGCATCGGCCGGTGGCCGAAACTGCCCTCAAAAACTTGCCCGCACCGGAAGCGACCGGTGCGGGACTTGATACTTACTTGGTGGCGAGCGTCAGCGTGGAGGTATCCACGGCAACACCGACACCCATCGTGCTGGACAACGCGACCTTCTGCAGGAACTGGCCCTTCGCCGTGGCCGGCTTGGCCTTCAGCAGGTCGCCGATCAACGCATTGAGGTTGTCGGCCAGCTGCGACGCTTCGAAACTCGCCTTGCCGATGGTGGCGTGAATGATGCCGCCCTTGTCGTTGCGGAACTTCACCTGGCCGGCCTTGGCATTGGTGACGGCCGTGGCGACGTCGGCGGTGACCGAGCCGTCCTTGGGGTTCGGCATCAGGCCACGTGGGCCAAGCAGCTGGCCCAGCTTGCCGACCACGCGCATCGCGTCCGGCGTGGCGATCACGCGACCGAAGTCGAGCTCGCCCGCCTGCATGCGCTCGGCCAGGTCGTCCATGCCGACGGCGTCGGCACCGGCGGCCTTGGCCGCATCAGCCTTCTCGCCCGGCGGGCAGAACACCGCCACCTTGACGGTCTTGCCGGTGCCGTGCGGCAGCAGCGAGGAACCACGCACGCCCTGGTCGGACTTCTTCGCGTCGATGCCCAGACGCACGGCCACGTCGACGGATTCGACGAACTTGGCCTTGGCGTTGTTCTTGATGATGGTCAGGGCTTCTTCCAGCCCGTAGACCTTGCCCGGCTGCACCGCGGCCTGGGCCGCCTTCATGCGCTTGGTGATCTTTGCCATGTCTTAACCCTCCACCGTCAGGCCCATGCTGCGGGCGCTACCGGCAATGGTGCGCACCGCGGCGTCGAGGTCGGCCGCCGTCAGATCCGGCTCCTTCTGCTTGGCAATGTCTTCCAGCTGCTTGCGGGTGACCTTGCCGACCTTGTCGGTGTTCGGCTTCTGCGAACCCTTGGCGACGCCGGTGGCCTTCTTCAGAAGGATGGTGGCGGGCGGGGTCTTGGTGATGAAGGTGAAGCTGCGGTCGGAGTAGGCCGTGATGATGGTCGGGATCGGCAGACCCGGCTCCAGCTTCTGCGTGGCGGCATTGAACGCCTTGCAGAACTCCATGATGTTCAGACCGCGCTGGCCGAGGGCGGGACCCACCGGCGGCGACGGGTTGGCCTGCCCGGCCTTGACCTGCAACTTGATGTAACCAATAACTTTCTTTGCCATGGGATTTCCTCGCGAGTGCTGGCGCCTTGCGGCTCCTCGCTGTTACCGGTCCGTGGATGGAAGGAAGATCCGCCTCGTGCGGATCCCGAAACGCAGGCACGCCGAGTCGAAAAGACCCAGCGTGAACCGCGTAGTGTAGAGATTTATCTGGTTTTGAGCAAGCCCCGTGCCAATGAGGGCGTCGAGTGAATCGAAAGCGGAGTGTTACGGCGAAACGGGGCTCCCCCCTCCAACTCTCCCTGGCGAGCGGGGAGAGGGCGAAAGTGCCGAGCGGGTTCGCTCCGGACTACCTTCTCCCTGGGTCAGGCTTTTTCGACCTGACCAAATTCCAGCTCTACGGGGGTGGAGCGACCAAAGATCAGCACCGCGACGCGCAAGCGGCTCTTTTCGTAATTGACTTCCTCGACCACGCCGTTGAAATCGTTGAACGGTCCCTCGGTGACGCGCACCATCTCGCCCGGCTCGAACAGCACCTTCGGCCGCGGCTTCTCGACGCCCTCGCGCACGCGGCTGAGGATGGCCTCCGCCTCGCTGTCGCCGATCGGCAACGGGCGATCGGCGGTGCCGCCGATGAAACCCATCACTTTCGGCGTTTCCTTGATCAGATGCCAGCACTCGTCGTCGATGCGCGGCACCTTTCCCTCGGTATTGGCCTCGATCTGCACCAGCACGTACCCGGGAAAGAACTTGCGCTCGCTGCGCCGTTTCTGGCCGCCGCGCATTTCAATCACTTCCTCGGTCGGCACCAGCACTTCGCCGAACTTCTCCTCCATGCCGGCGCGCTGGATACGTTCATCCAGCGAGCGCTTTACCTGGTTCTCGAAACCGGAATAGGCATGTACCACGTACCAGCGCTTGCTCATGCTTGCCACCTCAGGAACCCAACTTCAGCAACCAGTCGAGGATGACTGACTTCAGAATCAGGTCGATCAAACCCAACAGCAGCGACAGGATGATCACCACCAGGATAATGATGCCGGTCGTCTTCAGCGTTTCGTCGCGCGTCGGCCACACGACCTTGCGCATTTCGAACTGGGACTCGCTGATGAAGTGCCGCACGCGCCGGCCGGGCCCGGTGAAGGCCGCAATGGCCAGCGCGATCACCAACGCGGCCAGCACGCCCAAGAGGCGGACCGTACCAGGGACATTGGCGTCGTTGTTGAACCAGGAATAGGCAAAGATACCGGCGGCCAGCACCAGCCCCGCCAGTACCAGCTTGCCGATATCGGCGGCGTTCGTGCCCTTGGGCTGTTCTGCCTTGGTATTCATGCGCAGTTGCCGTGTGTCATCGGCGCACCGGACCTTGCGGCCGGTATCGCCATCCGCCACCCGCCATCGCTCCTCGAAAAGTGGCACGCCAGGAGGGACTTGAACCCCCAACCTGCGGTTTTGGAGACCGCTGCTCTGCCAATTGAGCTACTGGCGTATGAAACGGGAATCAGGAATGGGGAATCGGGAATCGTGGAGCCGGAAAAGCGCGGATCGCTGCTTTTCCGATTCCCGACTCCCGATTCCCGAATCCCGCAGTATTACTTGATGACCTTGGCCACCACGCCGGCGCCGACGGTGCGGCCGCCTTCGCGGATGGCGAAACGCAGGCCTTCGTCCATCGCGATCGGGTGGATCAGCTCGACCACCATCTTCACGTTGTCGCCCGGCATCACCATTTCCACGCCTTCCGGCAGGGTCACGGCACCGGTCACGTCGGTCGTGCGGAAGTAGAACTGCGGACGGTAGCCCTTGAAGAACGGCGTATGACGGCCACCCTCGTCCTTCGACAGCACGTACACCTCGGCCTCGAAGTTGGTGTGCGGGGTGATCGTGCCCGGCTTGGCCAGCACCTGGCCGCGCTCCACGTCGTCACGCTTCAGGCCGCGCAGCAGCAGACCGGCGTTGTCGCCCGCCTGGCCCTGGTCCAGCAGCTTGCGGAACATTTCCACGCCGGTGACGGTGGTCTTCTGCGTGTCGCGGATACCGACCACTTCGACTTCGTCACCGACCTTGATGATGCCGCGCTCGATACGACCGGTCACCACGGTGCCGCGGCCCGAGATCGAGAACACGTCTTCCACCGGCATCAGGAACGGCTTGTCGATCGTGCGCACCGGCTCCGGGATGTAGCTGTCCAGCGCGTCCACCAGCTGGATGATCGCCGGCACGCCGATCTCGCTCTGGTCGCCTTCCAGCGCCTTCAGCGCCGAACCCTTGATGATCGGGGTGTCGTCGCCCGGGAAGTCGTACTTGCTGAGCAGCTCGCGCACTTCCATCTCGACCAGCTCGAGCAGCTCGGCGTCGTCGACCATGTCGGCCTTGTTCAGGAACACCACGATGTACGGCACGCCCACCTGGCGGCTCAGCAGGATGTGCTCGCGCGTCTGCGGCATCGGGCCGTCAGCGGCCGAGCACACCAGGATCGCACCGTCCATCTGCGCCGCACCCGTGATCATGTTCTTCACGTAGTCGGCGTGCCCCGGGCAGTCCACGTGCGCGTAGTGGCGCGTCGGCGATTCGTATTCCACGTGCGCCGTCGAGATCGTGATGCCGCGCGCCTTCTCTTCCGGCGCCGCGTCGATCGCGCTGTAGTCCTTGAACTCGCCACCGAAGCGCTCGGCACCGACCTTCGTCAGTGCTGCCGTCAGCGTCGTCTTGCCGTGATCCACGTGACCAATCGTGCCGACGTTGACGTGCGGCTTGGTGCGTTCGAATTTACCCTTTGCCATGCGCGCTAAACCCCGATGGAGTCAATGGTTTGAAGAAAAACGTGCCCTGCAAGGGTCACGACCGTGAAGGTCAAACGAAAATGGTGCTCATAACAGGAATCGAACCTGTGACCTCTTCCTTACCAAGGAAGTGCTCTACCGACTGAGCTACATGAGCAGGAATCTTGGTGTATCCCAGCCATCTTTCCCGATGGCGAACTTCAGACCGGCGTCCTGCCGGACTCTTCAAAAAAGCGTCGATCCCGGGTGGCAACCGCTTCGATCGACAGCCTGCGACAGAGGCAGCGCAATGGAGCGGAAGGCGGGAATCGAACCCGCGTAATCAGTTTGGAAAACTGATGTTCTACCATTGAACTACTCCCGCCCTGCGCGGAACCCTTTGTCACCTGCGCCGCTTTCGCGTCACATGATGCCGCCTGCAACTGGTGGAGGGAGGTGGATTCGAACCACCGAAGGCGTAAGCCAGCAGATTTACAGTCTGCCCCCGTTGGCCGCTTGGGTATCCCTCCAACAAAGAACGCGTATTGTGTGGATCGGGCCCTGAACTGTCAACACCTTGTGGCATCGAATTCGCATGCAGAGGCGACTTTCCGGCGGTTTTTTGCCGGCACTCAAGCCAGTGTCGAGGCACGCAGATCGACCAGTTGCTCCATGCCCCTGGACAACTCCATCAGTTGCCGCGCCTGCGCCTGCAGCCGGCGCTCGGCGTCGTCGCGCGGCTCCCAGCGCGGCACCGGAGTGGGCTTGCCGTCCTGCCCGTCGAGCGCCACGAAAACCATGACGCAGCTGGTGGCCAGGCGCTGCTCGTCCCGGCGCAGGTCGCGCGCCAACACGTCCACCGCCAGGTGCATGCTGCTGGTGCCGGTGTGGATCAATCGCGCCCGCACGGTGACCAGGTCGCCGATCAGGATCGGCGCCACGAACTGGATCCCGCTCACCGATGCGGTGACGCAGTACGCCCCGCTCCAGCCCACCGCGCAGGCATAGCCCGCCTGGTCGATCCACTTCATCGCCATGCCGCCGTGCACCTTGCCGCCGAAATTCACATCCGTGGGCTGGGCGAGAAAGCGGAAGGTCACTTCGTGCTGCTGGCCGGACATGGGTGGCATACCGTTGGCAAAGTAGGAGGCCGCAATTATGCCCTGCCGGATGAACGCTCTACGCCGCCCGACTTGCAGGCGACCACCGCGCCGAGCATGTCGCACGTGGCGAACCGGATTTCGTCGCCCGGTCGTAAGAGCATGCTCGCCCGCGGCGGCCACACCCTCCCGCCGAATCCGCAGCCACAGGTGCGCAGGGTGCTCGCCATCGTCGAGGCTGCCGGTGAACGAGGTTTTTTCCAGCACGCGGGAACTCGATGCCTGCCCGGACCGCAGCAGCGACACATCAACGAGGGCGAGGATCGCGACATCTGATCGCTACGCCCCGGGCGTCCGGGACTCAGACGTTGAACAGGAAGTGCAGCACGTCGCCGTCCTTGACGATGTACTCCTTGCCTTCCTTGCGCAGCCGACCGGCGGCGGCGGCGCCGGCCTCGCCCTTGTACTGGATGAAGTCGTCGTAACCGATCGTCTCGGCGCGGATGAAGCCCTTCTCGAAGTCGCTGTGGATCACGCCCGCCGCCTGCGGTGCGCTGGAGCCGCGGCGCAACTGCCAGGCGCGCACTTCCTTCACGCCGGCGGTGAAATAGGTCTGCAGGTCGAGCAGCTTGTAGCCGGCACGGATCACCCGGTTCAGGCCCGGCTCGTCCAGGCCCATGTCCTTCAGGAATTCGTCGCGGTCGGCGTCGTCCAGCTGGGCCAGTTCCTCCTCGATCGCCGCGCACACCGGCACCACCTCGGCGCCTTCGGAAGCGGCGCGCTCGCGCACGGCGTCCAGCAGCGGGTTGTTCTCGAAACCGTCGTCGGGAACGTTGGCGATGTACATCAGCGGCTTCAGGGTGAGCAGGAACAGGTCGCGCACCAGCGCCTTCTCTTCCTCGTCCAGACCCAGGCTGCGGGCGGACCTGCCTTCATTGAGGCCGGCGGCCAACTTCTGCAGCACCGGCTTCTTCGCCAGCGCGTCCTTGTCGTTCGCCTTGGCCGCGCGCTCGGCGCGGTTCAGCGCCTTCTCCACCGACTCCAGGTCGGCCAGCGCCAGCTCGGTGTCGATGGTCTCGATGTCGGCGATCGGGTCGACCTTGCCGGCGACGTGGATCACGTCACCCTCGAAACAGCGCACCACGTGGGCGATCGCGTCGACCTCGCGGATGTGCGCCAGGAACTTGTTGCCCAGGCCCTCGCCCTTCGACGCGCCGGCCACCAGGCCGGCAATGTCGACGAACTCCACCGCGGTCGGGATCACCTTCTGCGGATTGACGATGGCCGCCAGCGCATTCAGCCGCGGGTCCGGCACCGGCACCACGCCCACGTTCGGCTCGATCGTGCAGAACGGGAAATTCGCCGCGGCGATGCCCGCCTTGGTCAGCGCGTTGAACAGGGTGGACTTGCCGACGTTGGGCAGGCCGACGATGCCGCATTTGATGCCCATTTGAGCTCCGGGATTCGTGATTTGGGATTTGGGATCCGGAAGAGCGGGATGGCCGTGCTTTTGACGACTCCCGTATCCCGTATCCCCAATCCCGGCTATTTCGTATGCAACAACTGCATCGCCTTGTCGAACTGGCCTTCCACCGCCAGCGGCAACACGTCCAGGGCGCGGGCGATGCCATCCAGGATCGCGTCCTCGTCCGTGGCCGAGGGCCGGCCCAGCACCCACGGGGTGACCTTGTCGCGGTGGCCGGGGTGGCCGATGCCCACGCGCAGCCGGTGGAACTTGCCGTGGCCGAGGTGGGCCATGATGTCGCGCAGGCCGTTCTGGCCGCCGTGGCCGCCGTCGAACTTCATCCGCACGGTGCCGGCAGGCAGGTCCAGGTCGTCGTGCGCGACCAGGCATTGCTCGGGGTCGATCTTGTAGTAGCGCAGCGCCGAAACCACGGCGATGCCGCTCTTGTTCATGAAGGTGGCCGGCTTCAGCAGCCAGACCAGCTCGCCACCGAGGCGCACGCGGCAACTCTCGCCGTGCAGCTTGCCGTCGAAGGCGAAGCGTTCGCCCTGCCCGCTGGCCAGGGCGTCAACTAGCCAGAACCCGGCGTTGTGCCGGGTTCGGAGGTATTCGGCACCGGGATTGCCCAGCCCGACAATGAGTCGCAAACCAGCCATGCGCACAAGCAGCAGGACGGCCCGCACCCCATCGGAGCGCAGGCCGCCGCGGCTTACTTCTTGTCGCCCGCCGGCTTGGCCGGCTTGGCAGCGGCGGCCTTGTTGGCCTCGGCCTCGGCTTCGGCGGCAGCGTCTTCGGCGGCATCGGCCGCGTTTTCCTTGACCGCATTGACGGTGACCACGGCAACGTCGTGCGCTTCACCGAGCGCCAGCGCGGGCAGTTCCACGTTGGGCGGCAGCTTCAGCTGCGACAGGTGCACGATGTCGCCGGCCTCGATCGCACCCAGGTCCAGCTCGATGAACGCGGGCAGGTCCTTCGGCAGGCAGCTGACTTCCACCTCGGTGAGGTTGTGCGAGATCACCACGCCGGACATCTTGCCGGCCGGCGAGGTTTCCTGGTTGAGAAAGTGCAGCGGCACGTTGGCGCGCAGCTTGGCGTTCTCGTCGATGCGCTGGAAATCCATGTGCATCATCAGCTGCTTGAACGGATGCTTCTGCCAGTCGCGCACCAGCACCTTCTGCACCTTGCCGTCGACATTGAGGTCGAGCACGGAGGAGAAGAACGACTCGTTCTTCGCGGCCAGCAGGATGGTGTTGTGCTCGATCTGGATGCTCTCGGGAGCCTGACCGGCGCCGTAGACAACGGCGGGCACATAAGCGGCACGACGCAGGCGGCGGCTCGCACCTTTCCCCTCGTCCTTGCGGCTTTGCGCCTTGATTTCAAGATTCTTGGACATTGCTTTCTACCTTGGAGTTGTTCCACCTTGCGGTGGATGGGTGACTCTCCCGCGACCAGGAGAGCCTTGGTCTTGGGGAACGGGGAACAGGGAACAGGGAACAAAAGCCGGCTTGCGTCAGGCCTTCATGTTCCCCGTTCCCTGTTCCTCGTTCCCCGCTTTCAATCGACGTAGAGCGAACTCACCGACTCGCCGTAGGCGATGCGGCGAATGGTTTCGGCCAGCAGTTCGGCGACGGACAGCTGGCGGATCTTGCCGCAGGCTTGCACTTCGGCGCGCAGCGGCAAGGTGTCGGTGACGATGAGCTGGTCGAGCTGGGAATTCTCGATGTTGCTCACCGCCTTGCCGGACAGCACCGGGTGCACGCAATAGGCGATCACCCTGCGGGCACCGCGCTCCTTCAGGGCGGCGGCGGCCGCGCACAGGGTGCCGGCGGTGTCCACGATGTCGTCGACCATCACGCAGGTCTTGCCGTCCACGTCGCCGATGATGTTCATCACGGTGGAGACGTTGGCGCGAGGACGGCGCTTGTCGATGATCGCCAGGTCCGCGTCGTCCAGCCGCTTGGCAATGGCCCGCGCGCGCACCACGCCACCCACGTCCGGGCTCACCACGATCAGGTCGTCCATGGCGTGGTTGCGCCAGATGTCGGCCAGCAGCACCGGCGAGGCGTACACGTTGTCGACCGGGATGTCGAAGAAACCCTGGATCTGGTCGGCGTGCAGGTCCACCGTCAGCAGCCGGTCCACGCCCGCCGCGCTGACCATCTTGGCAGCCAGCTTGGCGGTGATCGGCACCCGCGCGGAGCGCGGGCGGCGATCCTGCCGCGCGTAGCCGAAATACGGCATCACCGCGGTGACGCTGGCGGCCGAGGCCCGCTTGAGTGCATCGGTAAGCGCCAGCAGCTCGAACAGGTTTTCCGCGCTCGGCGCGCCCGTGGGCTGGATGACGAAAACCTCCTGGCGGCGGACGTTTTCCTCGATCTCGATCTGCACTTCGCCGTCGCTGAAGGTGCCAACCAGCGCCTTGCCCAGCGGCACACCCAGGCGCTGGGCGACCTTTTCGGACAAGGCGCGGTGCGCATTGCCGGAAAAAAGCAGCATCGGAGTGGACGTGTCCACAGTCATTACCTCAGAACCAATGGCCATCATGAATGGCTGGGGCGGCAGGATTCGAACCTGCGCATGCGGGAATCAAAATCCCGTGCCTTAACCAGCTTGGCGACGCCCCAGAAGTTTTAGTTTTCGTTCGTGCTTTGGTTCGATCCATCCGGCAGCCGCAAGCGACTGCCTGCCCGGCTCACGGCGCGCCGCCGTAGCGCGCCAAAGCCCGGTTCAAGGGCGACACGTCGACACCCGCGGCCACCTGCGCCGAGAATGCCGCCGGGCAGCGGCGCGCAATCGCCACCGCCCGATCGAGTGATCCCGTTTCCAGAAACACGCCGCCACCGCTGCCGGAAAGCCGCGCCGCGCCGAAGCCCGCCAGCCAGTCCAGCGCCGCGGCCACCGGAGGATGCCGGGCCCGCACCGCCGCCGTGAAGGCGTTCTCCGTCGTTTCGCCGGAAACAAAGGACGAAATTGTCGCCCGCGGCGCATTTCGTGTCAATTCAGGCGCTTGAAAAAGCGCCGCGGTCGGCACCGGCTCGTGCGGGTCGAGCACGACATGATAGCGTCGCGGCAAGCTCAGCGGCGTGAGCTTTTCGCCGACGCCCTCCGCCCAGGCCGAGCGCCCGCGCACGAACACCGGCACGTCGGCGCCGAGCTGGCGGCCCAGTTCGGCCAGCGCATCGACATCCAGCCCGCGTCCCCACAGATGGTTGAGCGCCACCAATACAGTGGCCGCATCGGAACTGCCACCGCCCAGGCCGCCGCCCATGGGGATGCGTTTTTCCACCGTGATGTCGACCCCCTTGCCGCCATCGACCTGCAGCAGTCGCGCGGCCCGGGTCACCAGGTCGTGTTCGGCCGGCACGCCGGGCGTATCGCTCAGGCGGCGGATCTGGCCGTCGTCACGCACGCGCAGGCGTATCTCGTCGCCCCAGTCGAGCAGCCGGAACACCGTCTGCAGCTCGTGATAGCCATCGTCGCGCCGACCCACGATGCGCAGGAACAGGTTGAGCTTGGCCGGCGCGGGCCAGGCGGTCCAGTCGCCCGCAGCGGGCGGCGGCAAGGCGCGGCTCATGAACTGGCGCAGGTGCTCGGGGAAGCCGTTGTCGCGATCGCGCTGGCGGGCGAAGGCGAAGCCCGGCTCGTTCTTGTCCACCGCCGCGAAACCGTGCCTGGCGTAGAACGGCGCGTTCCATGGCACGTCCGCCAGCGTGCCCAGGTCGACCCGGCGGTAACCGGCCGCGCGCGCCCAGTCGCAGGCATGTTCCAGCAGCGCTGCGCCGACGCCGCGCCGACCATGCGACGGCAGCACGTCGATCTCGGCGATACCGATCGCGCCATCGCCCACGTCGGTATCCAGCCACACGAAGCCCACCGGCTCGTCCGACGCGTCCAGCGCCACCCACACCAGCCCACGGCTGATGGCCAGATGCAGCAGCGCCGGCGGGATCGATACCGCCGCATAGGACGGCCACGCCGGATGGCCGCGGAACAGCTGCACGGCCTTGCGCTCGATCCCGCACAACGCATCGACGTGGGCGGCATCGGCCCGCACTATCCGGCCGTTGTTGCCGTCGCGCGCGTCGAAGCCGGGCGTGCCGCGGTCGCGAACCGCGTTCAGGGAAGTTGCCACGATTCGATCACCAGCTTCACCTTGTACGGCGGTTTGGCGGCGTACAGCTTTTTCGGCAGCGGCGGCTGGTGGCTGGTATCCCATTCGCGATAGTCCACGCTCCACCCGTCCTGCAGCAGCGAGGCCGGCAGCCGGTCGGCGCCGAAGGTGAGTTCGGCCGGACCGCCATCGGCGCGCAGGCCCAGCACCCAGGCGCGCAGGTCGCGCAGCGGCACGTCCCAACCCAGCGCCCGGTGCATCAGCGATTCGGCGTCGCGGCCGCGGATCGGCCCGCCGTCCAGGCCTTCCATCAAGGCCCCATGGTCGTCGCCGCTGAGCCGGAAGCTCTTGCCGGTGACCGGCGCGCGCAGCACGAACTCGTAATGCGCACCGTCCTGGCTCCAGCTGAAATTCCCGCTGCCTCCATCCTTGCCATTGGACACCCCCAGCCGGCCCTGCAACATCCAGCGGTCCAGCGGCGCCAGCGCCTGCTCGCGCGCGCGCTGGTCGGCCAGCAGGCCGGCGTCGCCCTTCATCCGCACGGCGGGCACGCAGGCGGTCAGCAACAACGCCCAGGCCAACAGGGCATAGCGCAACCACCGCGTCACGGTTGCAGCCTTTTAAGGGTGTCGCGCAGCAGGTTGCTGTGCGGGTCGAGCTTGCGCACTTCGTCGAACAATGTCTTTGCTTCCTGTTGCCGGCCCTGTTTCCACAACACCTCGCCCAGGTGCACGCCGACGTCGGTGTCCTTGCGCGATTGCCAGGCGCCGCGCAGCACCTGCGCGGCCTGGTCGAGGTGGCCGAGACGATACTGCAGCCAGCCCCAGGAGTCGGCGATCGCCGGATCATGCGGCTTGGCCGCGCGCGCGACGCGCAGCAGCTCTTCGGCACGGGGCAGGTCGCGGTCGGCGTCGGCCAACGTATAGCCCAGCGCGTTGCTGGCATCGACGTCGCCGGGCTTGATCGTCAGCAGGTGCTCGAAATCCTTCACCGCCTGGTCCACCTTGCCCGCCTCGGCATAGGCCAGCCCGCGCCCGTACAGCAAGGCCGGATCGTTCGGCACCACCTGCAGCGCGCGGTTGAACGCGGCCTCCGCCAGCGCGAAGTGCTGCTCGCGCATGTACAGCTCGGCATCCACCTGATAGGCCTGGCGCAGTTGATCGGGCTGGTCGAGGTAGCTCATCTGCAATTGCTCGAGCAGCTCGTGGGCCTCGGCGACATGGCTTTGCGAGTGCAGGATCACCGCCGTGCGCAGGTCGGCGTCGAACGCGTGCGGATCGTCGTCGCCCACCTGGTCGTACCAGGCCAGCGCCTCGGTATCGCGGTGCTGCGTCTGCGCCAGTTGCCCTAGCAGGTAGGCATTGCGCTGGCGCACCTCGGGCGAGGCCTTGCGCAGTTGCCGATACAGCGCCGCGAGGGCCGGCATGTCGTTGGCGCCCGCGGCCAGCGACGCGCGCAGGGCGTAGGTGTCGGCATCCTGCGGGCCGCGATCGAGCACGCGCAAGGCGGCGGCATCGTCGCCGGCCTTGCTCAACATGCCCGCATAACCCAAGCGCAGCGCGATGTTTTCCGGGTGGCGCGCCACGGCCTGGCGCAGCAGCGCCTGCGCCGCCGCGTGGTCGCCTGCGCGGAATGTCATCTGCGCGGCCCAGGCGTAGGTCTCGGGACTCTTGAAGCGCTGCATCGCCGCCTGCGCGACCTGCATGGCGTAGGCGTGGCGCCCCAGCTTGTCGCCCAGTTCGCTCATCGCCAGCCATGCCTTGGGGTCGGCCGGCAGGCGCGCGGGCGTGGCCAGTTTTTCCAGCAGCCGGCCGGCCTGGGCCTGGTCGCGGGCACCCAGCAGGACACGGCCAAACTGGCGCCAGGCGTCCTTGTCGCCGCTGCCCAGCAATCGCTGCAGTTGGCGGGCGGCCTCGTCGCCATCGCCACGGTCCAGCGCCAGTTCGGCGCGCCCGGTCGCCAGCGCGGCCGGTTTGGCGCCCAGCGATTGCCAGCGGTCCAGCGCGCGCTGCGCGGCCGCTGCGTCGTGCACCGCGGTGGCCAGGCCGGCGGCGCGTTCGGCCACTTCCGGCTCGTTGCTCAGCATCATCGCCTTGCCGTAGAAGCCGGCGGCAGCGGCCAGGTCGGTGCGGTTCAAGGCCATCTCGCCAGCCAGCAGCAGGGCCAGCAGGTCGTGGTCGGCGTCGGGGGTGACCACCACCAGGTGGGCCAGCGGCTGCGCGGGCGGCGGCGGCGTGGCGGCCGGCCGCGAGGCCATCGAGGCGCACCCGCCCAGCCCCAGCGCGAACGCCGAGACTGCCGTAAAATGCCGCAGTTGCTTGAACTTGACCGCCCTGCTCCGCACACTGTTCACCGTTTGTTTGACCGTTTCGCCGTGTCGCTTCGTCCACGGCAGGTGGCATCAAGCTTAGCCTACGCTGCCGTCATTCCCGTCCGGATTTGCTCCGAAAATGCCGCTGATCGCCCTCGGGCTCAATCACCTCACCGCGCCGGTCAGCCTGCGCGAGCGGGTGGCGTTCGACCCGGACGCCACCGCGGCCGCCGTGCGCGCCTTGCGTGGCGAACCGGGCGTGGAAGAGGCGCTGATCCTGTCTACCTGCAACCGCACCGAACTGTATGTCGGGGTGGCGGCCGGTGCCGAGGGTGTCCCGCAGCAATGGCTGAACCGCCACCATCATCTGACGCCCGGCAAGCTGGACGAGTTCCTGTATCGGCATGATGAACAGGACGCGGTGCGGCACATGTTCCGCGTCGCCACCGGGCTCGATTCGATGGTGCTGGGCGAGCCGCAGATCCTGGGCCAGGTGAAGGATGCCTACCAGCAGGCCCGCGCGGCGCAGGCGCTGGGCGCGCCGCTGGACCGCCTGCTGCAGCACACCTTCGCCGTGGCCAAGCGGGTGCGTACCGATACCCGCATCGGCGCGCATACGGTGTCGGTGGCGTTCACCGCCGTGCGCCTGGCCGAGCAGGTCTTCGCCGACCTGAAGCAGGCCTGCGTGCTCTTGATCGGCGCCGGCGACACCATCGAACTGGCCGCGCGGCACCTGGCCGACAAGCAGGCGCGCCGGCTGATCGTGGCCAACCGCACACTGGAAACCGCGCAGGACCTGGCCGCCCGCCATGGCGGCTACGCGGTGGCGCTGGCCGACCTGCCCCAGCACCTGGCCGAAGCGGACATCGTGATTTCCTCCACCGCCGCGCGCACGCCGATCGTCACCCGCGCCATGGTCGAGCAGGCGATGGCCACGCGGCGGCGCAAACCGATGTTCATGGTCGACATCGCGGTGCCGCGCGATATCGAGGCCAGCGTGGCCGAGCTGCCGGACGTCTACCTCTACGGCATCGACGACCTGCAGCAGGTGATCGACGAGAACCGCCGCTCGCGCCAGGCCGCCGCCCGCGAGGCGGATGCCATCATCGACCTGCAGGTGGACCGCTACATGGCCTGGCGCCGCGCGCTCACCGTGCACAATCCGGTGCTGGACATGCGCCAGCACGCGGAAACCTACCGCGACGAGGTGCTGGAAAAAGCCCGCGCCATGCTCGCCCACGGCAAGCCGGCCGACGAGGCGCTGGCCTATCTCGCCAACACGCTGACCAACAAGCTGCTGCACCATCCCAGCGCGCGGCTGCGCGAGGCCGCGCTGAGCGGTGACATGGATCTGCTGCATGCGGCGGGCCGGTTGTACGGGCTTGATCAAGAAGTGAGTGGAGAGGAGTGAGAAAATAGAGAAAGCCGTACGCCGCCACTCTCGTTTCTCACTCCTCTCCACTCACTTCTCTTTCCATGACCCCATCGATCCGCCGCAAGCTCGAAGCCCTGGCCGAGCGTCACGAGGAAATCGGCCTGCTGCTGGCCCAGCCCGACGTGCACGCCGACAACGCCCGCTTTCGCACGCTGTCGCAGGAATACGCCCAGCTCGAACCGGTCGCCACCTCGCTGCGCGAGCACGATGAGGCCGAACGCGAGCTGGCCGATGCGCGCGCCATGCTGGACGACGCCGAACTGCGCGAGATGGCCGCCGACGACGTGCGCCGGCTGGAACAGCGCCTGCGGGAGCTGGACGACGAGCTGCAGATCCTGCTGCTACCGAAGGACCCGCGCGACGAGGCGAATCTTTACCTGGAAGTGCGCGCAGGCAGCGGCGGCGACGAAGCGGCGATTTTTGCCGGCGACCTGTTCCGCATGTACTTGCGCTACGCCGAGAGCCGCCGCTGGCACGTCGAGATCCTTAGTGAACATGCCGGCGAGCACGGCGGCTACAGGGAAATCGTCGCCCGCATCGAAGGCAGCGGCGTGTACTCGCAGCTGAAATTTGAATCGGGCACCCACTGCGTGAAGCGCGTGCCGGTCACCGAGTCGCAGGGCCGCGTGCACACCTCCACCGCCACCGTCGCCGTGCTGCCCGAACTGGACGAGATCGACGACATCGCGATCAACCCGGCCGACCTCAAAACCGACACATTTCGCGCATCGGGAGCCGGCGGGCAGCACGTAAACAAGACCGACTCGGCCATTCGCATCACCCACCTGCCCACCGGCACGGTGGTGGAGTGCCAGGACGAACGCAGCCAGCACAAGAATCGGGCCCGCGCGATGAGCCTGCTGAAGGCGCGCCTGCTCGATGCCGAGCGCGGCAAACAGGCTGCCGAACAAGCCCAGTCGCGTCGTTTGCAAGTCGGTACGGGCGACCGCAGCCAGCGCATCCGCACCTACCGCTACAAGGACAACCTGGTCACCGACCACCGCATCGGCCTGAACCTGTACAGCCTCGCCGAGATCATGCAGGGTGACTTGGGTGAATTGATCGACGCGTTGAACCGCGAAGACCAGGCCGACCAGTTGCAGGCGCTGGGCGCCGGGCAAGCCTGAGATCGAAGAGCACCCCTCCCTGCCTCCCTCTGCAAGCAGGGGGAGGAGCAAAGCAGGCCGCCGCCTTTACTCCCTCCCCTGCTTGCAGGGGAGGGCTGGGGAGGGGTCGCTCTTGGTCAGCCGATCCAAAACCCCTGCAACGCCCGCTCGGGCAAGTCCTCCCTGCTGACACCGTCGACCACCGCCATCGGCGGTCCTTTCGACAGCCAGCGCTCCAATGCTTCGAGCGCCCGCACCGAACCGCTGGCCAGCACCTCGACGCTGCCATCCGCCCGATTTTCCGCTTGCCCGCAGATCCCCAGCATGCGTGCCTGCTCGCGCGTGCTGGCGCGGTAGAACACGCCCTGCACCTTGCCGGTGACGATGAAACGTGCGGTCGGCATCAGGTCGGCATCACGGCAGGCTCGTCAAGGCTGGCCGATCAGCGCGGCCAGCGAGGCCTCGGTCACCGGCCCCACGATGTGCTTGACCACCTTGCCGTCGGGGCCGATCAGGTAGGTGGTGGGCAAGCCGCGCGGCTGGTCGAAATCCTTCAGCGGCTTGTCCAGGGTGACCTGGGCGATCGGATACACCACCGGCCGCTTCGCCAGGAAGGCCTCGATGTCGGCCGGGGCGCTGTCCTCGTAGGCCAGGCCGATCGCGGTAACGTTCTTGTGCGCGGCCACGAAGCGCGAGATGTCCGGCATTTCCTTGATGCACGGCACGCACCACGTGGCCCAGAAATTCACGATCACCCACTTGCCGCGCTGCGCGGCAAGGTCGAAGGCCTTGCCCTGCAGCGTGGTGACCTCAAGCGTGGGCTGGGCGGGCATGGCCGACCAGGCGGGCGCGGCAAAGGCCAGCATCGCGGCGGATATGGCCGTCCATACGGCAGGACGGCAAAAGCGGGAGATCATGCGTTCGGTTCCTCGGTGGCGGCGGCATCGGCATCCTGCGGATAGATCCGGTCCAGGCGTGTGCCCAATGCGGTATGCAGGGTATCGGCCATCACGTCCAGCAATTCAAGCAAGGTGGCGGGCAATTCGATCCCAAGCGCGGCGGCCTCTTCGGCGGGGCGCAACGGCAGCCGGTAGTGGGTGTGGTTGTAGACGCGCAGCAGGTCCGTGCTGTCGAGACTGCGGCTGAGCAGCCAGCCCGCCTCGCCGCGGGCGATCAGGTCGGCGCGTTGCAGGTCGTCGAAATAGCCGGCGATGGCGGCGCTGCGCAGATACGGCTCGCACAACTTCACCTGCGCCGGATCGACCCGCGAACCGTCGCGCTGGGCTTCGATGAAATGGCGCAGCACCACCAGCAAGCCGAGGAACTCTGCGCCCTCGGGCAGCGTCGTGGCCGGCGCGTGGTATTCGTACGCCGACAGCGAGGCGGCGATGGACGCGGCCAGTATCACGATCACCCACGACAGGTAGATCCACAGCAGGAAGATCGGGATCGTGGCCAGCACGCCGTAGATCTGCTGGTAGGTATGCGCATTGCGCACGAACAGCGTGAAGCCCCAACGGGCAATCTCGAACAACACCGCGCCCAGCAGCGCGCCGATCGCCGCATCGCGGCGCGACACGCGGCAATTGGGAATCACCGAATACATCAGCCACAAGGTCACGAACGTCACCACGAACGGCAGCACCACCAGGAACCGCTCGGCGATGCCGGTGCCCAGGTCGTAGGCGCCGTGCAGCAGCGGCATCGCCGTGACGTACGAGGTGGCGGCGATGCCGCCGACCACCAGGATCGGCCCCAGCGTCAACGCGGCCCAGTACAGCAGCAGGCGCGATCCCCACCCGCGCGGCTGGCGCACGCGCCAGATGCGGTCGAGCCGATCCTCGATGCTGATCATCATCGACACCGCGCTGAACAGCATCACCAGGATGCTGATGCCGGTGAGCTTGCTGGCGTTGGCCGCGAAACCCAGCATGGTGCTGCGCACCGCCTCGCCCGCCGCCGGCACGAAATTGTTGAACACGAAGGTGATCAGCGTGTCGCGCGCCGGCTGGAACACCGGAAACACCGAGAACATCGCGAACACCGCCACCATCAGCGGCACCAGCGACACCAGCGTGGTGTAGGACAGCGCGCCGGCCGTCTCGAAGCATTTGTCGTCGACAAAACGCTGCCAGATGAAGCGGCTGAAATTCGAGGTGCGTTCGCGATTGAAGCGCAGGGCCATCGTTCTTCCATCGTTGCGCCGGAGGGCGGCATCGTCGCCACGACCTCCGCAGCCGGAACCTATGCGGACTGAACTCATTGCGACATGCGCCGGTACACTAGCGTATCGCCCATGAACGACCAAAACACATGACGCCCAGCCGCCGGAACCACCGCGCATGAGCCAGGACATCCTGGTGCTCTACTACAGCCGCAGCGGCCACACCGCCCAACTGGCGCGCCTGATCGCGCGCGGCATCGAGGAAGTGGCCGGCATGCACGCGCGCCTGCGCCAGGTGCCGCCGGTGGCACCGGTGACGGAGGTGGCGCAAGCACCCGAACCGGACGAGGGCGCGCCCTACGTCACCCGCGCCGACCTGGCCGATTGCGCCGCACTGGCGCTGGGCAGCCCCACCCGCTTCGGCAACATGGCCGCGCCGCTGAAGCATTTCCTCGATTCCACCGGCGCCGAGTGGGCCAGCGGCGCACTGGTCGGCAAGCCGGCGGCGGTGTTCACCTCCACCAGCACCATGCACGGCGGCCAGGAATCCACCCTGCTGACGATGGCGCTGCCGCTGCTGCATCACGGCATGCTGCTGCTGGGCCTGCCGTTCACCGAAGCCGCGCTGGGCGCCACCCGCAGCGGCGGCACGCCTTACGGCGCCAGCCACGTGGCCGGCGCCGCGGGCGACAACGCGATCAGCGAGCACGAACGCGAACTGGCCCGCGCGCTGGGCCGCCGCCTCGCCGAGACCGCACGCAAACTGGCGGCCGGCGCATGAGCACGACACCGCGATTGCCGCCCGAACAGCGGCTGGGCCTGATCGCCTGGGCGGCGCTGACCGTGTTGCAGCCGGTCTGGCACGCCTGGCTGTTTCCCGCGCAGATCGTGCCGGCGTGGCTGGTCGTGGCGATCGCCACCGTGCCGCTGCTGCTGCCGCTGCTGGCCATCCGCAACGTGCGCCGCGCCTTGCTGTGGGTGGGCATCCTCAGCCTGTTCTACTTCTGCCACGGCGTATCGGAAGCGTGGAGCGCCGCCGACCAGCGTTGGCTGGCGATCATCGAGATTGCGCTGACCGTACTGCTGATCGGCCTGCTGGGTGCCGGCGTGAAGCGCAAGGCGCGCTGAGCTAGTCGGGTATCAGTCGGCAGATGCGCAGATTGCCGGAAGCATCCCTGCCCTTGCGCCGTTGCTCCAACCCGCTCTGCACAGGCGCGCAATCGGTCAGGCGGGAGCCGGGCAAGTACCGTTGCAGCAGCGGCAGATCGTCACCGGCATCGTCGCGCAGCACGGCATAGACCACGCCGGCATGCGCCGCGATTTGCTCGCGGACCAGCGCGTCGAACCGGAAACCCAGTGCGGACCAGGTGAACCAGCTCAGCCCGATGTACCGGTTGTCCTGCGCATGCGGCAGAAACGGAATCACATAGGCATTCGGCTGCCCCACCACCAGCACCAGGCCGCCCTGCTTGACCGCCGGCGGCCGCACATCGAACGCGACATCCGCATACGGCACATGCCCCCAGCCCGGATAGCGGCTGAACCCGGCCAGCAGCAGGAAAGTGCCGGCCATGGCCCACACCAGCCAGCGACCGGGTGCCGCGTCTGCCGGCGTGAACAACTGCAGCGCCGCCAGCAGCAACAGGCCCGAGAGCAACTCCAGCGGCACCGCATAGCGCAGGATCGAAAACAGGCACAGCCACAGCACGTAGGCCGTAGTCACGCACACCAGCAGCAACCGCACCGCCCGATCCAGCGGCCGGCGCCGCAGCAGTCGCGGCAAGCTCACCAACGCCAGCGTCGCCAGCCCCGCCAGCGCATAGCGCGCATCGGCAAAGTTCACCTCGGTAACAAGGTGCTGGTTCTTGCCCAGCCAATACAGCGGGTAAAACAGCCACTGGCCCAGATCGCGCGGCAGATACTGCCGATCGGTGCCGCCCACCGCGGGCGCCCATGGCGAGTGGAACACCTGGTTGAACAGCGGAAAGATCGGGTTGCCGGTGAGTTCGTAGAGCTGCCAGCCCCACCAGCCGTAAGCCAGCACGAAGCCGGCCAGCGCACCGAGGCCGAACAGCAGCGCCAGCCGCCACGCCTCGCGCCGCATGCCCAGCGCCAGCAACAGGCCCAGCGCCAGCGCGGGCGCATAGACCACGGCGGTAGGCTTCAGGCCCGCAGCCAGGCCGCTCAGCAAACCGGCCAGCAACGCGCGGCGCGAGGGTCGCGGCGACGTGTCGGCGCACAACGGCAACAGCACGTACAGGCTCGACAGGGTAAACAGCGCCAGCGGCAATTCGTTGAAGCTGGACCCGGTCTGCGACACGGTCATCGTTCCGGTCACGCCGATCAGCACCGCCCACACGTCGGCCCAGCCGAACGTGCGCCCGCGCAGCGCCGCCAGCCGGATCGCCACGCGAAACAGCATGAATACCAGGCCGCCGTACCACAGCCCCTGCACCGCGGCGAGCAGGCGCGGCCAGTGCTGCAACGGGCCCGTTCCCAGCAGGAAATACGGCATGTCCAGCAGGGGATTGAAGAAGCTCTGCAGACCGGCCGGCGCCAGATCCAGCGTGAGCCGCCCGTGCAGACCGGCCCAGGCGTTGTAGAGGTGGTAGTTCTTCAGGTCCCAGTTGGCGTCCTGGCCGCGCAGCACCGACAGCAGCGCACCAAACGACAGGCACGCCAGCAGGGCGCGCGCGCCCAGGAATTTGCGCCCATCCAGCGCACGCATCAGTGCCGGTCGCTCGCGGTCGGCAGGCCCGGCTGGTTGAGGTACGCCAGGTACTTCTGCTCGCGCCGGCCCAGCGTCACCGTATCGAGCACCAGCCCGCAGACCAGGAACACGCCGCCAAGCAGGCACAGCGATGCGCACAGGATCGCGGTGGGGAAACGCGGCACCAGCCCGGTGGCCAGGTAGGTTTCGAACAGCGGCAGCGACAGGCCCACCGCCAGCAACACGCACACGATGCAGGCCGTGGAGAAGAACGCCAGCGGCCGGCCATTCTTGGCCAGCTTCACGATGGTCAGGAAAATGCGCCAGCCGTCGCGCCAGGTGTTTAGCTTGCTGTGCGAACCCTCCGGGCGGGCGCTGTAGCGGCTGGGCATTTCCGCCACCGGCATGCGCAATTCCAGCGCGTGGATCGCCAGTTCGGTCTCCGTCTCGAAACCCTGCGCGTGGGCCGGAAACGACTTCACGTAGCGCCGCGACATCACCCGGTAGCCCGACAGCATGTCGGTGAACGTGTTGCCGAATATCCAGCCGACCAGACCGGTCAGCAAGCGGTTGCCCCACTGATGGCCGGCGCGATAGGCCTGCGCGTGATCGCTGGATCGGCTGGCCACCACCAGGTCCAGGCGCTCGTCGCACAGGCGCTGGATCATCGCCGGCGCGTCGCCGGCGTCATAGGTGGCGTCGCCATCCACCATCACGAAGACGTCCGCGTCGATATCGGCAAACATGCGGCGCACCACGTGGCCCTTGCCCTGCAGCCGCTCCTGCCGTACTTCGGCGCCGGCTTCGCGGGCGATTCGCGCCGTGTCGTCGGTCGAATTGTTGTCGTACACCACGATCCGCGCCTGCGGCAGGCTGGCGGCAAACGCGCGCACCACGGCGGCAATCGCCACCGCCTCGTTGAAACAGGGAATCAGCACCGCCACGCGGGGCGCGGGAATCTGCGTCATGGGGCGAACACGCCTCGATGGAAACGCGCCTATTCTAGTCGCGAAAGCTTCCACGTCCGACCTGGACCCGATGGGGAGAACACCCATGGCATTCCTGCAAGAAGGCCCGCAACTGGCGCACCCCTGGCACGACGAAAGGCTGCTGCACGCACTGCTCGACCGCACCCTGCCCGCCTCGCGCCGCGCGGTGCTGGACGCCGACCTCGCCGCGCTCGGCGACTATGCGCAGATGGCGTGGCAGCGCGTCACCGAAACTACCCGACGCAAGCCGGTGCTGACCCGCTGGGATGCGTGGGGCCGCCGCGTCGACCGCATCGAACTGACTGCCGCCTGGCAGGAAGGCCCGCACCTGACGACCCGCCACGCCGTGCTCGCTGCCGGCCATGCGCCGGGCGAATACGCGCGGCTGGAGGAGTTCGCCCGCGTCTACCTGTACCACGTGGCCAGCGAGTTCTACACCTGCCCGCTGGCGATGACCGACGGCGCCGCCACCGCGATCAAGGCCTCCGGCAACGCGGCGTTGATCGAGCGCGCGCTGCCGCATTTCCTCAGCCGCGATCCGGCGCAGTTCTGGCTCAGCGGCCAGTGGATGACCGAGAACATCGGTGGCTCCGACGTCAGCCACACCGAAACCGTGGCGCGCCGCGATGGTGATGGCCAGTGGCGGCTGCATGGCCGCAAGTGGTTCAGCTCGGCCGTGGTCGGCGAGGCAGCGCTGGCGCTGGCGCGGCCCGAAGGCGCCAGCGAGGGCAACGCCGCACTGGCGCTGTTCTACGTGGAAACGATGGATGGCGATCGGCGCAAACCCGAACTGATCATCGACCGGCTGAAGGACAAGCTCGGCACGCAGGAATTGCCCACCGCGGAAATCCACCTCGACGGCCTGCCTGCCTGGCCCGTGGGCGAACTGGCCCACGGCGTGCGCCAGGTGGCGCCGATGCTCAACGTCACCCGCACCTGGAATGCCGTCTGCGCCGTGGCCAGCATGGCCCGCGCGATCAGCCTGGCACGCGACTACGCCACCCGGCGGCAGGCGTTTGGCCGTCCATTGATCGAGCAGCCGCTGCACGCGCAGACGCTGGCCGACATGCAGGCCGAGTTCGAAGGCGCGTTTGCGCTGGCGTTCGAGGTGGCGCACCTGCTGGGCCGGGTGGAAAACGGTGCCGCGCACGAAGCCGCGCTGCTGCGCCTGCTCACACCGCTGGTGAAATTGTGGACGGGAAAACTGGCGGTAAAGCTGTGCTCCGAGGCGCTGGAAAGTTTCGGCGGCGCCGGCTACATCGAGGACACCGGCCTGCCGCAATTGCTGCGCGACGCGCAGGTCTACCCGATCTGGGAAGGCACCACCAACGTGCTGTCGCTGGACAGTTTGCGGGCGCTTGCGGGTGAAGGATTCGCGGCGTTGCGAATGGCGGTCGACGACTGGCTGGCCGACGGCGATGACGCGGCTGCCGCAGCCGCCATCACTGGCGCGCTGGATGCCGCCGCCGCGTACCTCGATCGCCATGGCGCCGATCGGGCCTCGCTGGAGGCGGGCGCACGTGGACTGGCCTTCACCCTCGCCCGCTGCGCGGCGGCGGCGTTGCTGGCGCGCCAGGCGGCGTGGTCGGCGCGCCGCGGCGAGCGGCGGCCGGGGGCCGCGTTGCGCCGTTTTGTCGGTCACGGGCTGGATCGGCTGATGGTGCCGGATGCTGAGGACACCGGCCTGTTGCTGGAGTGACCGGCGCCGACAAAAGGCGTCGCGGCTGAAGCCGCTCCTGCAGGGAGCGCGGCGGGCGATGCGGCGGGCGGGCTAAAATGCACCATCCCCTCTATACGGCCCACCCCATGCAGCACCTGACCATCGTCACCACCGGCGGCACCATCGACAAGATCTATTTCGACGACAAGTCGGACTACAAGATCGGCGCGCCGCAGATCGGCGACATCCTGAGCCAGCTCGGCGTGGGGTTCCAGTTCGACGTGATCCCCATCCTGCGCAAGGACAGCCTGCACATGGCCGCGGAGGATCGCGCCCTGGTGCGCTCCACCATCGAGGCGCAGCCGCACCGGCACGTGCTGGTGACGCACGGCACCGACACCATGGTCGACACCGCCAGGGCGCTGGCCGGCATCCCCGGCAAGGTGATCGTGCTGACCGGCGCGCTCAACCCGGCGCGGTTCCAGGGCTCCGATGCGGTGTTCAACATCGGCTGCGCCGTGGCCGCGGTGCAGACGCTGCCGGACGGCGTCTACATCACCATGAACGGCCGCGTGTGGGACCCGGCCAAGGTACGCAAGAACCGCGACGC
Organism: Rhodanobacter caeni; assembly: GCF_039523575.1. Classification (NCBI taxonomy): domain Bacteria; kingdom Pseudomonadati; phylum Pseudomonadota; class Gammaproteobacteria; order Lysobacterales; family Rhodanobacteraceae; genus Rhodanobacter; species Rhodanobacter caeni. The sequence goes on along the minus strand of NZ_BAAAFO010000001.1, from coordinate 160,209 downwards.
CAACCGGTTCGAGGAAGCGCCGGGGATGTGAGCAACATTTGTGGGAGCGACTTCAGTCGCGATGCCTTTGCATCGGCACCCAAGCAAGAGCATCGCGGCTGAAGCCGCTCCCACAGGGCGTGCCGCTACAGCGAGCGGCGCGGCGAGATCAGCAAATCGCCGAACATCAGCCCGGCCACGATCGACACCAGCAGGGTCAGCAGCAGCATCGCGGTGTCCAGGCCCAGCGGCGTATCGCGTTCCAGCAGGAACGACATGCTGCGAAAACCCACACTGCCCGGCACCAGCAGCAGAATGCCCGGTTCGCGGATCACCGCGCCGGGCTGGTGCGCGTAACGCGCGTACAGGTTGGAGAACGCCCCCAGCAGCAGGCCACCCAGGAACACGCCGAACGGCGCCGCCGGCAATGCGCCGGAAATCTCGCCACCCCAGCGCGTGGCCAGGTAGCCCACGACCACCGCGCCGATCACCGCCGGCCAGTCGCGCAGCGCGGCGCGAAACAGGATGGCGAATGCCACCGCGCCCACCAGCAGCGCCACGTAGTCGGTCCATGGCGGCAGCGCCGGCAAGGCGTAGTCGCGGGCATGGATGCCGGCGGCGGCGCATAGCTGGGTGGCCGCCACGGTGCCGAACACCAGCTTCAGCAGCGTCGCCATGGCCCCGCCCATGCGCGCCACGCCGGAGACCAGGTTCTGGCTGGAAATCTCGCGCACCGCGTTGGTCAGCGACATGCCCGGCACCAGGATGATCAGGCCCGCCAGCACCACCGACTTGATCGCCAGCGGCACCACGAAGGCGCTCACCACGATCGCCACCGTGGTGGCCACCATCGCGCAGATCACGTCGCTGGCCACCGCCAGCCGCGGCCGCGTGCCGGCCAGGATCGCGATCCAGCCGATGATCAGGCCGATCACCGCCGCCACCACCAGGTCGGCCCACGAACTGTGCAGGAACAGCGCCGCGATGGCGGCGGCCGACAAACCGTAGCTGGCGATGGTGCCGGCCTGCTCCCATGCCGTATCCGGGCGGCCCAGCACCCGCAACTGACGAAAGCCTTCGCGCAGATCCAGCTCGCCCGCGATGGCGCGATCGGCGATGTCGTCGGCGCGGCACAGGCGCGCCAGGTTGACCTCGCCCGGCGCCAGCCGCATCACCTGCGTGGTCTGCGCCACGCCCTCCTCGCCCTGCGCCATATCGGTGAACGAGATGATGATGGCGGTGGGGCTGGACCACACATCCGCCACCAGCTCCAGTCGTTGCGCGGCACCAGCGATGGCCATTTCCAGCCGTGGCGCGGAGGTCCCGTATTGATGCAGGCGCCGCGCCAGCTCCACCAGGAACGCGATGCGCGTGTTGAGCGCGATGGCCGCGAACGGCTGGCTGGCCGTCCTCGTCATGCCGCCGCGCGCACCTGCAGCGTGGTGCCCTGCACTGCCACCACCTCGACCGTGCTGCCCGCCGGCAGGTCCGGCCCGCTGACCAGCCACTGGCCGTCGCCCACGCGCGCCTTGCCGCGGCCGTTGACGATCGGCTCGATCAACTCGTAGCGCTGCCCGATCATCTGCTCGCCGCGGCGGTTCAAGCGCTCATTGCCCGGCTCGCTGCGCTCCAGCCGCGGCCGCAGAAACTTCGCATAGAGCACGCACGCGGCCAGGGCCAGCACGCCGAACACGATCGCCTGCGCCAGCATCCCCAGCGTCGGCACCACCCACAGCACCACGCCCATCGCCGCGGCGGCAATGCCTATCCACAACAGGAAATACCCCGGCAGCAGCAACTCCCCCGCGATCAACAGCAGGGCGAGTATCCACCACAGGTAATGCGTCGAAATGGCCTCGAACATGATGGTTTCCGTGGCGTGATAACTCCCCTCTCCCATTCATGGGAGAGGGGCCGGGGGAGAGGGCAGCCGTGCCGGGAAAGCCCGTTCTTCGACGACCTGCCGAATACGGTCCAACACGCTGTCCGTTTGATGCAACACATCATGATTCCAGAAACGCAGCACCGCGAAACCCTGCGATGCCAGCCACCGGTCACGCTGCCGATCATAAGCAACATCGTCGCCGTGTTGTCCGCCGTCGACTTCGATGATGACGCCGCGTTCGAGGCAGATGAAATCCACGATGTAGGGGCCGAGGGGCTTTTGACGTTTGAACTTCAGGCCCATGAAGCGGTGGGCGCGCAGGTGGTACCAGAGGTGTTGTTCCGCTGGTGTTTGCGCTGAACGCATGGATTTGGCGTTGGTGAGGTTGTCCATGGTGTTCTTCGGCTCCTTGCCCTCTCCCCCGGCCCCTCTCCCGCAAGCGGGAGAGGGGAGCAAATCAGCGCAGTGGCGGCTGAACGACGGTCTTCTGCTGGCTCAGTGACTCCTTGGCCAGTTCCGCTATGCCGGCCAGCGAGCCCAAGATGCCGGTGGCCTCGATCGGCAGCAGCAGCATTTTCTGGTTGGGGGACTTGGCCATTTCCTTCAGTGCGTCGACGTAGTTGTTGGCCACGAAGTAGTTCAGCGCGTTGACGTTGCCACCCTCGATCGCGTCGGACACCATCGTGGTGGCCTTGGCTTCGGCCGCGGCGGTGCGCTCGCGCGCCTCGGCGGCGCGGAAGGCGGCCTCCTTCTCGCCCTCGGCAGCCAGGATGACCGACTGCTTCTCGCCCTCGGCCTTGAGGATCGCCGCCTGGCGGAACCCCTCGGCGTCGAGGATGTTGGCGCGCTTCTCGCGCTCGGCCTTCATCTGCCGCGCCATCGCGTCAACCAGGTCGCGCGGCGGGGCGATGTCCTTGATCTCGATGCGGTTGACCTTGACGCCCCACGGATGCGTGGCCTCGTCCACCACGCGCAGCAGCTTGGCGTTGATGGCGTCGCGCTGGCTGAGGCTTTCGTCCAGATCCATCGAGCCCAGCACGGTGCGGATGTTGGTCATGATCAGCGCCAGCGTGGCCTGCTCCAGGTTGGAGACCTCGTACGCCGCCTTGGACGCGTCCAGCACCTGGTAGAACACCACGCCGTCCACGCCCACCACCGCGTTGTCCTTGGTGATCACGTCCTGCGAGGGCACGTCCAGCACCTGTTCCATCATGTTGATCTTGCGTCCGACCGCCTGGTAGATCGGGATCAGGAAATGCAGCCCCGGCGTCAGCGTACGGGTGTATCTGCCGAACGTCTCCACGGTCCACTCGTAGCCTTGCGGCACGATGCGCACCAGCTTGACGATGCCAACCACCACCAGGAAAACAATGACCAGCGCCAGCAGTTGTCCCAATCCCATGACGTAAGCTCCCTCCCCTGAAGAAGCCGTGAGTATAGGCGAGCGCCATGCGCCGCGGCGGCTATCGCGGCGTGGTCTGCGGCAGCAGCAGGGTCACCCGCAAACCGCCGCCCTCGCGGTTGGCCAGCAGCACCCGGCCACCGTGCGCCTCGGTGATTTCGCGCGCCAGCGCCAGGCCCAGCCCGGTGCCGGCGCGCTTAGTGGAATAGAACGGCAGCAGCGCCTGCGCCAGCACGGTTTCGCTCATGCCGGGGCCGCGGTCGGCCACTTCGATGCGCAGGTCGCGCCCGATCTGGGCGATGGAAAGCGACACCTCGTTCTCGTCGCCGCCGGCCTCGTGCGCGTTCTTGATCAGGTTGATCAGCACCTGCTCGATCTGCACCGCATCGAACACGCCCGGCCGCTCCGGCGCCTCGCCCAGCAGGCGGAAGCGGCAATGCAGGGCCAGTGCGTCGAGGAACGGCGCCCACTCCACCGGCGCCAGCCGCGGCGCGGGCAACTTGGCGAAGCTGGCGTAGCCGGCAATGAAGCCGTGCAGATGGTTGGCACGCTCGCCGATGGTGGCGAACACGCCCGGCAGCCGCGCCACGTCGCCACGCCGGGCCAGCTCCGCGCCCGAATGCGCCAGCGAGGAGATCGGCGCCAGGGAATTGTTCAGCTCGTGGCTGATCACCCGGATCACCCGCTTCCACGTCGCCACTTCCTGCCGCGACAGCTCGCGCGTCATGCGGCGGAACAACTGCAGCCGATGCGGTCGCCCCTGCAACCGGAACGCGCGCTGGGAAAGGTGGAAGGTTTCCTCGCCGCCATCCATCTCCACGCTGAGCAGGGCGTCCTCGCCGCTTTCCACCGCCTGGCGCAGCGCGTCGGGGCCGGCGGCCAGCAATTGCGCGAAATCCATCCCCTGCAGGCTGCGGCCGTTGTTGAACAGGTGGCGGGAGGCGATGTTGGCGTACGCCACGCGGCCGATCGCATCGGTCAGCACCAGTGCCACCGGTGTGTTCTGCACCACCGTGTCCAGCAACAGTTCGCGCTGCACCAGGTGCTGGCGCTGCTCGCGCAAGGTCTGGCCCAGCGCGTTGTGCATGCGGATCAGCTGGCCCAGTTCATCGCGCCGGTTCACGGCGATGGAGAAACTGAAATCGCCATCGCGGTAACTGGCCACCGCGCCTTCCAGCGCACGCAGCAGGCGGCTCACCGGCGCCATCACCACACCGGCCAGCCAGAACGCCAGCGGCAGCAGCACCACCAGGCTGATCAGCATGCCGCCGTAGACACCCGACGACGCACGCGCCGACCACGCCGCGTTGGCCTGCAGCCATTGCAGCACCTGCGGCACCGGCCAGCGGCTGACCCCGGCGTAGATCAGGGCGCCCGCCGCGCCGGCCACCACCAGCAGGATGGCCAGCCGCATCCGCAGCGAGGTCAGCCAGCGCCACATGGGGAGCTCCATCGGCAAGCATCATCTGTAGGAGCGCACCCTGTGCGCGATGCCTTTCCGCATTGCGGCGAACAGCTTTCGCGCACAGGGTGCGCTCCTACAAGGGCGATGCGATGAATGGTCGCCCCATCCCTCAATGGCACTTGGCATCCATCGGCGTCTGCGCGCAATCGAGCGGCGGGCGGCCGTCGGTCCAGGGCAGGCCCAGGCCCAGCACCACGTTGCGGTCGTTGGGCCGCGGCGGTGGCTGGCCCACCGGGCCGCGCGGGCGATGGTCGTCGAACTCGAATGGACTCGGTGGCGGCGCGTCGATCCGCACCGAGCCGACGCGGTAGTCGATGGCGGACGACTTCGGCGCCGGGATCACCCACCTTTGCCCGATGGCCGGCCGGGTCACCGCGGCCTGGGCGACCAGCACGCCCAGCAACAATGCCGGCAGCGGTGCGATGTCGTATCGCATGACGGTGCTCCCCCGAGACAGACATCGCCCATCTTTCTACGGCGCAGGCGGCGGAGCAAGACCACTGCATCTCAGTTTGACGTGGCCAGGCCATAACGCTCCATGCGCCGGTACAGCGCCTGCCGCGACAGCCCCAGTTGTTGCGCCGCTCGGCTGACCACGCCATCGGCCTTGTGCAGCGCGCTTTCCACCACCTCGCGGCTGGGCTCGTCCAGGCTGCGCGCCACCGTGGAAACGTGCTGCGGCAGGTTGAGCAGCTCCGGGGTGATCGGCCGGCCCCCCGAGAGCAGCGCGGCGCGCTCGATGGCGTTTTTCAGCTCGCGCACATTGCCCGGCCACGGATAACCGAGCAGCAACTCGCGGGCCGCGTCGCCCAGTTCGGCGCGGCCATCGAGGAAAAACTCCGCCAGCGGCAGGATGTCGTCGCTGCGCTCGCTGAGCGGCGGCAGGTTCACCTCGATCACGTTGAGGCGGTAATACAGGTCCTCGCGGAACGTGCCTGCACGCACCATCGCCTTGAGGTCGGCATTGGTGGCCGACAGCACGCGCACCTTCACCTGCCGCGTGCGGCCCGAGCCCAGCCGCTCGTACTGGCCGGTTTCCAGCACGCGCAGCAGCTTCACCTGGCCGGACAACGGCAGGTTGCCGATCTCGTCCAGGAACAGGGTGCCGCCATCGGCCAGCTCGAAACGCCCTTCACGCGCCTTGTTGGCGCCGGTATAGGCGCCCGCATCGGCGCCGAACAGCTCGGCCTCGATCAGCTCGCCGGGCAGCGCACCGCAGTTCACCGCGATGAACGGGCCGCGCTTGACGGCGGAATTCGCATGCACGATCGCGGCGATGCGCTCCTTGCCGGCGCCATTGGGGCCGGTGATCAGCACCGGCACCTCCGAACGCGCGACCTGGCAGGCCAGCTCCAGCGTGCGCGCCATCGCGTCGGAGGCAAACACCAGGCCGTCGAGGTCGTAGTTCTTGCGCAACTGGTCGCTGCGCTGGCGCCGCTCGCGCCGGCTGCGCGACACCTCGCGGGTGGATTCGGACAGCTCCAGCAGGTTCTCCACCGTGGCCAGCAGCTTGTTGTCGTCCCACGGCTTGGCCAGGTAATCGGCGGCGCCGGCCTTGACCAGCTCCACCGCGGTTTCCAGGTGCGTCCACGCGGTCAGCAGGATCACCGGCAAATCCGGATGCCGCTCGCGGATGGCCCGAAACAGCGCCACCCCCTCCTCGCCCGAGGTGGTGTCGGCGGTGAAATTCATGTCCTGGATCACCACGTCCACCTGGCCACGCGCCAGCACCGCCAGCCCCTCCTCCGGCGTAAGCGCGGTCAGCGGCTTGATCTCGTTGAGCGACAACGCCAGCGACAGCGCCTCGCCCACGGCCGGGTTGTCGTCGATGACAAGGACAGTTCTCATAGGCTTTCTGCACATGCGGTCATGGATGCCGCCGGGACCCGGAAGGTTGCCATGACTTTCGGCCGGCGGACAGCCGGCTGGCACTTGCCCCCTGGCTCCAGGGGGGAAAACACCAAGTCGCCCATCACACCGACCTCGTCGCCACCACCGGCGGCACCGCTGCGGCACGCAGCGCGGGGCCGAGGACGGCGAGCTGGCTCAGTATCACCATCACCAGCGCGCCCCACGGCAGGAACGTCCAGGGTAGGCGCGACAGCTCGTAATGGCGCATCAGCCACCCGTTGCCCAGGTAGGCAAGCAGCATTCCGATCGCGATACCGACACCCACGATCAGCAGATTCTCGACGAGAAAGTAGCGCAGGATATCCGCCCTGCGCGCGCCCAGCGCCCGCCGGATACCAATGTGCCGCGTACGCCTCTGCACCCAGAAGCCGGTCAGCCCCATGATGCCGATCACCGTGACGATGACGACCGCCAGGGTCACCCCGGCGAAGAGCCACAATGCGGCGCGCTGGCTCTGGAAAGCCCGTTCGCGGCGTTCGCTGTAGAAGCTGACGCGGGCGGTGGGGTTCGGCCCCATCAACGGACCGAACTCACGTTTCACCGTGGCCTTGACGCCCTTCAATGCCACCTCGCGCATTCCGGGGTCGACGCGCACCGCGTAACTGAGCAACGTCGTGGCAGCGATCCGCCGGGCCAGCAAGACCGTGTTGTCGGCGCGGCCATCGGTGGCTTGGCCAAGCTGGTTGCGCAGCAGGTGACGCACGACGCCGACCACGCGATAGCCAGCGTCATCCTTGTCGCTGGGATCGCTCAAAGTGCGGCCGATCGCATTGCCATCGTCGAACAATTTCCGTGCGAGCGAACGGGTGATGATCACCGGTTGGGCCACCCCCGCGTCCCATGGGTAACCAGACACGCCCATGCCGAAATCACGATATTCGGCAGGAAGGAAATCGCGCCCCTGCGCCAACTGCAAACCGAGAGTTTGAACCAAGCCCTCGCCCAGATAACCGTTGACACCGACCTTGGCGCCGTTGCCTCCCTGCAACGTGATATCCATCAATACGGAGTTCACCATCGGCAGCCCGAAAGCCGCCGAAGCCGAGCGCACTCCTGCCGTGCGACGAAGGGCCTCAACGCCCGCAGCAACCTCGGCGGCGGTCCACGCCCGCTGCGGCGAAACCACCTGATCCACCAGGATCAGGTCCTTGTCGGCGAGGCCACTGGGCGCCAGCATCGGCTCGAGTTTCTGCCACGTCAGAAACAGCACGTTGCACAGAATCGCGCAGGCCAGCGCCACCTGCAGCATGACCAGGCCAGGCATCAAGCTGTGGCGGCGAAGCATGGAAAGCAACATACGCATGGACATGTTCCGCCTCCTAGGCGCTCTTGACCTGCAGGCCGGGCTCCACCGTCGAGGCACGCCATGCCGGCAACAGACCCACCAGCAGACCTACCGCCAGCGCCAGCGCGAACAAGCCACCAAACATCACCGGATCGAGTCGCGCCATATCAGTGAACCCCTGTTCCTGCTTGCGCAGAATCCACAACCCCAGCAGGGTCAACGGCCACGCCAATACCCCGCCAAGCACGCTCACGGCCGCCGCCTCCAGTACGTGCTGCGCGAAGATGGCGCGGCGCGGCGCGCCGAGGGCCCTGCGTATCCCGATCTCGCTGCTGCGATGCAGAAATCTGGCGGTCAGCAGCCCCGCCACATTCGCCATGCACAGCAGCAGGAACGACCCGGCCAACCACACGTTGAGACGCACGTTGTCCGGCACCACGTTCTGCCGGGTCAACCATTCGCTCACGCTGAAAAGCCGCGACGCTGCCGGCCTGGGCGAACCCGACAGCTGGTGTTGCTCGCGCGCGTAACGCGAGAGGTACGCGCGAAAATCCGCCACCTGGGCTGGCGTATCCAGCTCGACCCAGTAGCTCAGCCAACCGCAGTGCGCCGGATCATGATCGAACAGGGATTTTCGGGTGGCGGTCGCATCGCATTCGTCCGCACCGGTCAACTTGATGCCCGCGTCCAGCGCAGCGGCATAGGGCAGGAATACGCTCTCGCGGTGCGTCGCGCTGAACACCCAGCGGTCCAGGTCATAGAAGTGCGGGCTGGGCGAAAAAGGGGTGCTGACGCCAATCACCCGAAACACCGCCTTGTCCAGTCGAATGCTCCGCCCGACCGCATTTCCGGTGCCGAAAAGCTTTTTCGCCAGTTCCACGTCGATCACCGCCACCGGTGCCCGGGCCGCATCTTCTGCCGCGCTCCAGTTCCGCCCGTAACGCAACGCCAGCCCCATCATCGGCATGAACTCGCTGGTGGTACCCAGCAACAACTGGTCCCGTTGCAGATGTCCGCCGTCCACCATCGACACCTCCGCCCCCAGTCCGGCCAGCGCTGTCTGCCGCACCGCCCGATGCGCCTGCAACAACGCCTGTGCGTCAGCCATCTTGATGCGCTTGTAGTTCTCCACCGTCACGCCGTTCAATGACGCATAGTTGTCCGGCTTCGCCTGCACCGTATCCACCCACGCCAGGTACAGGTGCTGGCTTCGTCCAGGCAGCGGATCGGCCGACAGCATATGCAGCAGCGCCAGCGTGGTCATGCTGGCCGCCAAGCCCAATGCCACCGTCACCACCGCCAGCAGCGTGCTTTTGGGCGACCGCCGCAGCCCGTGCAGGGCCAGTTCAAGGCTGTATCGAATCATCCATCCACTCCCTGGGTCTTGCCCGATTCACGGCGACCGCTTCGCCACACGACAACACGGCGGCAACGATCAATGGCCGCGCGTGATCTCCACCGGTGCCGCGTCGCCCGCCTTCTGCGCAAACGGCAGGACGTCCGTCACCAGGTGCACCAGGAACCGGCCCGGTTGTTCCAGCATGGGCATGTGGGCGGAATCGGCGAACAGCACCAGGCGTTTCGACGGTGCCTGGACGCGGTCGAACCATTGCTCGGCCAGCTCGTGCGAGGTGGTGTAGTCGTGCTGGCCGACGAACAGGATCACCGGGCATTCGAAGCGCGTGGTGTTGTCGAGATCGATATCGAACAGCGGCTGCAGCAGATGCCTGAACGTGTACGCGCTGCCCTTGCCGATCGCCTCGAGCTCGGTCTGGCTGTAGTCGGGCGAGAGCTCCTCGGCATCGGCGTAGAACGAAAAGTCGCGGCGGCCATGGGCAACCCCGCCGTAATAGGTTTCCCACTTGCTGCGCGTGGCGATGCGGCCGATGGTCATGGGCGGTGTCCCGGGATACGGCATCATCGCTTCGAGCTCGCGTATGGCCTGCTCGTTGTGATCGGCCTTGGCCTCGCGCAGTGCATAGGCAAAGCCGATCTCCTCGTTCCGCAGCATGTTCACCACCTGGCCAACGCCGATATAGGCATGGAACCAGTCCGGGTGCTGCCGGGCCAGCCGCGTGCCCAGCACGGTGCCCCAGGAATGGCCGAGCAGGAAGATTTTCCGCTTGCCGTAGTGCCTGCGCAGGTACTGGACGAGCTGGGCGGCGTCATCCGTCATACCGGCCGCGGTCATGCCCGGCGACATCTGCGCCTCGGTGTTGGCGGCGTAGGTCTTGCCGGCGCCGCGCTGGTCCCATTGCACCACGGTGAAGTAGTCCTCCCAGCCCGACTGGAAGGTGTAGCTGACCGGCATCACCACCGACGCCGGGCCACCATGCAGGACCAGCAGGATCGGATTGCGGCGGTCGCGCCCGCGGATCGACACCCACTGGTCGATGCCGCCGATGCGCAGCTTGAGGCGCTCGTCGACGCCATTGGGGGAAACGATCTTTCGCGTGTTGTCGATGATGCGGGTGACCTCGTCGCGCGACATCATCCTTGGCGCGGCGCTGGACGACGACGATGCCGGCGCTGAAGAAGCCGCGGCCAGCGGTGCGGACGATGCATCACGCATCGCCACGCCAAGGGCGACGGCGGCCACGCAACAGAAAACGGTACGGTAGGTACTCATCGAAACTCCATGTTGGAAAAACATCGCTGAAACTGGAAGGCCATCGGCGCGTGCCGCCGCTGCGGCGATGGCCAGGTTCGCCAACCCGGCTCACCCGCTGCGCGTCGCCACCACCGGCGGCACCGCGGCCGCGCGCAGCGCCGGGCCCAGCACCGCCAGCTGCCCCAGGCCCCACAACACCAGCGCACCGATCGGGAGATAGAACAGCGGCAGGCGCGGCAATTCGTACTGGCTCATCAACAGCAGGTTCAGCCCGTACGCCAGCACCATGCCCAGCACGATGCCGCCGGTGACGATGAGGAAATTCTCGGTCTGGAAGTAATGCAGGATGTCGCCGCGGGTGGCGCCAATGGCGCGGCGGATACCGATCTGGCGGCGCCGTTGCTGCACCCAGAAGCTGGCCAGGCCGACGATGCCCAGGGCGGTGACGCCGAGCATGGTGACGATCACGCCGATCAAGAGGTCGATCATGATGCGGTCGGACTTGAAGTAATCCGCGCGTAGCTCGCCGATGGTGCGGCTGTTCTCCTGATCCAGCACCACGTCCGGCGCGATCTTCGCCACCGCGTCACGCGCCTCGTGCAGCACGCGCGGCAAATCCGCCGGATTCGCCCGCAGCAGATACGTGCCCGCCAACGAACCTCCGGGGAGCACCGGAGTGAACACTGTCCATTCCACCGCCTGCGGACCCCAGTCATGGGGGTGCGCGCGCGCCAGGTGATCGACGACGCCGATCACGCGGAAATGCAGCTTGTCGCACCAGAATTCCTTGCCCAGCGGGCTTTCCCCCGGCCAGGCGTGATCCGCCAGCGCACGGCTTACCAGCACCTGCGCATCCGGCGGCGCAAACGTGGTGGCGGCACGGTAATCGTCGGCTTGCGGCAAGCGGCCCTCGACCAGCTTCAACCCCAGGGCCTCGTAGGTGCCCGGCCCACCCAGCACGAAGTCCACCACGCCAATCTTGTTCTTGAAGCTGCCCGGATCGCGCGAAATGCCGGCCGCGCCGGCCTGCGGTCCGAATGGCACCTGGTTGATCAGGCTGACCGACTGCATGCCGGCAATGCCGCGCAAGCCCGCCAGCATGCGCGCATTGACGTCGGCCGCCTGGCTGGCTTCGAAGCCGTTGACGCTCAGCACGGCCAGCGCGCTTTCGTCCACGCCGCTGTCGATGCGGATCAGGTTCCAGCGTTGCGCCACCAGGAAACATGCGTTGCACAGCACGGCGCACGCCAGCGCGATCTCCATGGCGATCAGCAGCGTGGCAAGCCGGTGGCGGCGCAAGGCGGCAAGTATGGGTCGAATCTGCATCGCGATGTCCAGTTCGAGTGCTCTTGTGAGGAGTGCGGCCACGGATGGCCGCTTTCACGCGCAGGGATAGCGCACTAAAGGGCCTTGAGTTGCCAGGCGGGCACCACGCGGCTGGCGCGCAGTGCGGGCAACACGCCGGCCAACAGGCTCGCCGCTACCGCCATGACGAAGGTGGCCAGGAACATGCCCGTGTCCAGATGCGCGAGATGGGCGTAATCCACCGGTTGCTGCCGTACCAGCCACAAACCCGCCAAGGTCAGCAGCCAGCCGAAGAACCCGCCCAGCAAGCCAATCACGCCGGCCTCCACCAGGCACTGCGCGAAGATCGCACGGCGGCTTGCACCGAGCGCGCGGCGCACACCGATCTCGCCGCTGCGGCGCAGGAATTTCGCCAGCAGCAGACCCACCGCGTTGAACAGGCAGATGAGGAGAAAGGCCAAAGCCAGCCATGCTTGCAGGCGCACGTCGCCAGGCACCATGCCGCGCTCGGTCAGCATCGTCATCACATCGCGCACGCGGACATGCTCCTTGCCCGTCGCGAATCGCCCGATCGCCTTCTGCTGCTCGGCGTAATCGGTCACGAATCGCGTGTAGGACGCCACCTTGGCCGGGCTGTCCAGCTCCGCCCACAGCCATACCCACACGCAATCGGCGTTCTGCAGATGGCGCGTGTCGTCGGGCACATGCCAGCAGGTAAAGACCTGGAAGTTGCCCTGGTTGATTTCCATGCTGCTGGAAAAGGGAAGAAACACATCTTCCGTCTTGCTGAAATTCCGGACCCACGGGTCGTAGAACAGCGGCGTGGGCCGCCACGGCTTGAGCACGCCGACAATGCGCACGTCGGTGTCGCGCACCCGCAACGTGCGGCCCACGCTGTCTTCGCCACCGAACAGCTTGTCGTTCAGGTCATGGGAGATGACCGCCACGCGGGCGCGGCGCGCGTCGTCCTGCGCACTCCAGCCGGCGCCGTACTGGAATGGCACCTCGAACATCGGGAAGAAATCCGCACTGGTCGACAGCATGCCCAGGATCAATGGCGGCCGGCCGGTGTCGCGCGCGCGCACTTTCACCGAACTGCTGGTGATGATGGCCTGGCGGTCGGCGCGATGCGCGCTCCACAGGTCCATGGCGGAGCGGTAGTCCATCGCGGGATAGGGCTCCATGTGATACGGGGGCGCGGGATTCTCGGGATCGACCTGGGGAAAATAAAGCACGCTGCTCTTGCCCGGTATGGGGTCGCCGGACAACAGGTGCACCAGGGTGAGCGTGGTCATGCTGGCACCAATGCCAACCGCGATAGCCAGCACCATCAGCGCCGTAAGCACCTTGTTGCGCTTCAGGCTGCGCAGGGCGAGATCGAGGTAGTAGGTGAACATGGGGAAGCTCCGTTGCTGGCTCCTCCCCCTGCTTGCAGGGGGAGGTCGGGAGGGGGGGGTGCTTTTCGGCCAGGAGCAAAAGCACCCCTCCCCAGCCCTCCCCTGCAAGCAGGGGAGGGAGATAAAAAGTCACACTGATCGCGTGGCCACCACCGGCGGCACCGCGGCCGCGCGCAGGGCCGGGCCCAGCACGGCCAGTTGGCCGATCATCCACAACGCCACCGCGCCTACCGGGAAATAGACGGCCGGCAACCGCGGCAATTCGTAGCGCGTCATCAGAAACAGGTTGATGCCGTAGGCCAGCACCATGCCCAGCGCGATGCCGATGGTGGCCAGCAGGAAGTTCTCGGTGAGGAAGTAATTGAGGATGTTGCGGCGGGTGGCGCCCAGCGCACGGCGCACGCCGATGGTGCGGCGCCGTTGTGCCACCCAGAAGCTGGCCAGGCCCACGATGCCCAGCGCGGTGACGATCAGCAGCGCGGCGATCGCGCCGACCAGGATGCCCGCCATGGAGCGATCGTTCTCGAAGAACTTCTCGCGCACCTCGTCATAGGTGCGCTGGGTAGTGACCACGCGTCGCGAGTCGGCCTTTTTCAGCGCGGCCACGGCGGCCTTCAGCACGGCCTGGCGATCCTGCGGACGGGTGCGGATGAGGTAGCTCTGGTCTTTGCCGGCGCCCATGAACATGGGCAGGATCATCGAGTACTGCGCGGTGGCGTCGTCGTAGGCATTGGCACGCGCCAGTTCCGCCACCACGCCGACCACCCGCACGCTGATCGGGCCCAGGTAGAGCACCTTGCCCAGCGGGTTGGCGCCCGGCCACAGCCGTTGCGCCATGGCCTGGGTGACCACCGTCACCGGCGCGAAGGCGTCGGTCTGGCCGGCGGCCACCAGCTTCAGCGCGACGTCGGCATCGAGCACCTCCTCCGGCCGCAGGTCGCGGCCCGCCACCAGGCGCAGGCCCATCGTCTGGACCAGATCCAGGCCGAAATACGTGCCGGCGTTGAGCGATGGCGTGCGCTGCATGGGGTCCAGCATGACGTTGGCGTTCGACGAGGAGGGCGTCAGCGGCAACTGGCTGACCAGGGTGACGGCACGCACACCAGGCACCTGCCGGATCACCGCCAGATCCTCCCGCGCGCGCGCGTAGACGTCCGGCAGCGGCGCCACCTCGGCCACCTGGATCTGCACCAGGCCGTGCTCGTCGATGCCGGTGGGCATCTGCATGTGGTCGAGGCGATGGTTGATCATGAACACCGCGTTGCAGACGATGGCGCAGGTCAGCGCAATTTCCAGCACCAGCAGCCACGCGGTGGTCTTGTGCCGCCGCAACGTGGAGAGAATCGGTCGCAGTTCCATGATGCTGCCCTCAGTTGCTTTTCAGTTGGAGGGCCGGCGGCACCTGGCAGGCGCGCCAGGCCGGCAACATCCCGGCCAGCAACGTGGACGCCAGCGCCAGCAGGAACGTGACCAGCAGCATCGCGCCGTCCAGGTGCGCCAGCGCGGCATAGCTGGACGGGCGCTGCCGCACCGCCCACAAGCCCAGGCCCGCCAGCAGCAGGCCGCCCGCGCCACCGACCACGCCGACCACGCCGGACTCCACCAGCAACTGGGCGAACAGCGCCCGCTTGGATGCGCCCAGCGCGCGCCGCACGCCCAGGTCGGCGGCGCGGCGCATGAACTTGGCCAGCATCAGCCCCACGGTGTTGATCAGGCACACCAGCAGGAAGCCGAACGCCAGCGCGGCCTGCAGCCGCACGTCGTCCGGCACCACGCGCTGGTAGGCCAGCCACTGCATCAGGTTGCGCAGGCGCACGTTCGGGGGCCGCACGAACCGGCCCAGCGCCTTCTGTTCCTGCGAGTAATGCACCAGGAAGCGCTCGTAGGCGGCCGCCTTGGCCGGGCTGTCCAGCTGCACCCAGAACTGCAGCCACACGCAGGTGTCCCCGGGATAGATGCGGCCGTTGCCGCCGGTGCCCCGGCCCCAGCAGTCGTTGGAGCCGTGGCGCTCCAGCTTCAGGTTCATCGCCGTCTGCAGCGGCACGAACACCTGCTCGGTGCGGCCGAAGGAGCCGGTGTTGAGATCGTAGAAATGCGGGTTGGGTGCCCAATCGTCGAGCACGCCCACGATGCGGAAACGGGTGTCGGCGATGCGCAAGGTGCGACCCACGCTGTCGGCTCCGCCGAACAGCCTGCCGTTGAGCTGGCTGTTGATCACCACGTCGCGTGTCTTGGCCTCGTCGTCATCAGCGTTCCAGCCGCGGCCGTAGCGAAACCGCGTGCCGAACATGGGGAAGAAATCGGCGGTGGTGAAACGCGCCTCCGTGTAGAACGGATCGACCGCCGCCGAGTCCGACTGCACCGGCACGTAGCCGCCGGCCATCAGCGCCTGGTGGTCGGCCCGTTTCGCGCGCAGCAGGTTGAGCCCGTCGATCAGGGTGACCTGCTCCGGCGGCTGCTCGCCCGGCATCTGGCCACTGTCGTCGCGCGGGTCGATCTGCGGGTAATACAACGTGCCGCTGCGCCCCGGCAGCGGATCGCCGGACAACACGTGCAGCACCGTCAGCGTGGTCATGCTGGCACCGATGCCCAGCGCGATCGCCAGCACCATCAGCACGGTGAGCGCCTTGTTGCGTTTGAGGCTGCGCAGGGCGAGGTCGAGGTAGTAGGCAAACATTCCGCTCACTCTGTTGATGGCTCCTCCCCCTGCTTGCAGGGGGAGGTTGGGAGAGGGTGCTTTTTGCCGCGAAAAGCAAAAGCACCCCTCCCCAGCCCTCCCCTGCAGCGCAGGGGAGGGAGAAAAAAAGCTACACCGCGCGGGTGGCCACCACGGGCGCCACGTTCGACGCGCGCCGTGCCGGCACGAACACCGCGGCCTGGCCGATGGCCAGCATTGCCAGCACGCCGGTGAGCACGTACAGCACGGGGATGCGGGTCATCTCGTAGTGGCTCATCAGCCACTGGTTAAGGCCCACCGCCAGCAACACGCCGATCACCACGCCGCTGCCCGCGATCAGCAGGTTCTCGATCTGGAAGTAGCGCAGGATGTCGATCTTGCGTGCGCCCAGCGCGCGCCGCACGCCGATCTGCCGGTGCCGCTGGCCGACCCAGAAGCTGGTGAGCCCCACGATGCCGGCGGCGGTGACGCACAGCAGGATCAGGCACACCACGCCCATCAGGATCGCCATGCCCAGGTCGGCGCGGTAGGCAGTGGCGCGAATGTCGGTGAACGAGCGCACGCTGTCGTCATCGAGCACGCGCATCGGATTGACCTTGTACAGCGCCGGCGTCACCGCGCGCATCACCTCGTCCAGCCGACCCGGCTTTGTGCGCACCGCGTAGCGCGAAAAGTTGGCGTCGAGGCGGGCAGGTATCAGGGTGGAGTTCCATGCCACCTCGTCGCCGCCACCGGCATAGGGCACCTGCATGCGCTCCACCACGCCGACCACGGTGACCGGCTTGTCGCTGCCGTTGAGGTAGACCGCCTTGCCCACCGCACCCTCGGGGAACAACTTCTCCGCCAGCGCCTTTGTAAGGATCGCGATGTCCGGATCGCGCTGGTCGCGAAAGCCCTGGTGCTGCACGTCGCCGGCATTGAACGCGCGCCCGGCCACCAGGCGCAGGCCCAGCGTGGGCAGCAGCTCGTCGTCGCTGAAGTAGTACGTGGTGCGGGTAACGCTCTTGCCGCGGATCTGCGCATCCCCGGGCTTGCTGGCGATGGCGCCGTTCCACGACGAGTCGAGCAGCGGCAGCGAGTTGACCGGCGCCACCGATACCACGTCGGGCAGCTGGCGCAGTGCGGCGAGATCTTCCAGCTGCATGGCGTCGAGCTTGTCCACGCCGCCGGCCACGTCCTCGCCGGGCGCGCCCACCCACTGCTGGGTGACCAGGAACAGGTTGCTCTCGTCCAGCCCGGTCGGACGGTTCACCCGCTCGATGCGCTGGCCGATGATGAATACTGCATTGCAGACAATCGCCAGGGTCAACGCGATCTGCAGGGCGATCAGCACGACACCGGCCTTGTGCTTGCGCAATGCGGCGAGGATGGGATGGAGTGTCATCGTTGTGGTTCCTTGCGCTGTGGTTCGTCATCCCGGCGAAAGCCGGGATCCAGTGCCTCGGCACCGGAAGGCGGAAGTCGCTGGATCCCGGCTTTCGCCGGGATGACGAGCTGGAACAACCGGATTTGCGCGGCAGGAAACGTCATGGCGCCGCTCATCAATTCGACTTCAACTGCCACGCGGGCTGCACGCGCGACGCACGGAAGGTGGGGTAAAGCCCGGCCAGCAAGGTCGCCAGCACGGCCACCAGCAGCGTGATCGCCAGCAGCGACAGGTCGAGCCGGGCCAGGTCGGAAATGCTCTTGGGCAGCACCAGGCCCACACTGGCCACGCCCACCCCGGTCAGCAGCAGGCCCAGCACGCCACCGGCCGCGCCGACCATGCCGGCCTCGGTGAGAAACTGCAGGTAGATCGCCTTGCGCGGCGCACCCAGCGCGCGGCGCACGCCGATCTCGCCAGCGCGGCGCAGGAACTTGGCCAGCAGCAAACCCACCGTGTTCACCAGGCACACCAGCAGCAGGCCCAGCGCCACCAGCAGCGACACCTTGGTGTCGCGCGGCACCACCTGCTGCTGCTCCAGGTAGTCGGGCAGGTTGCGCAGGCGGTTGTTGGGCGCCCAGCCGAAACGGCCGGCCTGCTGCTGGTTTTTCGCATAGGCGTCCAGGTACTGGCGATAGGCGTCGACCGCCGCCGCATCGTCCAGCTCGGCCATGTAGGCGATCCACACGCATTCCGAATGCTGCAGCCCCACGAAGCCGGACTCCTTCGGCGTGGCGTTGCAGTTGGTGTTGCCGTTGTTGGGCAGGCCCACCGAGATCGCGCGCTCGAACGGCACGAAGATGTCCTCGTCGCTCTCGCTGAAGCCGCCGGTGTTGGTCACGTCGTAGAAGCGCGGCTGCGGATTCCAGTGATCGAGCACGCCGACCACGCGGTAATCCCGCCCATCGATGTTCACCGTGCGGCCCACGCTGTCGACATTGCCGAACAGCTTCTCGTTGAGCTTGCTGCTGATCACCGCCACCGCCGCACGCTGCGCATCGTCCTGCGCGCTCCAGCCGGCGCCGTAGAGAAACGGCACGTCCAGCATCGGGAAAAACTCGCCATACACCGCGTGCCCGCTGACGTTGAGCGGATGCTTGCCGGCCTGTGCCGGCACCACCGAGGGCGAGATCTGGTACATCGCCGACTGCCGCTTGGCGCGGTGGTCGCGCATCAGCGTGGTGGCGTCGAGATAGCTCATGGCGCTCGGCGGCTCGTCATCGCCGTCGCGGCTCTTCTTCGGCCCCCAGTTGTCGATCTGCGGCACGAACAGCCGCGACGACTTCCACGGGATCGGGTCACCGGAAACGGCGCGAAACACCGAGTACGTCGTCATCGACGCGGCGACGCCAAAGCCGATCGCCAGCACCATCAACACGGTGAGGCCGGGGCTTCGCCTGAGGCTGCGCAGGGCCAGTTCGAGGTAGTAGGCAAACATTACGTTCACTCCGAGGTTTGTCTTCCCCCTGCCATGCAGGGAGGAAGCGGGAACTCACACACTCCGCGTCGCCTCCACCGGCGACACGCGCGAGGCACGCAGCGCCGGCGCCAGTACCGCGCCCTGCCCCAACAGCAGCAACACGATCACCCCGACGACCACATAGGCCAGCGACATCCGGTCCATTTCGAAGCGCGCCACCATCCACAGATTGATGCCGACCGCCAACACCGTGCCGACCGCCACGCTACCGATACCGATCAGCAGGTTTTCCGTGAGGAAGTAGCCCAGAATGTCGCGCCGCGTCGCGCCGAGTGCGCGGCGTATGCCAATCTGCTTGCGCCGCTGGCCGACCCAGAAACTGGTGAGCCCCACGATGCCGGCAGCGGTGATCGCCAGCAGCACCGCGCTGATGATGCCCATCAGGATGGCCATGCCGCGGTCGCTGTCGAAGACACGGTGGCGGATCTGCGCGTAATCCTGGATGCCGTCCTTCGGGTCGATGATGCGCAGGCGGCTCTGCGCGTACAGCGCCTTGGGTGCCTCCCGCATCGCAGCAGCAAGCTGGCCCGGTTTGGCGCGCACGATGTAGAACACGCCGCGCGCGTCGTCCGGTCGTGCCGGCCATATCAGCGACTGCCCGGCGTGCAGCTTGTCCCATGGCGACGCACCCTGCCGGTGAAGCGGATCGACGATGCCGACGATGGTGCTGGGCGAGGCACCCATCGCGTAAAAGCTTTTGCCCAATGCCGAGCCGTCGGGGAAAAGCCGATGGGCCAACGCCTTGCTCACGATCACCTGCGGCGGAACAAGCGCCTGCTGGGTGCCCATCACGAGCACCTCGTCGGAGCGGAAATTTCGCCCCGCGACCAACCGCAAGCCCAGCGTATCGAGCAGGTGTTCGTCACCCATGTACACCGCCGAGTCGGTGGTGGGCTTGATCTGGTCGAGCGTCATCGTGATGAAGTTGTCCCAGCCGCCACCCTGCAGCGGATAACCGGTGGACGGGGCGGCATTGCGCACGCTGGGCAACTGGCGCAGCGCGACCATGTCGGCTCGTACCTGGGCGTCGATCTGCTGGGTTGTCCAGTCGACCGCCCACTGGTTGGCGATCACGAACACGTTGGCCTCGTCCACGCCGCTGCGTTCGGACAGGGTGGCCAGACGCTGATGGATGATGAACAACGCATTGCAGACGATCGCCAGGGTCAGCGCGAT
The DNA here is from genome assembly GCF_039523575.1 of Rhodanobacter caeni. Taxonomy (NCBI): domain Bacteria; kingdom Pseudomonadati; phylum Pseudomonadota; class Gammaproteobacteria; order Lysobacterales; family Rhodanobacteraceae; genus Rhodanobacter; species Rhodanobacter caeni. Next base: position 140,213 of record NZ_BAAAFO010000001.1, on the reverse strand, counting down.
CTGCACCGCGATCAGCAAGGTGCCTGCCTTGTGCCGCCGCAGCGCGACCAGGATAGGTTTGATCTGAAGGCTCATCGTCATCCCTCAGTTGCTCTTCAATTGCCACGCCGGCTGCACGCGCGCCGCGCGCCAGGCCGGGTAGAACGCCGCCAGTACGGTGGCGATGATCGCCACCAGCAAGGTCAACCCCACCAGCGACATGTCGAGTTGCGCCAGCTTTGCGATCTGCGGCGGAAACAGCACGCCGACGCCGGCCACGCCGGCTGCGGTCAGGAGCAGCCCCAGCACGCCGCCGGCCAGACCGACCGTGCCCGCCTCAATCAAATATTGCGCGTAGATTTCGCGACGCGACGCTCCCAACGCGCGACGCACGCCAATCTCCCCGGCACGGCGCAGGAACTTGGCCAGCAACAGACCGACGGTGTTGACCAGGCAGATCACGAAGAAGCCCAGCGCCACCAACAGCGAGATACGGCTTTCCGGTGGCACCACCCGGCGGACGTCGAGCCACTGCATCACGTCGTACAACCGCACGTTGGGGGACCACGCAAAGCGCCCGGCCTTTTGCTGATCGCCGGCATACCCTTCGAGAAAACGCCGGTAGCGCGCCACGGCGGCGGCGCTGTCCAGTTCCACCCACGCGGTGATCCACACGCAGTTGCTCTGCCGATAGTCTTCCCAACCGGTAAAGGTCAAGCTGCCCCGACAGCTGTTGCCGCCATTGCTGCGCATCTGCAGGTCCTGTGCGCGAGTGAACGGCATGTAGAAATCCGAGGCATCCTTGAAGCCGGTGGTATTGAACAGGTCGAAAAAGCGTGGCTTGGGGTCCCACGGTCGCGTCACCCCCACCACGCGATAGTCGTGGCCGCTGAAGTTGACCGTGCGGCCCACGCTGTTCACGCCGCCGAACAGTTTCTGGTTGAGCTGCGCGCTGATCACCACGTCGGAACTGCGCGCCTCGTCATCCTGGGCGCTCCAGCCACTGCCATACTGGAACGGCACGTCGAACATCGCGAAGAAATCGCCGTAGACGGCGTAACCGTTCGCCGGAACAGGCAGATCACGATCACCGCCCGGCAACACCGACATCTGCACCTGGTACAACAGGGTCTGGCGCTTCGCTTGCTGCGCGCGCATCAGCGCCATGGCATCCACGTAGTCCAATGCATCCGGCGGCTCGCCCTGGAGGTTTTGCTGCGGCCCCCAGTTGTCCACCAGCGGCGTGAACAATTGCGCGGATTTGCCAGGAATCGGGTTGCCGGACACCGCACGAAAGACTGCATACGTGGTCATCGACGCCGCCACGCCAAAACCGACCGCCATCACCATCAACGCCGTCAGCGCCGGGTTGCGGCGCAGGCTGCGAAGACCGAGTTGGAAGTAGTAGGCGAACATGCGCGGGTTCCAGGAGTGGGAAATCGGGAATGGGCAATGGAAAAGCGGCGGTCTCGCGAGCATTTGCTCTCAACGATTCCCTATTCCCGACTCCCCATTCCCTGCCCTTTCAGCCGCGGGCTTCGCCAGTGGCGACCTGGGCGGGGTGGAAGCGCGGGTCTTCGGACAGGTCGACCACCTGGCCGTCGATGATGTGCACGTTGCGCTGGGCGCGGGCAGCCAGTTCGGGGTCGTGCGTGACCATCACGATGGTGGCCCCTTCGCGGTGGATGTCTTCCAGCAGCTCCATCACGCCGCGCGCCATCTGCGTGTCGAGGTTGCCGGTGGGTTCGTCCGCCAGCAGCAGGCGCGGCGAGCCGGCCAGGGCGCGGGCGATCGCCACGCGCTGCTGCTGGCCGCCGGAGAGTTCGGCCGGGTAGTGCCTGGCACGCGAGGCCAGGCCCACGCGCTCCAGCGACTCCATGATGCGCTGCTTGCGCTCGGCCGCCTTCATGCCGCGGTAGCGCAATGGCACCTCGATGTTGTCGAACACGTTGAGGTCGGGGATCAGGTTGAACGCCTGGAAGATGAAGCCGATCTTCTCGTTGCGGATCTTCGAGCGGGCGTTGTCGTTGAGGTTGCTCACCTCGATGCCGTCCAGGTGGTATTCGCCACCGGAGAAGGTTTCCAGCAAACCGGCGATGGTGAGAAAGGTGGTCTTGCCCGAACCGGACGGCCCGGTGACCGCCACGAACTCGCCCTCCCTCACGTCGATGTTGAAATCGCGCAGCGCGTAGGTCTCCACCACTTCGGTGCGGTAGACCTTGGACAGGTGGGTCATTTTCAGCATGGGTGTCATCCCTCAGTGGTGTGGTTGTTTGGCCCCTCCCCCTGCTTGCAGGGGGAGGTTGGGAGGGGTAACGCTTTTGACCTTGAGAGCAAGGGCTTTACCCCTCCCCAGCCCTCCCCTGCGAGCAGGGGAGGGAGAAAATCGTCAGTTGCTTATGGCCACGGTCGTCGCGCCCTTGAAGCTGTCGGTGCCGGAGATCACGATGCGGTCGCCTTCCTTCAGGCCATCGAGGATCTCCACCTTGTCGATGCTGGAGGCGCCCACGCGGATCGGGGTCTTGGTGGCGATGTCGTCGCGCACCACGTAGGCGTAGCTGCCGCCGGATTCGTCCACGAACGAGCCGCGCTGCACGGTCAGCACGTTGTCGCGCTTGTCCAGCAGCACGCGCACGGACAGGCGCTGGTTTTGCCGCAACTGCTTGGGCGTGTCGCCGGCAAAGCGCAGCCGCGCGGCCACCTGGCCGTTGACCACCTCGGGCGAAATCGCGCTCACCAGGCCCTTCCAGGTATGGCCGTTGCCGCTGATCTCGCCGGCCATGCCGATGCCCAGGTCGCGGGCGAAGCTTTCCGGCACCTGCATTTCCACCTGCAGCGCGGAGAGGTCGATCACGCTCAGCAACTGCGCGTCCTTGGCCACGGTGGCGCGTTCGGCGATGAACAGCTGGCCGACCTGGCCATCCACCGGCGATTTCACGTCGAGGTCGTCGACCTGGCGCTGCAGATCCTTCACCAGCAGCAGCTGGCGTTCGTGCGCCAGCTTCTTCGACTGGATGTCGAAGTTGAGGCTGGCGTTGTCCATGCCCAGGTCGGCCTTGGCGTGCTGCAGGGTGATCTGCGCCTTGTGCAGCGCGTCCTTGGCGCGGTCCACGTCCATGCCCGGCACGGCGCCCTTGCCGAACGCCTTCACGTTGCGATCGAGGTCGCGCTCGGCGGCCTGCTCGTCGATCTTGGCGTTGTCGTACGCCTTCTGCAGTTCGCCGCGCTGTTTGCGCGCGTCGATCTGGGCGCGCTGGTATTCAACTTCCATCGCGTCGGCGTTGCTCTGCTCCTGCGCCAGCTTGTTGGTCAGCTCGGGGCTCACGATGGTGGCCAGCACCTGGCCCTGCTTCACCGTGTCGCCCGCGTGCACCTTGAGGGTCACCGCGCCGCCGGAGGTGGCGTACAGCGTGGGGCTGACCGCGGCCACCACCTTGCCCTCCGCGGCGATGTCGCGCACGAAGGGGCCGCGCTCCACCGTGGCAAACGACAGTCGCGAGGCGCTGACCGACGCCGACGCGGAAAACATGCGCCCGATACCCGGCGCCAGCCACGCCAGCAGGCCCAGCACGGCGATGCCGCCGACCGCCAGCATCCACCGTCGCCGACGATCGGGTTTGACTTCGACCATGCGGTCTTGCGCGGAGGTGTCACGAATCATCTTGCCCTTCCCGACCGCGGACAGCGCGGCTGCGAAGGGATGATTGCAAGCGGTGTGCCAGCAAGTGCGGGCGCTGATTCGGCTTACCAATCAGTCAGTTGGGGTACGGCTGTGGGAAAGTTCCGGTGTCCGCGGACAATGTGGCGGACAGGCGGACAACCAAGAGCGCCCCCATCCGCCTTCGGCACCTTCCCCCGCAAGCGGGGGAAGGGAGCGTCTCGCCTGACCGCGTCATGGGACATGCGCAGCGAGCTTTTGCCGTTCCCTTCTCCCGCTTCGCGGGAGAAGGTGCCGAAGGCGGATGAGGGCGCTCTTCTAAACCCTCGCCACCCGCTGCAACGGCAACGCCTCCGCCCGCGCCACCTGCGCGGCCACCCGCTGTCCTGCCAGTGACACGACGGGTGCGGGGCAGGCGTCGAATACCTGGAAACACGCCAGCGGCCGCCAGCGAAAACCGCACAGCCGGGCGCTGGCCGGCCGGAATCGGCACGACGCGCGCCACGGCGCGGCGACGGGCACGGCTTCGCCCGCCGCCAGCAGGCGATCCCAGGCCAGATAATCCGTGTCCGGCAATAGGTGCAGGCGCGCCCGGATGACGCCGCGGGCGTCCACGCATTCGATCCACTCGCGCGGGCCGTCCGTGGTCACCTCGCCTGCTTCCGCCAGCCAGTGCGTACAAAAGAGCGGCGCCAGCTCGCGGGAACCGAGCAGGCAGCGGTGCAAGGGCTCCACGCCCGTGTCGGTGCCGGGCATGTACAGCACGCAGCCCAGCGTCGGCAGCCGGTGCAGCAGGGCTGCCGGCGCCATCCGCCGCCAGCGGCGGGCGATCGGGCTCGGCGCAAGGGCATGGCCCAGGCACGACAGCATGGAAAATGGACGGCCAGACATGGATCACCCCGAGGTGGCCCGGCTGGCGCGTGTGCACTGGCTGAGGCGTGGAAAGGACGCGACCGCAATCGCGCGGACAGGCGCGTTACTTGGTGAGGATCAACTTGTCGTTGCGGGTGAGGCGCAGGTGGTACTCGTTGCCCTGGTGCTGGATCACCAGCTCACGCGCGCCATCGAGCAGCGCGAGGCTGTTGACCCGCCGGACGGCGTGGGTGGTCATCGACAGGGGGCGCCGGCGCGATTCCGCGAGGGAAGCGGCGGGGGACGACAGCAGCAGGGACGAAGGCGACATCGGAAACTCCAGCGCGGCGACGGTCCAAAGATGATAATGATTCTCATTAACCTGTCAACCGCGCCAGCCCCGCGCTTGCGGCTTGCCGGTTCAGCCGGCCATCGCTTTCTCGATCCGCTGCGCGACGGCCGCATCCAGCCGTGGCAGCACGTCCATCGCGCCGAGGTTCTGCTCCAGTTGCTCCAGCCGGCTGGCGCCCAGCATCACGGTGGACACGTGCGGGTTCAGCAGGCACCAGGCCAACGCCAGCTGCACCTGGCTCACGCCCAGGTCGTCGGCGATCGTCTTCAGCGCGCGCACCTTGCCGATGCGCTTTTCCAGCCCCTCGCCCAGCACGCTGTCGCGCAGCCACTCGTAGCCGGCCTGTGCGAGGCGCGAATCCGGCGGCACGCCGTTGTTGTACTTGCCGCTGAGCAGGCCCGAGGCCAGCGGCGACCAGATCGTGGTGCCCATGCCGTAGGCCTCGTACAGCGGCGCGTACTCCACCTCGACCCGTTCGCGGTGCAGCAGGTTGTATTCGGGCTGCTCCATCACCGGCGCGTACATGTGGTTCTCGCGCGCCACCCGATGCGCCTCGTGGATGTTCTGGGCCGACCATTCGCTGGTGCCCCAGTACAGCACCTTGCCCTGGCGGACCAGCGTATCCATCGCCGCCACGGTTTCCTCCATCGGCGTTTCCGGATCGGCGCGATGGCAGAAATACAGGTCCAGGTAATCCACCCGCAGCCGCTGCATCGCCTGGTGGCAGGCCTCGATCACATGCTTGCGCGACAGCCCGCGCTGAGTCGGCAACGGGTTCTTGGCGGAGCCGAAAAACACCTTGCTGGACACACAGTAGCTGTCACGCGGAAAACGCAGGTCGGCCAGCACGTCGCCCATGACCTCCTCGGCCACGCCGTGGTTGTAGATCTCGGCGTTGTCGAAGAAATTCACCCCGTGCGCATGCGCCAGCGCCAGCATCTCGCGCGCCTGCGTGCGATCCACCTGCTGCCCGAACGTCACCCACGCGCCAAACGACAACGCGGAAAGCTGCAGGCCGGATTTGCCAAGGCGACGGTATTGCATGGGCGTATCTCCACGGATCGGATGGGATGGCGGCCACGGGCTGACCGCGGCCGACGGACCGCCGACATTACCTCAGCCGCCATGAGCGGCGCGAGAAACCTCGGGCCGATCGGCGACCAACGCTGGCAGGTCAGGCGGCCGTCACTTGTACGCGGCCACCTGCGCCCACAGCGCTTGCGTCAGCGCCACGACCTCGTCATGGCTGAGTTCCGTCTCGGCGCCGATGAAGACCTCCAGCATCACTCCCCGCCCCGCCACCACCACCTGCCTGGGGGATGCGGACGGATCGGTGCCGAAGGCCATCGCCAGTTCGGCCAGATCGCCGAACTCGGGCGATCCGCCGTTTCCGTACGTCTGCGCCGCCTCGGCCAGGGTCAACCGCAATGACTGATCGAGCTTGCCCGACCCGCCCACCGCGGCACGCGTGAGCACCCCGACCTGGATACGCCCGCCATCGCCATCCTCTCCCTCGACCTGGAACTGGCAGGTACCCGGGCCACCTTCGGTGACAGGCGTGCCGTGCAGCGCCGACGTCGCCGCCTCCAGGGCCAGCGCGCAAACATCGACCTCCTTCTGCGACGCCATCGGATAGTCGCAGCCGGCCAGCAGCAACAGCGGCAGAACCATGAGCACGCGGCGCGGCCAGCGGAAAGCTTGCGGCGGCTTTTCCGTCCGCCCGTGAACCGGCCCCGGCAAAGCTCCGGGCCCGGAATGGTCAGCAGCATGCATCGGTTGTCCCCCTGTCGATGATCGATGATCACGCGTCCTGCGGAACATACGCGACAACCGGGGACGCCGGAATATGCCTGCGGCTCCCCGGAATCCGCACCGACCGCGCTGCTAGATATTCGTGCCGTCGGACGGCGCCTTGCTGCCCAGCGGCGATGCTCCCGGCAGGTCCGTCGCCGCGGGCGGACACGGCACGCCGACCCCGAACGAGGTCATCGACAGCGAGCCATAGGCGTAGCCATCGACCAGCACCTTCGGCATCTCCCCGGTAGCCGCGGCGAACCCGGCGATGTAGAGCAGCGGCAGGAAGTGCTCCGGCGTGGGCGCCACGCGGCTGAAATCGCGATGCGACACCAGCTGCGCCGCCTCCGCGGGGCGCTGCGTCATCACGGTGATCGCCTCCTCGCTGAACGGCCGCACCCAGTCGAAACCCAGCTCCGGCGAACGGCCGTCCATCGCGCGCAGGTTGTGCACCACGTTGCCGCTGCCCATCAACAGCACGCCGCGCTCGCGCAGCGCCGCCAGCCGACTGCCCAGCTCCAGGTGATAGCGCGCCGGCTCGGCGGCGTTGATCGACAACTGCACCACCGGCACATCGGCATCCGGAAACGCATGCACGAGCACTGACCAGGTGCCGTGGTCCAGGCCCCAGCTGTCCGCATCCGCGCCCACGTAGTCGGGCTTCGCCACCTCGGCCACCTCCTCCGCCAGCTCGGGCAATCCGGGCGCGGGGTAGTCGACCTCGAACAGCGCCTGCGGAAAGCCGTAGAAATCGTGGATCGTCTTCGGCCGCGCCATCGCCGTCACCGCCGTGGCGTTGACATACCAATGCGCCGACACGATCAGGATCGCCCGCGGCCTCGGTACCGACGCGCCAAATACGTGCCAGGTTTCCGTGTAGCGATTGCGTTCGAGGGCGTTCATCGGGCTGCCGTGACCGATGAAGGCGGCGGGCATCGTGGCGATGGTCATGGCTGATCCTCGACGTGGTGATCGGTGCAGCCTACGTGGATTGGCCGGACGAACTCATGAAGATCCGCGCGAGGCGGTTGACGCCGCGGCAGTGTCGAAAGCTTGCCGGCATCTTCATCCACGCCCATGACGCAACGGCGTAATCTCCGGTTTTCCCCATCACAGGAGTTCGCCATGTCCTCGATCACGGGCTGGGCCGCCAGCGCCGCCGGCCAACCGCTGGAGCGCGCTACGTTCGACGTGGGCGAGCTGGGCGTCGAGGAGGTCGAGGTGGCCGTCGACTACTGCGGCATCTGCCACTCCGACCTGTCGATGATCAACAACGAGTGGGGCAACGCACGCTACCCGTTCATCCCCGGTCACGAGGTGGTCGGCCGGGTCGTGGCGTTGGGCGCGCAGGCGAAAGGCTTGTCGATCGGCCAGCGCGTCGGCATCGGTTGGACCGCGGACAGCTGCATGCACTGCCACCAGTGTCTGTCCGGCGACCACCACCTGTGCGCGGAGTCGGTGGCGACCATCGGCGGCCACCACGGCGGCTTCGCCGACAAGCTGCGCGCGCACTGGGCCTGGACGATTCCGCTGCCCGAGGGCATCGACCTGGCCAGCGCCGGCCCGCTGTTGTGTGGCGGCATCACCGTGCTGAAACCGTTCCTCGCCTACGACATCAAGCCGACCGCGCGGGTCGGCGTGATTGGCATCGGCGGGCTTGGCCACATGGCGGTGAAATTCGCGGCGGCGTGGGGTTGCGAGGTCACCGCATTCACCTCCACCGCGGCCAAGGCGGACGAGGCGCGCGGCTTCGGCGCGCATCATGTGGTCGCCAGCCGCGATGCCGAAGCGATCGCGGCGATCGCCGGCTCGCTCGACCTGCTGCTGGTCACCGTCAACGTGCCGATGGACTGGAACGCCCTGCTCAACACCCTGGCGCCCAAGGGCCGCATGCACGTGGTCGGTGCCGTGCTGGAACCGATCCCGGTGCCCGCGTTCAGCCTGATCGGCCGGCAGCGCGACATCTCCGGCTCACCCACCGGCTCGCCGGTAGACATTGCCCGCATGCTGGATTTCGCCGCCCGCCACGACATCCGCCCGCAGGTGGAGATGTTCCCGATGAGCCAGGTCAACCAGGCGCTGCATCATCTCGCCGACGGCAAGGCGCGCTATCGCATCGTGCTGCAGAACACGCCCGCGTAACCGACGCGCCAAAACGTGGCCCGTCCTCAGCTCAGGAAAAGCAGCCCCAGCGCCAGCACGACCGCGGCGAACACGCCAGCCACCACGTCGTCGATCATCACACCCATGCCGCCCTTCACGCGCCGATCCAGCCAGCGGATCGGCCACGGCTTCCACACGTCGAACAGGCGAAACAGCCCGAAGCCGAGCACGACCGCCCACCACGGCGCGGGCAGCACCAGCAGCGGCAGCAATGCCATCCACTGACCGATGAATTCATCCCACACGAGGCTGCGGTGATCGGCCACGCCGAGTGCGCGGCTGGCCACGTTGCACGCCCACACGCCCACCGCGAAACCAGACAGCAGGATCACCACGTACAGCGGCAGCGGCAGTTCGCGCAACAGCAGCCACGGCAGCAGCGCCGCCAGCGATCCGAACGTGCCCTGGGCGATGGGCGCCAGGCCGGAGCCGAAGCCGCAGGCCAGCCAGCCGGCGGGGGTGGCCAGCAGCGCGCGGCGTTGGTCGGGGCTGAGGGTTTTCCTGGCGCTCATGCGAAATGCTCCCAGCCTTTCATGGTGACGGCCAGCGCGCCGCCGTCGGCGGCGCGCACGCGGACATCGCGGCCCTCGACGATGCGGCCGATGCGGGTCACGGGGCAACCGGTTTCGGCCAGCGCCGACAGCGCGGCGGCCAGGCGCTCGGGCGGCACGGTGAAGCAGAGTTCGTAGTTGTCGCCGCCGCCGAGCGCCAACTGGATGGATTTGTCTTCGCCATGCAGTTCGCGCAGCGCGGGTGAGCGCGGCAGTTGCGCCGCCTCCAGTCCCGCGCCCACGCCACTGGCGTCGCAGATATGGCCCAGGTCCGCCAGCAAGCCGTCGGAAATATCCACGCAGGCGCTGGCCAGCCCACGCAGGGCGATGCCGGCGGCCACGCGTGGCTCGGGTCGGGTCAAGCGTTCGATCAGCGATTGGCGAAGGGCGGCGCGTCGCCGGTCGTCATGCGGCGGTTCGCGCAAGGCGTACAGGCCGGCCAGCGCATCGCCCAGCGTGCCGGTGACCAGCACCTCGTCACCCACCTGCGCGCCGGCGCGGGTCAACGCCTGGCCCGGCGGCACGAAGCCGTGCACGGCCACGCTGATGCACAGCGGCCCGCCGGTGGTGTCGCCGCCGACCAGGGCCAGCCGATGTCGCTGCGCCAGTTGCGCGAAGCCCTCGGCAAAACCATCAACGAAAGATGCGTCGGCCTTCGGCAAGGTCAGCGCCAGCAAGGCCCAGGCGGGCGTGGCACCCATCGCGGCAAGATCGGAGAGATTGACGGCCAGCGCCTTCCAGCCCAGGTCGGCGGGCGTGGTGCCGGGCAGGAAATGCGTGCCTTCCACCATGGTGTCGATGGCCACCACCAGCTCCTGCCCCGCCGGCACGGCCAGCACGGCGGCGTCGTCACCGATGCCCAGGCGCACGTCGTCGCGTGGCTGGGCGGTGAGTTCGCGGATGCGATCGATCAGCCGGAATTCCATCAAAGCCCTTCTTGCTCTTTTGTAGGAGCGGCTTCAGCCGCGATGCTCTTTTGCGGGAATCGGGAATCGGGATTCGGAAATCGCAAAAGCATCGCGGCTGAAGCCGCTCTTACAGGTGGGTCAGCCGCGCTTCTCGACCGCGCGCAGGTCGCTGGCGAGTTTGTCCAGCACGCCGTTGACGTAGCTGTGCCCGTGGTCGGCGCCGAAGCGCTTGGTGACTTCGATGGCTTCGTTGATCACCACGCGGTAGGGCACGTCGGGACGGAATTTCAGCTCGTACGCCGCCAGGCGCAGCGCGGCGCGTTCTATCGGATCGATCTGGGCGACCTCACGATCGATGTGCGGGCGCAGGCTTTCGTCGAGCGCGTCGACGTTTTTCTCCACGCCGTGCAGCAGGTCCTCGAAATACTCCAGGTCGGCCACTTCCATGTCCTGCTCGTGGCGAAACTGGTCGATCACCGCGTTCATGTGGCTGCCACTCAACTGCCACGCGTACAGCGCCTGCAACGCGCGGCGGCGGGCGCGCGAGCGCGCCTGCATGTCGATGCCTTGGCTCATGCCAGCTTGCCGTACAGGTTGGCCATTTCCAGCGCAGCCATGGCGGCATCCGCGCCCTTGTTGCCGGCCTTGGTGCCGGAGCGCTCGATCGCCTGCTCGATGCTGTCGGTGGTGAGGACGCCGAACGCCACCGGCACGCCCGACGCGTAAGCCGCCTGCGCTAGGCCCTTGGCACATTCGCCAGCCACGTAGTCGAAGTGCGGGGTGGAACCGCGAATCACTGCGCCCAGCGCGATCACCGCCGTGTACTTTCCGCTGTTGGCCAGCTTGTGCGCGGCCAGGGCGATTTCCCAGGCGCCGGGCACGCGAATCAGATCGATGGCGTCGTCCGCCACGCCATGGCGCACCAGCGCATCACGCGCACCGGCCACCAGCGGTTCGACGACAAAGCCGTTGAAGCGGCCGGCGACGATGACAAAGCGGCCCTTGGGCGTGGCGAAATCGCCTTCGATGATCTTCACTGCGGATTCCTTGGGTGGGCACAGCCCGTGCTGGCCGGTCATTTTACGGGTTTGAACGTTGGCCTGCTCGCTCTGCTCCCTCCCCTGCTCGCAGGGGAGGGTTGGGGAGGGGTTGCTTTTGATCTTGAAGTCAAAAGCGAACCCCCTCCCAACCTCCCCCTGCTAGCAGGGGGAGGAGCGGCTACGGAGACAAATGCGGGTATCCGCTGAAACTCAACCGCGCCTCGCCGCCACCCACGCGCAGCCGTGCCGGCGCGCCGAACGGCAGCGTGAACTTGTCCGGTTCGTGGCCGGTGGGCAGGCCGTCGATCACCGGGATGCCGCACACGGCGCGGATCTGCGCGAAGCCGTGTTCCAGGCTGTAGCCGTTGTCGTAGGCGCTGGCGCGGCACTGGCTGAAATCGCCCAGCAGCAGCGCGCGCTGCCGCCCCAGCACGCCGGACAGGTGCAACTGGTACAGCAGACGCTCGATCCGGAACGGCGGCTCGCCCACGTCCTCCACGAACAGGATGCCGCCCTCGATGGCGGGGAAATACGGCGTGCCGATCAGGCTGCACAGCACGGCCAGGTTGCCACCCCACAGCGGGCCTTCGACATCGATTTGCGTCGCGACGCTGGTGGGCCACGCCGCTTCGCTGGCTGGCGCGCGTGCCGTTTGCCAAAAGTGTCGCCAGGTGAAATCGCTCAAGGTTTCCGCGCCGAAATCCGCGCCCAGCATCGGGCCGCTGAACGTGCACAGCCCGCTTCTTGCGTGCAGCGCCAGCTGCAGCGCGGTGAAATCGCTGTAGCCGACCAGCATTGCATTGCTGCCGCCCAGCCGCTCGCGTAAGGCGTCGTAGTGCAGGCCGGACAGCAGCCGCGTGGCACCGTAGCCGCCGCGGATGGCCAGCGCGATATCCGGCAGCGCATCCAGTGTGGCCAGCGCATTGATATCGGCCGCACGCTGGGCGTCGCTGCCGGCGTAGCGCTGCTCGCCGCGGTCGAGCACGTCCAGGGCGTCCACGACGCAACCGGCCGCCCGCAGCCGTTCCACGCCGCGCGTCATGGCGGCACGATCGTGCGGATAGCCGGAAGGGGCGATCAGGCGGATGCGGGTTTCGGACATGGGCTGGGATTCGGTGGCGACGGTCGATTATGCGGTGACGGGGTGGCCGTTGCAGGGCGGGACGGTGCGCTCCTACACGTACTCCACGACCTCCAGGTCGAAGCCGCCCAGGCCGACCAGCCTGCGCGGGGTGCCGAGCACGCGCAGGCGGCGCACGCCGAGATCGGCCAGGATCTGCGCGCCAAGGCCCAGCTGGCGCCACTCCTGCTGGGTGTCGCGGCGGCGGTTCTCCGTTTGCGGCTGGCGTTGCAGGCCGGCCAGCAGGGCTTCGGGGCTGTCGTCGCCCGACAGCACCAGCAGCACGCCGCGATCCTCGTCGGCGATGCGGCGCAGGGCTTCGGTGACGGTGATGCCGAGGTCGTCGCGCTTGAGGTGCAGCACGTCGGACAAGGTGTTGCGCACGTGCACGCGCGTGAGCACCGGCGCGCCATCATCCACCGTGCCGCGCACCAGGGCGAAATGCAGGCCCTTGCGGATCAGGTCGCGGTACGCGTGCAGGCGGAAGGGGCCGAACTCGGTCTGCACGTCTTCCTGGTGCACGCACTGCACGGTCTTCTCGGTTTCCAGGCGATGGCGGATAAGATCGGCGATCGAGCCGATCTTCAGCCCGTGCTTGCGCGCGAATATCTCCAGCTCCGGCCGCCGCGCCATCGAGCCGTCCTCGTGCAGGATCTCGATCAGCACCGCCGCCGGCTCCAGCCCCGCCAGCGCCGCCAGGTCGCAGCCGGCCTCGGTATGGCCGGCGCGACTCAGCACGCCGCCCGGCTGCGCGGTGAGCGGGAAGATGTGACCGGGCTGGGTCAAATCCTGCGGCTTCGCATCGGCCTGCGCGACCACCTGGATGGTGCGCGCGCGGTCGTGCGCGGAGATGCCGGTGGTGACGCCCTCGGCCGCCTCGATCGAGACGGTGAAGTTGGTGTGGTACGCCGAGGTGTTGTCGCTGACCATGGGCTTGAGGCCCAGCTGCCGCGTGCGCTGCTCGGTGAGCGTCACGCAGACCAGCCCGCGCGCCTCGCGCACCATGAAGTTGATGTCCTCCGCGCGCACTTTCTCGGCGGCCATGATCAGGTCGCCCTCGTTCTCGCGGTCTTCGTCGTCGACGATGACGACCATGCGGCCGGCGCGGATGTCGTCGAGGATGTCGGGGATGGTGTCGAATGCCATGGGTGGGTCTCGGGATTCGGGATTCGGGATTCGGGATTCGGGATTCGGGATTCGAAAAAGCGTCATTCCAGCGAAAGCTGGAATCCAGTGCCTTTGTCATCGAGCGGAAGCCGCTGGATTCCAGCTTTCGCTGGAATGACGAGGATGAAGGTCAGGCAAAGCCGTGGCGTTTGAGAAACGCCTCATCCAGCCGCGGCGTCTCGCCGCTGGACAGCAGCCGCTCGATGTAACGCGCCACCACGTCCACCTCGATGTTCACCGCGTCGCCCACGCGGCGGGCGTGGAAGGCGGTGTGCTCGACCGTGTGCGGGATCAGGTTGACACCGAAGCGATGGCCCGACACTTCGTTGACGGTGAGGCTGGTGCCGTCGATGCACACCGAGCCCTTGGCGGCGATGTAGCGCGACAGGCTGGCCGGCACGTCGAAGGTCCAGCGCTGGGAGCGCGCATCGGGCGTGATCGAGACCACCTTGCCCAGCCCATCCACGTGGCCGGACACCATGTGGCCGCCCAGACGGTCAGCCAGACGCAAGGCCTTTTCCAGGTTCACCGCGTCGCCGGCCTTCAACTGGCCCAGCGAGGTCAGCGACAGCGTCTCGTTGGAGACATCCGCCGCGAAACCGCGCGCTTCCAGCGCAACCGCGGTGAGGCAGACGCCGGAGACGGCGATGGAATCGCCCAGTTGCACATCACCGAGATCGAGCCCGGCGGTATCGACATGCAGCCGCACGTCGCCGCCGCGCGGTTCGAGCCGCACGATGCGGCCCACGCATTGGATGATGCCGGTAAACATCAGCGCACCTCCGGCGGGAGGGCGAGGCGAGGCCATGACTGAAGGGTTTTCATGAAACGTTTCCCGCGTCGAAAAAAAGCGAAAAACGCCCCAAGGCATGAGGCCTGGCGCACGCCGCCAAGCGTGTGCCGTGCCGTCTTCTCTTTATCCGGACTGTGAGGACGCGGTTGCCCGCATCCAACCGTCGGCTCCGGCATCGGACCGGATCTGCTGACCTTCCAGCAGGACTGGAAGCGCTCGCGGGCTCACCTCGAAAGGCCTACCGCCGGTGGGGAATTTCGCCCCGCCCTGAAGACGTCGTACTGCCGGCAAAATGCCGACGCGGCAGTTTAGCACCATCGCCCGGGAAGGCCCGATGCCCTGTAATCCTGTGGGTCTTGCGCACCGAGCTACAGCCCGATCTGCTGCCCCGTGGCGCGCCGGTAATCGCGCAGCACCTGGTCCATCACCCACGTGGTGCGCACGCCGCTGGCGGCGAGATCCAGGCAGGCGGCGGGTTGGCCGTGGAGTTCGGCCACCAGGGTTTCGATCAGCGGCTGCTGGATGGTGCGCGGGTTTTCGATGTGGAACTCGCGCACGCCGGCGGCGTTTTCCAGCCGGATCGGGCCATCGCCGAAGGTGGCGAAGGAAAGCCGGCCCGCATCGCCCGTCACCTCGGTAAGGTCGTGCCGCTGCAGCGCGTCGAAATTCCACAGGCCCGTGCCGACCATGCCGTTGCCGAACGCGAATGCCATCGCCACGCTGTCCTCCGCCGGGTAGCTGCCGCGCTGGTTGCTCGCATGGCCGCTGGCGCGGGTGATGGGGCCGAACAGCCAGTCCAGGATGTTCAACGTGTGGCAGCCGATATCCACGAACAGGCCGCCACCGGAAATCTCCGGTCGCACGTGCCAGTGCGAGGATTGCGGATCGCTGTAGCGCGGGTTGTGCGGCGCGGTGTGCACGTGGTGCACCGAGCGCGGCGTGCCGATGGCGCGCTCGTCGAACAGCAGTTCGCGCACCTTGTGGAAGCGCGGCAGCATGCGCCGGTAATACGCCACGAACACTGGCACGTTGGCGGCGCGGCCAGCGGCCACGATCGCCTCGCACTCGGCCGCATCCACCGCGAAGGGTTTCTCCACGTAGACCGGCTTGCCCGCGGCGATGGCCATCAGCGCGTAATGCTTGTGCGAGGAAGGCGGGGTGGCGACGTAGACGGCATCCACGTCCGGATCGTCGACCAGCGCCTGGCCATCGTCGTACCACTTGGCCACGCCGTGACGTTGCGCGTAGTCGCGCGCCTTGTCGCCGTCGCGGCGCATCACCGCCACCAGCGCGGAGCCTTCGACTTTCTGGAAGGCCGGACCGCTTTTCACCTCGGTCACATCGCCGCAACCGATGATGCCCCAGCGGATGGTCTTCGAATGGGCACTGCTCATGGCGATGGGCTCCTTGTGCGGAAACGTGGGCGGCTGCAATGCCGCGGCAACTCACGCCGGGCGAAGGCGCAGGCGGATATCGGGGCCGAGCATGCGCTGGTCCAGCAGGCGCAGCGACCAGCGCGAGGCCATCTCGGTCAGCGCCGGCAGCTTCATCAAGGGCGCCGCCTCGCCGCCCAGCATCACCGGCGCGATGTACAGCAGCAACTCGTCCACCAGGCCGGCGGCGAACAGCGCGCCGCACAGGGTGGGGCCGGCTTCGACGTGCACCTCGTTGCAATCGCGCGTGGCCAGCAGGGCCAGCACGGCATGCAGGTCGAGCACGTCACCCTGCTCCGCCACGCTGGCGTATTCGATAGGCGCGGCATGTGTCGTGGCGGGCGTCGTACCCGCCGCATGCAGCAGCAGCGTGGGCGCTGCGGCGTCCAGCACATGACTGTCCGGGGGCGTGCGCAGCTGCCGATCGAGAATCACGCGCAGCGGCTTGACGCGTTCGCCTTCACCGCAGGCGAGCGAGCCCGCCGCCAGGCGCACGGTGAGCCGGGGGTTGTCCGCAAGCACGGTGCCGCTGCCCGTGAGGATGGCCGAGCTGCGCGCGCGCCAGTGCTGCACGTCGGCGCGTGCAGCCTCGCCGGTGATCCATTTCGAATCGCCGTTGGCCAGCGCGGTGCGGCCATCCAGGCTCATCGCCAGCTTCACCCGCACGAACGGGCGGCCGCGCTCGATGCGGCTGAAAAACCCGATATTCAATTCGCGCGCGGCCTCGCGCATCAGGCCGGTTTCGACCGTGATGTCGGCGGCGCGCAGGCGACTCATGCCCCGGCCATCGACCTGGTCGAACGGATCCTCGGCCGCCACCACCACCCGCCCTACCCCAGAGGCGATCAACGCATCGGCGCACGGCGGCGTACGGCCGTGATGAGCGCACGGCTCCAGCGTCACGTAGGCAGTTGCGCCGCGAGCGCGTTGGCCCGCCTCGCGCAGCGCGAAGACTTCGGCATGCGGTTCGCCGGCGCGCTGATGGAAGCCGCTGCCGACCACCTCGTCACCGTGCGCGATCACGCAACCCACGCGCGGGTTCGGGGCGGTGGTGTACAGGCCGCGCGCCGCCAGGCGCAAGGCATGCGCCATGTGTTTATGGTCGATCGCCGAAAACATCACGCGGCAGAACCTGACGGAAGCCAAAACCCCTGTAGGAGCGACTTCAGTCGCGATGCTCTTGCTTTGGGGTAAAAAGCAAAAGCATCGCGACTGAAGTCGCTCCTACAGCCGCTCCTGCAGGGAAACAGGAAGCCCATGCTATTTGGGTTTGCCGCCGCCAAGCAGCGGCAACTGCAGATCGGACAAGCCCGGCAGGTCGCGCTCAAGTTTCTCGATCTCCTCGCGAAACGCGTGCACGTCCTCGAACTTGCGGTAGACCGAGGCGAAGCGCACATACGCCACCTGGTCCAGGTTCTTCAGCTCGCGCATGACCAGCTCACCGACCTGACGCGAGGGAATCTCGCGCTCGCCGCTGCGACGCAGGTCGTTGATGATCGCGCGCACGGCGCTGTCCACGTCATGGCTGGGCACCGGCCGCTTCTGCAGCGCGCGCTCGAAACTCACCCGCAACTTGCGCTCGTCGAACGTCTCGCGCCGCTCGCCGCTCTTGACGATCGTGGGCAGTTTCAACTCGGCCGTCTCGAACGTGTTGAACCGCTCGCCGCACTGCGGACACTCGCGCCGCCGACGCACCGTGCTGCCGTCCTCGGTCAGCCGCGAATCGATCACCCGGGTGTCTTCGTGCTGGCAGAAGGGGCAGTGCATGGTTACGGGAATGGGGAATGGGGAATGGGGAATGGATAAAAGCAAAAACCCGCGGGGAACCGGCTTTTGCCGATTCCCGATTCCCGATTCCCGATTCCCGGCATCTCAGCCATACACCGGGAACTTGCGGCACTGCTCGGTGACCTTCCCGCGCACGGTGGCGATCACCGCCTCGTCTTCCGGCGCGTCCAGCACGTCGCAGATCCAGTTCGCCAGCTCGGTCACGTCCGCCTCCTTGTAGCCGCGGGTGGTGACGGCCGGGGTGCCGATGCGCAGGCCGGAGGTGACGAAGGGCTTGCGCGGGTCGTTCGGCACGGCGTTCTTGTTGACGGTGATGTGGGCCTTGCCCAGCGCTTCCTCGGCGGCCTTGCCGGTGACGTCCTTGCCGATCATGTCAACCAGCATCAGGTGGTTCTCGGTGCCGCCGGAGACGATCTTGTAGCCACGCTCGATGAAGGTCTTGGCCATCGCCTTGGCGTTCTTCACCACCTGCATCTGGTAGCTCTTGAACTCGGGCTCCAGCGCCTCCTTGAACGCCACCGCCTTGGCCGCGATCACGTGCATCAGCGGGCCGCCCTGGATGCCGGGGAACACGATCGACTGCAGCTTCTTCTCGATCTCCTCGCCGGCGCCCTTGGCGACGATGAGCCCGCCGCGCGGGCCGCGCAGGGTCTTGTGCGTGGTGGAGGTGACCACGTGCGCGTGCGGCAGCGGGCTGGGGTAGACGCCCGCCGCGATCAGGCCGGCAACGTGGGCCATGTCCACGAAGAACAGCGCGCCCACCGAATCGGCGATCTGGCGCATGCGCGCCCAGTCCACCACTTGCGAGTAGGCGCTGAAGCCGGCCACCAGCATCTTCGGCCGGTTCTCCGTGGCCAGGCGCTGCACTTCGTCGTAATCGATCAGGCCGTTCTCGTCGACGCCGTACTGGATGGCGTTGAACAGCTTGCCGGAGACGTTGACCTTGGCGCCGTGGGTGAGGTGGCCGCCATGGGCCAGGCTCATGCCCAGGATGGTGTCGCCCGGCTGCAGCAGCGCCAGGTAGACCGCCTGGTTGGCCTGCGAGCCCGAATGCGGCTGCACGTTGGCGTAGTCGCAGTCGAACAGCTGCTTGAGGCGGTCGATGGCCAGCTTCTCGGCCACGTCCACGTAGTCGCAGCCGCCGTAGTAGCGCTTGCCCGGATAACCCTCGGCGTACTTGTTGGTGAGCTTGGAGCCCTGCGCTTCCATCACCCGCGGGCTGGCGTAGTTCTCCGAGGCGATCAGCTCGACGTGATCTTCCTGGCGCCGGCCTTCATCGGCGATGGCCTGGGCCAGTTCGTCGTCATAACCGGCAATCGTGCAGTCCTTGGGGAACATTCTGGCCTCGGCAGGGTGGTGGCGGGATTTAGCCGGAAATTGTAGCGCTGCCGTGCTTTTGCGGCCACCGGCCGGTGGCTTCGCGCGGGTTCATCGGCGCGATGGCGCAAGCCGCTATAATGTGCGGTTTGACGAATTCCCCTTTCCGCGTCGCCTGTCGGTGGCGCGGCGCACGCTTTCGGAGGTTGCATGAGCTCGCAGTACATCTACACCATGAACGGGGTCAGCAAGATCGTCCCGCCGAAGCGGCAGATCATCAAGGACATCTCGCTCAGCTTCTTCCCCGGCGCCAAGATCGGCCTGCTCGGCGTCAACGGCGCGGGCAAGTCCACCGTGCTGAAGATCATGGCCGGCGTGGACACCGACTTCCAGGGCGAGGCGCGCGCGCAGCCGGGCACCAAGGTCGGCTACCTGGCGCAGGAGCCGAACCTGGACCCTGAAAAGACCGTGCGCGAAGTGGTCGAGGAAGGCGTCTCGGAGATCCTCGACGCGCAGAAGCGGCTGGAAGAGGTGTACGCCGCCTACGCCGAGGAGGACGCCGATTTCGACGCGCTGGCCAAGGAGCAGGAGAAGCTGGAAAACGTGCTGGCCGCCAACGACGCCCACGCGCTGGAGCGCCAGTTGGAAGTGGCCGCCGACGCGCTGCGCCTGCCGCCGTGGGACGCCAAGGTCGGCCCACTCTCCGGCGGCGAGAAGCGCCGCGTGGCGCTGTGCCGCCTGCTGCTGTCCAAGCCGGACATGCTGCTGCTGGACGAGCCCACCAACCATCTCGACGCCGAGTCGGTGGACTGGCTGGAGAAGTTCCTGCACGACTACCCCGGCACCGTGGTGGCGGTCACCCATGACCGCTACTTCCTCGACAACGCTGCCGAGTGGATCCTCGAACTCGACCGCGGCCGCGGCATCCCGTGGAAGGGCAACTACACCGAGTGGCTGGAGCAGAAGGATCAGCGCCTGAAGCAGGAAGCCAACCAGGAGAAGTCGCGCCAGAAGGCGATCGCCAAGGAGCTGGAGTGGGTGCGCTCGGCCGCCAAGGGCCGCCAGTCCAAGGGCAAGGCCCGCCTGGCCCGCTTCGAGGAGCTGAACTCGGTCGACTACCAGCGCCGCAACGAGACGAATGAAATCTTCATCCCGCCCGGCGAGCGCCTCGGTCAGGAGGTGATCGAGTTCAAGAACGTCACCAAGTCGTTCGGCGACCGCATGCTGATCGAGGATCTCTCGTTCAAGGTGCCGCCGGGCGCGATCATCGGCGTGATCGGCCCCAACGGCGCGGGCAAGTCCACCCTGATGAAGATGATCATGGGCAAGGAGCAGCCCGATTCCGGCGAGGTCAAGCTGGGCCACACCACCAAGCTGGCCTACGTCGACCAGTCGCGCGACGCGCTCGACCCGAAGAACAACGTGTGGCAGGAAGTGTCCGGCGGCTCGGACATCCTCACCATCGGCAACTTCGAGATCCAGTCGCGCGCCTACATCGGCCGCTTCAACTTCAAGGGCACCGACCAGCAGAAGATCGTCGGCAGCCTGTCCGGCGGCGAGCGCGGCCGCCTGCATATGGCCAAGACCCTGCTGCAGGGCGGCAACGTGCTGCTGCTCGACGAACCCTCCAACGACCTGGACGTGGAAACCCTGCGCGCGCTGGAAGACGCGCTGCTGGAGTTCCCCGGCAGCGCGATCGTGATCTCGCATGACCGCTGGTTCCTCGACCGCATCGCCACCCACATCATCGCCTTCGAGGGCGACTCGCACGTCGAGTTCTTCCCCGGCAACTACAACGAGTACGAAGCCGACAAGAAGCGCCGCCTGGGCGACGACGCGGGCCCGAAGCGGGTGAAGTACAAAAAGCTGGCGTGAGACTCCTGCTCCTCCCCCTGCTCGCAGGGGGAGGCTGGGAGGGGGTTGTCCGAGCTGGCGGGAAGATCAAGAGCGAACCCCTCCCCAACCCTCCCCTGCGCGCAGGGGAGGGAGCCATCCCCAAGAGCGAAACACCCCGCCGCGGCGGGGTGTTTTCGTTTCAGGCCCCCACCGTCACCAGCGCAGCGCTGCCGCGCGGCAGCGACAACACACCCTGCCCCGCATCGATCCGCAGCGTTTCGTCGGAAGCTGGCGACCACTCGCCCGCATGCCCCACGGCGGCGCCCGCCAGCGTGGTGTGGTGCACGTCGTCGATGTTCGGCGCGCGCAGCCGCCATACCTTGGCCGAGCTTCCCGCACGTCCGAAATCCACCTGCAGCTCCACGTCGCGCTGCAGGTCCTTGTTGAACACCGCCAGCAGGCGCTGGGCGCCGCGGTCGGCCGCGTAGGCAGTGAGATTGGCGCCGTTCGCGCCGAGCGTGGCGTCGACAAAACCGGCGCCCGCGAACTGCCGCGCCAGCAGCAAGCCGTAATACAGCGGGCGGGCGTAGAAACCTTCACCCGCCGTGCCGGCGATCGGCGTGTAGCGACCGCTGATCGCATCCAGCCGCTGCTCGTAGCTGGCGCCCTTCGGCGCCGCCGCCACGTTCTTGTCGAGCGACGCCTCCAGTACCGACAGCGTGCCGGAGTGGATATTGATGCCGTCCACGCCGGCCTGCGCGCAGGCCAGCGCGAAATCGCCGCCCCACAACGCGGAGGCAAACGTATTGCTGACGCCCAGCTTGCCGCCGCCCCAATAGGAATTGGCTTCGGTCAGCAGGAACGGCAGCTTCTTTGCCGCCGCCACCGTGGCGACCTTTCTCGCCTCGTCGATGAAGGCGGGATCGCCGGCCAGCATCTGCGCCACCGTGGTCGTCGGTTGCGGCGCGCCGCCGCGATAGTAGTGATGCGTGAGCGCCACGATGTCGTCGGCGTCGCGGGCAAACTTCAGCACCCAGTCGGCGTCGTTGCTGGTGTCGGGGCCGGCGATCGGCACCTGCGCCCGCTGGCGGATCGCCCCTGCGGTCTTGCGCCACGACGCCAGGTACTCCTGGTAGCTGAAGGCGCTGCCGTCGGCGTGCTTGTACAGGCTGGGCTCGTTGCCGATCTGGATCGCCTGCAACCGATCGCCCACCGCGCGCTGCACCGCCTCGGCCAGCTCGGCCGCCATCTCGGGCGTGCCGCGGCGCAGGTTGACGCCGAACACCAGCCGCCAGCCAGTGGCGTCGAGAAAGCCGGCCAGGTTCGCGAGCTGCTCGGGCGTGACCATGTACGGCCGCCTGAACACCGCATGCGGCAATTGCTCGAACGGCGGCAGCGCGCCGGTGTAACCGCTCCACGCCGAGTAGTCGCTGGAATTGCCGCCGATGCGCAACACGCCCTGCGGATTCAACCGGCGCAACAGGCCGATCAGCGCCTTGTTCGACCCCGAGAAATAGCCCTTCTCCTGCATTTGCAAGGTCTCGAAGCTCAGCCCGATGAGGCCGGAGGGCACCGTGCGGCCCGTGACCGGCGTGCCCAGCTTCAGCGTGGCGCGCGTTGGCGTTCCACCGGAGCCACCGCCGGTTCGC
Organism: Rhodanobacter caeni; assembly: GCF_039523575.1. Lineage (NCBI taxonomy): Bacteria > Pseudomonadati > Pseudomonadota > Gammaproteobacteria > Lysobacterales > Rhodanobacteraceae > Rhodanobacter > Rhodanobacter caeni. The sequence goes on along the minus strand of NZ_BAAAFO010000001.1, from coordinate 117,813 downwards.
GCGGCGAGCGGGTTGATCAGCGCCATGCCGGCGGCGGTGGCGGCAGCACGCAGAAAGCGGCGGCGGTGGGTGGAAACGTCGTGTGTCATGAGCCATTCCTCGAACCGTGGTTGTCCTGGGTAAGTTTTTTTGCCCGTCATTCCAGCGAACGCTGGAATCCAGTGCCTTCGCGCGTTATCGAGGCGCTGGATCCCAGCGTCCGCTGGGATGACGGTTCAAACTTTCCCGACAGAATGCGCCCGCCGACGATAAACGAAAAATCCCGCCAGCCGCTAAAATGGGCGGCCGCCCCGCCGATTCGAGAGCCGACCATGCGCTTTTCCGACGCCCTGAAGCAACGCTGGCGCCAGCACGACACCCTGGTCTGCGTGGGGCTCGATCCGGACCCGGCGAAATTCCCCGCACACATCAAGGGCGCGCCCGACGCGGTGTTCGCCTTCTGCCGCGCCATCGTCGACGCCACCGCCGACCTGGTCTGCGCGTTCAAGCCGCAGATCGCCCACTTCGCCGCCCTGCGCGCCGAGGATGCGCTGGAGCGCCTGATCGCCCACATCCACCAGCGCCATCCCGGCGTGCCGGTGATCCTGGATGCCAAGCGTGGCGACATCGGCAGCACCGCACAGCACTACGTCACCGAGGCGTTCGACCGCTACGGTGCCGACGCGGTGACGCTGAACCCGTACATGGGCCGCGATTCGATCCAGCCATTCCTTGATCGCGACGACAAGGGCGTGATCCTGCTCTGCCGCACGTCCAACCCCGGCGGCGCGGATTTCCAGGCGCTGGATTGCGGCGGCGTGCCGCTGTACCTGCGCGTGGCCGAAACCATCGCCCGCGACTGGAACACGCACGGCAATTGCGCCCTGGTCACCGGCGCCACCTGGCCCGAGGAAATCCGCCGGGTGCGTGCGCTGGTGGGCGACATGCCGTTGCTCGTGCCTGGCATCGGCGCGCAGGGCGGCGACATCGAAGCGGTGATGCGCGCCGGCCGCACCGCCGACGGCACCGGCCTGATGATCAACTCCTCCCGCGGCATCATCTACGCCGGCAACGACCAGGACTTCGCCATCGCCGCACGCAACGCGGCGATCGCGCTGCGCGACGCGATCAACCGCTGCCGCTGAGCGGCGGGGCAGCGCTCACCGCGGCTCACGCCACCGGCAGGAAAAATCGCCGCCGGGGTTTTTCCACCGCGCCGGCACGGCGGTAGAAGCGCGCGGCGTCCTCGTTCCATGCCGGGGTCTGCCACTGGATTTGCGCGCAACCGCAACGACGGGCGCAATCGCCGACAGCCTGCAACAAGGCGGCGCCGGTGCCGTGGCCTCGCCATCCCTCGCGCACGAACAGGCAATCCATGTGCAGGAATTCGCCGCCCTGCCAGGTCGAGAATTCCGGCGCGGCGGTGGCATAGCCCACCAACTCGCCGGCCGCGTCGGCCACCCAGCCGTGCACGCGCGGCGTCGCGGCGAACAGCGCCTTCGAAAGAGCCCTGGCCTTGCCCGCGCGCCGGTAGGGTGTGCCTTCGTGCCGTGCGTGTTCGTCGCACATTGCCACCAGCGCGGCCATGTCGTCCGGTCGAACCGGCCTCACGGCGACGCCCTCACGCAGCGGCCGCTCAATCATCCTGGGCACCTGCGGCGAGCTCGAAACCCTCATCCACCCAGCCGGTGATGCCGCCGGCCATCAGTTTCACCGGTCGCCCCAGTTGGGCCAGGCGCACGGCGGCGCGTGCCGCGCCGTTGCAGTGCGGGCCGGCGCAATACACCACGAACAAGGTGTCTGCCGGGTACGTCGCCAGCCGCGACGCGATGATCTTGCCGTGCGGGATGTTCACCGCGCCGGGCACATGGCCGCGCTGGTAGTGCGCCGGGCTGCGGGCATCGATGAGGACGAAGCCGGGCTCGTCTTGCTGCATGGCGTCGTGCACATCCCAGCAATCGGTCTCGAAGGTGAAGGCGGCTTCGAAATGCTGCAAGGCCTGGGTGGACGGCGCGGCGGGAATCCGGGTGACGGCGTTCGACATGGGTGTGCCTCGATGGAATGGAGGCTCATTGTTCGGTTGCGCCGAGCTGTGCACAATTGGCGAAAACGCCACGCTACGATCAGATCATGCCAATCTCCCGTCGGCGCCGAACGTTGCCCAACCCACTGGTCGCCGCGCTGGTCTACGACGGCTTGTGCGGCTTCGAGTTCGCCTGCGCGGCCGAGGTCTTCGGCCTGCCACGACCCGAATTGCAGCCCGGCTGGTACCGCTTCGAGACCTGTGCCGCCGAGCGCGGCCCGCTACGCGGGCAATACGGCATGCGAGTAACGGCAGACGCGGGGCTGGAGCGGCTGGCCGACGCCGGCACCATCATCCTCCCGGGCTGGAAAGGCATCGACGTGCCGGTGCCCCCGCGCGTGCTGGACGCCTTGCGCGGGGCGCATGCGCGCGGCGCGCGGTTGCTGACGATCTGCTCGGGCGCGTTCGTGCTGGCCGCCACCGGCCTGCTCGATGGGCGGCGCGCCACCACGCACTGGCGCTACGCCGAGGCACTGCAACGCCGGTATCCGCACATCGAGGTCGACCCCGCCGTGCTGTACGTGGACGAAGGCCAGTTGCTCACCTCCGCCGGCAGCGCGGCGGGGCTGGATCTGTGCCTGCACCTGGTGCGCCGCGACCACGGCCCCGACGTGGCCAACCAGGTGGCGCGGCGGCTGGTGATCCCGCCGCACCGCGACGGTGGCCAGGCGCAATTCGTGGAGCGTCCGGTGGCAAAGCGCGAGGCCAACGCGCTGGCCAGGGTGATCGATCACATGCAGCGACGGCTGGCCAGCCACCAGCCGATCGCCGAGCTGGCCGCGATGGCGGCGATGAGCGAACGCAGCTTCATGCGCCATTTCAAGCAGGTCACCGGCACCAGCCCGGCGGACTGGCTGATCGCGGCGCGGGTGGATCGCGCGCGGGAATTGCTGGAAGGTTCGTCGCTGTCCATCGACGCCATCGCCGGCGAATGCGGCTTCGGCAGCGCGATCACGCTGCGCCATCATTTCCGCCGCAAGCTGGGCGTCAGCCCCGGCGCCTACCGGGCGCGCTTCGCTTCCTCGGGACGGCGGTCGGAGCCGACCACCGCGTGATGGCCGACGCGCCGACGGCGCGGCATCGCTCAAATCCCATTCGCCGCACCGCGAATCAGGCTACCGTCTTGGCCGCCTGCAAGGTTTTCGCCTTCAGATCCAGCGCGTCGGCCGCGTCCAGCAGCGCCCGCGCGAAGCTGCGCACCTCACCGGGGCGCAAGGCGTACCAGTTGCCCTTCCTGCTCACGTCGCCCACGTTGCGCCCAACTCGGGATACGCAGTGCGGTCGGAAGATCACCATTCCGGTCAGCAGTTCCGAGCTGATATCCGCGGAAACAATCTGCATGTGCGTTTCATCTTCTTTCTTCACCAGACCTCTCCCGGCGGGATTCCGCCAAGCGACCACTCTACGCCATCGTCGATTTAGCCGATGTTCCCAACTGGTGTGCGCGTTTCCCCGCGCTGTAATCTTCGACGCTGCGCATGCGTTCCGCGACATGTCGCTCGCTGACCTGCGCAGTTCCCCACCCAAAAAGGAAGACAACGCATGTCCGAACAGACCGATGTCCGCGTGGAAGACTGGAATCGCCTGCAACGTGAAGTGGCGCGTTTGCGCATTTTGGTGATCATCGCCCTGCTTGCGGTGATTGCACTGGCTGCCGTGTCGTTGCTGCGCAAGCCGGATACACCGACCAAACCGGATCCGATTCTCCGGGCACAAGGCCTGGTGATCACCGATGCGCAGGGACACGACCGCATCCTGATCGGCGCACCGGTACCGGCAAGCAAGGACCGAACGCGCAAGGACGATGCGTCGGACAGCATTATCTTTCTTGGCAAGAACGGCGCCGATCGCCTGGCCGTGGGGCAAATGCCAGCCCCGGTGGTCGGCGGCAAGACCCTCAAGCGCATCGGCGATGGCGACAACTACGGCATGGCGCTGTTCGACAAACAGGGCAACGAGCGCGGCGGCATGGCTTTTCTGGGCATGGGCCGCGCGGTGATCGGGTTGGATCGTGCGGCGCCGCTCAGCGACGCCATCGGCATGATGGTCGATGACAGAGACGGTTTCGCCGGTCTGATCGTGAATTATGCCGACGACAAGGTGCAGGCGCCCGCATTCGAACTGGGTGCAACAGCGGACGAGGTGCACATGCAGGTCTACGGCAAGGACAACCTGCCGCACGCGCAACTCAACTTCGATGGCAAGGGCAAGCCGGCTTGGCAATTCAATGACGCGAAATCGGCGGCGAAGGCCGCGCAGGCCAGCGGTAAATAAGGGCTTGAGGGTAACGTCCATGCGCAGCCAACTGTGCATGGACATCGCGGGCATTCGGGTGGCTTGGTTGGGTTCGCCGCCTGCGGCGCGGATTTTTCCCGCGAAGTTCCTCCTACTTCGTCGGCGGATACGGACTCCCCTGCAGCAGCCCCGCCAGATGCGCCGCGTTGCAGGCCTGGGTCTTGATGGCACCGGCCAGCGCCTTCGGCGTTTCGTCCAGGTCCTGGTAGTTGGTCTTGTGCATCGCCTCGCCCACCCAATAGCTGGAACTGCCGCCGGGGATGCTGAAACCCACGTCCGCCAGCGCCTGATACATCTCGGCGGTGACGTGGTGGGCGCCGTCCTCGTTGCCCACCACGCAGACCATGGCGACCTTGCCGAAGGTGGGATACACGCCGTGTTTGTCGATCTCGCCGAATACCGCATCGAGGCGTTCGCACACGCGCTTGGCCACGCTGCATGGCTGGCCCATCCAGATCGGCGTGGCCAGCACGAAGATGTTGGCGTCATCGATGCGCTTGCGCAGCGCGGGCCACCCGTCGCCCGGCCCCTGGTCGGTCTTCACGCCGGGCTTGATGTCGTGGTTGACGGCGCGCTCGCTGGCGGTGGTCACCCCGTAGCCCTGCAGCGCTTCCAGCACCTGGTCGAGCAGCTTCTGGGTGGACGATGGCTCGTTGCCGGTCTTGAGTGTGCAATTGAGACCGAAGGCGGAAAGCATGGCGGCTCCTTGGATGAAAGGGGCTGCCCAGCCTGCGCCTGCGGATGTCGAGGTGCGGTCAGCGTGATGTGTTGCTGCCGCATGGAGACGCCGCGCTGACCGCCGTCAATCGACGACGCGCACTCCTTTCCAGAACGCCACCCGGCCGGCGATCTGCGCCGCGGCTTGCTTCGGTTGCGGGTAATACCACGCGGCCTGGGCATTCACCGCGTCACCGACCACCACGTCGAAGTAGCTGGCGGTGCCCTTCCACGGACACACACTGTGATGATCGCTTTCGCGGAAATGCTCCCGTCGCAATGACGCCGCGGGAAAGTAGTGATTGCCCTCGACCACGACGGTGTCGTCGCCATCGGCGAGTACGGTGTCGTTCCACATCGCTTTCATCAGTCGTCGCCCAGGTCCTGCCCCGGAAACAGCACGTCGGTGTAGCCGAACTTGCTGAAGTCGGTGATGCGCGAGGGGTACAGGCGGCCGATCAGGTGGTCGCATTCGTGTTGCACCACGCGGGCGTGGAAGCCCTCGGCGCGGCGGTCGATGCGCACGCCCTGCGGGTCGATGCCCTGGTAGCGGATGAGCGAATAACGGCTGACGGCGCCGCGCAGGCCGGGGACCGACAGGCAGCCTTCCCAGCCCTCTTCCATGTCCTGGGACAGCGGCGTGATCAGCGGGTTGAGCAGGATCGTGCGCGGCACCGCCGGGGCGTCGGGGTAGCGCTCGTTGCGGTCGAAGCCGAAGATCACCAGCTGCAGGTCGACGCCGATCTGCGGCGCGGCCAGGCCGACGCCGCCGGCATCGTGCATGGTCTCGAACATGTCGGCGATCAGCGCATCGAGCTCCGCGCTGCCCAGCATCGACGTGGGTACGGCCGGGGCGACGCGCAGCAGCCGGGGGTCGCCCATTTTCAGGATTTCGCGAATCATGCGGGGCCTCGTGTCTCGTCCGTCGTGCATTGTCTGTGGCCTGCGTGTACGCAATGCAAGCCCCCGGAAAATCGCCACCCGGCGCCAGGGCCATTCGACCAATGGCTAATGCCGCCGGCGGCCCTGCCCATTGACCGGCGCGGTGGCCAGGCGGAGTCTTGTCGTATTGCCGAGGAGAAGCCGCCATGTCGCCGATGCAAGCCACCGTTCCCCCGCCGAGTGCCGCCAGCAGGATTGTCTGGGCCGCCATCGCCATCGTCGGCGCTTTCTGCCTGGGCGTGGTGGCATTGAGACGGGGCGAGCCGATCAATGCGATCTGGCTGGTGGCCGCGGCGACGGCGATTTTTGCGATCGGCTACCGCTTCTACGGCAAGTTCGTCGAACATTCGGTGCTGCGGCTGGACCCCACCCGCGCGCCGCCGTCGGTGCTGCGCAACGACGGCCTCGACTACGTGCCGACCGACAAATGGGTGGTGTTCGGCCACCATTTCGCCGCCATCGCCGGCGCCGGCCCGCTGGTGGGCCCGGTGCTGGCCGCGCAGATGGGCTACCTGCCGGGCACCTTGTGGATCCTGTTCGGCGTGGTGTTTGCCGGCGCGGTGCAGGACTTCATGATCCTCGGCCTGTCGCTGCGCCGCGATGCGCGTTCGCTGGGCCACATGCTGCGCGAGGAGCTGGGCCCGGTGCCCGGCATCGTGGCGATGATCGGCGTGCTGGTGTTGATGATGATCGTGCTGGCGGTGCTGGCGCTGGTGGTGGTCAAGGCGCTGACGCACAGCCCGTGGGGCACGTTCACCGTGGCCGCCACCATCCCGATCGCGTTCCTGATGGGCGGCTACATGCGCTGGTTCCGGCCGGGGCGCATTCTTGAAGTGTCGATCATCGGCCTGGTGCTGCTGCTGGTTTCGATCTGGGCCGGCAAGTACGTGGCCGACTCGGCCACGCTGGCGCCGCTGTTCGACATGGACGCCAAGGCGCTGGCCTGGTGGCTGATCGGCTACGGTTTCGTCGCCTCGGTGCTGCCGGTGTGGCTGCTGCTGGCGCCGCGCGACTACCTTTCCACCTTCCTGAAGATCGGCACCATCGCGCTGCTGGCGCTGGCCATCCTGATCGCCGCGCCGGATCTGCAGATGCCCGCCGTGACCCGCTTCATCGACGGCACCGGCCCGGTGTTCGCCGGCAACCTGTTCCCGTTCCTGTTCATCACCATCGCCTGCGGCGCGGTGTCCGGCTGGCATTCGATCATCGCCTCCGGCACCACGCCCAAGCTGCTGGCCAACGAGGGCCAGGCGCGCATGGTCGGCTACGGCGGCATGCTGTGCGAGGCCTTCGTGGCGGTCATGGCGCTGATCGCCGCCGCCTACCTGCACCCGGGCGTGTACTTCGCGATGAACTCGCCCAGCGCCATCATCGGCACCACGGTGCAGGAAGCGGCCACCGCGATCAGCCAGTGGGGCTTCGTGGTCACCCCGGACGAGTTGATCAAGACGGCGCAGGACATCGGCGAGAACAGCGTCCTCAGTCGCGCCGGCGGTGCACCGACGCTGGCCGTGGGCATGGCCCAGCTGCTGCACAACATCCTGCCCGGCGGCGGCATGATGGCGTTCTGGTACCACTACGCGATCCTGTTCGAGGCATTGTTCATCCTCACCACGGTGGACGCCGGCACCCGCGTGGGCCGCTTCATGATCCAGGAGATCGCCGGCCTGATCCACAAGCCGCTGCAGGAAACCGACTCGTGGGCCGGCAACCTGCTGGCCACGGCGATCTGCGTGTTCCTGTGGGGCTATTTCCTGTACCAGGGCGCGGTCGATCCGCTGGGCGGCATCAATACGCTGTGGCCCCTGTTCGGCATCGCCAACCAGATGCTCGCCGCGATCGCGCTGATGCTGGCTACCGTGGTGGTGGTGAAACTCAAGCGCGAGCGCTACGTGTGGGTGCCCGGCATCCCGGCGCTGTGGCTGATCGTGTGCACGCTGACGGCCGGCTACCAGAAGCTGGTCGGCCCGATCAGCTTCACCGCCGCCGCCAACAAGTACAACGCAGCCCTGCAGCAAGGGCAGTTGCTGGCGCCGGCCAAGACCCCGGCCGCGATGCAACAGATCGTCACCAACAACTACGTGGACATGGCGCTCACCGGGCTGTTCATGCTGCTGATCGTGGTGATGGTGGGCTTTTGCCTGCGCGCGCTGATCCGCGGCTGGCAGGCCAACCATCCGACCGCGCACGAAGAGCCCTACGTGGCCCTGGGCAGCGTGGCGCCATGATCGCCGCCACGCTGCACGCCCTGCGCCGGTGGGCGGTACAGACCGCCCGCCTGTGCTGCGGCATCCCCGACTACGATGCTTACGTTAGGCACCTGCGCCAGCATCATCCCGAGCGCACGGTGCCCAGCTACGGCGAGTTCTTCCGCGAGCGGCAGGAGGCGCGCTACCGGGGCGGCGGCGGCCGCTGTTGCTGACTCTTCCAACCGCGCCGTGCAGGTGCGCATTGGTCAACCGGCGCGAAACGAGGACAATAGGCGGCTTGTCTGCGCGATGCCGCCATGTCCCCCACCGAAATCGGCCTCCCTTCCACGCCGAAACCCGCCCCGCCGCAACCCCATCCCGGACTGCGCATCATCGCGGTCTACGAGGTCGTCAAGACCGTCTGCCTGCTGCTGGTGGCGGTGGCGGCGTTCCAGCTGGACCACCAGCGCAACTTCGAGCACCTCGTGCACTGGCTGGAACATCTCTCGCTGGCCGACAGCAATGGCTTGCGCTGGAAACTGGTGGGCGTGCTGGTGGCGTTCGGCCCCAGCAAATTCGTGGCCGTCGGGGCGGTGGCGTCGGGTTACGCGGTGCTGTTCGGCGTCGAGGGCATCGGCTTGTGGCTGGGCCGGCACTGGGCGGAATGGTTCACCGTGATCGCCACCGGCTCGTTGATTCCGTTGGAGTTGTACGAAACACTGCACGGTTTCGGCTGGCTGAAGCTGGCCACCCTGGTCGGCAATGTGGCGATCATCGTGTACCTGGTGCGTATCGCCCTGCAGCCGCGCCACGGAAACCGCGTGTAGGAGCGCACCCTGTGCGCGATGCTCCCGTGAGGTCACGAAAAGCATCGCGCACAGGGTGCGCTCCTACACCTCGTGGTGGATGGCTTCGGCCTGCACGGCGCCAACCGTATCGCGTCGCTGCGGCAGCAGCTCCACCAGGTACATTGCCGCCAGCACCAGGGCGCCGCCGGCCAGCATGCGCCAGCTGAGCACGTCGCTGCCGAACAGCACCGCGAACGCGGCGGCGAACACCGGCTCGGTGGTCATCACGATGGCGGTGCGGGTGGCGGACAGGTGGGACTGCGCCCAGGTCTGCACCAGCAACGCGCCGGCGCCGGCGATCAACGCCATGTAGAGGATCGCCAGCCAGGCGCTGCGATCAGGCGGCCATACCGGGCCGTGCGGCGCGGTGGCCAGCAGGCACACCGCGGCGATCGCCAGCATCTGCACTGCCGACATGCCGAACGCGTCGTCCGACCGCGACCACTGGCCCAGCCCCACGATATGCAGCGCATACACCATGGCCGAGGCCAGCGTCAGCCACACGCCCATATCCACCGCCAAGCCGTTGAGCGACAGCAGCGCCAGCCCCGTCGTGGACAAGGCCACCGCCAGCCACGTCACGGCAGGCATGCGCCGGCGCAGCAACACCATCGCCAGGATCGGCGTGAACACCACATACATGCCGGTGACAAAACCGCTGACGCTGGGCGCGATCAAGGCCAATCCCCAGGTCTGCAGCAACTGCCCCACGCCGTAGAGCGCGCCCAGCAACAAACCGCGCACCAGCTGTCGCCGGCCAAGCCGCCACACCGGCCGCGCAAAGAGCACCACCATCACCACCGCGCCGATCAGAAAGCGCACCGCCAGGAAATCGGCCACCGGCATGCGCCCCACCACGTCCTTGATCAGCACGAAGGTGGAACCCCAGACGGCGGTCATCGCCAGCAGGCCGAGGGTGGCGAGGGTGGTGGGCGTGCGCATGATCGGGACGCGGGGCTCGGGGGTCAGGAGTGAGTGAAGAGGAGTGAGGAGTGAGGAGTGAGGAGTGAGAGAAAGCGAGCCGGCGCGGCGTTGCCTTTTCTCACTTCTCACTTCTCACTTCTCACTTCTCACTTCTCACTTCTCACTTCTCACTTCTCACTTCTCACTTCTCACTTCTCACTTCTCACTTCTCTCCCCTCGCTTCTCGCTCCAAGCCACTGCCCCGGCACCAGCAACAGGAAGTGCGCCCAGATGCCGCACCACACCGCCGCCGCCAGCAGCGGGTTGCGCGCGGCCGGGTCGAACTTGCGAAACCAGCGCCACATGCCGCGGTGCTTGTAGCGGCTGACGAACACCGGCCGGTGCCGGCTGGAACTGCCCTTGCCATGGGGCACACGCACATCGCCGGCGAGCAGCACCTGGTAGCCGGCATCGCGCACGCGGCGGCACAGGTCCAGGTCCTCGCAATGCAGGAAATAGCCTTCGTCAAAACCGTGCAGTTGCTCGAAAACGCCGCGCGGCAGCAGCATCACCGCGCCGGAGACGGCCTCGGCTTCCACCACTTGCTCGGGAATGGCGCCGTCGATCGCCACGCCTTCACCGGCGCCACCGAACAGGCTGGTGAGCGCGCGCCGCAGCAGCGGGTCGCGGCGGAACGAGGCCGGATCGGGCCGTCCATCGGCATCGCACACCACCGCGCCGACCAGGCCGGCGCGCGGATGCGCCTCGAGGATGTCGAGCAGGCGCTGCAGCGCCGTTTCGCGCAGCAGGCAATCGGGGTTCAGCACCAGCACGGTTTCGCCGCGCGCCTGTGCAGCGGCGCGATTCACCGCCGGCCCGAAACCCAGGTTCGCGCGGTTCTCGATCAGCCGCAGCCGCGCGTCACCGGCGTGCGCCTCGGCGATCGCCTGCGGCACGCCGTCGGTGGAGGCGTTGTCGATCAGGATCAGTTCCAGCGGCAAGGTGCCAGCCAGCACCTCGCGCACACCCTCGCGCAGCGACGGGCCACTGTCGGCCGACACCACGATGATGCTGACCGCCGGCGCGGTGATGGAAGAAGACGGGGAATTCACCGGCGCAAGTATGCGCGAGCCAATCCAAGCTGTGTAGGAGCGCACCCTGTGCGCGATGCTTTTTCGTTATGTACGAAGAGCCATCGCGCGCAGGATGCGCTCCTACCGCCGCCTGCGGGCGCCGGCCACATGGTCCAGCGGCAGCGGCATGTCGCCTTCGCGTCGCTGCAGCCAGGGGTGCTCGCCGTCCCAGCCGCACAAGCGCCAGCCGCGCAGGCGGTGGCAGCGACGATGATCGCGGTCGTAGAGCACCAGGCGGCGGCCGCTTTCGGGGCGGGCGGCAAACCAGCGGCCTTGCGGACTGAAATCGAACCGGTCGCCACCGTCCAGCTGCAGGCCATCGGCGAACCGGTAGCTGCCCGCGCGCCACTGCACCGTGCCGCCGCGCGGATCGGCGAACTCGGCCGTCGCGGGCTGCCACTGGGGTGGACGCAGCTCGATGATGCGCGCGGGCGGCCCGATCGGTGCGCGGGCCAGCTCGGGCCACTCCGCATCGCTGGTGGTGCCGGCGGGCGCGCGGCGCAGGTCGCGGTCCAGCCAGGCCTCCAGTCCCGCGATCAGGGTGTAGCCGGCCAGCGCCCCCAGCAATGCGGCGCCCAGGCCGAAGGGCCCGCCGCCCAGCGCCCGCTGCAGCGCGAACATCACGCCCGGCAGGCCCCAGCGCAACCCGCGCCGCAGCAGCCGGGCGTGCTCGACCGGCCATGGCGCCGGCAGCAGCAGCACGAACGCCATGGCCAGCAGCAACGGCAGGCCCAGCCACCACGGCAACAGCGCCAGCACCCCCAGCCAGGCCAGCATGGGCAGCACGGCATGCCGCTCGAGTAGGCGCCACCGGGCCATGGCTCAGTGGCGTTCTTGGGGCGGCGGAACGATCAGCCGCACCACACGCGGGCGTTGCGGAACATGCGCATCCACGGCGAATCCTCACCCCAGTTTTCCGGATGCCAGCTCATCTGCACGCTGCGGAAAACGCGCTCCGGATGCGGCATCAGGATGGTCACGCGGCCATCGGCGGCGGTGAACCCGGCCAGGCCGCCGGGCGAACCGTTGGTGTTGAGCGGGAAGTTCTCGGTGGGCTTGCCGCGGTTGTCCACGAAGCGCACCGCGCCGTGCGACTTGGACGGGCTGCACACCTGCGGAAAACTCACCCGGCCCTCGCCATGCGCCACCGCCACGGGAATCCGCGAGCCCGTCATGCCCTTGAAGAACAGGCTGGGCGAGTCGAGGATCTCCAGCGTGGCCACGCGCGACTCGTACTGCTCCGACGCGTTGCGCAGGAACTTCGGCCAATGCTGCGCGCCGGGGATGATCTCCTTCAGCTGCGACAGCATCTGGCAGCCGTTGCACACGCCCAGCGCGAACTTCGTCTCGTCGGCGAAGAACGCGGCGAACTGCTCGCGCAGCACGTCGTTGTAGAGGATCGAGGTGGCCCAGCCGCGGCCCGCGCCCAGCACGTCGCCGTAGGAGAACCCGCCGCACGCCGCGAAACCGCGGAAGTCGGCCAGCTTGATGCGGCCGCTGGCCAGGTCGGACATGTGCACGTCCACCGCGTCGAAGCCGGCGCGGGTGAACGCCGCGGCCATCTCCACCTGGCCGTTGACACCCTGCTCGCGCAGGATCGCCACGCGCGGCCGCTGGCCGTTGGCAATGAACGGCGCAGCCACGTCCTGCGCCGGGTCGAACGTGAGCTTGGGGGTGATGCCCGGGTCGGCATCGTCCAGCCGCCAGGCCAACTCGGCATCGGCACTCTGCGGGTTGTCGCGCAGGCGCTGCATGGCGTGGCTGGTTTCGTTCCATGCCGCGTACAGCGTGCTCCAGTTCCACTTGAACAGGGTGTCGCTGCCGTTGAACAGCTTGATGCCCAGCTTTTCCTTTGGACGTCCAATCCGGTGGCTGCAGCCGGCCAGGTCGTGTTTCACCAGCAGGCTCTCGAACGCCTCGCGGTTGGCGTCGGCCACCTGCAGCACGGCACCCAGCTCCTCGTTGAACAGCGCGCGCATGGCCGCTTCGGCCCAGCCGTCCAGGTGGATTTCCAGGCCGCAATGGCCGGCGAAGGCCATCTCCAGCAAGGTGACGATGACGCCGCCGTCGGAACGGTCGTGATAGGCCAGCAGCAGGCCGGCGGCGTTCGCCTCCTGCACCAGCTCGAACAGCGCGCGCAGGCGCTTGGCGTCATCGAGATCCGGCGGCACGCCGCCGCCGCGGTTGAACACCTGGGTCAGCGCGGAGCCGCCCAGTCGGTCGCGGCCGGCGCCCAGGTCCACCAGCCACAATGAGGAAGGGCCGCGGTCGAGCTTCAGTTGCGGGGTCAGCGTGCGGCGCACGTCGCCCACGCGGGCGAAGCCGGTGATCACCAGCGACACCGGCGACACCGTGCGCTGCGGTGTGTCGCCGTCCTGCCACACGGTCTGCATCGAGAGCGAATCCTTGCCCACGGGGATGGAGATATCGAGCTCCGGGCACAGCTCCATGCCCACCGCCTTCACCGCGTCGAACAGCGCGGCGTCCTCGCCCGGATGGTTCACCGCGGCCATCCAGTTGGCGGACAGGCGCACTTCGCCAAGATCCGCGATCGGCGCAGCGGCCAGGTTGGTGATCGCCTCGCCCACCGCCAGCCGCGCGGCGTCGGCGCTGCTGAGCAGGGCCACCGGCGCGCGTTCGGCCATCGCCATCGCCTCGCCCGCGTAGCCCTCGAAGTCGGCGATGGTCACCGCGCAATCGGCCACCGGCACCTGCCATGGGCCCACCATCGGGTCGCGCGCGTTGAGGCCGCCCACGGTGCGGTCGCCAATGGTGATCAGGAAGCTCTTGCTACCCACGCCGGGCAGCCGAAGCACGCGCAGCAGCGCCTCGTCCATGCCGATGCCGGTGAGGTCGGGCACCAGGTCCACGCGCGGCTTGATGCGGGTGGCGTCGCGATGCATGCGCGGCGGCTTGCCGAACAGCACGTCCATCGGCAGGTCGATGACCGTCAGCTCGCGACGCGGATCGGTCAGCACCAGCTGGCGCTCGGCGGTGGCGTCGCCAACGACGGCGTACGGGCAGCGCTCGCGAATGCACATGGCCTCGAACCGCGCCAGGTTTTCCGGCGCGATGGCCAGTACGTAGCGTTCCTGCGACTCGTTGCTCCACACCTGCATCGGCGACAGCGAGGGATCGTCGCAGGGGATTTTCGACAGGTCGATCACGCCGCCCACGTCGGCGTCGTTGAGCAGTTCGGGAATCGCGTTGGAGAGGCCGCCCGCACCCACGTCGTGCACGCTGACGATGGGATTGGCGTCGCCAAGCGCGCAGCAGGCGTCGATCACTTCCTGGCAGCGCCGTTCCATCTCGGGGTTGTCGCGCTGCACCGAGGCGAAATCCAGCTCCGCGCTGGAGGCGCCGCCGGCTACCGACGACGCGGCGCCGCCGCCCAGGCCGATCAGCATCGCCGGACCGCCCAGCACGATCACCTTGTTGCCCGGCTGCACCGCGTGCTTCAGCACGTGGCCCGCGCGCAGGTTGGCCAGGCCGCCGGCCAGCATGATCGGCTTGTCGTAGCCGCGGCGCAGGCCGGCTTCGCCGGTTTCATGCTCGTAGCTGCGGAAGTAGCCGCCCAGGCACGGGCGGCCGAATTCGTTGTTGAACGCGGCCGCGCCCAGCGGGCCGTCGCGCATGATCTCGAACGCGCTGGCCATGCGCGGCGGCAGCGGGCGCTCCACTTCCCACGGCTGCGGGTGGCCGGGGATACGCAGGTCGGAGACCGAGAAACCGGTGAGCCCCGCCTTGGGCTTGCCGCCACGGCCGGTGGCGCCCTCGTCGCGGATCTCGCCGCCGGCGCCGGTGGCCGCGCCGGGCCAGGGCGCGATGGCGGTGGGATGGTTGTGCGTCTCCACCTTGATCGCATAGTCGATGCGCTCTTCCACGCCACGCCACACGCCGTCGGCCGGGTCGGTGAAAAAGCGCTTGCCGTTGCTGCCCTGGATCACCGCCGCGTTGTCGCTGTACGCGGACAAGGTGTGCGCGGGCGAGCGCTGGTGGGTGTGCTTGATCATGCCGAACAGGGTCTTGTCCTGCGCCTCGCCATCCACCGTCCAGCTGGCGTTGAACACCTTGTGCCGGCAGTGCTCGGAGTTGGCCTGGGCGAACATGAACAGTTCGGCGTCAGTGGGGTCGCGGCCCAGCTCGGCGTAGCGGTCGGCCAGGTAGTCGATCTCATCGTCGGCCAGCGCCAGGCCCAGCCGCTTGTTGGCCTCGGCCAGCGCGCCGCGCGCGTCGTCGCCCAGCGCGATGTACTGCAGATCGCCGGGCGTGCCGCCCAGGAACAGGCTGTGCGCGTCCTCGATACGGCTCAACACCGATTGCGTCATCGCATCGTGCAACAGCGCCATCACCGCCTCGTAAGCGGGCGCACCGGCGTCCGGCAGGCCGGCCATGCGCCATGCCATGCCACGCTCCACCCGCCGCACGTCGGCGCCGAAACCCGCGCCATGCAGGATGTCGGTGGCCTTGCTCGACCACGGCGAAATCGTGCCCAGCCGCGGCACCACCCACAGCGTAGCCGGCTCCGGCGCGGCGTCCTTCGCTTCCAGCACGGCCAGCAGGCGCTGGCGCAGCTCGCCCGCGGGCGCCGCGTCGGCGTCGATGAAATAGACGAACCACGACGCCTGCACGCGCACGCCATGATGCAGGGCATCCAGGCGGGCGTTGAGGCGTTCGAGGCGGAACGGCGAGAGGGCGCTCTGCCCGTCGAGTGCGATCATGCGGGGAACGGCGCTATGCGAGGGGAAACGCCCATTCTAACCGACCTGCTGGCCGAGGTCTGCCGTGGGGTGTTTCCCTGGCCTTTGCCCGTCATTCCAGCGAAAGCTGGAACCCAGTGCCTTCAAGGGGGCCAACGAGGCGCTGGATCCCAGCTTTCGCTGGAATGACGTCGATGGACGTGTTCCGTTACCGCCAGCTCAGCCGCCCTTCTGCAGCGCAACCAGCAGCTGTTCGGGAGTGACGTAACCGCCCACGGTGCGGCCGTCGGGCCCGACGATGGTGGGCGTGCCGTTGACGCCCAGCTTCAGGCCCAGGTCGTACTGGTCCGCCACCGGGTTGGTGCAGGTGGCCGCAGGCGGTGCCTTGCCGGTCACGGCGGCGGTAAAGGCCGCCTTGCGGTCGGCCGAGCACCATATCGACGCCATTTCGCTGTAGGTGCCGGTGGGCCTGCCCGAGAGGCTGGCCACGCCTTCGCGGGGCCAGGCCAGGTATTCCACCGCGATGCCGGCCTTGTTGAAGGCGGCAATGTGCTCGTGCAGCGCGCGGCAATAGCCGCAGTTGACGTCGGTGAACACGGTGACGGTGTATTTCGGGTGCGCCGGCGCGAACACGATGCGTTGCGAGGCGGGCACCTTGGCCAGTTCCGCCTTGCGGAACCGCGCCCAGGCCGCGTTGCTCACGTTCTTCTTCTGCGCCAGGTCGATCAGGTCGCCGTTGAGCAGGTAGCGGCCATCGGTGCTGATGTACATCAGCTGGCCGGAGGCGATCACCTGGTAGAAGCCCGGCAGCGCTGCCGGTTCCACCGCATCCACCTGCACGCCGGGCGCCAGCGTCTGCAGCGCGTTCCGCACCATGGTGTTGACGGCGGGGGTGACCTTCGCCGGGGCCGGTTCGGCCGCGCCGGCGGCAACCATCGCCGCCGCGCTGGTGACCAGCAGGCCGGCGCACATCGCCAGCAGCCATTTCTTCGACATCACGACCTCGTTCGATCCGGCCTGGCCGGGCATGACCGCCAATTCTCGCATAGTCCGCTGAACCGGCCCGGTCCGCGCACGCTCATCCGCGCGGATGGTGCTGCGCGTGCAGGCGCTTCAGGCCTTCCTTGGCGACCAGGGTGTAGATCTGGGTGGTGCTGAGCGAGCTGTGGCCCAGCAGCATCTGCAGCGCGCGCAGGTCGGCGCCGTGGTTGAGCAGGTGGGTGGCGAAGGAGTGGCGCAGCACGTGCGGCGAGATGCGCCTGGGGTTGATGCCCACCTGCACCGCGTAGCGTTTCACCAGCAGCCAGAACATCTGCCGGGTCATGCCGGTGCCGCGCTGGCTGAGGAACAGCGCCGGTGGTTGGCGGGCGCCGGCCAGTGGCGGGCGCGCATCGGCCAGGTAACGGCCGATGTGCTCCAGCGCCACCTCGCCCACCGGCACCAGCCGATCCTTGCCGCCCTTGCCGGTCACCCGCAACACGCCCTGGCGCGCGTTGAACCCGGCCAGCGGCAGCTCGACCAGCTCCGATACGCGCAGGCCGCAGGCGTACATCAGCTCCAGCATGGCGCGGTCGCGCAGGCCCAGCGTGGTGGCCCCGTCAGGCGCGGCCAGCAGGTTCTCGATCTCGCGCTCGGCCAGTGCCTTGGGCAGGCTGCGCGGCAGGCGCGGCCGTTCGATCAGGGCGGTGGGATCGACGAACGACGGCTGGTCACGCGCGATCGCCGCGTAGTAGCGGCGAAACGTGGATTGCCGCCGCGCCATCGAGCGAACCGCGCCACCACAGGACGCGTGATAGGCGGCAATGTCCTCGCGCCGCGCCGTGCGCAACTGGCGCCCGCGCCCGCCCAGCCACGCGGCCAGCGCCTGCAGGTCGCGGCGATAGGCTTCCAGCGTGCGCTCGGCCAGGCCATCCTCCGACCACAGCCGCTCCAGGAACGCGGCAATACCGGCGCGGTCGGCTTCGGCGATACTTGCCGGGTTTTCTTTCTTCGTCATGCGCTCGATGCTGGCCATTGCGCGCGCCACACGCAAGCGACCACCCGATGTCCAGCAGCTTTCCCACCGCCCCGCCCTGTCCGCTGTGGCGCCGATTGACGGCGCTGGTGTACGACCTGCTGATCGTGCTGGCGATCATGCTGGTGGCCAACATGCTGGGCCTGCTGGTCACCGGCGGGCACCTGCTGGACGAGCATCAGCACCTGCGCGCGTGGTGGTTTCCGCTGTTCGAGGCGGCCTGCGTGGGCGGGTATTTCGTGGCGTCGTGGCGGCGCGGCGGACAGACCATCGGCATGCGGCCGTGGCGCATCCGCCTGACCAATGCCGCGGGCGACACGCCGTCGTGGCCGCAGTCGCTGGTTCGCGTGGCCGCGGCCGCGGCGCCGTGGCTGTTGCTCGGCCTGGCCCACTGGATCGGGCTTCGGCTGGCGCTGTGGGTGGTGCTGGCGACGTGGGCGATCTGGTACCTGCCCGCCTTGATCGACCCGCGCCGCCGCGCCGTGCACGATATCGTCGCCGGCACCGAAATCCGCTCGCTGCACTGACCCTCCACCGTCGCCCGCCCGCGCAGGACCCCACCAGCCCATGCCAAGCCCCGCCCGCGACAGCCGCAGCAACGATGAGCTCATCCGTGCCAACCGCGGCTTCTACGAATCGCTGTGGGCCGATGCGCACCTGATGGAACCGCAACGCTTCAACACCTGGCCAGTGGTGCGCGAAGTGGCGGCCGCCGCGCCGCGCCGGCTGGAAGTGGCGCCAGGCCTGCGCCCGCGCCTGCCGCTGGAGGACACCTGCTTCATCGATCTCAGCCACGCTGCCCTGCGCCAGTTGCGCCGGCGCGGCGCCAACGCCGCCCACGGCATGATCGGCGCGCTGCCCTGCGCCAGCGCCAGCTTCGACCTGGTGTGCGCGCTGGACATCCTGGAACACGTGGCCGACGACGAGGGCGCGCTGCGCGAACTGGCGCGCGTGGCCGCGCCCGGCGCCACGGTGCTGCTGTCGGTACCGCTGCACCCGCATTCCTGGACGGCGTTCGACGAATTCGTGGGCCATTGCCGACGCTACGAGCCGGACCATATCCAGGCGCTGCTGGCGCAGCACGGCTTCACCATCGAACAGAGCGCGGTGTACGGCATGCAGCCCAAATCGTCGCGCCTGCTCGAGCTGGGCCAATGGTTCCTGGTACACCGGCGCCAGCGCGCCATGTGGTGGTACAACCGCGTGTTCATGCCGCTGGGCGTGCGCTTCCAGAAACCCCTGCAATGGCGCGACGGCATGGGCGATACGGAAGGCGTCGACGAGCTGCTGTTGCGCTGCCGGTTCTCGCCAAGTGATTGATTAGGCTGGCCGCTGCCACTTTGCGGCGGCGCAGCACGCAACGGCCAAAACCGCTAAGATGGCGCCTTTCGTCGCAGGCACCCACGCCCCATGCTTTATCAAATCCACGAATGGCAACGTTCGTTTCTCGGCCCGTTGAGCTACTTCGCCCAGGCCAACGCGCGCATGCTCAACGACCACGCCAGCCCGCTGTCGCAATGGCCGGGCGTGCAGCGGATGGCGGCGGGTTTCGAACTGATCCACCGCCTGGGCAAGGATTACGAGAAGCCCGAATTCGGCATCCACAGCGCGCTGGCCCACGAGCACGAGATCGCGGTGATCGAGCGCGTGGCGCTGGACAAGCCGTTCTGCCAGCTGAAGCGCTTCAAGCGCTTCAGCGACGACCCGGCCACCATCGAGAAAATGAAGGTCGACCCGGTGGTACTGGTGGTGGCGCCGCTGTCCGGCCATCACGCCACGTTGCTGCGCGATACCGTGCGCACGCTGCTGCGCGAGCACAAGGTCTACATCACCGACTGGGTCGATGCGCGCATGGTGCCCGCCGCGGCCGGCAGCTTCGGGCTCGACGATTACGTGGCGTATATCGAGGAATTCATCCGCCATATCGGCGCGCGCGAGCTGCACGTGATCTCGGTATGCCAGCCCACCGTGCCGGTGCTGGCGGCGGTGTCGCTGATGGCCGCGCGCGGCGAGGCCACCCCGCTCAGCCTGACCATGATGGGCGGCCCGATCGACCCCCGCCGCAGCCCCACCGGCGTCAACAACCTGGCCACCACGCAGCCGCTGTCGTGGTTCAAGAACAACGTGGTACAGACCGTGCCACCGAACTATCCCGGCCATGGCCGCGAGGTCTATCCGGGCTTCCTGCAGCATGCCGGGTTCATCGCGATGAACCCCAGCCGCCACCTCAGTTCGCACTGGGACTACTACCAGAACCTGCTGCGCGGCGACCAGGAAGACGCCGCCTCGCACCGCAAGTTCTACGACGAATACAACGCCGTGCTGGACATGCCGGCCATGTTCTACCTGGACACCATCGCTACCGTGTTCCAGCAGTTCCTGCTTCCGCGCGGCCTGTGGGACGTGGCCGGCGAGCGGGTGAACCCGGCGGCGATCACGCGCAGCGCGCTGCTCACGATCGAAGGCGAGCTGGACGATATCTCCGGCCTGGGCCAGACCCAGGCGGCCCACGACCTGTGCAGCGGCATCCCGCCGAAACGCCGCGCGCACAAGGTGATCGAGGGTGCCGGCCACTACGGCATCTTCAGCGGCCGGCGCTGGCGCGAGACGGTGTACCCGCAGGTGCGCGACTTCATCCGCAAGTTCGACCGCGCCACCAAATAATCCGGTCGCGGAGCGATGCCCTCAACGACGAAGGCCGGCATTGCCGGCCTTCGTCGTATTGCATGCTGGTGCCCCCGAGACGATTCGAACGTCCGACCTGCCCCTTAGGAGGGGGCCGCTCTATCCAGCTGAGCTACGAGGGCGAACGGCGATTTTCGCATGGATTCGCCAGGGCGCGAAGAACGCCCCGCAAAGCCCTGCATGGGGCCAGCTGCTAGAATGGTTTCTTTTTAAACCATTCAATGGAGACGCTCATGTCCCATGCGATCCTGAAGTCGCTCGGCCTCGACCAGACCTTGTCCGGCACCTACCTGGGCCAGGGCGAATGGTCGGCCACGACCGACGCCGGCACGCTGCAGCCCGTCAACCCGGCCACCGGTGAAGTGATCGCCAGCGTGCCCGCCTCCAGCGCCGCCGATTACGAAACGCTGATCGCGCGCGCCCAGGCTGCGTTCAAGATCTGGCGCACCACGCCCGCGCCGCAGCGCGGCGAAGCCGTGCGACTGTGCGGCGAGGCGCTGCGCAAGCACAAGGACGCACTGGGTTCGCTGGTGGCGTTGGAGATGGGCAAGATCAAGCCCGAGGGCGACGGCGAAGTGCAGGAGATGATCGACATCGCCGACTTCGCGGTGGGCCAGAGCCGCATGCTCTACGGCTACACCATGCATTCGGAGCGCCCCGGCCACCGCATGTACGACCAGTACCACCCGCTGGGCCTGGTCGGCATCATCAGCGCGTTCAACTTTCCCGTGGCGGTGTGGGCGTGGAACGCCATGCTGGCGGCCATCGCCGGCGACATCTGCATCTGGAAACCGTCGCCGAAGACGCCGCTGTCGGCCATCGCCACGATCAGGATCTGCAACGAGGCGCTGAAGGACGGTGGTTTCCCCGACATCTTCTTCCTGTTCAACGACGCCGGCACCGAGCTGGCGCAGACGTTCGTCGATGACAAGCGCATCCCGCTGATCAGCTTCACCGGCTCCACCAGGGTGGGGCGCATGGTCGGCGAGCGCGTGGCCAGGCGCATGGGCCGCTCGCTGCTGGAGCTGGGCGGCAACAACGCCATCATCCTGGACGAGAGCGCCGAGCTGAAGCTGGCGATCCCCGCGATCGTGTTCGGCGCGGTGGGCACCGCCGGCCAGCGCTGCACCAGCACGCGCCGGCTGTTCGTGCACGAGTCGATCCACGACACCGTGGTCGACGCGCTGGTGAAGGCATACCACCAGGTCGAGGGCAAGATTGGCGATCCCACGCTGGCCACCACCTTGATGGGCCCGCTCAACAGCCCCGACGCCGTGCAGGCCTACCTGGCGGCGATCGAGAAGGCCAGGGCCGCCGGCGGCAACGTGCGCACCGGCGGCAAGGCGCTCACCGATCGCAAGGGCAACTTCGTGCTGCCCACCATCATCACCGGGCTGAAGAATGACGACGAGGTGGTGCAGACCGAAACCTTCGCACCGATCCTCTACGTGATGCCGTTCAAGACCCTGGACGAGGCGATCGAGCTGCAGAACAGCGTGCCGCAAGGGCTGTCCTCGGCGATCTTCACCCAGAACCTGAAGGCGGCCGAGCAGTACCTGTCGGCGGCCGGCTCCGATTGCGGCATCGCCAACGTCAACATCGGCACCTCGGGCGCGGAGATCGGCGGCGCGTTCGGCGGCGAGAAGGACACCGGCGGCGGGCGCGAATCAGGCTCCGACGCGTGGAAGGTGTACATGCGCCGCCAGACCAATACCATCAACTACTCCGACGCTTTGCCGCTGGCGCAGGGCATCAAGTTCACGGTATAGGAAAGGCTCCCTCGCGGCCACGCCGGCGGAGTGTCGACGAGGGAACCGCTCGCTTCCCACAGGAACCCCGGAGCACTGCGCGTCATGCCGCCCACAGCGAAGAAGCGAGTACCAATGCCATGAATGCAGCGCCTCCCGCCCGCCGCGCCACCAGTGCCACGGCCGTCGTCAGCCTGGTCTTTGGCGTCCTCACCTGGTGCGTGCTCCCCTTGCTGGGTGCGATCGTGGCCATCGTGTGCGGCCATCTGGCACGCGGCGAGATCCGTCGTTCGCAAGGCGGCATGGAGGGCGGTGGCCTGGCCATGACCGGCCTCGTGCTCGGCTACGGACAGATCGTGCTGGGCGTTTGCCTGCTGGCATATCTCCTGGTCGCGATCATGCTCGGTCTTTCGATCGGGCTCGCCCACTGATATCCGCCAGCGCCTTCGACTTCGCCGGCTACCGTGTGCTGGTCGCGGGCGCCGGCCGGACCCTGGTGGTCGACGGCGGCCAGATGTTGAGCGGCTGAACAAACCGCGAGGCGCGATAAACTGGCGCGACGACTCCCGCGCTCCGCGGCCAACCGGTTCAACCCATGTACGACTACCTGCGCCCGCTGCTGTTCAAGCTGGATGCCGAAACCGCGCATCGCGCCACCTTGTATGCCCTGGGCGTGGCCCAGCGCAGCAACCTCGCGCAATGGATCGCCAGGCCGCCGGCCGACCTGCCGACCACCGCCTTCGGCATCAGCTTCCCCAACCCGGTCGGTCTGGCCGCGGGGCTGGACAAGAACGCCGAGCATCTCGATGCGCTGAACACGCTGGGTTTCGGTTTCATCGAAGTGGGCACGGTCACGCCACGGCCGCAGCCGGGCAATCCGAAGCCGCGCATGTTCCGGCTGCCGCAGCACGAGGCCATCATCAACCGCATGGGCTTCAACAACGAGGGCGTCGATGCGCTGGTCCGCAACGTGCGTGCGTCGAGCTACCACGGCGTGCTCGGCATCAACATCGGCAAGAACAAGGACACGCCCAACGAGAAGGCCGCCAGCGACTACCTGCTCTGCCTCACCAAGGTCTATGAGCTCGCCAGCTACATCACCATCAATATTTCCTCGCCGAACACGCAAGGCCTGCGCGACCTGCAGCAGGAAGCCACGCTGCGCCGCTTCATTGCCGTGTTGCGTGAAGCGCAGGAGCGGCTGGGTTCGCAACACGGCCAGCGCAAGCCCATGCTGCTGAAGATCGCGCCCGACCTGGGCGAAGCCGAGCAGGACGCCATCGCCGAGGTGCTGCTGCACACCGGCATCGACGGCGTGATCTGCGGCAACACCACCATCGACCACAGTGCCGTTGCCGACGATCCGCACGGCGGCGAGGCGGGCGGGCTGTCCGGCAAGCCGCTGTTCGCGCACTCCACCGCGGTGCTGGCCGGCATGCACAAGCGTCTGCAGGGGCGTATCCCGTTGATCGGCGTGGGCGGCATTCTCGACGGCAGCGACGCGGCCGAGAAGCTCGACGCCGGCGCCTCGCTGGTGCAGCTGTATTCGGGGCTGATCTACCGCGGGCCGACGCTGGTCAACGAATGCGTGGACGAGATCCGCCGCCAGCGCGGGGCGGCGCATGTCGAGTGAACGTCACGCCGGACGCATCGACATGCCAGCGGAGCGAATTGACATGCCAGCGGAGCGAGTAGAGATGGGCGGCTACACCCTGATCGAAAACGCCCCGCTGACCCACCGCAACACCTTGCGCGTCGATGCGCGGGCGCGGCTGCTGGCCGAGATCCACGACGCCGCCAAGCTGCCCGAGCTGCTCGACTTCCCCGCCGTGCGCAACGGCCGCCTGCTGGTGCTGGGCGAAGGCAGCAACGTGCTGTTCACCGGCGATTTCGACGGCATCGTGCTGGTGATGGCCACCCGCGGCGTGCAGGTGGAAAGCGACGGCGACAGCGCCCGCATCGCGGTTGCCGCCGGCGAACGCTGGGACGATTTTGTGCGCTGGACCCTGGGCCAGGGCTACGCCGGCCTGGAAAACCTGATCCTGATTCCCGGCACCGTAGGCGCCGCGCCGATCCAGAACATCGGCGCCTACGGCTGCGAAGTGGCCGAATTTGTCGAAAGCGTGGAAGCCTGGGACACCCGCGAGCGCTGCGTGGTCACGCTCGACCACGCCACCTGCGCCTTCGGCTACCGCGACTCGCTGTTCAAGCACGAGCCCGGCCGCTACATCGTCACCGCCGTGCGCTTCGTGCTGCCGCGCCACCGCGCGCTACGCACCGACTATGCGGGCATCGACGAACAACTGGCACGCATGGGCGTGGACAAACCCGCCCCCTTCCACGTCGCCGAAGCGGTGGTGCACCTGCGCACCAGAAAACTCCCCGACCCCGCCGTCATCGGCAACGCCGGCAGCTTCTTCAAGAACCCCATCGTCGACGCCGCGCTCGCCGACACGCTGAAAAGCGAATACCCCGACCTGCCCGCCTGGCCGATGGCAGACGGCCGCTGCAAGCTATCCGCCGCCTGGATGATCGAACACGCCGGCTTCAAGGGCCTGCGCGAAGGCGACGCCGGCATTTCCAACCGCCACGCGCTGGTGCTGGTAAACCACGGCCACGCCACCGGCCCGCAGCTGTGGGCGCTGGCGCAGCAGGTCATGAACGGCGTGCGCGAGAGGTTCGGCGTGCAACTGGAACCGGAGCCGATCGTCATCGCCCCCTGAGCCCTCGTAGGCGCGCACCCGTCCACAAGGCACTTCCTTCGATCGTGCGCGATGCTCTTGTACTTTGGTGGGAGCGACTTCAGTCGCGATGCTTTTTGGTTTTGATGTTGGATTTAGAGCAAGAGCTTTCGATCGCCGTTGGCGCTCGAGTCACTTTTCTCTTGCGTGGCCAAGAGAAAAGTAACCAAAAGAGAAGGCCACCCCGCTTCCGCGCCTTGCGGACATACTGTCCGCAAGGTCCGCGGTCGGGCTACGGGGTTTGTCGACAGCACATCGGGCAACTGCTCCTGCGTTACCTCAACTCGGGCATCCATGCCCTCGCCATGTGCTGACGCCAAACTGGCTTGCATCCATGCAAGCCACCCTGCGGGCAGATCCTTCGCCCGCCCGCCGCTGCAGAGGGGCCCCGGGAAGAGCGCCGCGCCATCGTGGCGCGGACTCGGTACGCCGCGGCGTTGCCGCGACGAGAGCGTGGTGACGTGCGGCTTTCGGTGCTTCCTCTTGCCTCCGATCGCCCTGAGCGTAGCCGCACAGCGGCGAAGTCGAAGGGTGCGGTTGGCGGAGGCCCTTCGACTTCGGCCTTCGGCCTACGCTCAGGGCGAACGGCTGAGGTTTGGCGAAGAAGCTCGCGCTGTTGTTTTTGCCCTAGCTCCATCCCGAGTGCGGGCCAGGAGGGCCCGCTGCTTTACCCGGGTCCCCTGTGCGGCGGTGAGTCGGGGTCGACAGGCCGCGCAGCGGGCGTTGCCAGGGATGGCAACGCCTTTTCGCGCGGGCAGGATGCCCGCTCGAAAAGCCCGGCCCCGGCTCACGGACTTGCCGCCCATGGATGGGCGGCAAGCGCCAAGCGGGGTGGCCTTTCTCTTTGGTTACTTTCTCTTTGGCCATGCAAAGAGAAAGTAACTCGAGCGCCAACGGCGATCGAAAGCTCTTGCTCTAAATCCAACATCAAAACCAAAAAGCGTCGCGACTGAAGTCGCTCCTACAAACAGCAAGAGCATCGCGCACGACCAACGCAAATCCCTCGTGGACAGGCTGCGCTCCTGCAACAGCTTCAGGCGCGCGCGCGTTTCTCGATGTCGGGCAGGAACACCGTGATCAACCCCATCAGCGGCAGGAAGGCGCACAGGCCGTAGACGTACTCGATGCCGTGCACGTCGGCCAGTGCGCCCAGCACGGCGGCGCCGATGCCGCCCATGCCGAAGGCGAAGCCGAAGAACAGGCCCGAGATCATGCCCACGCGGCCGGGCACCAGCTCCTGCGCGTAGACCAGGATGGCCGAGAAGGCCGAGGACAGGATCAGGCCGATGATGACGGTCAGCACGCCGGTCCAAATCAGGCCCACGTGCGGCAGCGCCAGGGTGAACGGAGCCACGCCCAGGATGGATACCCAGATGACCCACTTCCGCCCGATGCGGTCACCCACTGGCCCGCCCACCAGGGTGCCCACCGCCACCGCAAACAGGAACACGAACAGGTGCACCTGCGCGCTCTGCACCGACACGCCGAACTTGTGCATCAGGTAGAAGGTGTAATAGCTGCTGAGGCTGGCCAGGTAGAAGAACTTGGAGAAGATCAGCAGGCCCAGCACGCCCAGCGCCGCGATCACCTTGTTGCGCGGCAGCGACACCACCGCCAGGTGGCGGGGACGCGATTTCCCGCGGGTCAGGTGATGGCGCGCATACCAGCGCCCCACCTGCAGCAGCACCACGATCGCCAGCAATGCCGCCAGCGAGAACCACGCCACGCTGCCGCGCCCGTGCGGCACGATGATCCACGCGGCCAGCAGCGGGCCCAGCGACGAACCGGTATTGCCGCCGACCTGGAACAGCGACTGCGCCAGCCCGTGCCGGCCGCCGGAGGCCATCCGCGCCACGCGCGAGGATTCGGGATGGAACACCGACGAGCCGGTGCCGACCATGGCGGCCGCCAGCAGCAGGATCGGGAAGGTCGGCGCCACCGACAGCAGCAGCAAGCCACCCAGGGTGAAACCCATGCCGATCGGCAGCGAATACGGCATCGGCTTGCGGTCGGTCACCATGCCCACCAGCGGCTGCAGCAGCGAGGCAGTGAGTTGGTAGGTCAGCGTGATCAGGCCGACCTGGGCGAAACTCAACTGGAAGTCGCTTTTCAGCAGCGGATAGATCGCCAGGATCAGCGACTGGATCATGTCGTTGAGCATGTGCGCCACGCTGATGCCGCCCAGCACGGCGAACTGCGTGCGTTCGGGCGACGCTTCCGGGGCGGCGGACAGGGGAAGATTTTCGGCGCGGGTCTGCATGGTGTCGATTCGATCGAGGAGCGGCTGATGAGGTACCCGCCACGGCACATCATCCACCGCAGAACAAATACGGCCGGCGCCAGGGAGGCGCTGGCACAACAGGTCTAGAACTTGGCGCCGCCGTAGCCACCGTCGATGCCCTTGCTGGCATAGGCCACCGCATCATGCGGATGCAGGCTTTCCTGGTGCTCCACGCGGATGTGGAAATCGTCCAGCGTGGCGTCGGCATCGAGCGCCTTCTGGATGCGGCGCGCCGCGTCTTCGCAGAACATCAGGTTGCCGCCGTTGGCCAGCGCAAAGGCCTGCTCGTCCTGGCGCTTCACCGCGGTCTGCACCGGCGTACCGAGTGCCGCCTCGACGCGATCGATCAGGCTGATCAACTGCAGCGGCGCGCCCGGCGCGGGACGCACCCGCAGGCAGGCGACGCTGCGCTGCGCGTGCGGCGTGGCCACGATGCCTTTTTCGCTGCCCAGCCATTCCAGCACCGCGGCGCGATCGAGCGTGGCGTCGGCGGCGAAATCGCTGGCGAACTGGTCCTGGATCAGCTGCCGCGACAAGGCCGCCGACGCCGGACAGGTGGACGAATAGACCACCTCGGTGCCCAGTTCGAGCAGGAAGGCGCTGCCGGTGAGGCTGGCCTCGATGGTCACCGGATACGCGCGCCAGCCGCTGTTGGCGCTGCGCAGCGCGGGCCGGCGCACCAGGTGTTCGAACCGGATGCTGAGGCAGGCGCGGTCGGACAGGTCGGCGTGCGAATCGAGAAAGCCGCGCAGCAGCGCCTGCAACGATTCGGCGCTGAGCGTCTGCGTGCTCAGCGCCTGCTCGACCTGCAGGTACAAGCGCGACATGTGGATGCCGCGCTTGTCCGGCCGCTTCAGATTGACGAAGGCGCCCACGCGCGCGCTGGCGCGCTGCACGTCGCCCTCGCCGGCATCGAAACGCACCGGCACCTGGATCTCGGCCATGCCCACCCAGTCCAGCGCGCCGGCCAGATGCGGCTGTGCGTGCACGGCCACATCGGGTAGCAGGCGGGCGGTGTTTTCCTGGTTGGTCATGGTTGTGTCCTGAAAATCCTCGCGGCTGGCCTTGAAAGGCCTGGCGTCGCGGCGTTCAAGTTTGAGGCATCGGCGCCCCGGCGCAATAGCCGTGGCGGAAACGCTGCGTTTTCGGCGTGGCTCACGGCGCGTTTCGGCGCCACGCACGGGCGGCCTCCCAGGCGCGCCATGCGGTCACCGGCCGCACGCGCGAGCGCTCCGCGGCCAGGCTGGCCAGCGCGTCGGACGCACGCAGCGCGCGTTGCGCCATCCGCATGCCGTGGCTGGACGCCAGCGCGCGAAACACGCTGAGCGGCCCTGGCAGGCGGGCCGCTTCGCGCCAGCTCCGCAGCAACGCGCGCAGCTGATCCTGGATCGCCCGCTGCCGCGCCGCGCTGGCCTGGCCCAGTTGCGCCCGGCTCAAGCCGTGGCGCGCCAGGTTGGCCATCGACAGCGGCAGGCGGTCGCGGCCGGCATCGACCTCGGTGCGCAGCAGCGCGTCCAGCAGATGATCGAGCGTGGCCAGCCTTGCGGCGCGATCGCACGGCGCCGCCGCGCCATACCACCAGGCGGTTTCCAGCGCCGCCAGCGCACCGTGCAGAGGCAGGGCCGCGTCCAGCTGGGCGGCGAAATCCGCCGCGGTGCCCTGTTCGAGCTGGGCCATCGCCGCCAGTACCGGCGCCACCCATTGTTCGATGGGGATCGCGTGCGCGCGCGCGTCGTCGAACAGCACCTGGGTCAGCGGATGGCGGCCGCCACTGCTGACCGCGCCGGACAATTCCTCCGCCCACCAGCCCAGCTTGGCGGCGGCCACCTGCGGCTCGCGGATGCCGTAGGCGGCGTCGAGCAGCTCCTGCTCCAGCGCGGCCAGCGCGACGTGGCCGGGATGGCGATGGCCGTCGACGAACACCAGCGCCACGCGTTGCTGCGGTTGCGCCGCCAGCCACTTGTCGATGAAGCCCTGCCACGCCGCGTTGCTGGTGTCCGCGTCGGTCATGCCGCGACCGATGAGGGCATCAGCAGCGCGGCCAACTGCGAGGGCTCGTCCACCACCGCGTCGGCGCCCCAGCTGCGCGGATCGCCGCCGTCGAGGTAGCCCCAGCTCACCGCCACCGTGTACAGGCCGGCCGCTTCGCCCGCCAGCACGTCGCGGCGATCGTCGCCCACGAAGACGCAGCGTTCGGGTTGCAGCCCGGCCCGTTCGCAGGCCAGCAGCACAGGCGCGGGATCGGGCTTTTTCACCGGCAGGGTGTCGCCGGAAACCACGGCGGCGGCACGCGCGGTCCAACCGATGCGCTGCACCAGCTCGTCGGTAAGAAAGCCCGGCTTGTTGGTGACGATGCCCCAGCGCATGCCGCCGTGTTCCAGTTGCTGCAGCAGCGCGTCCACGCCGTCGAACGGCCGCGTCTGCTGCGCCAGCATGCGCTGGTACAACGCCAGGTAACGGGGCAGCAGCGCCTTGCGCGCGGCGTCATCGCGGCGCGGAAAACCCTGCTGCAGGATCGCGGCCGAACCGCGCGACACCACCTGCCGCACGGCGTCGTAATCGGGTGCCGCCTCGCCTTCCTCGGCGCATTGCTCGACCAATGCGCCGTACAGGTCGGCCGCGCTGTCGAGCAGGGTGCCGTCCAGGTCGAACAGCACGCCGTGGATGTTTTCCGGCAACGGCGTCATAGCGGCTTGCGTGCGGCGAGCACGTAGTTGATCGCGGTGAAGCGGCTCAGCCAGGCCTTGCGCGCCAGCGGGTTGTAGCCCAGGCCGCTGACGTCCTCCAGCTCCAGGCCCGCCTGCCGCAGCAGCCGTCCCAGCTCGGACGGCTTCAGGAACTGCGCGTAGTGATGGGTGCCGCGCGGCAGCATGCGCATCACGTACTCGGCACCCACGATGGCCGCGCCGAACGCGGCCGGCGTGCGATTGAGGGTGGACATGAACAGCTGGCCGCCGGGTTTCAGCATCGCGGCCAGGTCGGCCACCAACGCCGCCGGATCGGGTACGTGCTCGACCAGTTCCATGCAGCACACGGCGTCGAAACTTGCCGGCTCGGCCGCGGCCAGCTCGGCAGACGACTGCACGCGGTAATCCACCGACAACGCCGATTCGTGCAGATGCAGCTTCGCGATCTCGATCACCTTCTCGCCCAGGTCGATGCCGGTGACGCGGGCGCCGGCGCGAGCCAGCGCCTCGCTCAGCAGGCCGCCGCCACAACCCACGTCGGCCACCTTCGCCTGCGCCAGCGCGACGCGCCCGGCGATATAGGCAAAGCGCACCGGGTTGAGATCGTGCAGCGGGCGCGACTCGCCATCGGGGTCCCACCAGCGCGCGGCCAGCGTATCGAAACGGGCAATCTCGGCCGCGCTGACGTTGCCGTCCTGACGGTCGCTGGCGGCGCTTTCGGGGGATGCGGTCGACATCACGAAACCTCTCGGGGAGCTGCGCAGTTTAGCGCGCCTGCCATTCGTGCACGGTGATGGTCCAGCCGCCACTGGTATGCGCGGGGTCGCGCTGCACGATGGCCTGCGCCGCGGCGAGATCATCCGCACGCAGCAGGTAGGCGCCGCCGGACTTGTCGCTGAAGCCGCCGGACAGCTCGATCCTGCCCTGCTCACGCAGGTCGTCGAGGAAGGCGATGTGCAGCGGCACCACCGCCGGATCGACGTCGGGGCGGCGCAGCAGGTAGACCAGGTAACGGTTCATGGGAGGCTCCTTGGGATGCAGTGATCAGGCGGCGGCGATGCGCTCGCGCCAGGCGCGGGTCTTGCCCAGGATGGCGGCGGTGTCGACGTCGACCAGTTCGCGCGCGGCCAATTTCCGCTGGCCGCCAATCCACACGTCGCTGACCTGGTGGCGGCCGCTGGCATAGACCAGTTGCGAGACGACGTTGAACAGCGGCTGGGTCTCCAGGTCGCTGAGCCGCACCGCGGCAAGGTCGGCCTGCTTGCCGATCTCGATCGAACCGATGCACGCGCCCAGCCCGATCGCCTGCGCACCGTGCAGCGTGGCGGCCCGCAGCGCGTAGGCGGCATCGAACGCCGCCGCGTTGCCGGCCACGGCCTTGGCCAGCAGGGCGGCGGTGCGCATTTCGCCGAACATGTCCAGGTCGTTGTTGGAGGCGCAGCCGTCGGTGCCCAGCGCCACGTTGACGCCGGCCTGACGCAGCTTTTCCGCGGGGCAGAAACCCGACGCCAGCTTCAGGTTGGATTCCGGGCAATGCACCACCGACACGCCGGCCGCCGCGCAGGCGGCGATCTCGCCGTCGGTCACCTGGGTCATGTGCACGGCGATCAGGCGATCGTTGACCAGGCCGAGTTTCTGCAGCCGCTGGAACGGGCGCAGGCCGCTCTTGGCCTTGGCCTCCTCCACCTCGTGCGCGGTCTCGTGCAGGTGCAGATGGACGGGTATGTCGAGCTGGTCGGACAGCAGGCGGATGCGCTCGAAACTCTCGTCCGACACGGTGTACGGCGCGTGCGGCGCGAACGCGGTGCTGATCAGGTCGTCGCCGAGAAAGCTGTCGTGCACCGCGGTGGCGCGGGCGAAGTAGTCATCCTGGGTGGTGGCCCAGGCGGTGGGGAATTCGATCACCGGCAGGCCGACCACGGCGCGGAAACCCATCCGCCGACAGGTAGCGCCGATCACGTCGGGAAAGAAGTAGTTCTCGTTGGCGCAGGTGGTGCCGCCGCGCAGCATCTCGGCCACCGCCAGCTCGACACCGTCACGCACGAACTCCGGCCCGATCACCTTCGCCTCGGCCGGCCAGATGTGCTCTTGCAGCCACACCATCAGCGGCAGGTCGTCGGCCAGACCGCGCAGCAGGGCCATCGGGTTGTGCGTGTGGCTGTTGACCAGGCCGGGGATCAGCGCGTGCTCGGCCAGCGCGACCCGCTCGCGCGGGACATACGCGCCGCGGGCGTCGGCGATGGGCAGCAGGGCGACGATCCGGCCGCCATCGACCACCACCGCGTGATCCTCCAGCACCACCGCGTGCGGCTCCACCGGCACCACCCAGCGCGCCTCGATCATCAGGTCGACGGATTGGGCTTGGATGTCGCTCATGGAAAACTCCGTAGGCGGATAAGCGAAGGGCGGCTCACCTTGCGGCGCCGCCCCATACCCCGTCGTTCCAGTGAAAGCTGGAATCCAGTGACTTGCGCTTCAGTGTGCGAGAGATTTTGCGTGCTGCGCACAGAGTGCTCCACTGGACCCCTGCTTTCGCAGGGGTGACGAACTGGCAAAGGCGCGAGCGAAGCTCGCGCGCCAGTTCGTCACTTCACGCGGCTGTCGTACTCGCCGGTGCGGGTATCGACCTTGATCACTTCGTCCTGGTTGACGAACAGCGGCACGCGCACCACGGCGCCGGTTTCCAGCGTGGCCGGCTTGCCGCCGCCGCCGGAGGTGTCGCCGCGCACGCCCGGGTCGGTCTCGACGATCTTCAGCTCCACGAACTTCGGCGCCTGCACGGCCACGATGTTGCCGTTGAACAGGGTGACCACGCACTCTTCCTCGCCCTTCAGCCACTTCCAGGCATCGCCCATGGCGGCCAGCGAGGCGGGCACCATCTCGAACGTCTCCATGTTCATGAAGTTCCACACGCGGTCCTTGCCGATGCCGTCGATGAAGGACAGCTGCATGTCGGTATCGGTGACGTCCGCCTCCTCGAACGAATCGCTGGATTTCAGCGTCTGCTCGGTGGTGCGGCCGTCCTTCAAATTGCGGATGCGAATGCGGGTGAACGCCTGCCCCTTGCCGGGCTTGATGAAGTCCGCCTCGGTGATGATCCAGGGATCACCGTTGTGAAGGATCTTCTTGCCCGTCTTGACGTCGTTGAGGCCGAGGGTCGCCATGCGCTGTCTGCTCCGGAGTCGTTTTCGCCCTGGGGGCGGCTAAAATGGATGGATGTCACGGGCGTCATCGCCCGATCAAAGGCCCGATATGATAACCGCAAGCCCCCAGTCCCGCCTATCGCCCGCCGCGCCCGACTGGCGCGCGCTGTGGCGGGACGCCATCACCGACCCGAAGGAGCTGTTGCGGGCGGTGGGCCTGGGCGAGCGCACCGATCTCATCCCGCCCGACGACGCCGGCTTCGCCCTGCGTGTGCCGCGCGGCTTCGTGGCGCGGATGCGCCACAACGACCCCACCGACCCGCTGCTGCTGCAGGTGTTGCCGCAGGCGGCCGAACACGATCGGGTGGCCGGCTTCACGATGGATGCGGTGGGCGACATGGCGTCGCGCACCGGCCAGGGCTTCCTGCACAAGTACCACGGCCGGGCGCTGCTGATCGCCAGCGGCAGCTGCGCGGTGAACTGCCGCTACTGCTTTCGCCGCCATTTCCCCTACGGCGAGGAGATTGCCGCCGCCGGCCAGTGGCGCGACGCCCTGGCGCAGCTCGAGGCCGATCCGTCGATCAGCGAACTGATCCTCTCCGGCGGCGACCCGCTGTCATTGGCCACCAGCAAGCTGGCCGACCTCAGCCGCGGGCTGGCCGAGATGCCGCACGTCAGGCGCCTGCGCATCCATACGCGCTTGCCGGTGGTGCTGCCGGAGCGGATCGACGACGCCTTCCTCAAGTGGCTGGCTTCGCTGCCGTTGCAGAAGGTGGTGGTGCTGCATGCCAACCATGCCAACGAGTTCGACGCCGGCGTCGATGCCGCCTGCGCGCGATTGCGTGGTGCCGGCGCCACCTTGCTCAACCAGTCCGTGCTGCTGCGAGGAATCAACAACCACGTCGACACGCTGACCGACCTCTCCGAGCGGATGTTTGCCGCCGGCGTGCTGCCGTACTACCTGCATCAGCTCGATCGCGTGCACGGCACCGCCCATTTCGAGGTGGGCGACGCCGAGGCGATGGCATTGCTGGAAGCGCTCCGCGCGCGCCTGCCGGGCTACCTGGTACCGCGGCTGGTACGCGAGATAGGCGGCGATACGTCCAAACGGCCCATCGGAGGTTGACGCGACGCTTTTCGCTGGCAGCCGTTGGCGTTATCCGTTACAAACACAGGCCACGGGGTATTCTCCGGTGCCCGCGACACGACTCGTGACGACCACCTTCTTCTCGGCCATCCATGAAAAAAGACCTCGTCATCAAGATCCTCTTCATCGAAAACTCGCTGGAGGAGGCCGAGCAGATCATCAGCCTGCTGCGCAATTCGGGTATCGCCGTACGCCCCGCCCGCGGCGTCAATGCCGAGCAGGTGCAGGCCGCGCTGCATGAGCTGGAGCCGGACATCGTGATGTTCGACCCGGCCATCACCACGCTGAACCTGCGCGAGGTCGTGAAGCTGATGGATGCCTACGGTCGCGACTACGCGCTGCTGGGCCTGGTCGACACGATGGACAACCAGCTGGTGGCGGACCTGTTCGTGGGCGGCGCCCGCGGCGTCGCGGCGCGCACGCATCCGAAGCAACTGACGGCGGTGCTGCAGCGCGAGTTCGATTCACTGCAGGCACGCCGGCAGCTGCGCAAGCTGGAAGCCTCGCTGCGCGAATCGGAACGCCGCTGCGACGCATTGCTCGATTCCTCCACCGACGCCATCGCCTACGTGCACGAAGGCATGCACGTGCGCGCCAACCGGGCGTACCTGGAGACCTTCGGCTACGACGAGTTCGACGACCTGCTCGGCATGCCGGTGCTGGACATGATCGATTCGAGCCATGCCGAGGAGTTCAAGGCGGTGCTGCGCGGGCCGCAGGGGCAGGAGAAATTGCCCAACCAGTTGTCGCTGCGCGCGCGTCGCGCCGACGCCAGCCACTTCGACGCCACGGTGGAATTCGCGCCCGCCACGTTCGAGGGCGAGCCCTGCCTGCAGATCGTGTTCCGGCGGCAGCTGGTCGATCCGGCGGCGCTGGCCCAGCTGCAGCGCGACCCGGTTACCGGCCTGTTCAACCGCGCGCACACGCTGGAGCGGATCGACACGGCGGTGGCCGCCGCCGCCAACGGCAAGAAGGGCCAGGCGTTGCTGCTGATCGAACCGGACAACTGGTCGTCGATCGTGGCCGGCATCGGCCTGGGCAAGGCCGACGAACTGCTGGCCGGCTTTGCCGACCGCATCCGCATCCTGCTGGGCACCACCGACGTGGCCGGCATGCTGGCCGAACACACCTTCGGCGTGGTGCTGGACTCGCGCCAGGACGACGCCATCCGGGATTGGATCAGCAAGCTGCAGCACAGCGTCAGCAACGAAATCTTCGACGCCGGCAGCCGCTCGGTCACGGTCAACACCAGCATCGGCGGCAGCCTGCTGGGCGAGAAGAACGCCAATACCGACCTGTTGCTCAACCAGGCCAGCCAGGCACTGCGCAACGCGCAGAGCCAGGGCGGCAGCAAGGTCGAGCTGCACGATCCGGCCGCACGCGAGAAGGCCGACGAGGAACGCGAGCAGTACTGGCTGGGCCTGCTGAAGGATGCGCTGGCCAACGACGGCCTGATGCTCTACCACCAGCAGGCGATCAGCCTGCAGGACGCCGAAGGCGATTTCTCGGAGATCCTGCTGCGCATGAACGGCCCGCAGGGCGAGGTGCTGCCCGGGTTCTTCATGCCGATCGCCGAAAAGCATGGCCTCAACGGCGACATCGACCGCTGGGTGCTGAAGCAGACGATCCAGACCCTGCGCGCCCGCGAAAACCAGGGCCAGCCCACCACCTTCTTCGTCAAGCTCACCGCCGCCTCGCTGCAGGACGAGCACCTGCTTCCCTGGCTGGGCGAGCAACTGGCCGCTGCCAACCTGAAGTACGGCCGCATCGTGCTGGAAATGACCGAGAGCAAGGTCATGACCCTGTTGCGCCCCACCCAGGAGTTCGTCAACGGCTGGAAGAAGCTGGGCGGGAAATTCGCGCTGGAACAGTTCGGCTCGGGCCTGAACTCGTTCCAGCTGCTCAACCACGTCGACGCCGACTACGTGAAGATCGACCGCAGCTACATGGCCGAGCTGCCACGGCACCCGGAAAACCAGAAGAAGATCACCGAGATCTGCCAGCAGGCGCGCGAGCTGAAGCGCCAGACGATTGCCGAGTGGGTCGAGGACGCCACCAGCACCTCGCTGCTGTTCGCCTGCGGCGTTGACTTCGTGCAGGGCAACTTCCTGCAGCCGCCGCAGCGGTTGTAAGGCGGGCGTCCACGCCGTATCCGCCGCTGGACGCGCCTGGTCGATCCGCGCGCAAGCCAGCGACGTTCGCCGATCCCGCACACGAAAAAGCCCGCGCAGGAGCGCGGGC
Source organism: Rhodanobacter caeni (assembly GCF_039523575.1). Lineage (NCBI taxonomy): Bacteria > Pseudomonadati > Pseudomonadota > Gammaproteobacteria > Lysobacterales > Rhodanobacteraceae > Rhodanobacter > Rhodanobacter caeni. Next base: position 81,337 of record NZ_BAAAFO010000001.1, on the reverse strand, counting down.
CTTTTTGTCGCCAGCCGGAAGCTGCGGGCGCCGATTACTCGGCGGCAGCGGCGGCAGCCGCCTTGTGGGCGGCCTTGATCGCGGCGGCGGCGGCCACGTCTTCCTTGATGCGTGCAGCCTTGCCTTCCAGACCGCGCAGGTAATACAGCTTGGCGCCACGCACCTTGCCCTTGCGCTTCACCGTGACCGACTCGATCGACGGGCTGTGCGCCTGGAACACGCGCTCCACGCCGGTGCCGTGCGAGATCTTGCGCACGGTGAAGGCCGAATGCAGCCCGCGGCTGCGCTTGGCGATGACGATGCCCTCGAACGCCTGCACGCGCTCGCGATTGCCTTCCTTCACCTTGACGTTGACCACCACGGTGTCGCCAGCGCCGAATTCCGGCAAGGGACGGGTAATCTGCTCGGCTTCGAACTGTTCAATGATCTTGTTCATGGCAACACCTGTGTATTTTCAATGCCTGCGGTCAATCATCGACCGCTTCGTTTTGCCGCGACAGCACCTGGGCAGCGTGTTCGCGGCGGAATTCATCCAGCAGCGCACGGGAGGTCTCGTCCAGTACGCAGCGTGACAACAAGTCGGGACGGCGCAACCAGGTTCGTCCCAGCGACTGCTTCAGGCGCCAGCGGGCAATCGCCGCATGGTCGCCGGAAAGCAGCACCTCCGGCACGGTACCCAGCGCGTCCTGCACCGGTTTCGCATAGTGCGGACAGTCGAGCAGGCCATTGGCGAATGAATCCTGCTCGGCCGACAGCGCGTCGTTCAATGCGCCTTCCTGCAGGCGACCCACCGCGTCGATGACCACCGCCGCCGCCAGCTCGCCACCGGACAGTACATAGTCGCCGATGGAAAGCTCCTCGTCGACCTCGTGCGCCAGCAAGCGCTCGTCCACACCTTCGTAACGCCCGCAGAGCAAGGCGATTCGCGGCATGCTCGCCAGCGCCTCCACCCTGCCCTGCGTCAGCCGCGATCCCTGCGGGCTGAGGTAAATCACATGCGCCGGTTCCGGCGCGGCGTTGCGCACGGCCGCCAGGGTGGCGCGCAACGGTTCGATCATCATCACCATGCCGGGGCCGCCGCCGTACGAGCTGGCGTCCACGGTGCGGTGACGGTCGTGCGTATAGTCGCGCGGGTTCCAGGTTTCCACCTGCAGCAACTGCCGCTGCTGCGCGCGTCCCACCACACCGACCGCGGCACACTGGCGCACGAAGTCGGGAAACAGGCTGACGACGTCGATACGCATGAATCCTTGCCCTCTGCCGCCCGATCCCCGGCTTTCGATCCGGCGACCTTTCGATCCGGCGACGTCAGAATTCGGGATCCCAGTCCACCACCATGCGTCCCGCGGACAAGTCCACCGATCGCACATACGAACCCTGGACGAAGGGAATCAGCCGCTCGCGCGCCCCATCCCTCACCACCACCACGTCGTTGGCACCGGTGGCGAACAGGTGACTGACCCGCCCCAGCGACACGTCCTCCGTGGTGACCACCTCGAGTCCTTCGAGGTCGACCCAGTAATACTCACCTTCGGCTGGCGGCGGCAACTGATCGCGGCTGACATGGATGTCGCTGCCGATCAACGCCGCTGCCTGCTCCCGGTCGTTCACGCCGGGCAGTTGGGCCACCATGCCCTTGCCCTGTTCGCGACCCTTGACACCGCTGACCTGCGTTTCCACCCCGGGCGCTGCACTGAGCAGCCACGGCTGGTAATCGAAGATCCGCATGCGCGGCTCGGCCCAGGATTCGATCTTGAGCCAGCCCTGCACGCCGTACAGCCCGACGATGCGCCCGATCAGGACGCGCCGACCGGCTGCCGTCACGCTCAGGCAGCCTGCTGCAGCTTGCCCGCTTCCTTGACCAGCGCGGCGACCTTGTCGGACAGCTGGGCACCCTTGCCCACCCACTCGTTGACGCGATCGACGTTCAGCTCGAGGCGCTTGTCCTTGCCCGAGGCGACCGGGTTGTAGAAGCCCACGCTCTCGATGTTGCGACCGTCGCGCTTGTTGCGCTGATCGGTCACCACGACGTGGTAGAACGGACGGCCCTTGGCGCCACCGCGCGAAAGACGAATCTTGACCATGGTAAAACTCCAGAAGTGCCGTAACAGCGGCAGCCGCACGAGAACCGTGCGCGGGAAACGGGGCATTTTAAGGGGGTAACGGGCAAAAGGGAATAGGGAAAGGGAAAAACCCCTCCCCGGCCCCATCAGCGCATCGGCGGCAGGCCGCCCATGCCGCCCATGCCCTTCATCGCGCCGCGCATCTGGCGCATCAGGCCCTTGCTGCCGCCCCTGGACAGCTTGGACATCATCTTTTCCATCTGCATGTACTGCTTCAGCAGGCGGTTGACGTCGGCCGGCTGGGTGCCGGAGCCGCGCGCCACGCGGGCACGGCGCGAGCCGTTCAGCAGGTCGGGGTGGCGGCGCTCCTTCTTGGTCATCGAGCTGATGATGGCGATCATGCGGTTCATCTCGCCGTCGTTGACCTTGGATTTCACGCTGTCGGGCAGGTTGCCCATGCCCGGCAACTTGTCCACCAGGCCGGCCAGGCCGCCCATGTTGCCCATCTGCTCGAGCTGGTCCTTCATGTCGTTGAGGTCGAAGCGCTTGCCCTTCATCACCTTCTGGGCCAGCTTCTGCGCCTTTTCCTGATCGACCTTGCGCTCGACCTCCTCCACCAGCGACAGCACGTCGCCCATGCCCAGGATGCGCTGGGCGACGCGGTCGGGATGGAACGGCTCCAGCGCGTCGGTCTTTTCGCCCGCACCCAGGAACTTGATCGGCCGGCCGGTGACGTAACGCACCGACAAGGCCGCGCCGCCACGGGCGTCGCCATCGGTCTTGGTGAGGACGACGCCGGTCAGCGGCAGCGCGTTGCTGAACGCCTTGGCGGTGTTGGCCGCGTCCTGGCCGGTCATGGCGTCGACCACGAACAGGGTTTCGACCGGGGTGATCGCGGCGTGCAACGCCTTGATCTCGGCCATCATCGCCTCGTCCACGTGCAGGCGGCCGGCGGTGTCGACGATCAGTACATCGACCACTTCGCGCCGTGCCGCGGCGATGGCCGCCCGGGCAATGGCGACCGGGTCCTGGCCCGCGTCGGAGGGGAAGAAGCCCACGCCGACCTGGCCTGCCAGGGTGCGCAGCTGCTCGATGGCCGCCGGACGGTAGACGTCGCAGCTGACCACCATCACCTTTTTCTTCTTGCGCTCGGTCAGCAGCCGCGCCAGCTTGGCCACCGTGGTGGTCTTGCCCGCGCCCTGCAGGCCGGCCAGCAACACCACGGCGGGCGGCTGCTGCGCCAGGTTGAGATCCGTGTTGGCGCTGCCCATCACCGTGGTCAGTTCGTCGCTGACCACCTTGATCAGCGCCTGGCCGGGCGACAGGCTCTTCATCACGTCCTGGCCCACCGCGCGCACCTTGATCCGCTGGATCAGGGCCTGCACCACCGGCAGCGCCACGTCCGCTTCCAGCAGGGCGATACGCACCTCGCGCAGCGATTCGCGGATGTTTTCCTCGGTCAGCCGGCCGCGGCCGCGCAGACGGTTGACGGTGGTGGAAAGGCGTTGGCTGAGCGATTCGAACATGGTGAAGGCACGAGCGGGGGCTAGCCCGCAAATATACCAGACCCGTTTGCCGGCCCGGACGCGGCGACGCCGTGGGAGGCGCAACAACGGCGCGTGCCGCTGCTGCAGTAGCCGAAGGCGTGTGCGACACTTTGCGGCCATGTCCGTCCATGCGCTCGTGCTGCTTGCCGTCGTGCTCTACCTCGCCGCAGCGGGCGGGCTGGCGCGCCCCTTGCTGAGTGGCGGACAGCCGCTCAACCGGCTCGCCGTGTGCCTGGCGGGCGCGGCCGTGTTGCTGCACGCAGGCATGTTGCTGGGCATGCACCGCGGCGCGCTGGACCTGCATTTTTTCGCGGCGCTGTCGCTGGTGGCCTGCGTGGTGGCGGCGCTGACCTTGCTGGTGAACCTGTCGCGCCCGGTGGCGGCGTTGGGCGTGGTGGTGTTTCCGCTGGCCGCCCTGTTCCTGATCCTTGACGGTTTCGTGGCCGCGCCCACGGCGCCGCTGAAGATGGACTGGCCGATCAAGCTGCACGTGACGCTGGCCCTGCTCGCCTTCAGCGTGCTGTCCATCGCGGCCGTGCTGGCGATCCTGCTGGCGGTACAGGAGCGCACCCTGCGCGCCAGGCACTTCGGCAGCTGGCTGCGGGCCCTGCCGCCGCTGACGCAGACCGAGGCCCTGATGTTCCGCCTGATCGCGGGCGGCTTCGCCCTGCTGACGGCGGCCCTGCTGAGCGGCGCGCTGTTCATCGAAAACATCCGCGCGCAGCACCTGGTCCACACCACGGTGCTGTCGGTGTTCGCCTGGCTGGTGTTCGGCACCCTGCTGCTGGGGCGCTGGCGCCAGGGCTGGCGCGGCACCCGCGCGGTCAATCTCACCCTGATCGGCATGACCGTGCTGGCGCTGGCGTTTTTCGGCAGCAAGGCGGTACTGGAGCTGATCCTGCACCGGAACGTCTGACATGTCGGCTGCGCAGTTCGTGATTACCTTGTCGTGCCCGGATCGCCCGGGCATCGTGGCCGCGGTATCGGGCCATCTCGCGGCACGGGACAACAACATCCTGGAGGCACAGCAGTTCGACGACACCGACACGGGCCGCTTTTTCATGCGCATCGTGTTCGAGTCGCTGGCTGCCGATGCCACGCTGGCCGGCCTGCAGGCCGATTTCGCACCGGTGGCGGAACGTTTCGACATGCAATGGCAACTGCGCGACCGCAGCGAGCGTCGACGCGTGCTGCTGCTGGTGTCGAAATTCGACCACTGCCTGGCCGACGTGCTGTACCGCTGGCGCACTGGCGAGTTGTCGATGGATATCGCCGGCATCGTGGCCAACCATCCGCGCGAGACCTATCGCCACCTCGATCTCGACGCCATCCCGTTCCACTACCTGCCCGCCGACCGCAACCACAAGGCCGCGCAGGAGGCGTTGCTGTGGCAGGTGATCGAGCAGAGCCAATGCGATCTGGTGGTGCTTGCGCGCTACATGCAGGTGCTGTCGGACGAGCTGTCGGCAAAGCTGGCCGGGCGCTGCATCAACATCCACCACTCCTTCCTGCCCGGCTTCAAGGGCGCGCGTCCGTACCACCAGGCGCACCGGCGCGGGGTGAAGCTGATCGGCGCCACCACGCACTTCGTCACCGCCGAGCTGGACGAAGGGCCGATCATCGAGCAGGACATCGAGCGCGTCACCCATCACGACACGCCCGAGGACATGATCCGCATCGGCCGCGACATCGAGCGGCGCGTGCTGGCGCGCACCCTGCGCCACTACCTCGACGACCGCATCCTGCTCAACGGCAGCAAGACGGTGGTGTTCAGCGCCTGACCGCAGGCGGGAGGACGGCAGCCGACCGCCGCGCGCGCGGGTTCGCGCGCGTCCGGCCGTGCGTGGCGGTTGCGCATCCTTTGTGCATCGCACTATATTTCGGGCTATCGCGCTAACGCGTTAATACACTGCGTGGCGATGCCTGCCTTCTGCCATCTTTTTCAGGGGAACCCTTGATGTCCTTCATCCACGAGACGCTGACGCGCCTGCGCAAGAGCAGTCCGGCACAAACCGAGTTCTACCAGGCTGCCGGCGAGATTCTGGAATGCCTGCAGCCGCTGCTGGATACCGAACCGCGCTACCGCCAGCACAACATCATCGAGCGCATCGTGGAGCCGGAACGGCAGATCTTCTTCCGCGTGTGCTGGACAGACGACGCCGGCAAGGTGCAGGTCAACAAGGGCTACCGCGTGCAGTTCAGCTCCGCCCTGGGCCCGTACAAGGGCGGCCTGCGCTTCCACCCGTCGGTCAACGCCAGCATCATCAAGTTCCTGGGTTTCGAGCAGATCTTCAAGAACGCGCTGACCGGGCTGTCGATCGGCGGCGCCAAGGGTGGCTCGGATTTCGACCCGAAGGGCAAGTCCGACGCGGAAGTCATGCGCTTCTGCCAGTCCTTCATGAACGAGTTGTACCGCCACATCGGTCCCACCACCGACGTACCGGCCGGCGACATCGGCGTGGGCACGCGCGAGATCGGCTACCTGTATGGCCAGTACAAGCGCCTCACCGGCCATTACGAAGGTGTGCTGACCGGCAAGGGACTGAACTGGGGCGGCTCGCTGGGCCGCAAGGAAGCCACCGGCTACGGCACGGTGTATTTCGCGCAGCACATGCTGCAGGCGCGCGGCGAGGATTTCGAGGGCAAGGTCTGCCTGGTTTCCGGCGCCGGCAACGTGGCGATCTACACGATCGAGAAACTGTACCAGCTGGGCGCGCGGCCGATCACCTGCTCCGATTCGCTGGGCACGATCCACCACCCGGCCGGCATCAACCTGGAGACGCTGAAGCTGCTGAAGGAGGTCAAGCGCGCCTCGCTCAGCGAATACACGGCGCACCATGCCGACGCCACCTATATCCCGCGCGGCGATTATCCCGAAGACGGCCACGCGGTATGGCGGATCAAGGCGGACGCCGCCTTCCCGTCGGCCACGCAGAACGAGGTCACTGCCGCGGACGCCAAGGCGCTGCTGGCCAACGGCGTCACCTGCATCGCCGAAGGCGCCAACATGGGTTCCACTGCCGACGCCATCGACATCCTGCTGGCCAGCAAGATTGCCTACGGCCCGGGCAAGGCGGCCAATGCCGGCGGCGTGGCCACCAGCCAGCTGGAAATGGCGCAGAACAGCGGCATGCAGCAATGGACGATGGAACGGGTCGACGGCAAGCTGCACGAAATCATGGCCGGCATCTATCAAAGCTGCACCGCCGCCGCCGAGGAATTCGGCGAACCGCACAACCTGGTGCTGGGCGCCAACATCGCCGGCTTCCGCAAGGTGGCCGACGCGATGATCGACCAGGGCGTGTATTGAGGTAGCGCCGTACGGATTCGGGATTCGCGAAACGATCGCGCGCAGGCAAAGCGGCTGCAGGAGCGCACCCTGTGCGCGATGCTTTTGCTTTGCTTTTGCGAATCCCGAATCCCGAATCCCGAATCCCGAATCCCGGCAAAGCATCGCGCACAGGGTGCGCTCCTGCGCCGCCGTCAGCGACAGGCGTCGATCGCTTCGCTGAGGCGTTCGACGCCGATCACCTGCATGTCGCCCACCTTGCCCTTCTTCGGCGCATTGGCTTTGGGCACGATGGCCTGGCGGAAGCCGTGATGCGCGGCTTCCTTCAGGCGCTCCTCGCCATTGGGCACCGGGCGGATCTCGCCCGACAGGCCGACTTCGCCAAAGGTGATCATGTGCTCCGGCAGCGGCCGGTCGCGCAGCGATGACAGTACCGCCAGCAGTACCGGCAGGTCGGCCGCGGTTTCCTGCACGCGGATGCCGCCGACCACGTTGACGAACACGTCCTGGTCGTAGGCCGCCACGCCACCATGGCGATGCAGCACCGCCAGCAGCATCGCCAGCCGGTTCTGTTCCAGCCCCAGGGTGACGCGGCGCGGATTGCCCAGCGAAGACTGGTCGACCAGCGCCTGCACTTCCACCAGCAGCGGGCGCGTACCTTCGCGCGTCACCATCACCGCGCTGCCCGGCGTCGGGCCCGCATGCGATGACAGGAAAATCGCCGACGGATTGGGCACCTCGCGCAGGCCCTTGTCCGACATCGCGAACACGCCCAGCTCGTTGACCGCACCGAAGCGGTTCTTGAACGCGCGCAGCACGCGGAAGCGGCTGCCCGATTCGCCCTCGAAGTACAGCACCGCATCGACCATGTGCTCCAGCACGCGCGGGCCGGCAATGCCGCCCTCCTTGGTGACATGGCCGACCAGGAACACGCTGGTGCCGGTTTCCTTGGCGAAGCGGGTGAGCTTGGCCGCCGACTCGCGCACCTGCGATACCGAACCGGGTGCGGCGGTAAGCAGCTCGGTCCAGATGGTCTGGATCGAGTCGATCACCAGCACCCGCGGCCGCGTTGTCAGCGCCTGCTCCAGGATCCGCTCGATGCAGGTCTCGGCCAGCGCCTGCAGCGGCGCCAGCGGCAGATCCAGGCGCTGCGCGCGCGACGCCACCTGCGACAGCGATTCCTCCCCGGTGACATACACGCTGGGCAGGTGCGTGCCCAGGGTGCCCAGCATCTGCAGCAGCAGGGTCGACTTGCCAATGCCCGGGTCGCCGCCGATCAGCACCACCGAACCCTGTACCAGGCCGCCGCCCAGCACCCGGTCCAGTTCACCGATACCGGTCAGCGTGCGCGCCTCGGTGGTCAAGGCCACCTCGGTCAACGGCGTGATCCGGGCGGAGCCGGCGGCGTGGCCGGCGTAGTTCGAGCGCTGCGCACCCGCCGACACCGACGCTGGCGACGATGGCGCCAGCACCACCGCGCTGAGCGTGTTCCACACGCCGCATTCCACGCACTGCCCCTGCCATTTGCTGTGCTCGGCACCGCAATCGGTGCAGACGTAGGCGGTCTTGGCCTTGGCCATGCGGAATCCTGCCGTGTAGTGAAGCGTTGAAGCTTAGCGGGCAGTCATCGCAAACGGCGAGACGCTTCGGCGCGGATGCTTGTGGGTTTTTGCCGCGCGCCGTCGGCGCTGGCACTTCCAGATGGCTAGCGCGCGGCTCTTCCGAATCCCGGATCCCGAATGACGGCCCTAGTCAAAACTCCCCACGAACGAGTCGGCCGCGTAGTTCTCGAACTTGGTGTAGTGACCCAGGAAGGTCAGCTTGCAGGTGTCGGTGGGGCCGTTGCGCTGCTTGCCGATGATGATTTCGGCGATGCCCTTGTCGGGCGAATCCTTGTTGTAGTACTCGTCGCGGTAGATGAACATGATCACGTCGGCGTCCTGCTCGATGGCGCCGGACTCGCGCAGGTCGGACATCATCGGGCGCTTGTCGGCGCGCTGCTCCAGCGAGCGGTTGAGCTGCGACAGGGCGATCACCGGCACGTTCAGCTCCTTGGCCAGGCCCTTCAGCGAGCGCGAGATCTCGGAGATCTCGGTGGCGCGGTTCTCCTTGTTGCCGGGCACCTGCATCAATTGCAGGTAGTCGATCACGATCAGGCCCAGGCCGCCGTGCTCACGGTGCAGGCGGCGGGCGCGCGAGCGCAACTCCACCGGCGACAGGCCGGGCGTGTCGTCGATGAAGATCTTGGCCTCGGACAGCAGCGCGATCGCGTTGGACACGCGCGGCCAGTCCTCCTCTTCCAGGGTGCCGTTGCGCAGGTGCTGCTGGTGGACGCGGCCCACCGAGGAGATCAGGCGGAAGGCCAGCTGCGAGGCGGACATTTCCATCGAGAAGATCGCCACCGCCTTCTTCGCGCGCATGGCGGCGGACTCGGCAATGTTCACCGAAAACGCGGTCTTGCCCATCGACGGGCGCGCCGCCACGATGATCAGGTCCGACGGCTGCAGGCCCGAGGTGAGGTTGTCCAGATCGGTGAAGCCGGTGGTGATGCCGGTGAGCTGGCCGCGGTTCTCGTAGCGCTCGGTGAGCAGTCGGAAGGCATCCTTCACCGCTTCGCGCATGGAGACGGAATCCTTCTTGCCGCGCGCGCCCGATTCGGCAATGTGGAACACGCGCTGCTCGGCGCTTTCCAGCACCTCCTGCACGCTCTTGCCCTCGGGCCGGTAACCGTCCTCGGTGATCGAGGTGCCGGCGTCGATCAGCTGCCGCATCACCGATTTCTCGCGCACGATCTCGGCGTACGCGGCGATGTTGGCGGCACTGGGCGTGCTGTTGGCCAGCTCGATCAGGTAGCTGGCGCCGCCCACCATCTCGGCCAGCGCGTTGCTCTCGAACCAGTCGCCAAGGGTCACCGCATCGCACGGCATGCCCTTGTTCGCCAGCTCGTTGATGGCGCGCCAGATCAGGCGATGATCCTTGCGGTAGAAATCCATTTCCGCCAGCCGGTCGGCCACCTTGTCCAGCGCATCGGGCGCCAGCATCAAGCCACCCAGCACCGCCTGCTCGGCCTCGATGGAATGCGGGGGCACGCGCAAGGCCTCGATGGCGGCGGAGGGGGATTTGCGCTCGGGAACGAAGGACATCGACTTACCTCGGAAAGTACCCGCGACGGGCGCGCCTTGCACCGACACGCCGCGAATGGACATGCCGACCATCATGCGCGGCGGCGTCTCAGCCGTCGAGACAACAACCCTGTGGAAAAACTGTGGGTTGTTGTGGATAAGAGCGGGGATAGGAACGGAGGTTGGGTCATGGGAGGGCCGAGGCGCGCCGAGGCTGATCGACTCAAGCCCCTCAACCGTTCGAGCTGAGCGTAGCCGCTCGCGGCGAAGTCGAAGCCTTTCCGCAACCTGCCCTTCGACTTCGCCGCTGCGCGGCTACGCTCAGGGTGAACGGTTGGGGAGTGCGTGGCCTGGCTCTGGCCATTCCGATTCCCGATTCCCGATTCCCCAAAAAAAACAGGCGCCTTGCGGCGCCCATTTTTTTCGCTTGCAACAAGGCTTACTTGTCGCCAACCACGATCACCTTGACGGTGGTCTGCACGTCGGCGTGCAGGTTGACCACCACGTCGTACTCGCCGGTGTTGCGAAGCGGGCCTTCGCCCAGGATCACTTCACCCTTGTGGACATCGTTGCCGGCGGCGGTCAGCGCCTCGGCGATATCGCGCGGGCCGACCGAGCCGAATAGCTTGCCCTCGGCGCTGGCGTGGGCGGAGATCGTGACCGTGACGTCGGCCAGCTTGGCCTTGCGCGCCTCGGCCTCGCTCAGCATGGTGTTGGCCTTGGCCTCGTACTCGGCGCGGCGCTGCTCGAACGCTTCCAGGTTGGCGGCGTTGACGCGTACGGCCTTGCCCTGCGGCAGCAGGTAATTGCGGCCATAACCCGGCTTCACGGTGACCTTGTCGCCAAGGTTGCCGAGATTGCGGACTTTCTGCAGAAGAATGAGTTCCATGATGCTTTCCTGTTCGTTAGCGCCGGTGTGGCCCGACGCAGCCAGAGGACGGGTGTCCGAATAGACGGGATTTGGGAAACGGGATTGGGGATCGGGAAAAGCGCAAGCGACGAACCCGCCGCTTACCGAATCCCGAATCTCAAATCCCGAATCCCGGCGACGTCGTCAGACGTCGTGGTTGTCGGTATACGGCAGCAGCGACAGGAAGCGGGCGCGCTTGATCGCGGTGGCCAGCTGGCGCTGGTAGCGCGCCTTGGTGCCGGTGATGCGGCTCGGGACGATCTTGCCGTTCTCGGTGACGTACTGGCGCAGGGTGTTGAGATCCTTGTAGTCGATCTCCTTCACGTCTTCGGCAGTGAAGCGGCAGAACTTGCGGCGGCGGAAAAACTTGGACATGGTTTTGGATTCCTATCAGTCGTCGCTGTCGCGATGGTTGTCGTCGCGGTCACGGCCGCGGCCTTCGCCGTCACCCTCGTCGTCACGGCGACGGGTGCTCTTGGCGTCGTCCTTTTCCTTCGACTTCAGGATGAAGGACGGCTCGGTCTCGGCTTCGTCGCGACGCACCACCAGGTGGCGCAGCACGGCATCGTTGAAGCGGAAACCCGACTCCAGTTCGTTCAGCGCGTTCTGGCCAACTTCGATGTTGAGCAGCACGTAGTGCGCCTTGGCCAGGTTCACGATGGGATAGGCCAGCTGACGACGGCCCCAGTCCTCGAGGCGATGGATCTTGCCGCCGTCGGCCTCGATCAGCGACTTGTAGCGCTCGATCATCGCCGGAACCTGCTCGCTCTGGTCAGGGTGGACCAGAAACACGATCTCGTAATGACGCAGGGTCATCGTGGTTTGACTCCTTGTGGATGCGGCCAGATGGCCTCGCAGCCTCCCGCCGGTGCGGTGAGGCAAGTGTGCTGCCCGCCAGGATTGGCGCGGACAGAAGCGGAATTGTAAGCCGGCCAGGTGGCGGCCTGCAAGTCATTGAAGAACAAGCGTCGAAGGACGGGAACCGCCGGGCTCCCGGAGCGGGCTCAACTGACCGTGAAGCTCTCGCCGCAACCACAGGCGCCGGTGGCGTTGGGGTTGTGGAACACGAAGCTGGCGTTGAGTCCCTGGCGCTGGAAATCGATCACCACGCCCTCGACCAGTGCCGCACTGCTGTCGTTGATGATCAGCGGCAGGCCGTCCACCTCGACCACCTGGTCGCCGTCACCGACGGTTTCGGCCAGATCCACCACGTAGGCAAAACCGGAGCAGCCGGTGCGCTTGACCCCGAACCGCACGCCGGCCGCGGCGGGCGAGCCGGCCAGGAAGTGGCGCATGCGTTCGTTGGCGACGGGGGTGATGGTGATGCTCATGGCGCGACAAGACCTCGGACTGGCGCCCGGACATTCGCGGCCCGGGCAATGCCTACATTATCATGGCGGTTTGGCGCGCGCCGTCCGGCGCGGGCGCCTGCCACCCTTGCACCCAGATGCGGTGCCCGCCCAGGAGTTTCAATCGATGGCCGCAGTCAGTCCCCGCATTTGCAGCGTGAAACAGGCGCTGTCCGGCACGATCGACGCGGGCAGCGCGGTCACCGTGCGCGGCTGGGTGCGCACGCGGCGCGATTCCAAGGCCGGGCTGTCGTTCGTCAATGTCACCGACGGCTCCTGTTTCGATCCGATCCAGGCGGTGGTGCCGGCCACGCTGGGCAATTACGACAGCGAGGTGAAGCACCTCACCGCCGGCGCGGGCGTGATCGTCAGCGGCACGCTGGTGCCATCGCAGGGCAAGGGCCAGACGTTCGAGATCCAGGCCAGCGAGGTGATCGTCACCGGCCTGGTCGATGACCCCGAGACCTACCCGATCCAGCCCAAGCAGCACTCGATGGAATTCCTGCGCGAGGTGGCCCACCTGCGCCCGCGCACCAACCTGTTCGGCGCCGTCACCCGCGTGCGCCACACGATGATGACGGCGATCCACCGCCACCTCACCGAACAGGGCTTCTTCTGGATCAACACGCCGATCATCACCACCTCCGACGCCGAGGGCGCCGGCGACATGTTCCGGCTGTCCACGCTGGACCTGGCCAACCTGCCGCGCGACGACAAGGGCCGGATCGACTTCCGCAAGGATTTCTTCGGCCGCGAGGCCTTCCTCACCGTATCGGGCCAGCTCAACGTGGAGGCGTACTGCCTGGCGATGAGCAAGGTCTATACCTTCGGCCCCACCTTCCGCGCCGAGAACTCCAACACCCCGCGCCACCTGGCCGAGTTCTGGATGGTGGAGCCGGAGATCGCGTTTGCCGACCTCGCCGCGGATGCCGACTGCGCCGAGGGTTTCCTGAAGGCGATCTTCAAGGCCGTGCTGGAGGAGCGCGCCGACGACATGGCGTTCTTCGCCGAGCGCGTGCTGCCGGAGGCGGTGAGCCGCATCGAGGCGTTCATCGCCCAGCCGTTCGAGCGCATCGACTACACCGACGCCATCGATATCCTCAAGAAATCGGGGCAGAAGTTCGAATTCCCGGTGGAATGGGGCGTGGACCTGCAGACCGAGCACGAACGTTACCTGGCCGAGAAACATATCGGCCGTCCCGTGGTCGTAATGAATTACCCCGAGGCGATCAAGGCGTTCTACATGCGCCTGAACGACGACGGGAAAACCGTGGCGGCGATGGACGTGCTGGCGCCGGGCATCGGCGAGATCATCGGCGGCGCCCAGCGCGAGGAGCGGCTGGATTACCTCGACCGGCGCATGCAGCAGTTCAAGCTCGACGCCACCACGTACGGCTGGTACCGCGACCTGCGCCGCTACGGTACCGTGCCGCATGCGGGCTTCGGCCTCGGCTTCGAGCGCCTGCTGGTGTACGTGTGTGGCCTGGCCAACATCCGCGATGCCATCCCCTTCCCGCGTGCGGCGGGGCTGGCGGAATTCTGAGTAACGACCGGACATGACCCATCGATCCCTCCTGCTGCCCGCCCTGCTCCTCGGCGCCTTGCTGGCCGGTTGCCACAACGTGAAAACGCTGCTGCCGCCCAACTTCCGGCCGCCGGAGGACACTGGCAACACCCGCGAGGAAGCGATGCAGCGGCTGCTGCAGGCCACGCCGTGCTGCAGCAGCTTCGCCGATTTCTCCTACCAGCGGATGCTGCCGTGGCAACCGCAGAAGTTCACGCTGGGCAGCGGCAGCATGGTGGCCAATCTCAACGGCACGCACAGCTATTTCCTGGCGTTCCGCCTGCCCGTCGACGCCAAGCTGCCCTACCGGGTGGCGCTGAAATCCGAATTGAACGGCCGCTGGCTGCACAGCAGCTACCTGTTCGCGCCCACCATCGTGCTGCTGGACGCCGGCTTCCAGCCGATCCGCTCCAAGGACATCGACCTGTGCGAGCACATGGGCTGGGGCGAGGAAACCACCGGCGCGTTCGGCAGCCTCAGCATCGAAAGCGAGAAGGCGCGCTACCTGCTGGTCTACAGCTCGGCCGCGCAGCAGTCGGGGCAGACCTACTGGGAGCAGTCGCCCGCCGCGTTCAGCACCAAGGCCACCTTGAACATGAACTCCACCGGCAGCTTCAGCGTGCCGCACGGTCCGGACGGCTCGCTGTGGATCGGCATGATGAACTCCACCTACGCCAAGGCGGTGGACAACGCCATCTGCAAGAAGGCCCCTGAGGGCGACGGCGTGCTGAGCACCTTGCGTACGGTGCTGCCGACGCCCTGGAGCACCGACCACGACACCCACAACGGCGGTGGCAGCGGCAGCGCGGGCGACCAGGTCAGCAGCCCGTGATCGTTCTTTACCTCGGCCTGCTGATCGCCGGCGTGGCGCTGTTCGTGCTGTCGTACGCCGCGCATTTCCGGGTGGCGAGCCTGTTGCGGCAGCGCTACCCGCAGCAATGGAAGATCATCGCCGAAACGGAGAACGGCAAAACCGGCGCGATGCGCACCTGGATGCGCATGCAGTACGCGCTGCGCTCGCCCGCCCTGCCGGCGCTGGAAGACGCGGACATCGACCGCTGGCGCGCGATCTGGCGCTACAGCCCCTGGCTGGGCTGGCTGTGCTGGCTCGCCGCGGTGGCGATGCGCCTGTTGCTGCATTGATCGACGGGCGTGCCGCCCGCTTCGAGGGAGAACGCCGATGCAACTCAACCTTGCTGGACGCCACGCACTGGTCTGCGGTGCATCGCAGGGCATCGGCCGGGCCTGCGCCATCGAGCTGGCGCTGCTGGGCGCGGACGTGACCGTGCTGGCGCGCCGCGCCGACGTGCTTGCCGGGCTGGCGAATGAGCTGCCGCGCATCCATGCCGCGCAACGGCACGATTTCCTGGTGGCCGACGTGGCCGATACCGAAGCGCTGCGCCGGCAGGCCGACGCCCTGGCGGCGGCGCATCCGGTGCACATCCTGGTCAACAACAGCGGTGGCCCGCCGCCGGGCGACATCGCCGATGCCAAGCCCGCCGCCTTTCTGGACGCATACCGCCAGCACCTGCTGGCCAACCACACGCTGGCCCAGGCCGTGTTGCCCGGCATGCGCGCGGCGGGCTTCGGTCGCATCGTCAACATCATCTCCACCTCGGTGAAGGAACCGATCGCCGGCATCGGCGTGTCCAACGCCACGCGAGCCGCGGTGGCGAACTGGGCCAAGACGCTGGCGGGCGAAGTGGCCGCCGACGGCATCACCGTCAACAACGTGCTGCCCGGCGCCACCGACACGCCACGCATCGCGCAGATCGTGAGCGCGAAGGCGCAGGCCAGCGAGCGCAGCGCGCACGACGTGCAGCAGACGATGGCGGCGGCAATTCCCATCGGCCGCTTCGCCGAGCCCGCCGAAACCGCTGCGGCGGTGGCCTTTCTGGCCTCGCCCGCGGCCAGCTACATCACCGGCATCAACCTGCCGGTGGATGGCGGTCGCACCCGTTCGCTGTAGCGAGAAACAGCGCGGCACGGCAGCCGACGTGCCCTTGCATACGCCCGCGTTCGGTGCAATTGCAGGCCGCTGGACGTAAGCTTGGCGGATGCCTCTGCTGCAATTAGCCAATCTGATCGATGGTCGCCAGCAGGCACCGACCACCGATCGATGGCTGGATGTGCACGAGCCGGCCACCGGCCAACCCTTCGCGCGATGCCCCGATTCCGATGCCCGCGACGTCGATGCCGCCGTGGCGGCGGCCAGAGCGGCCGCGCCGGCATGGGCCGTCGCGCCGATCGAGCAGCGCGCCGCCCTGCTGTCGCGGCTGGCGGCGCTGATTGAAGCCCGCCTTGACGACTTTGCCGCGCTGGAATCGCGCGACAGCGGCAAGCCGGTGGCGCTGGCCCGCCGCCTGGACATCCCCCGCGCGGTCAGCAACCTGCGCCACTTCGCCGCCGCCATCACCAGTTGGGGCAGCCAATCGCACGCGATGGAAAGAGGCACGCCGGGCCGCGGCGCCATCAACTACACCCTGCGCCAGCCACTGGGCGTGGTCGGCTGCATCAGCCCGTGGAATTTGCCGCTGTACCTGTTCAGCTGGAAGATCGCGCCGGCGTTGGCGGCCGGCAATACGGTGGTGGCCAAGCCCTCGGAAATCACGCCCTGCACCGCCGCCTTGCTGGGCGAGCTGAGCATCGAGGCGGGCTTCCCCGCCGGCGTGCTGAACATCGTGCACGGCCGCGGCGCCAGCGTGGGCCAGGCACTGGTCCAACACCCGCGGGTGCGCGCGATCTCCTTCACCGGCAGCACCGCCACCGGCGGCACCATCGCCGCGGCGGCAGCACCACAGTTCAAGAAGGTGTCGCTGGAGATGGGCGGCAAGAACCCCGCCATCGTGTTTGCCGACGCCGATCTCTCCGACGCCAACATGGACACCATCGTGCGCTCGGGTTTCGCCAACCAGGGCGAGATCTGCCTGTGCGGCTCGCGCTTGCTGGTGCAGCGGTCGATCCACGACGCGTTCCGCGCCCGCTACCTGGCGCGCGTGCAGGCGCTGCGGGTTGGCGACCCGGATGACGCGGACAGCGATCTGGGCGCGATGGTCTCGAAAGCGCACCACGACAAGGTGCTGGGCTGCATCGCGCAGGCCCGCGCCGAAGGTGGGCGCGTACTTTGTGGCGGGGAAGCCGTGCGGCTATCCGGTCGCTGCGCGGAGGGCTGGTTCATCGCGCCCACGGTGATCGAAGGGCTGCCTAACGCCGCGGTCACCAACCAGCAGGAAATCTTCGGCCCGGTGGTGAGCCTGATCCCGTTCGAGGATGAAGCCGAGGCGCTGGCCATCGCCAACGACAGCCGCTACGGCCTGGCCGCTTCGCTGTGGACGCAGGACCTGTCGCGGGCGCACCGGCTCGCCGCCGCGCTGGCCTGCGGCATCGTCTGGATCAATTGCTGGCTGTTGCGCGACCTGCGCACGCCATTCGGCGGCATGGGCCAATCGGGCCTGGGCCGCGAAGGAGGCAGCGACGCGCTGCACTTCTTCACCGAGCCGAAGAACATCTGCGTCGCTTGGTGACCCGCCCACAGCGATCCGGCAAAGGACGACTGCGCAGCACGGTGAAGCAGCATGCCGCGATGGTCGCTCGCCGCTTCATCGCTCACGCGATGCGGCGGTCGGTCATTCCACGCCAGACACGTCCTGCTTCAGCGGCAGCCATCGTCCGTCGGTCCAACGCATCAGCCGTCCTCCTTCGTATTGCCACAGGATCATCCAGCCATTGCCGATGATCCGTTGCAGCACCTCATGGCGGGCAAGGATGTCGTCGATGGCATCCCGCGGGGCGGCGATCACGGTGGTCTGGCGCAGCGGCTCGTGGCGCCAGGTGCGGCCGTCAGACAGCGACTGCCGCGGAATGCCGATGCGCAAGTCGCCGCCGTTGCCCTCGAACACGCCGATGCGCCCGCCGATCACGTTGTGCAGCACCTTGTTGCCGGCGCCGTAATGCAGCGGATCGGTGGTGGAGGCGTGGTATTGCCAGCCCAGCCAGTGCGTGACCACCAGCGGCCCCAGCATCAATTTCTCCAGTACCGAGAAATCCGTGTCGGCCTGGGCGTCATAATCATGCAGGTAGCAGCGCGTGAAGGACGCATGCCGGGTCAGCTCGCGTGGCCCGATGATGAAGCCCGCGTTGGTGGTGAGCCCCCATTCCGGCCGGGTCTCCGAACCATCGTTGGCCCGCCGGCGGAACCGCGTGAGGACCTCGTCAGGGCTGCCGGTCGCGCTCATCCACAGGCTCGGTGCGCGTTCTCGGCGCACGCGATCGCCGGCCCTCTCCAGCGTCTGCTGCAGCTGTTGCCAACGCGGCTGTTTCGGGGCGGGCAACAAATCCAGATCGAAGCCCTGGATCTCGTCCGTCGTGGTGTTGTGCAGCGCGGCCATGAACCAGGTGGCTTGCGGTATCTCGATACCCTCGTCGCGCGCCAGCGCGGCGCGCACCTCGGGTTCATTCAACAAGGCGGCCAACGCGCGCACGTTGGCTTCGCCCGACTGGCCGCCGCAGGCGCCGCAGTCAAGGGTCGAGGCGTGCGCGTTGTTGCAGCTCTGGCTGGCATGCCCGGTGAGCACGACCAGCGGCGCCAGCTCGCGATCGATGCCCATGACACGCAGAGCACCCGCCGCCAGCGCCACCTGCCGTTCCAGTGGCACGCCCATCAGGCGCGGGCGCGCCAGCGTGCGGCAGGCGTGCGGCAAGCCGTGGTGGTCGTCATTGTGGCGCGGCGTGGCCGGCGGCCGCAGCCACTGCCACAGGCGCCGCAGGTAACCGAAGCCGACCGCCTCGACGTAGGAAAACGTGGTATTCGGCCAGCGCGTGGTGTTCTGCCACTGGCCGTGGGCGGCCAACCGGCGCATGCGCTGCCTGCGTGCCGGCGCATCGTCGGGCGAGCTGTCCGCCGGTGCCAGGATCTGGTCCTCCACTTCCACTTCGGGAAACGCCAGGCCGGGAAGTTGCGGCCGGCTTGTCGGTGCGCCCAGCGGGCGATAGCTCATCGGCAGGCCGAAGAAGCCGGCGAAGGCACGCGTCTGGATGCGGTCATCGAGCGCCTCCAGCGCGCGTCGCATGGGCTCGCTGCGGATGTCGATGCAAAACACCATCTGCGCATCCGCCGGCGCAGCGCCATGCCCCAGCCCGACAGCCGCCTGCAGCTTGTCCGCCAACTCGCGCTGGAAGCGTTGTTCCAGTGCCATCTGCCAGACTTCGTCGATGCGCGCACGGTGGGTGACGGCGGCCAGACGCTGCGGGAACACCGCCCAGGCCATGCGCAGGCGGGCGGCGGCCATGTCGGCGCGGTGCGGATGACACTCCAGCAGCAATGCCTCCCAGACCAGTCGCATGGCCAACAACTCCTCGAGGTGCCGATCCGCCAAGCCCCGGCCGTCGGCCTGGTATTTCAACCAGGCACACCACGACGCCCAGCCGTTGATCGAAAGCAACAACGACTCGAAATACGGTTCCAACGCCGTCTCGGGCAGCTGCAGCCGCGCCAATGCCCAGTGCATGGCAACCTCGGCCGTATCCGGCAAACCGCGCAGCGTGTCTCGCAACCCGGGCAGGCCCATGACCATGCCCAGGCCCTTCTCGTGCCGCAGCGTATCGGTCCAGAACCGATACAAGCCCTGTGGCGCCCGCGGCAACCAGTGCGACTGGTCCTTGTCGAAGTACGCCGCACATACCTGGCTGAGCTGGAACATGATCTCGCCGCGCCACGGCAGATGACGCGTGCCGCCGGCACTGTCATCCAGCTCGTCCACGATCAACGGCATGGCCGTCACCGGCGGTTCGTACAGCGCCGCGACCAGGGCCTGAGCGTCGGGCAGATCCGCGATCGTCGACTGCGCCCGCGCGGCTTCGAGATCGGCAGAGGTGATGCGGCCCTGGCTCCAGCATTCGCGCAGGTAGCCCTGCTGCGGCAGCACGTTGATTCCGCCCAGCAGGACCAACCGCGCCGCCACCTCGCGCACCGGCATGTGGATCCGGTACCAATGCGGGTTGATCGCCACCGCGCCATCCAGCGGCCAGCTTGGCGCGATGCTGTGCACGGCCTGCGCGCAGGCTTCGCGTACCGCGCCGGCATCCACACCGGTGCCGGTGCCGGCAAAATCCGTCATTGCTTCGCTCACGCTCATCACTCATCCCTTGCCGGCACGGACTGCGTGGCGGGAAAACGGCTACCCGCGGACCCGGGCTGATGCTGCGGCCACAGACGCAACACCAGCACGGTGTACAGCTCGTCCAGATAGAAGCCTGCGTAGATCCACTGGCGCAAGCTCACGAACCCGTGCGGCCACCATTGCAGGGCCACGAATCCGGCATACATGAAGACCATGCCGGCAACCGCCAACGGTCCGGCCGCTTCGAACGGCGCGAAGCTTGCCCCCAATGGCAGATATTCGACCGCGAAAACGGCCGCCGTGAATCCAATGACCATGGCCAGGCCGGTCAACGCATGCCACCGGCGATGGCGCGCGGGCAACCACAGCAGCGGTGCCCAGGCCAGCGCCAGGATCGCGCTCCACCACCACGGCCAAGGCAGCTCGGCCAGCCAACGCTGCACGCACCAGACCACCAGGCCACTGGCCAGCGGTGCCCAGAGCAGGCTCGAGCGTCGGTTGTGGCCATCCTCGTGCAAACGCGCGATGCGCGTATTCCTGACCGCGGATGAAGCCGCCAGGAACGAATGCGCCTTGTACAACGAGTGTCCTAGCAGGTGAAGCGCGGCCAGTTCGTACAGCCCGAGCCCGCACTCCAGCAACATGAAACCCATCTGGCTCAGCGTCGACCAGGCCAGATGCACCTTCAGGCTGACCCGGGTGATCATCACGGTGCCGCCCAATACCGTGCTGAGCAGGCCGGCCACCACCAGGCACCAGTGTGCGACATCGGAGATGCCCAGCAGCGGGGCAAAGAACACCAGCACATAACCACCCAGGTTGACCACGCCGGCATGCAGCAGCGCCGACACCGGGGTCGGCGCCTCCATCACCTGGATCAGCCATCCGTGCACCGGCAGCAGCGCCGTGCGCAGGATCACCGCCAACGCCAGCAATACCGCACTGGCGGTCAACTCCGGCGAGCGCGCACCCGCGGCCACGCGCTCCATGAGCACGCTCAGCAGGCCGCTGCCCGCGGCGCGCCAGGCCAGCACCGCCGCAACGATCAGCAGCAGGTCGGCCAGCCGGTCGGCGATGCGTTTCTTGTGGGCGGCCAACTGTGCGAAGCCGCGCTCGGGGTAGAACGTCAGCAGCCGCTGCATGCCCAGGCCGATCGCCATCCAGGAGCCGATCAGCGTCACCCAATGATTGGCCAACAACAGGAAGTGCACGCTGGCCAGCACGACGGCCAGTGACGCGATGTAGGTTCCCTGCCGGTGTTCACCGCGCAAATGACGCATCGAGTAGACGCCGATGACCGTACCGAGGAACTGCACCAGCAGGCTCACCCAACAGCCGAACACATTGGGCGAAAGCCAGAAATGCCCGCCGTCGAACGCGCGCCATCCGGGCATTCGGACAACCACCAGTTCCAGCGCCAGCGAGATCGACGCCAACACCAGCGCGACCACGGCCAGAACATTGAAGCCACGCCAGCGAGAGATCGTCGAACCACGCCGCAAACGCGGCGTCCACGCCGCACCGAGCATCAGCAAGGCTGGCAATACGGCGGCCACATAGTTGATGGCAAACAGCAAATGCGTACCTCCCGGCGCAAAACAGGCGCCATGATCCGGGAGAATACGGTTTGTGTAAAATATATTTATTACGAGTTTTGGTTCTGAAAAACAGAACGATGGATCTGCAGCAACTCAACTTCCGGCACCTGTTCGCCTTCTGGAAGGTCACCACCGAAGGCCGCCTGACACAGGCGGCGCAGAGCCTGCACGTCTCCCAGTCAACGCTTTCCTCGCAGATCCGCCACCTGGAGGAACGCCTCGGCCATCCGCTGTTCGAGCGTCGTGGCCGGCAACTTCTGCTGACCGCTACCGGGCAGCAGGTCTATCGATATGCGGAAAACATCTTCGGTCTGGGCGAGGAAATGCTCGGCTGGCTGGACGGTCATTACCAGGGCATGACGCGGGTACGCATTGGTGGCGTGTCCACCATGAGCCGCAACTACCAGGAAAACCTGCTTCGCCCGATGATGCGCGATCCGTCAGTCATCCTGATCATCGAATCAGGCATGCTCGACGAATTGATCCAGCGTCTGGTACAGCACAAGCTCGATCTCGTGCTCGCCAATTCGCCCGTTTCCTCGACGCCCGACTTGCCGCTGCACACGAAGTTCCTTGGCAGCCAGGAGATTTCCGTCGTCGGCCAAACCGCGATCTGGGGCGGACGCAAGTTGCGCATTCCCGAAGATCTGGACGGTCTGCCCGTGGCGCTCCCCGGCCCCCGCCACGCCCTGCGCGCCGAATTCGACGCGCTGTGTTCGTCCGCCAACGTCGCCCCGCTGTTGCGCGCGGAAATCGACGATATGACCATGTTGCGCCTGGTGGCGCGCGACAGCGGCTGGCTGACGATCCTGCCGGCCGTGGTGGTGCAGGACGAGCTGGAATCCGGCGCACTGACGCGTGTCGGCCATTCCGATCTGCTGCGCGAGCGCTTTTACGCCATCACCACGCAACCGCGGCAGCACCCGGCCGCGCTGGACCAGCTGCTGGAGACGGTATCCGCCCCGGAAGCGCAGGAACAAAAAGTTTGAACGCGCAGTGGCGTCATGCACAACGTGATGGCTCGGCCATCTGACTCTTCGACAAACCTGGAGCAACCGGCCATGCCCGATTCCGACGCCAGCTTCCGCATCGAGAGCGCGCCCGCGCCCATCGGCGCGTACCCGCATGCGCGGCGCGTGGGCAACCTGCTGTTCCTGTCCGGCGTGGGCCCGCGCCAGCCGGGCAGCGACACGGTGCCAGGCAACGTCCACGCGGCGGACGGGCGACTGATCGGCTACGACATCGAGGCGCAGTGCCGCCAGGTGTTCGCCAACGTGCGCGCCGTGCTGGAAGCCAGCGGCGCGGCCTGGACCGACCTGGTCGACGTCACCGTGTTCCTGACCGACATGGAGCGCGATTTCGCCACCTACAACCGCCTGTACGCGGAGTATTTCGCCGGCGTGGATGCCTGTCGCACCACGCTGGGCATCGACCGCCTGCCCACGCCGACCGCGATTGAACTGAAGTGCGTAGCCGCACTGCGTTGAAGCCCTCCTACGGGCGTCATGCGGCGGCGTTCGCAAGGCAGATCCGCAGCAGTTTTTCGATCAATTGCTGCACCGCCGGCGCCTTGGCCTCGTCGTAGGCAAAGGTCTGTTCGTCCATGTAATGGCGCTGCGCCAGTTCCAGTTGCACCGCCTGCACGCCGCTTGCCGGCGCGCCGTAATGGCGCGTGATGTAGCCACCCTTGAAGCGCCCGTTGACCGCCACGCTGAAGCGCGACTGCGCGGCCAGGCACGCTTCCAGCTGCGCCTGCAACGTGGGGCTGCAGCTGGCACCGGCGGCGGTGCCGAGGTTGAAGTCCGGCAGGCGGCCCTCGAACAGCATGGGTACCTCGCTGCGGATCGAATGGCCCTCCCACAACACCACGCGGCCGTGCGCGGCGTGCAGGCGCGCCAGTTCATCGGCCAGCGCCTGGTGATAGGGACGCCAGTAGCGATCGACACGTTGCTGCACTTCCGCCGCGTCGATCGGATCTACCACGCTGTACAGCGGTTCGCCATCGAAGCCGATCGACGGCACCAGCCCGGTCTCGCGCTGGCCCGGGTACAGCGCATGGCCATCGGCGGGGCGATTGAGGTCGACCACGTAGCGCGATGCCATCGGCCGCAGCACGCTGGCGCCCAACGCTTGCGCCAGCGGCTCGTACAACCGTCCCACATGCCAGTCGGTATCCGGCGAACGATGCGCCCACGGGTGCATGCGCGCGGCGATATCGGCGGGGATGACGCTGCTGTCGTGCGGCAGGCTGATCAGCAGCGGCGCGCGGCCGCGTTGCAGGGTGAACGTATCCATGGCGCGCATGGTACTCAACGCATCAGCACCAATTCTTCGGACGAGGTGGGATGGATCGCCAGCGTGGCATCCAGGTCGCGCTTGCGCAGGCCCAGCTTCAGCGCCACCGCGAATCCCTGCAGCATCTCGTCCACTCCGGGGCCCAGCGCATGGATGCCCACCACGCGCTCCTCGGCACCCACGCATACCAGCTTCATCAGGCTTTGCCCCTGCTCGCCGGCCAGTGCCCATTGCATCGGCGTGAAACGGCTGTGGTAGACCGTCACCGGCTCGCCGTGATGCCCGCGCGCGTGCGCCTCGGTCATGCCCACCATGCCCAGCGGCGGCTTGCTGAACACCACGCTGGGAATGTTCTTTCCATCGAGATGCGCGTCGGGCTGGCCACCGAACAGGCGATCGGCCAGATGGCGGCCGGCCGCCACGGCAACCGGCGTCAACGCCCGGTCGGTGCTGGCGTCGCCGATCGCCAGGATGCCCTCGAC
Organism: Rhodanobacter caeni; assembly: GCF_039523575.1. Taxonomy (NCBI): domain Bacteria; kingdom Pseudomonadati; phylum Pseudomonadota; class Gammaproteobacteria; order Lysobacterales; family Rhodanobacteraceae; genus Rhodanobacter; species Rhodanobacter caeni. Next base: position 56,999 of record NZ_BAAAFO010000001.1, on the reverse strand, counting down.
GTTGGTCTGCTGGCGGGCGTCGACCTGCACGCGACCACGCTTGTCGGTGCGGACGCCCACCGCCGTCAGGCCCAGATCGTCGGTATTCGGCACGCGGCCAACCGCCCACAGCAAGGCATCGTAGGGGCCGTCCACGCCGGTCGGCGCGTCATCGAGCAGGAGGCCCGCTGCCGTGCGCCGAACCGCCTTGACGTCGGTGTTGTAGCGCACGCGAATGCCCTGCCCATGCATGTGCGCCGCCAGCGCCTGCACCAGCTCGTCGTCGAAACCCTGCAGCAATTGTTCGCGCGCCAGCATCGTCACCTCGCTGCCCAGCGCCTGCAGCAGGCCGGCGAATTCCACCGCGATGTAGCCGCCGCCCACGATCGCGATGCGGCGTGGACAGGTCGACAGCGCAAAGATGTCGTCGGACACCATGCCCAGGTCGAAGCCCGGCAACGGCAGCCGGCGCGGCCTGCCGCCGGTGGCAATCACGATGTGCGGCGCCCGCAGGCGCGTGCCGTCGGCGAGTTCGACGACGTCCCGTCCGGCAAGCCGCGCCCGCTGCCGAAACCGCTGCACGTTCGCCCGCTGCACCCGCTCGCCGTAGCGCGCTTCGATCCCCTCGATGTAACGCGCCCGTACCGCGCGAAAGCGCGCCCAGTCCAGCGGCCCCGGTTGCGAGGCAAAGCCCACGTCGACCGCAAGCCGCTGCGCCTGCTCCCACTGCGCCGCGAACCACAAGGCCTTCTTCGGTACGCAACCGCGATGCACGCAGGTGCCGCCCAGTGTGGCCGGATCGACCAGCGCCACGTGCGCGCCGTGTTCCGCCGCGCGAAGCGCGGTGGCCAGTCCGCCGGAACCGGCACCGAGCACGATCAAGTCTGGATGGGGCGTCATGACGTCTGTCCTGGAGAAGTACAGGAAGTGTCGCCTGCCGGCATGGATGGTGGCGTCAACGCGGTCTTCTCGGGAGAAGGTCGGCTCCGCTGGCTGGATACGCGGCGGCCTGCCCGCGTGGAACCCCGCACAATGCTGGAGCGCAGCTTGCCCAACCGGGGCGTGACGTGCAGGCTCTCGAAAAACGTCCGGAGGCTCGTGCATGCCGACACGCTGGGTAATCGCACTCTTCTGCATGGCGCTGCTGGCGGTATCGCCGCTGTCGGCGCAATCGTTCAGTGCGTCCGAAATCGCGTTTTTCCGAACCCTGAACGAGCAGCCGAACGACCTGGCCCGCTACCTCTATGTGCTGAAGATGATGCCGCAATTCGCGCCGCACGAACGGCAGCTGGCGATGCAGATGTTCGCCTCGGTCGAGAACGAACTGGGCTTCTACAACGAAGCCATGCGCGACTTTCCGCTGAAAAGCCGCGTGCCCGCCGATACCACGCTGCCCACGGCCGACGGATGGAAGGCGGCCAGCGCCGTGGACGTGATTGCCCGGCTGGCCGCCGACCGGCGCATCGTGATGGTCAACGAAGCCCACCATGACGCCCACACCCGCGAGCTGACCCTGGCGCTGCTGCCACGCCTGCGCGCCCTGGGCTTCGACTACTTCGCGATCGAGGCGCTGGGCGAGGACCGCGACCTGGCCAGACGCGGCTATCCGCTGAAAGCCGACGGCAGCGACTACCTGCATGAACCGCTCTATGGCGAGATCGTGCGCCAGGCGCTGCGGTTGGGGTTCACCGTGGTCGCCTACGACACCGAGGGCGCCAGGGGCCAGGCGCGGGAAACCGGGCAGGCAAACAACCTCTACCGGAAGGTGTTTGCGCACAATCCGGCGGCCAGGTTGTTCGTGCATGCCGGTTACGCCCATATCGACAAGGCGCGCGGGCGGCTGGGCGCGATCGACCCCATGGCGATGCGCCTGCAGAAGCTGACCGGCCTGGTGCCGCTGTCGATCGACCAGACCCAGTTTCGCGAGCAGATTCCCGCCGCGCCGGACGAGGCCTACCAGCAACTGGTGACGCGCTTCGAACCGACCGGCCCGACCGTGCTGCTCGATCGCACGGACGGCCATGCCTGGAGCGCGCATCCGGAGCTGTATGATCTCAACGTGATCCTGCCGGGCTCGGGCATGAGCGCCGTCGAAAGCGGCTACACCCAGCGCTGGACGATGATCCACAACACCACGCGCACCCTGCCGATGCTCTCGCACGAGGTCAATGCGCAACGGCCGCCGTGGCTTACCCTTGGCGGCGGACGGAATCCGCTGACCATCAGCACCACGCTGTGCAAGGCGGTCGTCCCCTGCGTCGTCGACGCGCATTATCCGGATGAACCGGACGATGCCGTGGCCGCCGATCGCTACGCCTTCCTGCAGGGCGACACCGTCACGAAACTCTACCTGTACCCTGGTCGCTATCGCCTGCGGGCCTGGGGCATCAACGGCAATACCTTGTCCGACAAATTCGTCGAGGTGCGCGCGCCGTAGCGGGTGCCGTCATCGCCCTTGATTCGCCCTGTTTCTCACAACTTTCGCCCAAGTGCTTGATTTGATAACCTCTGGCTCGTTGCCACCGAGGGGCTCCCGTGATGCCTGAGCCAACTGCCCGCCACGCTGCCGCACCCTTGTCCTGGCGTGCCGCGCGCCACCTGTGGCTGGGCGGCAGCCTGTTGCTGCTGGCCGCCTGCGCCAGCGCGCCACAACGGCGCCAGCCCACCTTCAAACCCTCGCACTCTTCCCTCGCCAGCCTGCCGCCCCGCGCGCCGTCGGCCGCGAGTGCGGGCGAGGCCAACGACGTGCTGTTCCGCGCCATCGGCCTGGTCGGCACGCCCTACCGCTGGGGCGGCAACACCCCGGACGGCGGCTTCGATTGCAGCGGACTGGTCGACTACATCTATCGCACCGCCACCGGCATCGCGCTGCCGCGCACCTCGCACGCGATGTCCACCATGCAGGGCCGCAAGGTAAGCCGCATGACCCAGCTGGCCAGCGGCGACCTGGTGTTTTTCGACATTGGCGGTGCGATCAGCCACGTGGGCGTGTATGTCGGCAAGGGCCGCTTCGTGCACGCGCCCAACAGCGGCGGCACGGTGCGCCTGGACGATCTGGACGGTCCGTACTGGGGCGAGCATTTCGCCTACGGGAAACGGCTGCTGGAATGAGCCGGCAAACGCGATGCCCGTAGGAGCGCATCCTGTGCGCGATGGTTTTGGCGATTCCGATTCCCGATTCCCGATTCCCGCATAAAACCATCGCGCACAGGGTGCGCTCCTACAGAAAAAAACGGCACCCGAGGGTGCCGTTTTTTTGGTTCGGGGCGGGCTCAGGGGCGCCGTGCCAGCTCCGGGTTTTCCTTGGTGACCGGCATCAGGTCCTTCTTCGATACACCCAGCCACAACAGGATCGGGCTGGCGACGAAGATGGACGAGAGCGTACCGACCAGGATGCCGATCAGCATGGTGATGGCGAAGCCGTGCACCACCGGACCACCGAAGAAATACAGCGCGCCCATCGTGATGCCGGTGAACAGCGAGGTGATGATGGTGCGCGACAAGGTGTTGTTGATCGAGCGGTTGAGGATTTCCTCCGGCTCGGCCTTGCGCGCCAGGCGGAACAGCTCGCGGATGCGGTCGAACACCACCACCTTGTCGTTGATGGAATAGCCGATCACGGCCAGCACCGACGCCAGCACGGTCATGTCGAACTCGCGCTGCACCAGCGCCAGGATGCCCAGCGTCACCAGCGTGTCGTGCACCTCGGTGATCACCGCCGCGATCGCGAACCGCCGTTCGAAGCGGATCCACAGGTAGGCCATGATGCCCAGGATCACGAAGATCGCCGCCACGGTACCGTCGCTGCGCAGCTCGGCGCCCACTTCCGAGCCCACGTAGTCGCGGCTTTTCAGCTTGGCATCCGGGCGCGCGGCCTTCAGCGTGCGGGTGACGTCGGCCGCGATGCGGTCCAGGTTGACCTTGCCGTCGGCGGCCTGCAGCGCCGCCGGGTCGTCCTTGGGCTGCATGCGGATCGACACCTCGCGGGTACCGCCCAGGCTCTGCACCACCGCATGGTCGAGGCCGCCCTTCTCCAGCGCCGCACGCACGTCGGCGATCTCCACCGGCTGGTCGTAATCGACCACCATCGAGACGCCGCCGGTGAAATCCAGGCCGTAGTTGAGGCCCTTGGTGGCGATCAGCGCCACCGAGGCCACCATCAGGAAAATGGCGATGGCGACGGTGTACTTGCGCATCCCCAGGAAGTGGATGTTGCTGTCGTGATTGAAAATTTCCATGATCTCTTCCTCAAACCGACAGCGTCTTGAGCTTGCGGTGGCCGTGGATCAGCGCGGTGAGCGCGTGGGTCAGCGTCACCGAGGTGAACAGCGAAGTCAGGATGCCGATCATCAGCGTGACGCCGAAGCCCTTGATCGCGCCGGTACCCATCGTGGTCAGCGCCAGTGCCGCAATCAGGTGGGTGACGTTGGCGTCCAGAATGGTGGACCACGCCTTCTCGTAACCCGCACGGATGGCGGCGTGCGGCGTGCAGCCGTTGCGCAGCTCCTCACGCACGCGCTCGCAGATAAGCACGTTGGCGTCGATCGCCATGCCCAGGGTCAGCACGATGCCGGCCACGCCGGGCATGGTCAGGGTTACGCCGATCATCGACATGATGGCAATCAGCACCACCAGGTTGAAGAACAGCGCCACGTCGGCCACCAGGCCGAACAGCTTGTAGTAGATGGCCGCGGCCAGCAGCACCAGCGCCAGGCCAAGGATCACCGCCTTGAAGCCCTTCTCGATGTTGTCCTGGCCCAGGCTGGCGCCGATCACGCGCTCCTCGACAATGTCGGTGGGCGCGGCCAGCGCGCCACCCTTCAGCAGCAGGGCCAGGTCGGACGCTTCCTTGGCGCTGCCCAGGCCGGTGGTCTGGAACTCCTTGCCGAACACGCCGTTGATGGTGGCGTAGTTGATCACCTCCTGGGTGATCTTGGGCACGCGCACTTCCTTGCCGTCCACCACCTTGGTGTCGACCACGCGCTCGACGTAGACCACGCCCATGCGCTTGCCCACGTTGCCACTGGTGAAGTCCAGCATCTTCTTGGCGCCGGCGGCATTCAGCGTCACCGACACCGACGGCGAGCCGGTCTGCTGGTCGAACGACGAGGTGGCGTTGACCAGCTCGTTGCCGGTGGCGATCACGCGCTTGCTGAGCAGGATCGGCCGACCCGTGCCGCGCTCGTAGTAAAGCCGCGCATCCGGCGGCACGTTGCCGGTGCGGGCCGCCTCCATCGCCTGCGCATCGGAGCCGCCCTCGGCACGGTATTCCAGCGTGGCGGTGGCGCCGATCAGTTTCTTGGCCTCGGCCGGGTCCTGCACGCCGGCCAGCTCCACCACGATCTTGTCGTCGCCCTGCTGCTGGATCAGCGGCTCGGACACGCCCAGCGCATTGATGCGGTTGCGCAGCGTGCCCAGGTTCTGCTTGATGGTGTTGGCGGCCAGCTCGCGGAGTTTGTCCGGCTTGACCTTGGCCGTCACCACGTAATGGCCGTCCGTATCCGGCCCGTTGGTCACGTTGAGGTCGGGAAAGGCCAGCGCGATCGCGTCGGCGGCGGTGTTGCGCTCGGCGTCGGTGCGGAAAGCCACGGCGATGCCGTTGCCGCGCCCGGCGTTGCGGTTGGCCGACAGGTAGCGCAGCTTCTTGTCGCGCATCAGGCTGCGGATGTCATCCGCGTAGCTGGTTTCCTGCTTGTCGATCACGTCGTTCTGGTCGACCTGCATCAGGAAGTGCACACCGCCCTGCAGGTCCAGGCCCAGCGGCATCGAGTTGGCGCCGATCGCGGTAAGCCAGCGCGGCACGGTGGGCTGCAGCTTGAAGGCCACCGTGTAGCCGTCGCCCAGCGTGTCCTTGATCACGTCCGAGCCGGTCTTCTGCACGTCGCTGTTGGCAAACGTGGCCAGCAGGTGGCCGTCGTCCGACACGATCACCTCGCCGGTGGCGACATGCTTCTGCTGCAGCGCCGCCGCGACCTTCTGCCGCACGGCCTGGTCGATCGGCGGTGCGTCGCGGTTGGCGGTGACCTGCACGGCCGGTATCGGCTGAAACACGTTCGGCAACGCGTAGATGACGCCGAACAACATCACCAGCGCGACCAGCGCGTACTTCCAGCGGGGGAAATCACTCATGCCATGCACCCATCAAAGCCGCGGCATCGGCCGCGGCGGTAGCGTCTATCGTTGGGAAAGCGCCGGCGTCGATCCGGCGGATCGCGGACCGGCAGGTCAGACGGATTTCAGCGAGCCCTTGGGCAGCACCTGCTGCACCGCGCCCTTCTGTACCTTGACCTTCACGCTGGCGGCGATCTCCAGCGTCAGGAAGGTCTCGCCCACCTCGTCCACGCGGCCGGCAATGCCGCCATTGGTGACCACCTCGTCACCCTTGGCCAGGCCGGAAATCAGCGCGCGATGCTCCTTCTGCCGCTTCATCTGCGGCCGGATCATCATGAAATACATCAGGCCGAACAGCACCACCATCATGATGATCATGGATGCGCCGCCACCGGCCGGCTGGGCTGCCGCCTGGGCGATCACCAGGGGAATCGGAAAACTCATGGTCGTTAACTCGCAAGTGACGACGCCCGGCCAATCAGCTGAACGCCTGATAAAAGATCATTGATTATGACATGCGCTCCGGGGGCATGCACGACGGCTTCCGGCAGGGTCGACAGGCCCGCAGAACCCTTCTGAGGGCGCGGATTGCCGGTTGCAAGTTGCAGGAGCGACTTCAGTCGCGATGCTTTGCTTTGGAGCCCAGGACAAGAGCATCGCGGCTGAAGCCGCTCCTACAAAAAGCCGTACAAGGGCGCCACTACAAGGCGCCTGCGGCCTGCCGCCGGGCGTAGAACCCGGCCGTGAACGCCTCCAGCGTGCGGCTGGCGATCGCCTCGCGCAGACCGGCCATCAAGCGCTGGTAGTAACGGAGGTTGTGCATGGTGGCCAGCTGGCTGCCCAGGATCTCGTTGCAGCGATCCAGGTGGCGCAGGTAGGCGCGGCTGAAGCCGTTGGCGCAGGCGTGGCAATCGCAGCCTTCCTCGATCACCCGCGTATCGTCGGCGAACTTCGCGTTGCGGATGCGCAGCGTGCCCTCGGCAGTGAACAGGAAACCGTTGCGCGCGTTGCGCGTGGGCATCACGCAATCGAACATGTCCACGCCGCGGCGCACGGCCTCCACGACGTCTTCCGGGCGGCCCACGCCCATCAGGTAGCGCGGCTTGTCGCGCGGCAGCAGCGGCACGGTGAAATCCAGCGCGTGGTTGCGCTCCTCCTCGGTCTCGCCCACCGCCAGCCCGCCGATGGCGTAGCCGTCGAAGCCAATATCGACCAGCCCGGCCGCCGAACGCTGGCGCAGGTTTTCGTAGACGCTGCCCTGCACGATGCCGAACAGGGCGTTGGGATTTCCCAGGTCATTGAAGGCCTGGCGCGAGCGTGCGGCCCAGCGCAGCGACAGCTCCATCGACTCGCTGGCCACCTTCTCGGTGGCCGGGTACGGCGTGCATTCGTCGAAGATCATCGCGATGTCCGAATCCAGCGTGGCCTGGATCCGCATCGACACCTCCGGCGACAGGAACACCCGCGAACCGTCCACCGGCGAGGCAAACATCACCCCTTCCTCGCTGATCTTGCGCTTGTGCGCCAGCGAGAACACCTGGAAGCCGCCCGAATCGGTGAGGATGGGCTTGTCCCACCCGATGAACCGGTGCAGCCCGCCGAATTTCTCGACGATCTCCAGCCCGGGCCGCAGAAACAGGTGGAAGGTGTTGCCCAGGATGATCTCGGCGCCGGTCTCGCGCACGTCGCGCGGGGTCATGGCCTTGACCGAGCCATAGGTGCCCACGGGCATGAAGGCGGGCGTTTCCACGGTGCCGCGGGCGAAACGGAGTTGGCCGCGACGCGCCGCGCCGTCGGTGGCGTGGAGGTCGAATTGCAGGGAAGTCATCCGGGCATTATCGCGGGTTTGTGGGGGTGATGCTTTTGGCTTTGGCCTCCTCTCCCCTCTGGGGAGAGGATTGAGGAGAGGGGCGGGTGCTCGCGGGGAGGGCGATTGGTGCGCCTTTGCGACGTTGCAAGCGGCTCCGTTGTGGCTTTCCTGCGGCGTGTCCCCTCTCCCCTGCCCTCTCCCCGCAGGGGAGAGGGTATTACGGCATTTTTCCGCACTGAGGATGCTCGCAGGAAACAACCATCGCCGCTTCATCCGGCCCCTGCTAAATTACGTCGATGAACCATCCCGTCGATATGCCCGCCCTGCACGTCAACCTGCGGGACGATGGGTTTGCGTTCGTCACCGCGCCAATCATGCGCACGCTGCTGCATGGCGAGGCGCTGGACGACTGGGCGGCTTTTGCGGACAGCTGGAACGACCTGTCGCCCGACACCTACCTGGCCGCCAGCGGCCGCCACCGGCGGCGACGCTACGCCACCTTTGCCGCGGAACGCGAGGGCGAGATACGACGGCAGCCGGCCCAGCCGCATTTCCAGAGCCGCAGCTACAACCACCTGCAGGGCGACATCCAACGCTGGTTCGACCCCATCCTGCCCTCGGTGAGCGATGGCGCCAGCCTGCGCCGCATCCTGGATTTCTGCCGGGATTTCTTCGGCTCGCTGGCACCGGCCACCACGCACTGGCACATCGAGACACACCAGTTCCGCATCGAGGCGCGCCGCGGCGAGGATGGCGAGCCCACGCCCGAGGGCGTGCACCGCGACGGCGTCGATTACGTGCTGGTGCTGCTGATCGACCGGCAGAACATCGCCAGCGGCACCACCACCATCCACGCCCCCGACCACGGCGTGCTGGGCAGTTTTACCCTGGCCCAGCCGCTGGACGCGGCGCTGGTGGACGATGCGCGCGTGTTCCACGGCGTCACCGCGGTGACACCGATCGACCCCGACAAGCCCGCGCACCGCGACGTGCTGGTGGTGACGTTTCGCGGCGTCCCCGGCGACTAAACGCCCTGACCCCCTCCCCTGCTCGCAGGGGAGGGTTGGGGAGGGGTCGCTCTTGATCTGAAAGTCAAAAGCGAACCCCTCCTGACCTCCCCTGCTCCGCAGGGGAGGAACCGTGCTCCAGCCTCACGCCATCCCATCGCCGCCGCTAGCCACGCCTTGCTTGAATTACCCGCGCCGCGGTGGCATGTGACTCGTCTGTCTGATCCATCGCCCACTGGAGCCTTCCCATGGCCCGCAAGAAGCCCCTCGCCCTCTACCGCAACATCGGCATCATCGCCCACATCGACGCGGGCAAGACGACCACCACCGAGCGCGTGCTGTACTACACCGGCCGCAAGCACCAGATCGTCAACACGCACGAAACCAAGGACGGCAAGGGTTCCACCACCACCGACTACATGGAGCAGGAGCGCAAGCGCGGCATCACGATCCAGTCGGCCGCGGTGTCGGCGGTGTGGAGAGGGCACCAGATCAACGTCATCGACACGCCCGGACACGTCGACTTCACCATCGAGGTGAACCGCTCGCTGCGCGTGCTCGATGGCGCCGTGGTGGTGTTCGACGGCGTGGCCGGGGTGGAGCCGCAGACCGAAACCAACTGGCGCCTGGCCGACCAGTACAAGGTGCCGCGGCTATGCTACGTCAACAAGATGGACCGCATCGGCGCCAACTTCGCGCATTGCGTGAAAGGCATCCGCGAGCGCCTGGGCGCCAACGCCCTGCTGTGCCAGGTGCCGCTGGGCAGCAGCGACGAGTTCGTCGGCATGGCCGACCTGGTCGCGGGCGTAGGCTACATCTGGGCCTCCGACGACAAGGACAGCACCTGGGAGAGCGTGCCGCTGGCGCAGCTGAAAGACCGCATGACGTTCGGTTCCGACGCCGACAACGCGTGGATCGCCGACCTGCCCAAGCTGCGCCAGGACCTGCTGGAAACCGCGCTGGCCCTGGACGACGACGCGTTCGAGAAGCTGATCGACACCGGCGAGTTCGACCCTGCCGTATTGAAGCAGTGCATCCGCAAGGGCACCGTCACCGGTGCGCTGGTGCCGGTGCTGTGCGGCTCCTCGTACAAGAACAAGGGCGTGCAGCAGCTGCTGGACGCCGTGGTCGACTACCTGCCCTACCCCGGCGAGAACGGCGGCATCGCGATGGTCGACGAGGACGGCAACGTCGTCGGCGAGCAGGCGGTCACCGACGACGCGCCCGCCCGCGCGCTGGCGTTCAAGGTGATCAACGACCAGTTCGGCACGCTCACCTTCTGCCGCATCTACTCCGGCGTGATCCGGAAGGGCGACACCCTGCTCAACGTGACGCGCGGCAAGAAGGAGCGCGTGGGCCGCATCGTCGAGGTGCAAGCCGACGACACGAAAGAGATCGACGAGGTGCGCGCGGGCGACATCTGCGCCTTCGTCTCGATGAAGGACACCGAGACCGGCGACTCGCTGAGCGACCCGGCGCACCCGGCGCTGCTCGAACGCATGCGCTTCCCCGACCCGGTGATCAGCGTGTCGGTGGAGCCCAAGAGCCGCAACGACGTCGACAAGCTGTCCACCGCACTCTACAAGATGGTCAAGGCCGATCCGTCGCTGCGCATGGAAGTGGACCAGGAAACCGGCCAGACCGTGCTCAAGGGCATGGGCGAGCTGCACCTGGAAATCACCATCGACCGCATGCGCACCGAGCTGGGCGTGGAAGCCAGCATGGGCAAGCCGCGGGTGAGCTTCCGCGAGGCCTTCGGCCAGTCGGTCGAGCACACCTACACGCACAAGAAGCAGAGCGGCGGCTCCGGCCAGTTCGCCGAGGTGAAAATGATCTTCGAGCCGGGCGAACCGGGCTCGGGCGTGGTGTTTTCCGACGAAGTGGTCGGCGGTCGCGTGCCGCGCGAATACATCCCCGCGGTCGAGCACGCGGTGAGGACCGAATCGCAGGAAGGCCAGATCGCCGGCTACGAAGTGGTGGATTTCAAGGCGCGCCTGGTCGACGGCAAGTTCCACGACGTCGACTCTTCCGCGCTGGCGTTCGAGATCGCCACCCGCCAGTGCTTCCGCGAAGCGCAGAAGCTCAGCAAGCCGAAGCTGCTGGAGCCGATCATGAGCCTGGAGGTGGTGACCGAGGCGGCCTACCTGGGCGACATCATCGGCGACATCAACCGCCGCCGCGGCACCATCACCGAACAGGGCCAGAAGGGCACGTCGGCCTTCGTGCAGGGCTTCGTGCCGCTGTCGGAAATGTTCGGCTACATCAACTTCCTGCGCTCGGCCACCAGCGGCCGCGGCAACTTCAGCATGATCTTCGATCACTACCAGGAAGTGCCGGCCAGCATGGTCGACAAGCTGATGGAGAAGGAAGCGAAGTAGCCTAGTTTCGCCCGGAGAGTCTGGCGCACCGTGCACGAAAAACGGCGACGTATCGCTACGCCGCCGTTTTTCTTTGCCTACCGTTACCCCGTCGAGGTTCGCTGGTGGAGGATTACTGCTGCAAGGCTCCGACGGTCTCCCCGTCCAGCTGACCGGTGGCTGCAAGGCCACGGATCTTCTGGAACTTCCGGATCGCCGCCAGGGTACCCGGCCCGGACACACCATCGACCTTGCTTGTATACAGCCCCAACTCGGCCAGCTTGCGTTGCGCGTCGGCCACCGAGAAAGTCGCCGAAGAAGGCGTGGACGCACCATCCACCGCCAGCGCGCCGCCGGTACCCAGACCGCCGGCCACACGTTGCGGTGCGTACTCGCGCACGGACTTCACCATCTGGTTGTAGGAGTCAAGGAATGCCGCGGCAATGACCTTGCCTTGTGGCGTCTTGCTGTAAGCCCCGGCGGCACCGGCGGCACCGTGTCCGCCCAGGATTCCGCCGAAGCCGAAATCGGTGTTTTTCGCACTGCCCTGCGAAATGGCCACCTGCACGCCTGAGCGGGTATCGGTGAGCATCAAGGTCGTGGACGCTTCACTGCTTTTCATCGAGCCCGCCACGGCTCCGATGAGCGCGCCGTAACCGCCCAGCCCCCCCAGCAGCGCCGCGCCGCCGCCACCGGTGTTCTGGGAAAACTGGATGTTCGGCGTCACCACATAATCGGCCGCCACCATCTGGCCTTTGTCGAGATGGCTGTTGCTGCGCATTTCGCCGGAGGCGGCCAGGTCGCGCTCCCGCATCATCGATCCCATGGCGCGGCCGCGGTCCACCACGATGAAGCAGTTGCTCTGCTGGATCATCAGCCGAATGAGCGGGGTAGTCGCCGGCAAGTGGTACTGGTTGGTCAGGATGGCGTACCACGGTTCGCTCGTGTCCTCTTCGACGGCCAGCGTTCCCAGGGAATGATCGCAATGCTCCAGGCTCGCATTGGCGTTCGTGCTGTGGGCGCCACCGGCCGACCCACTCACCGGATTCTTTCCGCCGCCCGTGGCCATGCTGGCGCAACCGCTCAACGCCACCACCGAACCCAGGCTGATCATCAACAAAGTCCGTTTCACCGATTCAACTCGCATAACATTTTCCCCAGGGAATAGTCAGATACATGGGTCAACCGCAAGCCATCTCAGGCCACACTGAAAACGAAAACGACCGGGCGCTGGCCGTTGTGCGTCGCGCCAGGTCATCGTCAAAACGCGGATGGGCCCGACGTACGTATATCGAGACGACGCGCGTCGTACCGGCACATGTCGTGAACGGCGAGCCATCTTTGCGTGAGAGGGAGATGAAGGTCTGGCGACGCAGCCCGATATTTTTCGACGTCATTGCCGGATCGGTCATGTAGGCTTTTTCCAGCATGATGTCGGCGTTCGACGGACGCGTTTCCCAACGCCATGGCACGTGTCCGCCAGTGCGATCGCAGGCAGCGATGGGATGTCGGCATCATGGTCGTAGTGCACATGGTCACCAGCGTGGAAATGCGGCCCGCGGCAAATGGCTGCCAAGGCGCCGTAGAGGCGGGCCGATCAATGCGCGCGGAAACGAAGCGCAGCGCCAGGCGGGTGGACCATCCACGTTACAATGGGCGGCTCACGCCCCCCGATTGCCCATCCATGCCCATCCACCTGCAAGAAACCCGCCGCCGCCGCACGTTCGCCATCGTCAGTCATCCTGACGCGGGCAAGACGACGCTGACCGAGAAGCTGCTGCTGTTCGGCGGTGCGATCCAGATGGCCGGCTCGGTGAAGAGCCGCAAGACCTCGCGCAGCGCCACCTCGGACTGGATGGCGCTGGAGAAGGAGCGCGGGATTTCGGTGACCTCGTCGGTGATGCAGTTCCCGTACGAGGGCAAGATCGTCAACCTGCTCGACACGCCGGGGCATGCGGACTTCTCCGAGGACACCTACCGCGTGCTGACCGCGGTGGATTCGGCGCTGATGGTGATCGACTGCGCCAAGGGCGTGGAGGAGCGCACGATCAAGCTGATGGAGGTGTGCCGGCTGCGCGACACGCCGATCATGACCTTCATCAACAAGCTGGACCGCGAGGGCCGTTCGCCGATCGAGCTGCTGGACGAGGTGGAGTCGGTGCTGGGCATCGCCTGTGCACCGCTGACCTGGCCGATCGGCATGGGCAAGCGGTTGAAGGGCGTGTACCACCTGGCGCTGGACGAGGTGCACATCTTCGAGCCGGGCAAGAATTTCACGCGGCAGGATTCGACCATCTTCAAGGGCCTGGATGCGCCGGGGCTGGAAGAAGCGATCGGCGTCGAGGCCATGCGCGAACTGCGCGAGGAGCTGGAACTGGTGCAGGGCGCTGCGCCGTCGTTCGACATCGGCGAATACCTGGCCGGCCGACAGACCCCGGTGTTCTTCGGCTCGGCGGTGAACAATTTCGGCGTGCAGCTGCTGCTGGATTTCTTCGTCGAGAACGCGCCGTCGCCGCAGCCGCGCGACACCACCACGCGGGCGATCGAGCCGGAGGAGGAGAAACTCTCCGGCTTCGTGTTCAAGATCCAGGCCAACATGGACCCGGCGCACCGCGACCGCGTGGCCTTCATGCGCGTGTGCTCGGGTACGTACAAGGCCGGCATGAAGATGGTGCAGACGCGCACCGGCAAGGAAGTGCGCATCGCCAATGCGCTGACCTTCATGGCCAGCGACCGCGAGATCGTCGAGACGGCCTACCCCGGCGACGTGATCGGCCTGCACAACCACGGCACCATCACCATCGGCGACACCTTCACCGAGGGCGAGCCGGTGTCGTTCACCGGCATCCCCAACTTCGCGCCGGAGCTGTTTCGCCGCGCGCAGCTGCGCGACCCGCTGAAGATGAAGGCGCTGCAGAAGGGCCTGGCGCAGCTCTCCGAGGAAGGCGCCACCCAGTTCTTCCGCCCGCTGATGTCGAACGACCTGATCCTGGGCGCGGTCGGCGTGCTGCAGTTCGAGGTGGTGGCCTACCGGCTGAAGGACGAATACAACGTGGACGCCACCTTCGAGCCCGTCACCGTGAGCACCGCGCGCTGGGTGCATTGCGACGACGAGAAGAAGCTGGAGGAGTTCCGCGAGAAGAACGCGATGAACCTGGCCATCGACGGTGCCGGCGAGCTGGTCTACATCGCCCCGACCCGGGTCAACCTGCAGCTGGCGCAGGAGCGCTGGCCGCAGGTGCGCTTCGCCAACACCCGCGAGCACGCATCGGCGGCGGCCATCTAGACGGCTGCGCCACCTGCCCGGCATGGCTGGGCACGGCGCCTGCGCACTGGTAGCGTTCGGCTTCTTGCCCGGGGAAAGCCATGTCCGAACCAGCCGTCGCCTTCGTCACTCCCGTCACCGCACCCCGTTGGGCGCGCTGGCTGCTGTTTTCGCCGGTGGCGCGGATCGTGATCTTCACCGCCCTGCTGGTGGCATTCGGCGCAGCGGCAAACACGCTGCTGGGCGTTTTCGGCTGGAATGCGAAACAGGCCTCGCCCGACACCCGGGCCTGGGTGCAACTGCTGTCGCGCGCGGTACCCACCGTGCTTGCCTATCTCGTACTGGTCAAGGTGGTGGAGCGACGCGCGGTCACCGAGTTGGCGGCGCGCAGAATCCTGCCCGACGGCGCGCTTGGAGTGGCGGCCGGACTGCTGTTGTTCAGCGTGGTGGTCGGCGCGCTGTGGCTGCTGGGCAGCTACCACGTCGTGGGAACCGACCCCCACGCGACGTGGCTGCCTGCCTTGTTGACGGCCGGATTGGGCGCCGGTATCGCCGAGGAAATCATCTGCCGCGGCGTGCTGTACCGGATCGTCGAGGAAGGTCTCGGCAGCGGGTGGGCGCTGCTGATCTCGGCCCTGCTTTTTGGTGCGGCCCACCTGGCCAACCCCAACGCCACGCCGTGGGCCGCGCTGGCCATCGCCATCGAGGCCGGCCTGCTGTTCGGGCTGCTGTACCACCTGACGCGCTCGCTGCCGCTGTGCATGGGCCTGCATGCGGCATGGAATTTCGCGCAGGGCACGATCTACGGCATCCCGGTGTCGGGGCTCGATGCGGACGGCTGGCTGGTGTCGCGGCGAACCGGGCCGGACTGGCTGAGCGGCGGTGCGTTTGGCGCGGAGGCGTCGGTGGTCGCGCTGGCGCTGTGTTCGCTGTGCTCGCTGGGCCTGCTCGTGGTGGCCGTTCGGCGCGGCACGCTGGTACGGCCGGCATGGCGCCGCCGCTGAGCGGCACGGATGCCGACATCACGCTATTTTCCCGGCGGGGCCTACGCTAACCTTGCGACGTCGGATCCACCTGCGAAACTCGGGGTGGGACGCGGGGGACGTCCTTCCAGACAGCCGGTGCAGGCATGCAGAATAGATCACGAAACCGATGGCTGACCCGGCTTCCCGGGCAGAAGAAAATCCTGCTGGCGGTCGTTCCCCTGCTGGGCCTGTTCCTGCTGACCAGCGTGGTGACCTTGGGCGCCCTGCAACGCCAGGAAGTCACCCGTGGCTGGACAACGCACACCTATGAGGTGCTGCTGGCCATTGCCGACGCGCAACACGCCAGCCAGGCGATGGCGATCGGCAGCCGCGGCTACGCGTTGTCGGCGACACCGGCCGACCTGGCCACCTTCAGGAACGGCAAGCGCCAGTTCGACGACAGCGTCGGGCGGCTGCGCGGGCTAATCGCCGACAACCCGCTGCAGCAAGGCCGCGTCGACCAGTTGCAGACGCTCGGCACGCAATGGGCGAACGCCCTGGACAAGTCCATGGGCGCCCTGGCCGTCGGGCAGCTCGCGGCGCACGCTGCCCAGGCCAACGCGGTGACCGACCTGCTCGACCGGATGTCCGATACCGAGCGAAAGCTCCTGGCACAGCGCAACCAAGGGCTCGTCGGCGCGCTGGACAAGCTGCGCATCTTCAGCCTGCTGGCGGCGCTGGCCGGCGTGCTGTTCGGCATCTACGTCATCCGCCTCACCAACCGGCTGATCATCCTGCCGGTATTGCAGATCACGCGGCAGATGAACCGGGTGGCCGCGGGCGACACCTCGATGACCGTGACCCGGCTGAGCCGTCCGGACGAGATCGGCGAGCTGTCGCGGGCGCTGCAGGTGTTCAAGCAGATGGTGATCGCCACCACCGACCAGGACTGGGTGAAATCGCATCTCGCCACGATCGCCCAGGATCTGCAGAAAGCCACCACCTACCGCGAGTTCGGCCAGTCGCTGACCAGCCACCTGGCGCCGCTGCTGAAGACCGGCGTGGCGCTGTACTACACCCACGACGCGCGCCACGGCCGGCTGGAGCTGCGCGGCGCCTATGGCCTGCACGCTTCGGCCGAAGCCGCCCAGAGCTATGCCGCCGGCGACGGCCTGGTGGGTCAATGCCTGCTGGAGCGCGCGCCGATCGTGCTCGACCACGTGCCCGAAACCTATGTGCGGGTGCATTCGGCCAGCGGCGAGGCGGTGCCCTCGCGGGTGATGATCCAGCCCATCCTCTACCGCGGCGAGGTCACCGGCGTGCTGGAGCTGGCCGGCTTCGAGCCGATCACGGGCTCGCCGCTGGAGCTCTTGACCGAGCTGCTGCCGCTGATCGCGCTGACCCAGGAAAACCTCAGCCGCGCCATCAACACGCAGGAGCTGCTGGAGCGCAGCCAGCAGCAGGCCGACGACTTGCGTGCGTCGGAATTGCTGATGCGCCAGCAGAAGGACGTGCTGCGCCAGAGCAACGAGGCGCTGCACATCAAGACGCTGGAGCTGGAGGAACAGTCGCGGCGGCTGACCGTGTCCGAAGAGGAACTGCGCGTGCAGGCCGAAGAGCTGCAGGCGTCGAACGAGGAGTTGCGCGACAAGACCGACAGCCTGAACCGGCAGCGCCAGGTGCTGGAAGACCTGCAGCTGGATACCGAGCACAAGGCCGAGGAGCTGGCCCGCGCCAGCCAGTACAAGTCCGATTTCCTCGCCAACATGTCGCACGAACTGCGCACGCCGCTGAACAGCCTGCTGATCCTCTCGCGCAGCCTGGCCGACAACGAAACCGGCAACCTGGACGCGGAGCAGATCGAGTCGGCGCGCATCATCCACGATGCCGGCAGCAACCTGCTGCGGCTGATCAACGACATCCTGGACCTGTCCAAGATCGAGGCAGGCAAGATGGAACTGGTCGTCGACGACCTGCCGCTGGCCGATTTCGAACGCCGCCTGCGGCGCACCTTCAGCCACGTGGCGCAGGAAAAGAAGCTCGATTTCGACGTCACCATCGACGCCGGCATTCCGCCCGTGCTGCGCACCGACGGTGCGCGGCTGGAGCAGGTCGCCAACAACCTGATCGGCAACGCGTTCAAGTTCACCGTGAGCGGTGGCGTAAACATCCGCATCGGACGGCCCGATGCTGCGCTGGTGCTGCCGGAGAAATTCGCCGGCCAGGCGCTGGTGGCGATCAGCGTCGCCGACACCGGCATCGGCATTCCCGCGGAGAAATTCGATCACATCTTCCACGCCTTCGAGCAGGTCGACGCCAGCACCAGCCGCCAGTACGGCGGCACCGGCCTGGGCCTGGCCATCTGCCTGCGCATCGCCGAGCTGCTGGGGGGCGACATCATCCTGCAGAGCGAGCAGGGCAAGGGCAGCACGTTCACCGTGCTGTTGCCGGAGCAGCCGCCGGAGCCGGCCGCCACGCCGGGCGAGGCGACGCCGGCAGCGCCCTGGATGCCCGCGCCGCAGCCGCAACTGCCGAGCCTGCGGCCGGAGGCGATCGAGGACGACCGGCATCGCCTGGTGCCGGGGCAGACCACGATCCTGGTGATCGAGGACGACCCCGCCTTCGCGCGCATCCTGACCGACATGATCCATCGCAAGGGCTATCAGGTGCTGGCCGCCGCCGATGGCGAAACCGGCCTGGCGCTGGCGCGCGAGCACGCGCCCACCGGCATCCTGCTCGACGTGATGCTGCCGGGCATGGATGGCTGGACCGTGATCGAGCGCCTGAAGGCCGACGAGACCACCCGCCACCTGCCCGTGCACTTCATTTCCGCCTCGGGCGACGCCAACCGCGGTCGCGAGATGGGCGCTGTGGGCTTCCTCACCAAGCCGGTGAGCCGCGAAGCGATCGGTGCGGCGTTCGAGCGGCTGCTGCACTTCGCCGAAGGTCGCACGCGGCATCTGCTGATCGTGGACGACGACCGCGATTCGCGCGCCGCCGTTCGTACCATGCTGCATCGTGACGACCTGGAGATCGACGAGGCCGCATCCGGCGAGGAGGCGCTGCAGAAGGCCCGCCAGACCCGCTACGACTGCATCGTGCTCGACCTGGGCCTGCCTGGCATGTCGGGCGTGGAAATGCTGCAGCAGATGGCCGACAGCGACGGCGGCGTGCCGCCGGTGGTCATCTATTCCGGCCGCGAGCTCGACCGCGAGGAGAGCCGCAAGCTGCGCCAGTACACCGACTCGATCGTGGTCAAGGGTGCGCGCTCGCCCGAGCGCCTGCTGGACGAAGTCAGCCTGTTCCTGCACAGCATCCAGCACAACGGCCGCCGCGCCAGCGCGAAGAAGCCGGTGGGCGACGAGCTGAAGGGGCACGGCGTGCTGCTGGTGGACGACGACATGCGCAACCTGTTCGCCCTGTCCAAGGTGCTGCGCGGCTGGGGCATGCTGCCGACGATGGCGCAGGACGGCGAGAAGGCGCTGAAGACGCTGGCCGAGAACCCGCCGCCGGACATCGTGCTGATGGACATCATGATGCCGGGCATGGACGGCTACGAGACGATACGGGCGATCCGCGCGCAGCCCGCCTTCGCCGACTTGCCGATCATCGCGCTCACCGCCAAGGCGATGCGCGGCGATCGCGAGAAATGCATCGAGGCGGGCGCCAGCGACTATCTTTCCAAGCCGATCGACATCGACAAGCTCGGTTCGATGATCCGCGTGTGGCTGACGCCATGAACCCGGTCGCGCTGAACCTGTCGGGCATCGACCCGGAACTGGACGACATCGAGCTGAATCTTTTCGTCAGCGCGATGCGCCAGCGCCACGGCTACGATTTCGCCCAGTACGCCCCTGCCTCGCTGAAGCGGCGCGTCTACCAACTGGTGGAGCAGCACCATACCGGCAACATCAGCACGCTGACCGCCCGCCTGCTGCACGACCCCACCTTCCTGCCGCAGGTACTGGAAGGCCTGTCGGTGCCGGTGTCGGACATGTTCCGCGATCCGCCGGTATTTCGCGCGCTGCGCGAGCAGGTGCTGCCGGCGCTGGCGGCGCATCCGCGCCTCACGATCTGGCAGGCCGGCTGCGCCCGCGGGCAGGAAATCTACTCGCTGGCGATCCTGCTGGAGGAAGCCGGGCTGTACGACCGCTGCCAGATCTACGCCACCGATTTCAACGACGCCGCGCTGCGCCAGGCGCGCGAGGGCATCTATCCGGCGCGCGAGGCGCAGGGCTGGTCGCGCAACTACCAGGCGGCCGGTGGCACCTGTTCGCTGGCCGACTACTACAGCGCGCGCTACGACTTCATCAAGCTCGACCATCGCCTGCGTCGCAACGTGGTCTTTGCCGATCACAACCTGGTCACCGACGCGGTGTTCTGCGAGGCGCAGCTGGTGCTCTGCCGCAACGTGCTGATCTATTTTTCCAACGCGCTGCAGAACCACGTGCTGGCAATGTTCCGCGACAGCCTGGTGCCGGGCGGCTTCCTGTGCCTGGGCCTGCGCGAAAGCCTGGCGCTGGCGCCCGCGGCGCGCGATTTCGTGGCCGTGGACAGCGCGCTGCGCCTTTTCCGCCGTGCCGGCCCCGAGCCGTCGCCGGTCGATCATGCCGGCCATTGAAGCCATCGTCATCGGCTGCTCCACCGGCGGGCCGGGCGCGCTGGCGCTGCTGCTGGGCGCGCTCGACCAGCGGCTGCAGACGTCGGTGATCGTGTGCAGCCATACCGCCAGCAACAGCCACCTCCTGTGCGACGTGCTGGCGCAGCACAGCACCCTGCCGGTGATCGAGGCTTGCGAACGCGAGCCCATCCGCGGCGGCATGATCCAGGTGGCGCCGCCTGATTACCATTTGCTGGTCGAGCGCGGTCGCCGGTTCGCGCTGTCGGTCGATGAACCTGTCGGCTTCTCGCGCCCGTCGATCGACGTCTTGTTCGCCAGCGCCGCCGAGGTCTACGGTAACGGCCTGATCGCTGTAATACTGACCGGCGCCAACGCCGATGGCGCGGCCGGCCTGGCATGCGTGCGGCGCGCGGGTGGCCTGGCCATCGTGCAGCAACCCGACGACGCCGCCGCCGCAGCCATGCCGCGTGCGGCATTGGAACTGGCAGGCGCTGACCATTGCGTGGCGCTGGACGAAATGGGCCCCCTCATCAACCGGTTGTGCATGACGTGAGCACGGCGACACCCCCGAAAATCCTGGTGGTTGACGACACCCCGGCCAACCTGGTCGCGATGCGCCGCCTGCTGGCGCGCTGCGGCGCCCAGTTGCTGGAGGCCAGCAGCGGCAACGAGGCGCTGGCCCTGTGCCTGGACCACGATTTCGCGCTGATCCTGCTCGACGTGAACATGCCCGACATGGACGGCTTCGAAGTGGCCGCGCTGCTCAGCGAGACCGAGCAGATGCGCGATACGCCCATCATCTTCGTCACCGCCGCCTACGCCGACGACCTCAACCGGCTCAAGGGCTATCGGTCCGGCGCGGTCGACTACATTGCCAAGCCGATCAACGATGCGATCCTGCAATCGAAGGTGCGGGTCTTTCTCGACCTCTATTGCGCCCGCGTGCAATTGCAGCAGGCGATGCGCGAGCTGACCGAGCGGAACCAGCAGTTGCATGCGGAAATAGCCGAGCGCAGACGGGTCGAGGAGCAGGTGCGGCACCAGGCCACGCACGACATGCTCACCGGCCTGCCCAACCGCGTGCTTTTCCATGATCGCCTGCAGACGGCCATGCAGCGCGGCACGCGCCAGCATCATCCGTTCGCGCTGGCGCTGCTGGACATCGATGGCTTCAAGGCGGTCAACGATACGTTCGGACATCCGGCGGGAGACGCGCTGCTGCAGGCGATCGGCGCGCGGCTGCGCGGATACCTGCGCGCCAACGACACCGTGGCGCGCCTGGGCGGCGACGAGTTTGCGCTGATCCTGGAGGACGTCACCGACGTGGCGCCGATCCTGGAACGCTGCCAGCAGGTGTGCGACCTGCTGGCACGACCCTATGCGCTGGAGGCCCGCCATGGGCCCTTCGAGGCGCGCGTCAGCGCCAGCATCGGCATCGCGCTGTGGAAGGAAACCTCGGACGACGAGGAGCTGATCCAGGCCGCCGATCGCGCGCTGTACCGGGCCAAGGCCGGCGGCCGCAACCGTTGCGCGATGGCAACG
The DNA here is from genome assembly GCF_039523575.1 of Rhodanobacter caeni. Classification (NCBI taxonomy): domain Bacteria; kingdom Pseudomonadati; phylum Pseudomonadota; class Gammaproteobacteria; order Lysobacterales; family Rhodanobacteraceae; genus Rhodanobacter; species Rhodanobacter caeni. Next base: position 35,342 of record NZ_BAAAFO010000001.1, on the reverse strand, counting down.
GACTGACAGCTGTCGACACGCCGCGGAGGCGGCACGGCCTTGCGGTCGCGCCGCGCTCCCCGGCGAAGGTCAGGACGCGCCGTGTTCCGCTTCGCTTCCGGCCGCAACCGCCGGCTGGCGATCGGCGCGGGTCACCTCGGCGCGCAGTTCGGACGGATCGAAATCGTCCACCGAGATGAACTCGAACACGCCCTCGCGCACCTGCTCCAGCAGCGCCAGCTCGGCCGCCGAGATGACGCCTTGCGCCTGCGCTTCATGCAGCTGGCTGACATAGTCGTGCGTCTTGAACTGACCCGCCTTCTGCGCCTTGCCGAACTTGCGCTCGACCGGCTCGGCGGCGATCACCTGCGGCAGCAGCGCCTCCATGCGGCCGACGGTGTTGTTGGGGGTGGGTGTGAGATAGACCCACTCCAGCAGGCGGTCGCGCGCCTCGCCCGGCGCGGTGATGATGGCCGCCACGCGACGTCCAAGGCGATCGGACGGCGGCACTTCGCGCCGGCCGAACGGAAACACCAGCACGCGCAGCAACCACGCCACCGGCCGCACCGGGAAATTGCGGATCACCCCGTCCAGCGCCATCTGCATCCGCCATACGCATTCGTGAAACGCCCACGCCAGCAGCGGCCGATCGGCTTCGGGCCGGCCGTTGTCCTCGTAGCGTTTCAGCATGGCGCTGGCGATGTACAGATAGCTCAGCACGTCGCCCAGCCGCGCGGAGAGTTTTTCCTTGAACTTGAGCTTGCCGCCCAGCACGCCCATGGCCACGTCGGCGCACAGGGCCAGCGCCGCGGAATAGCGGTTGAGCTTGCGGTAGTAGCGGCCGGTGTACGCATCGCCGGCCGCCTGGCCGATGGCCGATCCGGTCAGCCCAAGCACCAGGCTGCGCACCGCGTTGGAGATGCCGAAACCGATATGGCCGAACAGGGCCCGGTCGAACAGGCGCAACTGTTCGTCGCGGTCGGTGATCGACAGCGCCTGCATTTCCTTCAGCACATAGGGATGGCAGCGGATGGCGCCCTGGCCGAAGATCATCAGGCTGCGCGTCATGATGTTTGCGCCTTCCACCGTGATCGCGATCGGCACGCTGGCCCAGCCGCGGCCGGCGTAATTCTTCGGCCCCAGTTGCACGGCCTTGCCGCCGTGCACGTCCATGGTGTCGCTGGCCACCTGGCGCGCCCATTCGGTGGCGTGGTACTTGGCGATGGCCGAGGTCACCGCCGGCTTCTCGCCGCGATCGACCGCAGCGGCGGTGGCGCGCGACAGCGCCGTGGTGGCGTAGGTCAGGCCGCCGATGCGCGCCAACGCTTCCTCCACGCCCTCGAACCGCGCGATCGCCAGACCGAACTGCTTGCGCATGCGCGCATACGCGCCGGTGGCCGCGGTGGACGTGCGCATCGCACCGGTGGCGTTGGACGGCAGCGAAATGGCGCGGCCCACCGACAGCACTTCGACCAGCATGCGCCAGCCATGACCGGCCATCTTCGGCCCGCCGATCAGCACCGACATCGGCACGAAAACATCCTTGCCGTGCAGCGGGCCGTTCTGGAACGGAATGTTCAACGGGAAATGCCGCCGCCCGATCTCCAGCCCCGGCGTGGCGCGCGGCAACAGCGCCAGGGTGATGCCCAGGTCCTCTTTTTCGCCCAGCAGCTTGTCCGGGTCGTACAGCCGGAACGCCAGGCCAACGACGGTGGCGATCGGTGCCAGCGTGATGTAGCGCTTGTCGAAGGTCAGCCGCATGCCCAGCGTCTCGACGCCATCGACCATCTGCTTGCAGACCACGCCGTAATCGGTGATCGAGGTGGCGTCGGAGCCGGCATACGGGCCGGTCAGCGCGAAGCAGGGAATTTCCTCGCCCACCGCCAGTCGCGGCAGGTAGTGGTTCTTCTGCTCGTCGCTGCCGTAATGCAGCAGCAGTTCGGCCGGGCCCAGCGAGTTCGGCACCGCGACGGTGGAGGACACCGTGGCCGAGATGCTGGCCAGCTTCTGCAGCACCGCCGAATGCGCCAGCGCGGAAAACTGCAGGCCGCCGTACTGCTTCGGGATGATCATGCCGAAGAAGCGGTTCTTCTTGATGAAATCCCACACTTCCGGCGGCAGGTCGGCCAGCTCGTGGGTGATCTGCCAGTCGTCGATCATCGCGCAGAGTTCTTCCACCGGCCCGTCGAGGAAGGCCTGCTCCTCCGCGCTCAGTTCCGGCTTCGGCTCGCGCAGCAGCCGCGACCAGTCCGGCTTGCCCGAGAACAGCTCGCCCTCGAAACCCACCGTGCCGGCCTCCAGCGCGGTCTGCTCGGTTTCCGAAAGTTTCGGCGTGACCTTGGCGAACATCTTCAGCAGCGGCGCGCTGATCTGCTGGCGACGAAAGCCCACCATCAGCAACGGCACCGCGATCGCCAACTCGATCAGCAGCAGGATCACCATCGTCCATGGCGTCTGCAGCACCAAGCCCGCGATCACGGTGGTCGCGATCGTGGCGATCGCCCACGTGCGCAGGCTGGTGCGGTGGTAGGCGCAGGCGCAGGACGCGATCAATGCGGCCAGTACAGTCAATATCACGGTCATCTCGCTACCTCATCACGACGAAAGGTTGCCGGCCATCTTGCGGGCAACGGGTTGATCAAGACTCTCCACGAAACGGATGATCTCGCGGGTGAAGGCGTCATTGGCGTCCCCTGCGACCATATGCGTGGCGTGCGGCAACTCCACGTGGCGCGCGTGGGGCGCCAGCTGCATGAACTCCGCCACGGTGGCGCGCGAGACGACGTCGCTGCGGCCGCCCGACAGCAGCAGCATCGGCAGATCCACGCTGGCAGCCGCGGCCAGCAGCCGGGGCTGATGCCGCTCGCTGTCCTCCACCATGCCGAGCAGTCGCGGGTCCCAATGCCAGTGCAGCCGGCCATCGGCTCCTTTGCGCAGCAGCGGCTCCAGTTGCGCCGCGCTCTTGCGTTCGCGGCGTTGCGGCAGGTACGCGGCAATCTGTTCGGCGGCCTCGGCGAGGTCGGCAAAACCCTGCGGGTAGGCCTTCATGAACGTCACGATGCGCGCGATGCCGGCCGTCTCCCAGCGCGGGGTGATATCCACCAGCACCAGCGCCCGGTACGGCAGCGGCGACGCTTCGGCCGCGGTGACCAGGCCCAGCAAACCGCCCATCGATGCGCCCACCAGCACCGGCGGTTGCGGTTGTGCCCGGGCGATGCGGGCCAGGTCGTCGGTGAACTGCTCGATGCGGTACGCGCCACCGGGCGCGCGGTCGCTCTCGCCGTGACCGCGCTGGTCGAAGCTCACGCAGCGGCAGCCCCGCGCCGCCAATGCCGACACCGTGGCGGTCCAGGCGCCGCGCGTCTGGCCAAAGCCGTGCGCGAACAGCACGGTGGGGTCCCCCGTCGGATGGGCGACTTCCACGGCCAGCGCCAGCCCGTCGGCGGCGGTCACGGACGACACGGAGTGGGCATGTTGGAGAGGGCTTACCATACGACCGAGTATGGACTGCGGCGACGGTGGACGTCCAGCACCTCACCCGTCGGCGATTCCCGCGCTCGCGCCATTACAAAACCCGGCGCCGGGGCTACCATACGCAGATGAATGCGACCAGCAAACCGGAACGAAACCGCCTCTCCGCCGAAGACTGGGAGTTGGCCGCACTGCAACTGATCGCCGAACAGGGCGTCGGCGCCCTGGCGGTGGAGGCGCTGGCGCGACGGCTGGGCGTGACCAAGGGCAGCTTCTACTGGCACTTCCGCACCCGCGAGGCCCTGCTGCAGGCCGCGCTGGAACGCTGGGAGCAATATGGCGAGCGCGAGATCATCAGCCAGATCGAACAGATCGCCGACCCGCGCGAGCGCCTGCCCGAGCTGTTCCGGCGGGTGGCGCACGAGCTGCAGCCGCACCGCGTCTACGCCGCGCTGCTCAAAGCGCTGGATCATCCCCTGGTGGTGCCGGTGATGGCGCGCGTATCCAGCCGACGCACGGAGTTCCTGGAAACCGCCTACCGCCAGGCCGGGCTGGCCTCGTCCGACGCGCTCAACCGGGCGCGGTTGACCTACGCCGCCTACGTGGGCTTCCTGCAGCTGAACTTCACCCTGGGCCTGCCACGGCTCAGCCACGACGAATTCGATTCGTATGTGGAACACATGATCGCCACGCTGATCCCTGCCTGAGCGGTCCGACCGAAGGCGCGTTCAAACGTTTTCGCAGCGCGACGCATCCATGCTGGCGATATGATCGCTGCCTGCCCCGACCTCGGAAGACCCATGTCGCCCGCGCCGATCGACGCCATCGACACGGACGACGTGCACGCGGCCGCCGCCGGTGACCGCCATGCGTTCGAGCGTCTGTACCGACTGCACATCGGCCGGATCTACGGCGCCGTGCATCGGCTGGCGGGCTACGACCACGCGCGCGCCGAAGACCTCACCCAGGAGGCGTTCGTGCGCGCCTGGCAGAAGCTGCCGGGCTTTCGCCACGAAAGTGCCTTCGGCACCTGGTTGTACCGGCTTGCCGTCAACGTGGCCCTGATGGACATCCGCGCCCGCGGCGCGGACCCGGTGAACATGGTCGACGACGACCACCTGCCCGATCCGGGCGAGGCGCCGTTCTGCGCCGCCGAGCGCGACGAGCTGCAACGGGCGATCGGCCGATTGCCGGCCGGCGCCCGCGCGGTGCTGGTCCTGCACGACATCGAGGGCTGGCGACACGAGGACATCGGCCACGAACTCGGCGTGGCCGTGGGCACGTCGAAAGCACAGTTGCACCGCGCGCGCCAGCTGCTGCGCCATGCTTTGGGAGAACGGTCATGAACGAATTCGAATGGCACCGCCAGTTGCGCGACTTGCGCCAGCCGCAGTTGCCGCCGCGGGATCTGTGGCCGTCGATCGATGCGGCACTCCATCGTGCCGATGCCGCCAATGCGGTCGCGGCGCCGCGACGGCGGAGACGGCACCTGCTGGTCGCCGCAGGCCTGGCCGCATCGGCCTTGCTGGTCGTGGGCATGGCCTGGCAGCTGCGGCCGACGCCGCATGCCCGTCCGGTCGTCCGCAGCGACGCCGCGGCGCCGGCCTGGAAACCGTCCGATCCGCGCCTGGCTGGCGCCGCCGTCGAGTTCACGGCGGCACGCATGGAGTTGCAGCAGGCGCTGCAACAAGCGCCGGACTCGCCCGCCCTGCGGCGGTTGCTGCTGCGCACGCGGCAACAACAGGCGCAATGGCAGGGACGGGCGCGCGATGCCGGCTGACCTCCCAGGAACAAGCATGAAAACCACCCGTCTCCTCCCGCTGATGCTGTGCCTGTGCGTGGGTTCGGCGCTGGCCGATACGCCCATCGACCTGCGCCACGCGGCCAGCGCCCGCACCCATCTCGAGATCAGCAACGTCAAGGGCGCGGTGAGCGTCATCGGTTGGGATCGACCCGAACTGCAGGTCAAGGGACAACTGGGCGAAGGGGCCCTGCCGCTGGCCATCACGGGCACCGCGCCGTCGCTCTCGCTCAAGGTCGAACCCGTGGGCCGTGGCAGCTGGCTCGACTGGAGCCGCGACAAGACCATGGGCCCCACCACCTTGATCGTGCATCTGCCGCGTTCCGCATCCGTCGACGTTCGCGTGGTCAGCGCCACCCTCAGCATCGACGGCATCGACGGCGGTGCGATCGCGGTAAAGACGGTCAGCGGCAAGACCCGCATCAACGCCAGGACGCCCCTGCTCAAGGTCGACAGCGTCAGTGGCGGCATCGAACTGGCCGGCCACGCGCAGGACGCGGACCTGCAAACCGTCAGCGGCGACATCCTGGCACCCGTGCTCGGCGACAAGGCCAGGCTGCAGACCGTTTCCGGCGAGATCCAGGCCGCGGGCGGCCCCTGGCGCAGCTTCTCGCTCAGCACCGTGTCGGGCGATGTCCGCCTGAAAGGTGCGCTGGCCGAAGGCGGCAATCTCGGCATCGACAGCATGAGCGGCGACGTGCAACTGCAACTGCCGCCGGACACTTCCGCCAGCCTGCGCGCCAGCACGTTCAGCGGCGATCTGCGCAGCGACTTCGGCAAACCGGCGCAAGCCGACCATGGGCCCGGCAGCACCCTGGAAACCCGCATCGGCGGCGGCGCCGGCAACATCGCCATCGAAACCTTCAGCGGCGACGTGCGTATCCGCAACGCCGACTGAGCACGCCCGGACCATCGGCTACCCGCGCAACGACCACAGACGAAAAAGCCGCCACGAGGACGGCTTGGCACGCGCAGATTCGATGAAGGGCGGCGCCCTACAGATCCTGATGGTATTGCACGTACGGCGTGCGCGACTGGTCGGGCTCGGGCCCCACCGGCGTGTTCACCGAATTGCCGGACGACCACAGGTTCTGCGCGCCGATGCTCAATGCACCCTGCCACGGCAGACGCAGGGTCACGCCCAGGTCGATGCTGCTCCAGCGCTGGTCGGCGCTCAACGTACCCGCGCCACCGCCACCGGCCAGTGGTTGCATGGTACGGCCGACCAGGGTGCCGGACAGCGGGCCGCTGTCCACGCCGAAGCTCAGCGCCTTCTGGTCCAGCGTATCGATGCCCAGCAGGTTGCCCGGCATCAGCCGGATACGCCCCACGCTGGCGCCCAGGTCGATCCCGGTCGTGCTGCCCAGGGCCACGCGGCCGCGGGCGTTGAACTGTTCGCTGCGGTCGAACCCGGACAAGCCGTCCACGCCCGGCGCCACACCCGGCAGCACGCGCGGCAGCACCGTACGCTGCGGCGCCTCGCTGGCGCCCACGCTGAGCCCCACGCTGTAGCGTCCGCTGTTGTAGGTGGCGCCCACTTCACTGTCGATCAGGCGCGCCGGATGATTCACCCACGACCGCTGGCTGATATCGGCGTGCGCCTGCACGCCCGGCGCCAGCTGGTATTGGATGCCGCTGCTGAAGACGTTGCCCGCCGCCAGGCCGTGGAATGCCAGCGACGACGGCATGGCCGCCTCGGTCGCATCGGAATGACTGGCCCGCAGGCTCAGCCACTGACCGTGGTTGTTGCGCCACAGCGGCACGGCTGAAGTCCCTGAGGCGCCGACGTTTTCCGGCTGCTGCAGCAGGAACTGGGCCTGCGCGTCGGCACCGGGCGCGGACTCGCCCGCCGCCGTGAACGGCAGCAGGGATATCAGCAGCAGGGCGAACAGACGATGCATGGCGTGGCGTCGACAGCGTGGTGGTTGGACCGTCGTGGATCATAGCGCGATTTACGTTTTACTAACAACCGAAAAACACAAAAAACGCAAAGCAGCGCACAGCTGACATATCCAGGTCTCCCGATAGACCGGTTCGCGCCCCGGGGGTTCCCGCGGCCGCAGCTGGCAGCCATACTGCCGAACGGCTATAAATCGCCTTTCGTCGTTGCTCCGGGATTGGCCGGATTCACAGCAAACCTGATGAGTGCCTCGTTGACCTCCCGCCTGCCCGCGCCCATTCCCCTCCTCGGGGAACATAACCTGTCGCGACGCGCGTTCGAGCAACTGCTCGAGGCTCCCGACGCGGCCAGCGTGATGGGCATCTGCGAGCTGATGCTTTCGGACCTGGGCATCGATGGCCAATTGTGCTGGCGCCCGACCAGCGACCCGGCCGATACACCCGGCAGCGTCGACCTGGCCGAAGACAGCCAGGGCGCGCGAACGCTGACGCTGCAGTACCACGGATTGCCGTTGTCCGAGGCGACCAACGCGCAGCTGGCGTGGCTCGGGCGCATCGCCGATACCCGGCTTCGCCAACTGGCCGAAACCAGTCGCCTCTACGATGCGATCTCGCGGCTGGCGCAGGCCGAACGCCTGCAACGGGCGCTCTACGCCATTGCCGAGCAGGCCGGCGCCGAGCACGACATGCCCGAACTGATGCGCTCGCTGCACGGCATCCTGGGCAGCCTGATGTACGCGGAAAACTTCTACATCGTGCTGTACGACGCCGCCACCGACAGCATCCGTTTTCCCTATTACGTCGATACCGTGGACGCGGAGCCGCCGGCGCCCGACGAGCAGATTCCGCTCAGCGACATGCCCAACAGCCTCACCTGGAACCTGCTGCAGGGCGGCCGCCCGCTGATGGGCTCGATCGAGGAACTGTCGCAGCAGCTCACCGGCCATTTCGTGCCGGTCGGCCCCTATTGCGAGCACTGGCTGGGCGTGCCGCTGATGCGCGAGGACCGCGTCGTCGGCGGCATCGTGATGCAGAGCTACCGTGCCGACATCCACTATTCGCGGCACGATCTTGAGCTGCTCAGCTACGTGGCCCAGCACGTGCAGACCGCGCTGGAAAGACACGGCGCCCATCTCGACCTGGAAAAGCGCGTCACCGATCGCACCACGGCCCTGCGCGAAGCCAACCGCGTGCTGCGCCAGCAGGTGCTGCAACGCCAGCGCGGCGAACGGCTGCAGGCGGCGCTGTTCCGCATCGCCGAACTGGCCAACGCATCCGAGAGCCTGGAAAACTTCTACGCCGCCGTGCACCGGGCGGTGGGCGGCTTGCTGTACGCGCGAAACTTCTACATCGCGCTGGTCGACGGCGACAAGAAGCAGCTGGTGTTTCCCTACTCGGTCGACGAGATCGACAGCGACCGGCCGCCGCGATCGCACGGCCGCGGCGCCACCGAGTATGTATTGCGCCACGGCAAGCCGCTGCTGGTGGACGGCGCCGCCATCGACCGGCTGATCGCCGAGGGCGAAATCGAAAGCTTCGGCACCCGCGCGGTGTGCTGGCTGGGCGTGCCGCTGGTGTGGAGCGACAAGGTGATGGGCGTGCTCGCCGTGCAGAGTTATTCGCCGCAGCACACCTATACCGAGCGCGACCAGGAACTGCTCACCTTCGTGAGCTACCACATCGCCACCGCGCTGCAGCGCAAGCACGCCAGCGCCACGCTGAAACAGGCGTACGCCACGCTGGAGCGCCGCGTCACCGAGCGCACCCACGCCCTGGCCCTGGCCAACCGCGACCTGCGCGAACAGATCGCCGAACGCGAGCGCGTCGAGCGCCGGCTGAAATACGAGACACTGCACGATTCACTCACCGGCCTGCCCAATCGCACGCTGTTCCTGCAACGGCTGGAGCAGGCCTTGCAGCGCAACCTGGCCAACCCGCGGGAATTGTTCGCGGTGCTGTTTATCGACCTGGACCGCTTTAAGGTCATCAACGACTCCGTGGGCCATCTGGTCGGCGACGACCTGCTGTTCCAGGTCGGCGGCCGCGTGCGCGCCTGCCTCAAGACCCGCGACGTGGTGGCGCGCCTGGGCGGCGACGAATTCGCGGTATTGCTGGAGGACATGGAGGACGCCGGCACCGCCACCCAGGTCGCCGACCGCATCATCAGCGCGCTGCAGACGCCTTTCCGGCTCGGCGTCAAGGAGATCTTCACGTCCGCCTCCATCGGCATCGCCCTGCCCGCCGCGCACTACCGCCAGCCCGAGGAACTGCTGCGCGACGCCGATGCGGCGATGTACAACGCCAAGGACGGTGGTCGCCATCGCTCCGCCGTGTTCGACGATCGCCTGCGGCGCGAGGCACTGTCGCTGCTGGACATGGAGGGCGACCTGCGGCATGCGCTGATCCGCAACGAGTTCGTGCCGCACTACCAGCCCATCGTGTCGCTGGCCGACGGTCGCACCATCGGCTACGAGGCACTGCTGCGCTGGAACCATCCCGAACGCGGGCTGCTGCTGCCTGCCGATTTCCTGCTGATCGCCGAGGAAACCGGCTGCGTCGAACTCATCGATTGGCAGATTTTCGAGCAGGCCTGCGCCCAGGCCCATCGTCTGGTGGGCGAACACGGCTTCATCAGCATCAACGTTTCCGGGCGACATTTCCGCACGGCCGACATGGACCAGCGCCTGCTGGCGCTGTTCGAGCGGTACAAGGTACCAACCTCGCACATCCGCATCGAAGTCACCGAGCACACGCTGCTGGAGAACCCGGCCCAGGTCAAACGCATGCTGCAGAACCTGCGCAACCACGGCGCCGGCATCGCGCTGGACGACTTCGGCACGGGCTACTCGTCACTGAGCTACCTGCACCAGTACCCGTTCGCCACGCTGAAGATCGACCGCTCGTTCATCACCGCACTGCCTGCCGACGGCGAGGAAACCCAGGGCCTGGCCGTGGTGCGCGCGATCCAGGCGCTGGCCGACTCGCTGCACATGCAGGTGATCGCCGAAGGCATCGAGGAAGAATCGCAGCGCCAGGCGCTGCTGAAGATCGGCTGCCGTTACGCCCAGGGCTTCCTGTTTGCGCGCCCCAAGCCAGCCGACGCATGGCAGTCGCTGCAGGGGCCGTCCGCCGATTGAACACGGCGGCAGCGGCGGCGGCGATCACTGCGGCGTCTGCGACTGCTCCGGCGCCGCGCCTTCGCTGAGCAGGTGTTCGGCGTCGATGCGGTCGAAATGGTACTGCTGGGCGCAGAACTCGCAGATCACCTCGATCTCGCCGTCGCGTGCGGCCAGTGCCGCCTCCACTTCATCGCGACCGAGCGAACGCAACATCGCGCTCACCCGCTCGCGGCTGCAGGTGCAACCGAAACCCAGCGGTCGCGGCTCGAACAGGCGCACGGACTCTTCGTGGAAAAGCCGGTACAGCAGTTGTTCCGGCGCGGTGGAGAGCATCTCGGCCTTGCCCAGCGTGGCGGTGAGATGAGTCACCCGGTTCCAGGCGTCGTCGTCGTGCGCGGCATCGCGGCCGCCCTCGTCGGGCAGTTTTTGCAGCATCAGGCCCACGGCATGTTCGCCGTCGGCAGCCAGCACGATCCGGGCCGGCAACTGCTCGGACTGGATGAAGTAGTTTTCCAGCACGCCGGCCAGATCGGCCTGCTGCAAAGCCACCAGGCCCTGGTAGCGCTGGCCGCGCTCGACGCTGCCGATGGTGATGGCCAGTACCGCATCGCCCAGCGCGTCCAATGCCAGCGCCGGCGGCAGCGGATCGCTCCAGCGGGCGAGCCCGCGCAGGCGCCCCTGGTCGGTGCATTCGGCAAACAGCAGGCGCAAAGCATCCTGGGTTTTCAGCTCGATCGACAACGCGCCATCAAGCTTGATGTTGCCGGTCAGCAACGCGCTGGCCGCCAGCGTCTGGCCCAGCAGCTCGCGCAGCGGCGCCGGGTAATCGGCGCGCGCGGCCACCTCGCGCCAGGCCGGCCCCAGCCGCACCAGCACGCCACGTACGCCAGCGCGCTCGAGCAGGAAACGGTGCAGCACGTCGTCAGTGAATGGGTTTTCCATGGATGGGGCATCTCTTGGCGGTCAAGCGCCTCAGATGGGGGCGCCGGCGCGCGTGGGCAACGCCCGTATACTGAACGGACCCGGTTTCGCGTGGCGTTCGACGAACGCAGACGCCGCTGCGCCGTGTTGCCGCACCGACCGCTCTGACCTCGGGGTTCCGCCAACCGCATGCACACGATGTTCCATCGCCCGTCACTGAAGACCTGGCTGCGCTGGCTGGCCCTGTTCGCCGCGGGCTGCGTCGCGCTCAGCTGGCTGGCGGTCCTGCTCTTGCGTTTCGTCCCGCCATGGACGTCGGCCATGATGCTGGAGCGTCGGGTGGGCGCGTGGCTGCATGGCGAGAGCGATTTCACCCTGCGCTACCGCTGGGTGCCGTGGAAGGAAATATCGCCACAGCTGCCGCTGGCCGTGGTGGCGGGCGAGGACCAGCGTTTTCCCTACCACCACGGTTTCGATTTCGATGCGATCCAGGATGCGCTGGACGCCCATGACGATGGCAAGCGGCTGCGTGGCGCCAGCACGATCAGCCAGCAGACCGCGAAGAACCTGTTCCTGTGGAACGGCCGCAGCTTCGTGCGCAAGGGGCTGGAGGCCTATTTCACCGTCCTGATCGAGTTGCTGTGGCCCAAGCAGCGCATTCTCGAGGTGTACGTCAACATCGCCGAATTCGGCAACGGCATTTACGGCGCGGGCGCCGCCAGCTCAGCGTTTTTTCATGAGCCGCCGGCGCGACTCACGGCGGCGCAGGCCGCCCGGTTGGCGGCCGTGCTGCCTAACCCGCGACGCTTGCATGCCGACCGGCCCAGCGCGTACGTGCTGCGGCGCTCGCAATGGATACAGCAGCAGATGCGCCAGCTCGGCGGCCCCGGCTACGTCGAGGGCGAGGCGCCGAAAAGGCCGCCCCATTGAGTTCACACAAACGCCACACGCGGCGTTGCGGGCGACGTTAGACTCAGCCCATCCGGCCCGCGGGGACCGGTCAGGAGAGACCTCATGCGCCAGGCCAAACATCTGCTTGAAAGCAAGGGCAGCACCATCTTTTCCATCGAGCCCGACGCGCCGGTGCTCGAGGCGATCAAACGCATGGCCGAACACCGCATCGGCGCCTTGATGGTGATGCGCGGCACCGCCCTGGTCGGCGTGATGTCCGAGCGCGACTACGCGCGCAAGGTGCTGCTGCAGGGGCGTTCGTCATCGCAGACGGCGGTGTCGGACATCATGAGCCCCACGCCGATCACGGTGGGGCCGGATACCGACGTGTTCGATTGCATGCGCCTGTGCACCGACAGCCGTATCCGCCACCTGCCGGTGGTGGACGGCGAGCAGGTGGTGGGCGTGATCTCCATCGGCGACCTGGTGAAAGCGGTGATCGACGCGCAGGCCGAGGAGATCGAACACCTGCAGCGCTATATCACCAGTTAGCCGGGAATGCGGAATCGGCAATAGGGAACCGGCGAACGCCATCCGCCGGATTCAGGCTGGCGGCGCGTCACGCCCGGCAGGATCTTCCGGGGCCAGGTCGGGAGACCAGCCCGCCCGGCGCGCCACCACCGTCGCCATGGCGGCCACGCCGGCGCCAAGCAAGGCCAGCCCGCCGACACTCCAGCCGAGCATGCGCAGGCCGCTCACCGCACTGGTCACCAGCACATCGCCGAAACGCCACACCGCGGTCTCGACGAAGTTCTTGCCCTTGTATCGCGTCTCGCGCGGCACACGGGTATACAGCGCGTCCACTGCCGGCTTCGTCATGCCGTAGGCGAAGCCGCGTGTGATCACCAGCATCACCCCCAGCGCGGGCACGGCCGCGCCGAACAGCAGCAGCGAACCGCCGCCGATCCACGCCACGCCAGCCAGCAGCACCACATTCACCACCGTGGGCACCACCAGGCCCCAACCTGCGCCCCGGCGTATCAGCAGCCAGCGCGTGAGCGTCAACTGCATCGCCGCGCCCAGCAGATTGGTAGCCAGATCCAGATCGTTGTAGAACGCGGTGCGCGCCACGGCATCGGAGAAATGCGCCTTGGCGTAATCGGCCACCATCGCATACGCCAGCGTGCCGATACCGTCGCCGAACAGCATCAGCAAGGCCATGTAGCGAAGGAATGGCCGCGACCAGAGCTCCCTGATGCCCGCCCACAGCGAACCGCCGATGGCCACGTTGCCCGGATCGCCGGGCAGATGATCGTGTCTTGCCGACAGGCGCAGCAGCAAGGCCAACGCGATCCCCAGCGCCAGCGCCGACACCAGCAGCAGCGGCGCTACGCCGATCAGCTGCACCAGCAGCTTGGTCACCAGCGGCCCGAAAACCGCGCCCGCCATGCCGCCCAGCGCAATCAGCGAAAACACCCGCCGCGCCTGGCCACTGTCGAAAATATCGGCCATGAAACTCCAGAACAGCGACACCACGAACAGGTTGAACACGCTGGCCCACACGTAGAACACCAGCCCGAGCGAGCGCGCGCCGATCTGATCCTGCGCCAGGAAGGCCGGCACGAAGGCGAGCAGGCAAAGGGTGAAGAAGCTGTAGCTCCAGCCGAGCAGATAGCGTCGCTGGAAACGCGCCACCAGCATGCCGAACACCGGCGTCAGCAGCAGCATGACCAGAAACACGACGATGTAGATCACCGGCAGCGAGGCCGAACCCAGCGCGCCGATCAACTGGTCCCTGACCGGGCGGATGATGTAGTACGACGTCATCACGAAAAAGAACGCCAACGCGGACAGCGCTGGCGCGACGGTCGAGTCGACAACGGGTTGGCGGGACAAGCTCACGGACACATCCGGCGTGGGGCGCGGCGAAGCCTAGCATGGCGTGCGGCCAGCCTCTTGCGATGCGAAAGCCGCGACCCCGATGCCGGCAGACCACGAAGAACGACAACGCGCACCGATACGCCTACAGCGGCAACGGGCAATGCAGGCTGGCGCAGATCACGCGCAGCAGCTCGGCTTCCGCGGTGGTGATCGTGTCGTCGGCGCGGATTGCGCTCACCAGGCCTTGTATCAGCAACTCCTTGGCCGGCGGCGTCAGCTCGTCCAGCTGATCCAGTGCCTGTTCGAACGGCGCCTGCCATGCGGCGGGCGGCGCGCGCCAGGTGAACGCCTCGTTGGGAAAGCACGACTGCATCGCCAGCAGCCAGGCGCGGCGGGCTGCGCCTTCATCGGCATTGCCGTGACTTGCCACCACGGCACAGACCAGCGCCACGCTGTCGCGGCGCGCCGGCAGCTTCTTCAGGCCGTCCAGCGGCGCACGGCGTGGGTGGCGCGCTTCCAGCAGCTGCAACCGCAAGAGCCGGGTCAGGCAATACTCGTTCAAATCGACCCGGCCATCGGCGCGCACCAGCGCGCCCAGCGTGTCCAGCAAGGTCTTCTGCCGCCCGTCGGAAAGCTGCTTCAAGACGGGAAACGCCAACGCCGCCAGCGGCAGGCGCGACTCCGGCGCCAGCGAGGCCACCGCGTTCGCCAGCGCATCGACAGCGGCGAACACATCGTCGCCAAACGCGTCGGCCACCTGCCGCTGCTGCAGGCGCCGGATATCGGCCTGCACGGAAATCGCCAGCGCGAGCACGGCCGCCAGCGCCGACTCCGGCTGCTGCACGGCCGCCACCAGCGCGGGTGGAAGGCTCCGCCGCACCGCGTCGGCGCGCCGGAAACCCGGTTGGCCGGCCGCCAGCGATGCCCCGACCAGCGGCAACGGCGGCACCCCGGCGCCGGTGGCGCGTGTCGGCGCCTCCGTAGCAAGCGGCGCCGCGGTGGCGGCTTCCATCGTGCTTGCCAGTCGACGCAGTTCTTCCTCGCGGAAGCCGGGCTGCAACGCGCGGATGCGTTCGAGCAACGGCGGATGCGTGGCGAACAGCGCATTGAACCGGCCGGCCTCGCCAAACAGCATGTGCGCCACTTCCTGCTTGTTGGGCGCCTGCAGCGAGGAGCCTTCGCTGAGTACGGCGATCTTCTTCAGCGCACCGGCAATGCCGTCAGTCTGCCGCGTGAACTGCACGGCCGAGGCGTCCGCCAGCGACTCGCGTGAACGCGCCACCGCCGCCTGGATCAGGCGGGCGAAGAAATAGCCGATGTAGCCCACCACGACCAGCGCCAGCCCGATCATCCAGACCTGGTTGCCGCCACCGTCGCGGCGACTGCTGCGTCCGCCGCCGAACCAGATCACGCGCTGGCCCACGATGGCCAGCACCATGATGCCGAACAGCAAGCCCATGAGGCGGATATTGAGCCGCATGTCGCCGTTCAACACGTGACTGAACTCGTGCGCGATCACGCCTTGCAGCTCGTCGCGGTTCAATTGCTCCAGGCAGCCGCGGGTCACGCAGATCGCGGCGTCCGACGCCGAGTAGCCGGCGGCAAACGCGTTGATGCCGGGCTCGTCTGGCATCAGATAGATGTCCGGCACGGGAACGCCCGCGGCGATCGCCACCTCTTCGATCACGTTGCGCAGCTGGCGCAGCACGGGATCGCGCGTGTCCGGCGGCACCGCCACGGCACCGAGACTTTCGGCCACCTTCCTGCCGCCGCCAGCGAGGCTCATGATGCGGAACAGCGAGCTGAGGCCGATGCCCGCCAGCACCACCACCGTGGTCGTGGCAAGCAGGGGCAGGTTCGACGGCGCGGGGCCACCCTCGACCGGATGCTGCCCCATGGCGAGCCACACCACCGCGTCGATCGCCGCCACGATGGCGATCACCGCCAGCGCGAACAGCACGACCAGCCGCCGGCTGCTGCCGCGCACGCGCGCCTGTTGCGCAAAGAAATCCATGGATGCTCCGTTCGACGCGCGCCACGGAATGCCGCAGCGTGGTGACGATCAGCCGAAGGAAACCTTCGGCACCTCGCGCACGGCCGGGTCCTCGATCTTCAGCGACTCGGCCGCCACGAAACCGAAACGGTTCGCCACCAGCGACGAGGGAAACACTTCGCGCTTGTTGTTGTAGCCGAGCACCGAATCGTTATAGGCCTGTCGCGCAAACGCCACGCGGTTTTCCGTGGAGGTGAGCTCCTCGGACAGCTGCATCATCGTCTGGTTGGCCTTCAGGTCCGGATACGCTTCCTGCAGCGCGAACAGATGCCCCAGGGTTTGCGTCAGCGCGTTCTCGCTGCCGGCCAACTGCTGCATCGCGGCAGGGTCGCCGGGGTTGGCCTTGGCGCCGGCCAGGCCGCTCACGGCCGCATTGCGCGCCTGCACCACGGCCTCGAGCGTGCCGCGTTCGTGGGCGAGGTAGCCCTTGGCCGTTTCCACGAGGTTGGGAATGAGATCGTGGCGACGCGTAAGCTGCACGTCGATCTGCGCAAAAGCGTTCTTGTAATTGTTGCGCGCGGTCACCAGTCCGTTGTAGATCGCCACGAAGTACAAGACAATCAAAACGATCAGCACCAGAAGAATGATCAGGCCCATCGGTATCGCCTCCTCTCCCCAAGCACGTGCCCGCGCCGCAACGAAATCAGAATAACATGTCGTTTCGAAAGATATTTTTGGTCGCTGCCGGCGCGTTCTCGCTGGCTTGCACGCCCGTTCGCGCCAGCAACGCCACCTCCGCCGCACCGGCTCCGGCCACCCCCGCGCAAGGCGTGCAGAAGCTGCCGCCGGAGCGCATCAAGGCCACGCTCGACAACTACCGCCAATGGTTGAAGACGCTGGGCGAGCGTGATGCCGTGGCCGGCCTGGCCACCGCCGTGGTGATCGGCGACAAGGTGGTGTTCGAGCAGACCGTCGGCTACGCCGACGCCGCGACCAGGGAGCCGGTGACGCCGAAGACCGTCTTTCGCCTCGCGTCCTTGTCCAAGGCATTCGCCACCGCCATCACCGGCTTGCTGGTGGACGACGGCAAGCTCGGCTGGGACACCCGCCTCATCGACGTGCTGCCATATTTCAAACTGAAGGATGCGCACGCTTCCAGCCAGGCCACGGTAGGCGACATCCTGGGACAGCGCCTTGGCTTGCCGCGCAACACCTATGACAACCTCCTCGAAGGCGACGTGTCGTACCAGGAGCTGGTACGCAAGCTGGACGAAGTCGACATGACCTGCGGCATGGGCCAGTGCTACGGCTACCAGAACGTGGCGTTCGGCATGATCAGCGACGTGCTGTTCGCGCGCACCGGCGACTTTTTCTACCACCTGGTCGACAAGCGGTTGTTCTATCCGCTGGGCATGACCACCGCCAGCTACGGCCTGGCGGCGCTGGAAACCAGCAAGAGCTGGGCGCGCCCGCACCACGCCAGCAGCCGCGGCTGGATTCCGTTCAAGCCCAACGAAACCTATTACCGCGTGGCGCCGGCCGCCGGTGTCAACGCCAGCCTGCGCGACATGGAAAAATGGCTCATCGCCCAGATGGGCGGCCGTCCCGACGTGCTGCCTCCTGCCCTGCTCAAGATATTGCACGCCCCCGGCGTGACCACCCCGAGTGAACTGCATGCTTCACCGTGGCGTCGCGGCCGGCTCACCGCGGCGCATTACGCGCTGGGCTGGCGCGTGTACGACTACGGCGGCGAAACGCTGATCTACCATGCCGGCGCAGTGGCCGGCTACCGCACCATGATCGGCTTCTTCCCCAAGTACCAGGTCGGCGTGGTCACTTTGTGGAATTCCACCGGCCCCACGCCCAGCGGCCTGATGCCGATGGTGTTCGACGGCTTCCTCGGGTTGCCGCATGTCGACTGGGCCGGGCTCGAACACGCACCGCCGCGCTCGCGCCCGGCGCGCAAGGCGGCGCCGAAACACAAGAAAGCCGGGCGGCACCGCAAGTCCACGCGTCATTGAAGCAAACCGGTGAGCGAGGGCTGACGGGCATGCAGGCTCCGCAAGCCCGCATGCCCGGATCCGCTCAGCGCAACTTGAACTCGATCCGCTGCTGCTGCTTGCTGGCCGTCGGCACGCCGCCCCTCTTCGCCGGGGTGAACTGGTAACGGCTCACGGCTTCGATCGCGGCGCGGTCGAAGACGCGACGGGGTTCGGAATCCACCACGTCGATGTGGCTGGTCCTGCCGTCGGGGTCGATCATGAAAGACACCACGACCCAACCCTCCTGCTGCGCACGCATGGCCGATGGCGGATAACGCGCCGTCGCGCCCTTCACCAGCACGGCATCGGTGATGACGTCATTCGCTTGCGTGCTGGGAGCCGGAGCCGTGTCAGCCGCCACGGCCTTCTGCGGCGCCGCGGCCTGCTGCGACTTCGGCTGGGCAGCCGCCTGCGCGGCCTGCGCCGCCTGCTGTTCGGCCGCCAGCTTGTCCGCCGCCGCCTTCTGCTGCGCAAGCTCCTGCGCCTTCTGCTGGTCGAGCGCCAGTTGCTGTTGCTTGTCCAGCACCTTGCGCTGCGCGTCGAGTTTGGAGCGCAGGATGGTCAGCGTGAAATTGGTCGGGTCGGCCTTGGCGAGCAGGTCGATCTGCCGCTGCGCTTCGCTGAAGTCGCTTCGATTGATGACCTGTTCGGCCGACGTGGCAGCGAACGGAAACGTTTCGCGCAACGCATCGGTCGCCACCGGATTGCCAGGCTGCTTTTCGAGCACGCGCAGGTAGAACTCGAATGCGTTGTTGCCCGCCGGCGCCAGCAGCCGCTGCTCCCTCACCGCCTTGCCCGCTTCGGAAAGGAGTTCGCTGGTGCCCATCGCCTGCACGTTGGCCGGTGGTGGCGCGGCGTTGGAAGCGGTGGTTGCCACCGGCGTGGACGGATGACCGCCGGCATCGGCCAGCACCTGCGCCTGGTAGGGACGCACGATCAGGAACCATGCGGCGATCGCCAGCAAACCGATGACAACCAGAACGGCAATGGCCATGGGCCTGAACGCGCCTCGCGAACGGCGGCGCGCATGAAGTGTATTTCGGGTATCCATAGTCTCTCGCTGAGTGTCGATAGATACCCGCGCTTTTTCCCCCTGTTGATCCAGGAGCGACCGGTCCCCTGACAGGCCGCAGCGCGGATGAGCGACAAGGTAACCCCAAACGAAGCGACACGGCAAATCAGCGGTCGACGCATCGTTTATGCGTGTAACGGCGGCGCCGGCGGAGACAGTGGCGGCCTTCCGGCACCCCGCACTTCACGGCCAGCCGGAGGACAAACATCATCGCGGAAACTGGCCCGCAACACGCAAAACCGGGAGCCGGAAACGAAGCGTCCCGGCCAGGCCGGGACGAAGGCTTTCGAAGTGCTCTCCCCGCGCTGGGCACCGCGGGGAGAGGAATCAACGAAGAAATGACAACGTACAGCTTGTTTCTTGGACGCTTATTTCTTGGACGTTTTTGCCTTGGCGGTCCTGGTGGCCTTGACCACCCGAGCCGGTGCAGCCTTCTTGGCGGCGGCCTTCTTCGGCGCAGCCTTCTTCGCGGCGACCTTCTTGACCGCCACTTTCTTCACGGCGGCTTTTTTGGCGGCCGCCGGTTTCTTGGCGGCGGCTTTCTTCGGAGCCGCCTTCTTCGCGGCAACCTTCTTGGCAGCGGACTTCTTCGCGACCGGCTTCTTGGCTACCGGCTTCTTGGCAGCAACCTTCTTCGCGGTGGTTTTCTTGGCAGCCTTCTTGGCGGCCGGTTTCTTTGCAGCAGGTTTCTTGGCAGTGGCCATGGTTCGTCTCAGCTCCTCATCAGTTGGCAGTGGTTGCCCAGTAAAAGCGTGAAGGAACGCTTCGACCAACAAGTCGCTGTTGGTAGCGTGCCGGAGATTGTTGACCTGCCGATACGTGCGCAGATCGGAAAGCTTGTGCAGTACATGCAGCGGAATCGAGACGGTGATCTTGCGTACCGCTGCCGCCTTCTCGCCGTGCTCTACATAAGGCTTGATAAATTTTGTTGTCGCCATGGCAACGTTCCCCGTTATCTGATGCGAAAGCTAGCCCCGAAGATTTCACCTGTCAATGGATTTTAGGCATGGAATCCGTCCCGTTGAAAGGCACCTGCGGGCGCCGAAAACCCGCTGCAGCAAGGATCGCCACGCCATGTCGACCATTGGCTTATGGACGTCTATACGGCCATACGATTTTTCACCGAAATGGACAAACATCGCATTATCGCGCTGGATACGCGCAATAACGCGTAGGAAACGAAATTTGCGTGTCACGCCTGTCGTTGCAACGCGCACGACTGGCAAGCGCCTTTTGCGGCAATTCGCACATGAACGGAACGCCACCGAACGGTCGCCGCAACACCGATGGCGGACCAAAAAAATTTTCGCTTCCCGGCTTCGAGCGTGATGAAAGCGCGATGAAACGGCTGGCGCGGCGGGTCGAAGGTGGAGGGCGACGCGCCTTCGCCAGTCGCGTCGCGCGCATCCCGATCGATCGACGACGCCGACGGCGCATCAAAAAAACGGCCGCATAAGCGGCCGTCGTTCGTTCCGGGTACGTCGCGCTCAGTGATCTTCGTTTTCGATCAGGGCTTCGTAGTCGTGGGCATCGAGCAGTTCATCGAGCTCGGCACGGTCGCTTGGACGAACCAGGAACATCCACCCGTCGCCGTAGGCGTCCTCGTTGATCGTTTCCGGCTTGTCGCTCAAAAGTTCGTTGACCTCGACCACCTCGCCGGAGATCGGCGAATAGATGTCCGACGCCGCCTTGACCGACTCGACCACGGCCGTGCCGTTGCCAGCCACGACGCTGGCGCCGATCTCGGGCAGCTCCACGTAGACCAGATCGCCAAGCTGCTCCTGCGCGTGTTCGGAGATACCCACGCGAACCAGGCCATCGTCTTCGACGCGCGCCCATTCATGGGACTTGAGGAACTTCAGATCACCGGGTATTTCGCTCATGGTCGGATCCAGTCAGTAAGGGTTGGGCAGGGTAACGGCGGCAATTCTAGACGCAAGCGTTGTGTACGAACCGTGCCATGCGCGCGGCGGAACGGTCAGATGCCGGGGCACGGCCGGCCATCGCGGACAAACGGATACTTGACCCGTCGCACCGGCAGCTCGCGGCCGCGGATGTCGACGCGCATCTCGCCCGGCTCGCCAGCGGGTATGCGCGCAAAGGCCACCGCCTTGTTCAAGGTGGGAGCGAAGCTGCCGGAGAGGATTTCGCCCTCGCCGTTGGCGGTCAAAACGCGCTGGCCATGGCGCAGCACGCCCTTCTCGTCCAGCACCAGGCCAACCATCACGCGCGGTATGCCGGCGGCCTTCATCGCTTCCAGTGGTGCGCGGCCGATGAAATCCCGGCCTTCGTCCAGGGCGATCGTCCAGCCGAGGTTGGCCTCCCACGGCGACACGTCGTCGTCCATGTCCTGGCCGTAGAGGTTCATGCCGGCCTCCAGCCGCAACGTGTCGCGCGCGCCGAGCCCGGCCGGGGCGACGCCCGCCTCGCTCAACGCCTGCCACAGCGCCACGGCATGTTCGTTCGGCAGCATGATCTCGAAGCCGTCCTCGCCGGTGTAACCGGTGCGCGCGATGAACAGCGGCATGCCGTGCGGACCCTGCGCCGCCGCCGCGGTGAACTTGCCCAGCGCCTCGATGCGCGGGCGATCGATGGCGTGCAGCAGGCCAAGCACCTTGTCGCGCGCGTTGGGCCCCTGCACCGCGATCATCGCGAAGTCGGGACGCTCCCTTACCTCCACCTGGAACGCCCCGGCCTGTTGCGTGATCCATGCAAGGTCCTTGGCGCGGGTGCCGGCGTTCACCACCAGACGGAAGTGCGCCTCGTCGAAGAAGTACACGATCAGGTCGTCGATCACGCCGCCGCGCTCGTTGAGCATGCACGAGTACAAGGCCTTGCCCTGCAGCTTGAGCTTGTCGACGTTGTTGGCCAGCAGGCGGCGCAGGAACTCGCGCGTGCGCGGGCCGTGGAGATCGATCACGGTCATGTGCGAGACATCGAACATGCCGGCGTCGCGGCGCACGGCGTGGTGCTCCTCGATCTGCGAGCCATAGTTGATCGGCATGTCCCAGCCGCCGAAGTCGACCATGCGCGCGCCAAGTGCGCGATGCGTGGCGTTGAGTACGGTCTTTTCGGTCATGGGGAAACGGCTTGAAAGGGAGTGGCCGCATTATCCCCAGCGCTGGCATGCAATCCAAGCGCGCCTCTGGCACTGGACTTCCGCCAGATGGCGCGCCATGGACGGTATCAGCGCGGTTCGATCCAGCGAAACGTGAGATTGATGCGGGGAGCCACGACCATGCGTGTCTTGGGCAGGTCGTGCCGATACAACCGCTGGGTGGCGCCGGCCATGCGCAGCACGCTGCCCGGCGGCAACAGCAGGTTCACCGTATCGGCGGGCGAGGGCTTGACCGCGCGCGGCAGGCGCCGGCGCAGCCGGAAGCGCCGTTCGGCGCCGAGACTCAATGAGGCGATCAGCGGTTCGATGCCAAGCTCGGGCTCGTCGTCGCTGTGCCAGCCCATCGAGTCGCCGCCATCGCGATAGAGGTTGGCCAGCACGCTGTTGAACCGCGCGCCGCAGGCGTGTTGCAGGCGTTCGCGCAAGCTGGCGAGCACCGGCAGCCATGGATGCGGTTCGAAGCGGGTGCCGGAATAGACGTAGCTTGCGTGCGGATCGCCGATCCAGCAGCTCAAGCGCGGCGCATCCACCTCACGACCGAACAAACGCAGGCGATGGGTTTCCCAGGGGATGGTCGTATGCAATGCGATGAAGATCGCTTCAGCTTCTTCCGCCGACAACCACTGCGGCAGCAGTGCCACGTCGGCGCCCGCGTCCAGATCCACCCGCTGCCATCCGGTCACCGTCATGGCGTGATTATCCGACGCGCGACGCTTCAACTGTAGGAGCGACTTCAGTCGCGACGCTCTTGCTCCGGAGCCCAGAGCAGAAGCGTCGCGACTGAAGTCGCTCCTACAGGTCACTCCCGCAGGGGGGGCCGGCGGATCAATCGAGGTCGGGAGCGTTCAGCCGCGCCAGCAGTTGCTGGGTGACCTGTTCGGCCAGTTCCTCGGCGCGCTGGCCGGCGGTGACCAGGTGGATGTCGGGCGCCTCGGGTTTTTCGTAGGGCGAGTCGATGCCGGTGAAGTTGCGGATCTCGCCGGCACGCGCCTTCTGGTACAGGCCCTTGGGATCGCGCGCCTCGCACTCGGCCAGCGTGGTGTCCACGAACACTTCCAGGAACTCGCCACCGTCGAACAGTTCGCGCGCCGAGCGGCGCTCGCTCTGGTACGGCGAGATCACGCTGACCAGCACGATCAGCCCCGCGTCCACCATCAGGTGCGCCACCTCGGCCACGCGGCGAATGTTCTCGACGCGCGCTTCGGGCGTGAAGCCCAGGTCCTTGTTGATGCCGTGGCGCACGTTGTCGCCGTCCAGCAGGTAGGTGTGGTAGCCCAGCACGTGCAGGCGCCGTTCCACCAGGTTGGCGATGGTGGATTTGCCGGCGCCGGACAGGCCGGTGAACCACAGGCACAGCGGCTGCTGGCCCTTGCTGGCGGCGCGCACGGACTTGTCGATATCCATGTGCTGCCAGTGCACGTTGGATGAGCGATCCAGCGCGAAATCCAGCATGCCGCAGGCAACTGTGGCGTTGCTCTGCCGATCGATCAGGATGAAGCCGCCCAGCGTGCGGTTGGCGGTATAGGCCTCGAACGCGATGGCGTCGTCCAGACCCACCGTGCAATAGCCCACCTCGTTCAGGTCCAGGTGGCGCGCGGCCAGCTTGGCCTGGCTGTTCACGTCCACCTTGTGCTTGATCGACATCACCCGCGCGTTGACGGTACGGGTGCCGATCTTCATCCAGTAGGTGCGGTTGGGCAGCAAGGTGGTATCGCCCATCCACAACAGGTGGCAGGTGAACTGGTCCGCCACGGGCGCCGG
The DNA here is from genome assembly GCF_039523575.1 of Rhodanobacter caeni. Lineage (NCBI taxonomy): Bacteria > Pseudomonadati > Pseudomonadota > Gammaproteobacteria > Lysobacterales > Rhodanobacteraceae > Rhodanobacter > Rhodanobacter caeni. The sequence goes on along the minus strand of NZ_BAAAFO010000001.1, from coordinate 11,394 downwards.
ATGCAGCGCATCGGCGATCACGTCGCCGCGGCTGGCGTCGATCTCGCGATCGAGGCAAAGCGTGACCGCCTGCCCCTCGGCCGCGCTGTCCAGGTCGCCATCGGCGGTGACGATGCGCTCGATGCGCGCGCGCTGCACGCCCGGCTGCACCACGATCTCGTCGCCACGCGCCACGCGGCCGCCGCTGATGGTGCCCGCGTAGCCGCGGAACGATTGATCCGGCCGGTTGACCCACTGCACCGGCATGCGGAAATCGTCGGCGTGTGCCGTCGCCACGTCGACCGTTTCCAGCACTTCCAGCAAGCTCTCGCCCTGATACCACGGCATGCGCGGCGAGCGGCTGCCCACGTTGTCGCCGGTGAGCGCCGCCACCGGCAGGCAGTGTACGTCGGTGATGCCCAGATCCTGCGCCAGCTGCCGGTACTGGGCGGCGATGCCTTCATAGGTGGCCTGGTCGTAATCGACGAGATCCATCTTGTTCACCGCCAGTACCACATGCCGAATGCCGAGCAGGCCGCATATATAGGTGTGCCGGCGCGTCTGCGGCAGCAGGCCCTTGCGCGCATCCACCAGCACCACGGCCAGCTCGGCATTGGAGGCGCCGGTAGCCATGTTGCGGGTGTACTGCTCGTGTCCGGGGCAATCGGCCACAATCAGGCTGCGCCGCGCGGTGTGGAAATAGCGGTACGCCACATCGATGGTGATGCCCTGCTGGCGCTCGGCATCCAGGCCATCGGTGAGCAGGGAGAAATCCAGCACGTCGCTGCCGTCGCCGTTCTTGCGCCGGCTTTCGCGCTGCAAGGTGTCGAGCTGGTCATCCGACAGCATGCCGGCGTCGTACAGCAGGCGGCCAAGCAGGGTGCTCTTGCCGTCGTCCACGCTGCCGCAGGTGATGAAGCGCAGCAGGCTCTTGGACGCCGTGGCGGCAGCGACGGCGGCCATGTCGATGGTGATGTCAGGTTGTGCGTTCATCAGAAATAGCCCTCCTGCTTCTTGCGTTCCATCGAGGCGGTGGGGTCCTGGTCGATCACGCGCCCCTGCCGCTCGGAGCTGCGCGAGGTGGCCATCTCCTCGATGATGCTTTCCAGCGTGGTGGCGGAGGACTCCACCGCACCGGTCAGCGGGTAACAGCCCAGCGTACGAAAGCGCACCTGGCGCATCTGCACGGTTTCGCCTTCGCGCAGGGTGAAACGTTCGTCATCGACCATGATCAGCGCGCCGTCGCGCTCGACAATCGGCCGCGGCTTGGCGAAATACAGCGGCACCACCGGGATGTTCTCGCGCTGGATGTACAGCCACACATCCATCTCGGTCCAGTTGGACATCGGAAACACCCGCACGCTTTCGCCCTTGCGGATATGCGTGTTGTACGTATGCCACAGCTCGGGCCGCTGGTTTTTCGGATCCCAGCGATGCTGCGCATTGCGGAACGAGAACACGCGCTCCTTCGCCCGAGACTTTTCCTCGTCGCGTCGCGCGCCACCAATGGCGGCATCGAACTTGTACTTGTTCAGCGCCTGCTTCAGCGCCTGCGTCTTCATGATGTCGGTGTGCACGGTGGCGCCATGCGTCAGCGGCGAAATGCCCTGGCGCACGCCTTCCTCATTGATATGCACCAGCACGTCCACGTCGCCCGCGGCTGCCACCTCGTTGCGGAACGCGATCATCTCGCGGAACTTCCAGGTGGTATCCACGTGCAACAGCGGAATCGGCGACTTGCCCGGATAAAAGGCCTTGCGCAAGAGATGCAGCAACACCGACGAATCCTTGCCGATCGAATACAGCATCACCGGATTCTGGAAGCTGGCCATCACCTCGCGGAAAATGTAGATGCTTTCCGCCTCGAGGTCGTCGAGGTGCGTTCGCGATACGGCGGGGATGGTCATCAGTGGGAAGCTCGACATCGGGTGGCACGGGAAACACGCCAACAGACCCAACTGATACGCGTCCCGGAGCGCTCATCTTAGGCCAATTCCACGAATAGACGTCCAGACGTCTTTTCATATGTTAATAACGCGCCGCCATATCGACAGCTTCCTTACGGCGACGCTCCTTCGACTTCGGCCTCCGGCCTCCGGCCTACGCTCAGGGTGATCGGTTGAGGGAATTCGTGCCTGGAATTGACCCGGGTCCCCTCAACCGATCACCCTGAGCGTAGCGCAGCGGAGTCGAAGGGCCACTGCTCCGCCGGCGCTACGCAATCACCGGATACATCGGCGCCGTATCCAGCGTGGCCGCGCACACCGAGGCCAGTTCCAGCAACCGCAGGTCCGAGCCTCGCGCGCCAACCAGCTGCAAGCCCACCGGCAGCCCGTTGGGCAGGTGGCCCATCGGCAGGCTCACCGCCGGACAGCCGGCCAGGCTGGCGAAGCTGGTGAGGTCGGCCTGGGAATCGGGCACCGGGCCATCCAGCGGGAAGGCGCCCTGCGGCGTGGTGGGCAGCACCAGCACGTCGACCTGGGCGAACAGGCGGCGCATCTTCAATGTGGCGGCATCGAGCACGCGGTCGGCGATGGCGTAGTCGGCGGCGGATTTGCGGGCGGCGAAATCGAGCATGCTGCGGAAGCGCGCGGACACCGGCTTGGCGGCGTTGGCCAGATCGCTGGCGAATGTGCCCAGCATCTCGGCCTCCATCAGCAGCAGGCCGGCACGACGGGTACGGCCGAAATCCCAATCGGCGAAGTCGACGGTGCGGCGGTCGCTGAGGGCGTGCGGCAATTTCGCCATGGCCGCCTCGAATACCTCGATCACCTCGGGCTCCACGCCCACGGCGGCCAGGTTCGGCAACAGGCCCACGCGCAGGTGGCCCGGCTCCCAGTCCGGCAAGGCGAACGCCACCCGGCGCCGGCGCGAACGCGCATCGTCGGCATCGTAGCCGGCCAGTACCTGCAGCAGCACGGTGAGATCGTCCGCGCTGCGCGCCAGCAGGCCGACCGCATCGAGCCGGCGCGCCGCGGTCACCATGCCGCGGGCGGAAATCTCGCCGTGGGTGGGCTTGAGCGCGTAGACACCGCTATAGCTGGCGGGAATGCGTACGGAGCCCAGACTGTCGGACGCCACCGCCGCCACGGCGAGGCCCGCCGCCACAGCCGCGGCCGCACCACCCGAGGAACCGCCCGCGGTATAGCCATGCCGATGCGGATTGTGGGTGGCGCCAAAATGCGGGTTGTCGGTGGCGGCGCCCAGCGCGCCCTCATCCATGTTGGTCTTGCCGATCAGCAGGGCGCCGGCGGCCCGCAGCCGGGCGGTAACGTGGGCATCGTCCTGCACCGGCGCGTCGCGACCGGGCAAACCTGCCCGGGTCGGCCAGCCAGCGACGTCGAAGTTGTCTTTCAGCGCCAGCGGAATCCCGTCGAGCCGGCCGATCACGCCGTCGCGGCGGCGGCGGTCCGCCATCTGCGCCTGGTCGTGCAACAAACCGGCGCGCACATCGACATAACTGTTGAGTTGCGGGTCGATCCGCTCGATCGCGCCGAGATAGGCATCGGCCAGCGCCTGCGGCTGGACCCTGCCGACGGCGAGCCAATGCAGCAATTGGCACAGACTGGCGCGGCGCAGTTCGACATCGGCGATCGGTGGCGTTTGATTCATGGGCATTCCCTGAGACCGTTGCCCCGATTATCGCCATCGAACACAAGTCGATTGCAAGCGCCGACCCGCATTCACGCACACATCACGATACCCGCAGCCGTCGTGTGTCCCGCCTGCGTTGCCGCGCAGCACGCGAAACCGGACAATACGCGGCGGTATCGCCTATCCCAGGCGCAATGCCATCATTCCTACCTGCAGCCGGAGTCCGCGATGAGCGAACGCGAAACCATGGAATACGACGTCGTCGTGGTCGGCGCGGGGCCGGCCGGATTGTCGTTTGCCATCCGGCTGAAGCAGCTCAAACCCGACGTCAACGTCTGCGTGATCGAGAAAGCCTCCACCATCGGCGCACACATCCTGTCTGGCGCCGTGATCGAGCCGCAGCCGCTGGACGCGCTGCTGCCGGGCTGGCGCGACAATCCGCCGCCGATCTGCGTGCCGGCCGGCGAGGATCAATTTTTCCTGCTCAGCAAGACCGGTGCGCGCAGGCTGCCGTTGCCGCCGGGCATGCACAACCACGGCAACTTCATCGTGTCGCTGGGCGCGATGTGTGCCTGGCTGGCGCCACAGGCCGAGGCGCTGGGCGTGGACGTCTTCCCCGGCTTCGCCGCCGCCGACAACATCTACAACGATGACGGCTCGGTGGCCGGCGTGCGCATCGGCGACATGGGCGTGGCGAAGGACGGCACGCACAAGCCCGGCTACACCGAAGGCATCGACATCAGGGCCAAGGTCACCGTACTGGCCGAAGGCGCACGCGGCAGCCTCACCAAGCAGCTCGTCAAGCGCTTCAAGCTGGATGCGGACAGCGACCCGCAAGGCTATTCCATCGGCATCAAGGAGCTGTGGCAGGTGCCCGCCGGCCGCGCCACGCCCGGCAAGATCGTGCACAGCTTCGGCTGGCCGGCCGACACGCGCACCTATGGCGGCGGCTTCATCTACCACCTCGATGGCGACCGCATCGCGCTGGGCTACGTCAGCGGCCTCGACTACAGCGACCCGAACTACAAGCCGTGGGAAGCGTTCCAGCAATGGAAGCACCACCCGCTGATCAAGCCCCTGCTGGAAGGCGGCAACATCCTCTCCGCCGGTGCGCGCGCGCTGGCCACCGGCGGGTTCCAGTCCCTGCCCAAGGTGGAAATGCCCGGCGCCCTGCTCATTGGCGACACCGCCGGCCTGCTCAATGTGCCCAAGATCAAGGGCACGCACCAGGCGATCAAGAGCGGCATGCTGGCCGCCGAGCATGTGGCCGAAACACTCGATGCCCGCGGTTTCGACGCGCGCCTGCGCGCCTCCGACGTGATGGCCGAGCTTAAGAAAGTGCGCAACGTGAAGCCCGGCTTCAAGAAGGGACTGTGGTTCGGCATGGCCAACGCGGCATGGGAAACCGTCACCGGTGGCGCCTCACCCTGGACGTTGAAGAACAAGGCAGATTGGTCATCGCTGCACAAGCTCGGCGAGTACGAGGAGCCCGAGCGCGACTACGTGCAACGCACCCTGCCCCCGCGCGACCGCCTGGCCGGCGTCTACTTCGCCGCCACCGAACACGACGAGGACCAGCCCATCCACCTGCACGTGGCCGATACCAACATCTGCATCGACCAGTGCACCACCGAATACGGCAACCCCTGCACGCGCTTCTGCCCCGCCAACGTCTACGAAATCGTCGACGATGAGGCCGGCCGACGCCTGCAGATCAACGCCGCCAACTGCGTGCACTGCAAGACCTGCGACATCAAGGACCCGTACGAGATCATCACCTGGGTCACGCCCGAGGGTGGTTCGGGGCCGAATTATCAGAACTTGTGAGTGCGAGATCGGCTGGCATCACGCGTGCCGGCGGACGCCCATCGAAATCGACAACCGTCGTCAACCAGGAAGGTCGGCCGGCGCTTCGCCCTGACGACCGCGCATGCCGTCGAGCAACCCGCGCAGCATGCAGCGCAGGTTTCGTCGGCGCGGTCCGATCAACACGCCGAATAGAAACAGCTTGACCGCCACCCGCGGCACGTCCTGCGCGATCCACGCACGCGGCGTGTGCGCGATCCGGTACAGCCGCACCCGGTTGCGCATCATGTAGTACAGGCGCACGGGTCCGTGCACCACCACCTGGCCCAGCCCGAACGGCAGGGCGCCGCGGGCGTCGCCGAGACGATGGTGCATGGTCGCCGCGCAGACGCCGTGCAATGCATAGCCTTGCGCCCGCGCACGGAAGCTCCACTCCAGGTCGACGTTGTCGATGAACAGGGCCGCATCCATCGCGCCGACCCGGTCGATCACGGCCAGCGGAACCAGCATGCCGGAGCTGATCAGGAAGTCGCAGGCGATGGTTGGCGTCGAACCATCGCACCACAGTTTGCGATTGAGCGGAAAGCTGATGCGCACGAACGGCGCATCGCGATGTTCCCGCGCGTCGTGGAAGCGTGGACCGACAGCCGCCACCGGGCCGACCGCCGACAACTCCCGCAGGGCACCCCGCAACGCCGCCACCATGCCCTCGCCCGGCTCGCTGTCCTGATCCAGCAACAACACCTCGCGATAGCCATGCTCGCGCGCCCAGGCGATGCCGATGTTCTGCGCCGCCGCCAGGCCGAGGTTGTGCGCTTGGCTCAGCAGCGCGCCACCTTGTGCAGACAGGCGTCGGGCCAGTGCCTGCTTCCATTCGCCATCACTGGCGTTGTCGACCAGCACCACCGCGCCGACCTGTGGCGCGACCGCGTCCACCAGTCGCGCGATCGCTTCCGGTTCGGGGCGGTAGCTCACCACCACCCCGCAAACGTCGCTGACGGTCGCATCAGTCACGGCGCAGCAGATCCCTCAGCAACGAGCGGATGCCGGTACCGTAACGGCGATAGAAGCCGCCGCGTGCCTCGCGCAGCACGGGTGACCACCGGCGCCAGCGCGGCAGGCGGCCCATCGCCACGCGCCGCTCGAAGTGGGTTCGCTTGTCCCGCACCTGCGCGGCACGGTCGCGACTGCCATGGAACGCCGCCCGCGCAAGATACTCTTCCAACAGGCGCAAACGCTCCGCCTCGCCGGCCAGCAGGCGCCCGCGCGGCAGCAGCAGATCCCGCCACTTCATCGCCAGGTTGCGCTTGCGCATGCCGATCTGGTTGGCGCCATGCTGGCGATAGTCAATCAGGGGTTGGTCGATGAAATCGACCCGACCGACCGCGGCAGCCACCGCAGCCAGCCACTCGTCATGGATCCAGCCGGGAGCCACCGGCAGCGCGGTTGCCACCAGGTCGCGTCGCAGCGCCGCCGTCGCGCCGGTCACGAAGCTGCGGCGCAAGACCACGTCGAACGCGCGCCCGTCGTGGATGGCCTCCCGCTCCGGCGCCGTCATCTGCAACGCCTCGAACAGTGAGCAACCCAGCGAATGGCCCTCGTCGTCCACCAACCGTGCATCGCCGTGCAACAACAGTAGGGACGAATCCTGCTCGAAACATTCGGCCATCCGGGCCAGCTTGTCGGTTCGCCACACGTCGTCCTGGTCGCACAGGAACAGCACATCACCCTGCGCCGCGCGCAGCCCAACCGAGAAATTGTCGACGTAACCGAGGTTCTCCCGATGACGCACCAGCTGCACCTCGATACCGGCATCCTGGGCCCGCACCGCGAACGCCTGCAGCATGTCCACGCTCGCATCGGTCGAACCGTCGTCACCGATGACGATTTCGTCGGGCAGACGCGTCTGCGCCAACAGGCTGTCCAGCTGCGGTTGCAGATGGGCAGCGCCGTTGTAGGTGCAAAGGACGATGGAAACTCGCAGTCGCGTCATGGTCGCTCGTTGGCGCGGGAAGCTAGGCGGATGCCGTGTTGCAAACACGTTCATTGCCGGCAGCCCACAGCCCGGGGGTAGATGCATTCTACAGTGTCGATGCGCCGCTTCGTCCGGGGCCACAAGTGGGATGCCGGCCCGAGGCACAAAGCGACGCCTGCCAATCCGTACGTCGCCGCATGGATAGGGCTAACGGGTTAGAATGGCTGACTGATCCATCGCGCGCCGGCAAACCGGCGCCCTGCAATCCAAAGGAACAGCAGATGAAAATTCTGGTCGGCTACAAGCGCGTCGTGGACTACAACGTGCGCATCCAGGTCAAACCCGATGGCAGCGGCGTGGTAACCGACGGCGTCAAGCTCTCGGCCAACCCCTTCGACGATATCGCGCTGGAAGAGGCCCTGCGCCTGCGTGAGAAGGGCGTGGCCGAGGAAGTGATCGTGGTCGGCATCGGCCCGGCCAACCTCACCGCGCACTTGCGCAATGGCCTGGCGATGGGCGCCAACCGCGCCATCCACGTGACCACCGAAGACGCGGTGCAGCCACTGACCGCCGCCCGCGTCTTCCTGAAGCTGATCGAGAAAGAGCAGCCCGGCCTGGTGATCCTGGGCAAGCAGGCCATCGACGACGATGCCAACCAGACCGGCCAGATGCTGGCGGCCTTGTGGGATCGCCCGCAGGCCACGTTTGCCAGCAAGGTGGAGATCGCCGATGGCAAGGCCACGGTGACCCGCGAGGTCGACGCCGGCCTGGAAGTGATCGAGGCCGACCTGCCCGCTGTGATCACCACCGACCTGCGCCTCAACGAGCCGCGCTTCATCAAGCTGCCCGACATCATGAAGGCCAAGTCCAAGCCGATCGACGTGATCGAGTTCGACTCACTCGGCGTCGAGGCGCATGACCACCTGAAGACCACGCATTACGCCGCGCCGGCCAAACGCGGCAAGGGCGTGATGGTGAAGGACGCCGCCGAACTGGTCGCCGCACTGAAGCAGAAAGGCCTGCTGTAACCCGTCGCCTGAACCTGTAGGAGCGGCTTCAGCCGCGACGCTTCTGATTCGCCACAACCTGGGAGTGTCGGGACTGAAGTCCCTCCTACAGGAACGCAATCAAGGAATATCCCGCCATGAGCAAGATTCTCGTCATCGCCGAACACCTCGGCGGCAAGCTGAACTCCTCCACCGCGCGCGCCGTCAGCGCTGCCGCCGCCATCAAGGGCGACGCCATCGACGTGCTGGTGCTTTCCGATGCCCCCGACGCCGTCGCCGCGGAAGCCACAAAGATCGAAGGCGTGAGCCGCGTGCTCACCGTCACCCGGCCGGAAAACGCGCATCCGCTGGCCGCCGTGCTGGCGCCGCAGATCGCCAAGGCCACCGATGGCTACAGCCACGTGTTCGCGCCCTCCACCACCTTCGGCAAGGACGTCGCCCCGCGCGTGGCCGCGTTGCTCGGCGTGGCCCAGGTCAGCGACGTGATGAGCGTCGAGGCCGCCCACACGTTCAAGCGCCCCATCTACGCCGGCAACGCCATCATCACCGTCGAAGCCGACGCCAGCCACACCGTGGTGGCCACGATTCGTACCGCCTCGTGGTCGGCCGCTGCCTCCGGCGCCAACACCGCGCCGATCGAAGTCCTGACCATCGACGTGCCGCTGCCCACCCACACCCGCTTCGTGGAACTGAACCAGGGCAGCAGCGATCGCCCCGACCTGCAGAGCGCCAGCAAGGTCGTCTCTGGCGGCCGCGGCGTCGGCTCGAAGGAAAACTTCGACATCATCTACAAGTTCGCCGACAAGATCGGCGCCGCCGTGGGCGCCTCGCGCGCCGCCGTCGACGCCGGCTACTGCCCCAACGAAATGCAGGTCGGCCAGACCGGCAAGATCATCGCCCCCGAGCTGTACATGGCCATTGGCATCTCCGGCGCCATCCAGCACCTCACCGGCATCAAGGACGCCGGCACCATCGTGGCCATCAACAAGGACGGCGAAGCACCGATTTTCGAGGTGGCGGACATCGGGCTGGTGGGGGATCTGTTCAAGATCATTCCGGAGCTGGAACAGGCACTCTAGCTGTGTAAAGCCAGCGCGTTGTTCAGCGGGATGCGAGAAATGGCAGGGTCGTAGTCGAGGCTGGCATGCAGTCGATGCCAGTTTTTAGTGGCGCAGCCAAGGCATGAAGGCGCTAGCACACTGTCCGGAGTTGACGTAGGAGCTGGCGTAGGCGCGCACCCACTCACGCAAACGGGCCTGCACCTGGCGTTCGGGCTTGCCATTGGTGCGAGGCGTATAGGGGCGCGTGCGCACGTGGCGCATGCCCGACGTCCCCCCGCCTTTGAGTAGCACAACGGTTTGGAGTCCAATCCCCCATCCGAAGGAGATTGGACGTGAAGAAGCGCTTTTCCGAAGAGCAGATCATCGGCTTCCTGCGTGAGACGGAGGCCGGCATGGCGGTGAAGGACCTGTGTCGCAAGCACGGCTTCAGCGAGGCCTCCTATTACCTGTGGCGCAGCAAGTTCGGCGGCATGAGCGTGCCGGACGCCAGGCGCCTGAAGGAGCTGGAGACGGAGAACGGCCGGTTGAAGAAGCTCCTGGCCGAACAGGTCCTTGAGAACGAGGTCATCAAGGACGCCTTGCGAAAAAAGTGGTGACCGCGCCAGCCCGGCGCGGGCTGGTGCGGCACATGATCGATCGGGGTTTAAGCGAGCGACGGGCGCTGGCGGTGGTGCGCATGAGCGCCAGCGCCTTGCGCTATGCACCGCGTCCGGACCGCAACGTCAAGCTGCGCGAGCGCATCCTGGCGCTGGCACACCGGCACAAGCGCTACGGCGTCGGAATGATCTACCTCAAGCTCAGGCACGAAGGGATACTCGTGAACTACAAGCGTGTCGAGCGGCTGTACCAGGAAGCGAAGCTGCAGGTGCGGCGGCGCAAGGTAAGCGTCCGCCCGTCTCATCTTCCCCTTGTCCCGTCTGACTGCTGCGATGCGTCCCGACTTTCACGGGAGCGTAGCGATGAGCAGGCGCGGCAAGGTAGGCGGTTTCGGGCCGGCGGTGTGGGTGTGGCGGCTGGTCAGCGGCCCGGTGGATTTTCGCAGTGGTGCGGATCGATTGCTGGTGCACGTGCGCGAAGTGTTGGGCCGCGAGCCGCTGGAGGGTTCGGCGTTCGTGTTCCGCAATCGTCGCGGCACGCGCCTGAAGGTGCTGGTGGTGGATGCCCAGGGTGTGTGGCTGGCGATGCGCCGACTGCATCGCGGGCGCTTTGTTTTGCCCTCGACCCACGAGTCGCTGTGCTCGCTCAGCCGGATGCAGTTCGCGTGGCTGTGCGCCGGGGTGGATTGGCAACGCTTGTCATGTGACACAAGCTCACTGGGCAAACTGGTCTAGACGGCCATAATGGCGGCATGGATGAGGCCGCACTCAGTAAGCGTCCGCCCGTCTCATCTTCCCCTTGCCCCGTCTGACTGCTGCGATGCGTCCCGACTTTCACGGGAGCGTAGCGATGAGCAGGCGCGGCAAGGTAGGCGGTTTCGGGCCGGCGGTGTGGGTGTGGTGGCTGGTCAGCGGCCCGGTGGATTTTTGCTGTGGTGCGGATCGATTGCTGGTGCACGTGCGCGAAGTGTTGGGCAGCGAGCCGCTGGAGGGTTCGGCGTTCGTGTTCCGCAATCGTCGCGGCACGCGCCTGAAGGTGCTGGTGGTGGATGCCCAGGGTGTGTGGCTGGCGATGCGCCGACTGCATCGCGGGCGCTTTGTTTTGCCCTCGACCCACGAGTCGCTGTGCTCGCTCAGCCGGATGCAGTTCGCGTGGCTGTGCGCCGGGGTGGATTGGCAACGCTTGTCATGTGACACAAGCCCACTGGGCAAACTGGTTTAGACGGCCATAATGGCGGCATGGATGAGGCCGCACTCACTGCTCTGACGGACATTGACGCGCTACGCGCGCTGGTGCGCGAGCAGATGGCGGTGATTGCCCAGCGAGACGAGGCCATCGCCCGTCGGGACCACGAGATCGCTTGGAAGACCGCCAA